>JAEUVZ010000018.1 GCA_016786665.1 Flavipsychrobacter sp.
CATACCGGCGTGGCAAGGCCTACTATCGAGTACACGCTGCTCTGGCTCGGGGAAACAGGGATCGTTACGCTCGTCGTTGTTATGTTGTTCAGCGTGTCCTGGTCCGTACCGTCGCTGTATATCAGCTGGTACGGGGGAGCGCCCGCCAGGTTCACCGTCAGAGGGGTCGTGCCGCCGTTACAGATAGTGGCGTCGCCGCTGATCGTAGAGCTCGGCTTCGGACCTACATTGATCGTTACCGGCATAGTAGAAGGACAACCCGGAGCCTGGCCTGTAATATTGGCCGTGTACACATAACTGCCGGGAGATGGGTTGGCTATGATAGAAGCATTACCCAGCGAAGGAGTCCCCGCACCTGTAGGAAGGCCCGCACCCGTAGATGGCACCGCAGTCCAGGAATACGCCAGCGGAGGGTGAGCACCGGTAATTACGATGTCGTCAACAGCCCATGTGCGGCTCCAGTATTGATACTGTCCATAGTCAGAATAAAACCGCAGGCGTACATCGGCCTGGTTCAGGTAGCTGGCCAGGTTTACTGTTATTGTAGTAAAGTTATTGTAAGCGCCCACCTGCGTGCCGCCATAGCTATTGCCAACCGGTGTCCAACTGGTACCTCCATTGGTGGATACCTCTACGCGAGAAGGCCAACTAGTGGTGCCGTAATACCACGACGTGCGGTAAGACAAATTCAATGTGGTGTAGCCCATAGTGCTGAATGAGGGCGTTTGCATGAAGGTCTGGCTGCTGGTATTGTTGGTGTACATGTAGGTAATCATAAAATCACCACTGCCACTCGTAAATGTTAATCCTGTCGACTGATTGTCATATTGGCTTCCACTGGTCGATTTTATCCAGCCGGTACCCGCCGCGTTGGAACTTGTAGTTACCGACATAGAATGAGAAGTACCATTGAAGTTCTCAGAGAATAACGTATCCGGCAGCGGAGGCGCGGAAATGGTCAGCGGCTGATCGTTGGGAGGCGTACATAACGCCGTGGTTGTATTGGGAGTTAGCTGGTTGGCCGTTACGGTGATAGTAACGGGGCTGGAGGTATCCGTCAGGTTAGAGGGAAGACACTTAACCCAGCAACGATATTGATAGCTTGATGTGATAGGAGTGGTAACCGTGTAAGCCGGAGTGGCCAAAATTCCGCTCTGGTTGGTCCAGGTAGTTCCACCTACCGGCCTCACCTGCCACTGAAACTGCATGCTATCGGATACCATAACTGTTGGCAGGTTCAACGAAGGCGTAGCCTGGCAAAGATAATTCGTCTTGGTAGCGGTGGCGGCACCGGCGGTAGGCTGACCCGAACATACCGGGTTACAGCTAGACCAATACGCCAACGTGCGGGTGTAGACCGCACCGCCGCAACCAAAATTGGTATTGTGTATCCGGTACTGACCCGTAGAAGTACAAGTCCAGTTTAATTGAGAGCCTAAGCCACAATTATCATCGTTCCATGCCAATGGATTATTGCTCAGGTCAGTCAGTGTAAGGTAGGGGTCGCCACTATAACTCCCCCCGTTGGAACAGTAGGTAAAGGTGTACTGGCAACCGGCAATAGCCGTAAACTGGTGATACACCACAGAGGTAGAACTGATGGTTTGCCAGGTGGTGTTTACATTAATAGGTGTACTGGCTGTGGTAGCTGTACACTGTGCATCGCTTCGATAGACAAAGAGTGATGACAGCGCCACCAAACCCATTACTCTTTTCCTTAAGGAGTTTAGAAGTATACGGTGTTTCATATTGCTATTCTATTTATGAATATTGTGCTTAATTAATTATTTGCAGCTGAATATATGCAAACAGCTAAACCGATAGCTTACAGGATTAGTTGTTGGTTAAAACTAATAATAAAAAATATTAGGGGCATGGTATATTACTAAAAATAATAGTATTTATATATTATCTATGGGTATTTGCTTGATTTAAAAAAACTTACGGGATAGACATGCCTTCCCTTGAGGTTTAGTAACACTAGCTGTTTATTAACCCAATATTAATAGAGAGAATTTTAAGAGTACTAATTCTTCTTTTTCTTCTTCTTAGATTTCTTACTGAGGAGATAAGTGTAAGACACATCTATTGCCGCAACGTTCTGCGGGCGCTTCCGGTTGAAGCCGTCGTTGATAAAAAATTCCAGTGATATGTCGTGCCGCTTTTTGTAGAGATACTGAACTCCTGCGCCGTAGCGCACACGGAAGGGGGATAGTCCGCCATCCTCCAGTTCGCTGAAGTGATCAGCATAGGTATATACATCGCACTTCTTATTGTATGCATACTTAACCATCAGCCGGTTGCGGAGTACACGCTCAGCGGGGTATGCTTCCAGGTATTCCGCATCAAAGTAATCCTGGTCTTGCTGGTAACGCAGCCGGTAACTGATGTCAAATTTATCTATCCCATACTTTACTCGTGTAAACACAAAGTAGCGGTGATAGTCTTGCTGGTAGGAGGTGTTGTAACGGTATTCGGCACCAGCCTCCCATCCCCTGGCAATTTTGTAACTGGCCCTCAACGAAAACATACTGCGCAGAAACTCAGTACCTCCCTGGTGGGTAGTCAGCCGGTAGCGGCCGGTCAGTTCCAGCTTTTTTACCGGTTCATAACTTACCCCGGCATTCAGCCGCAGGCGGGTATCGGCAATCGTTTGCGCGCCTGGAACTGCGGGAACTCCCACCAGCAACAACGATGTAACTAATATGTAATTGCAGAGCTCACGCATTAATCATCATCTATTACGCCAGCCATTTTGGTTTCATTCTCTTTAGAGTAGTAATAGCAATGTATTACCGCTACATCCTTCAAAAAGTCGATGCGGATAATATCTACGCGGTGTACAGGCAGGCCGGTTCGCTTGTTGATGTCTTCCAGCATATCGCTGCGTTTGTCGGGGTGTATCAGGTCTATACGTTCGTACACCATCTCCTTTACGTTCTCGTGAGTGAGGTTGATAAACCTATCGAGAATAATGGTAAGGACAAGAATGAACAGGTTGCAGCAAATGAGGATAACGAAATTATCGTCTACCGTAGCCAGCGCATTAATAATACCTATCGATACACACACAAAGAAATACCCCATCTCTTTCACGGGCACTACCACGGTGCGGTATCGCATAATAGAGAATATCGCAAAGAGCCCGAACGCAAAACCAATCTTAATCTTGGTAGCGCTGAGCAGGAAACAGATAAGGAAGTTGAGACAGTTGAACAGGAAGAAGGTAAATAAAAAGTCTTTGTTCTTGTGGCGGGGATAGTAGATGACCCGTACCAGCATGAATACCGCCAGGATATTAATCCCAAAGCGTACCAATAGTTCCATTACACTAAATCCCAGGTCTTTACCCTCCAGCAAGCCTTCCGTTAAAACTTGTTCCATACAGATTTTGAATTTTGTTGATTTTGCTTAAGATCATCTTGAAGGCGTTGTGCTTTACGTCCTTCTTTATCAGGGTGATGCCGAGGATATATTTACTAATGCTCCCGGGGGGGATGCGCTGTGCTTTAAGTTCTTTAATAATGGCGCTGTGCAGGTTGGTCTTGTCCTGCTTCACTTCTATAATCACTACCTTATCAACGGCGACAGAATCCCCGTTGTAACCAAACTGCAGGGAAAGATCTATGGTGAACCGCTCTGTAAGCGCTTTGCTGACAAACGTTATCCGGTTGAACGAATTGAGGAGGCTAAGGTTTAGCTGCTCCACGCTGTGCTTGGCATACTTTTCTTTCACTACCGCATACTCCGGCTCTGTAAGCTCCTGCAGCAGGTTGTCTACGCGCTTCCGGTATTTGTCGGTTCGGTAGCCTTTGTACTTTTTCTTTATCTCAAAAAAAGAAAGGTTATTGTCCAGGTATTGACGGCAACGCACCTTTACGCGGTTGTTCAGGCCATTGTGGTGGTCTTTGTAAAACTGGTGCCCGGGCGTATCAAAATAAATAGTATTGTACGAAAATAACCGCGTGCCATTAATATCCAGTACCCGGTACTCACCCAGTATGTTGCGCATTATCTCCGGCAGGCGGCTGATGTGCATTACATACTTACGGTCTATCCGGTTCAGGAGCTTTACGCTGTCCATTTCCTCCAGGCTGATGGTTTCGGCCTGTTGCAACACCCCCTGTACTTCCCGCAGGTATTCTGTCATTAAATATTTACTTTAAAATCAGGAACTTCCACTTCACCCTTTTTATCGGTCACTTCTACCTCCTGTATAAAGTGCTGCTGGCCCTCCGGCGAAGTCAGCACCGCGGTATCGCTCTTGGCAAACACCCATACCTTGTATTTGCCTTTGCGCAAAAAGTTGAACTGGTAAGAGCCATCGTACGAGGTGCGTATATCATCAAAATGCTCGCTACCATCCGCGGCCCCTATGTACACTCTTATTTCTCCCAGGTAGCCTTCTGATATAAGGGTTTTACCCGAAGTAAAATCGTAGGCATACACCTTTCCCTTTACAGAAGCCAGGCCCCCAGGGCCCGGCTCCTTTTTGCAAGATATAATTAGTAAGCTAACAAGAAAGGGTAATGCAATCTTAATTCTATTCCTCATAATACGCTCTACCGGACGAGTGTCAGGTCTCCTTTAAACATTTTGTCTTTTCTGGTTCCCTGCGGGTTCTCAAAATTCACTTTTATCTGGTAGAAGTAAGTACCTATATCTACCGGCGCACCACGCCAGGTACCATCCCATCCCTCTCTCGGGTCAGTGGTCTGGAATACTACTTCGCCAAAGCGGTTGAAGATGCGGAAGTCTACGCTGCGTACATCAACACCCGGCATAATTTTGAACAGGTCGTTCACGCCATCTTTATTAGGAGAGAACGCCGTAGGTATCGTAATGGTCTCGTCTACCGGTGGTGGTATCTCGGTAAAGTTAGCCACTATGCTGTCCTGGTCTACGTAGCGGAACGATACGTCAGCCTCTTTATCCGACATCACAAAAGTGGTAGTGGAGAGGTTGCGCGTCCAGTCAGTAAACCTCCAGTTGAATATTGGCTTCGCCATCAGGCTGTAGGAATATTTTCTATCCAGCTTCATTTTGTGCGGATAACCTGAAATCAATTCTCCATTGAAGTGGATGGTTCCTTTACCCCGTGGATATACATCGAATACCACATACACAGAATCCGGATCAGGGAAAGGCACAAAGTGAGCGATAACAGTATCCTCGTTCTGGTAAGTGTAGGTAACCACTTCATCAGAGTCTACCGGCGCAAAGACGCTCATCGCATCCCACTTGGTCCAGTTCACGAAACGGTGGAGCGGCACGATAGGCTGTGCCAGCAGCGAGTAAGCCTGGGACCGGTCTAACTTCAGCGTCTGCGGATAAGCCGGTATCGTGGTACCATTCAGCGTAATGCTTCCGGTTCCCGGAGGGTCAACGATGAAGGTTACATTGATGGAATCTGGATCAGGAACAAATACAAAGTGCGCTATCACGGTATCTTTCTCGCTGAAGTTGTAGGTGATGCTCACGGTAGTATCATCCGGTGAGAACACACTGGTCGTGCGTTTCTTTTCCCAGTTCACCAGTCCCCAGCTGAAGATAGGTTCCGCTTCCAGGGTGTAGGTGATGTTCTTATTAAGGGTGAGCGTAGTGGGGTAGGTGGCTATCTGTGTACCATTCAGCCTTATGTAGCCGCTGGTAGCCGGGTCTACGTCAAAAGTCACTTCAATGGAATCAGGATTATAATAAACGAATACGGCCGTTATAGAGTCGTCGTCGTTAAAGTCGTACGTTACCGGGTTTGCGAGGTTGTTCACCGTAAAGGTATTGCCGTTGGCCGTTTTCTCCCAGTGGTCGAAAATCCAGTTGGCTGTAGTGGAAATCGCCTGCAGGGTATGCACCGTATCCGACATCACGAGCTTGCTTCCCGGATATGGATTGAGTGTACTGGCGTCCAACTCAATTTTACCTATGTTAGCCGGGAACACATTCCATTTCAGGTTGCGCATCTGCAGGTCCAGGCAAGTATCAATCTTACCCGTGATCACTGCACAGCGGCCAACAATCTGATTGCGGGCATACTGCACGTTGTTCTGCCACTGGGCAAAATTGGCACCCCAGCGGGTACACTGCCGCTGCATTTCCGGCGTAATGATAGCGTGGATGGAGTCGAAGTGGTACAATATATTTTCACACTTGAACGGGCCGTTCAGCATGTCTATCCACGTCTGCTTGTACAGCATTGTGAAGTCAGGATTCTGAAGCAGCCGGGCCAGCATGTCGGTGTGTTTAATATTCGAGTTGTTCTGGAACATGCTGATGGGGTCGCAGGGGTCGTTCTGATACGTGGTATTACCTACCCCGGTATAGTTTTGCCCCAGGTCCAGGATGTTATCTTCATCCCACAGAATGTACCGCCATTTTTCGCCTTGCCCGCCCCGGCCTCTCCACCACATGGTGTTCCAGTTCAGCCAGTCGGTATTTACCAGGTATTGGTTAAAGATGAAGTACTGTATAAAGCTTTCCACGTTCAGGTACTGTGTAACGTGATTGTAGTTAGCGGCATTGGCCATGTTATTGGCCATTATAAAGTTGTAAAGATTGTTCCAGCCGGTATCGCTTCCATACTCTACGTTCAGGCCACCCCAGTAGCGGAGCATATCCACCTTCTTTTCAGACTGGCCATAGTTGTATTCCGTATAGTCGGCATCTACGCGCTCGCGTATTTCGTAAAGCCCCCAGTATTGCCCGTTGATAAACAAGATAGTTGGTTCGTAACGGCGGAAGTCCATTTCCAGCGCGTAGCGCTCCGCCAGTGTTTGCGCGAAGGCGTCACGCATGTGCGCGGCGCGGAAAGGCCCACCATCAAAGTTGTCAGAACCTGCAGCCTTTATCAGTATCACGCCAAAAGTATCGCGGGTTGTTCCGCTGAAAAGGGGGTAATCTATATCGGCATTAACACCCGACTCGTCCCTTACGTGGAAGCGCATACCCTTTTGCGGAAACATCCATGAGTCATTACCGTGGCGGCGCACCTGCCCTTCTACCTCAAACTGGAACGTCTTGTTCTTGTCGAAGAACTCCAGGGAAGAATATTGCTGCTGCCCGCTGGCAAATAGCTGGTTGTAGTTACCCGTTACAGAAAGAACATTAACGGTGGTATTTTCATTTATCAGGTACGTATTGGTTTCTACAAAGCTGGGGGCTATCAGCGGGTTGGTGCTGAAGGCACGCGCCTTTATTACCGTAGTAACCGCTACGTTGATAGGGCCGGTGTAAAGCGTAGAAGCAGTAGTAGGCACGGTACCATTGGTAGTGTAGTAGATAGACACATTGGGGTCGGGGCTGCTCAGCACAATGTTTTGCGCTACCGTATAGTTGCCCGGGGCCACGCTAAAGGCAGGCTTGGTAGCATAGCCGGTGAGCGCGTTGGCATTGGCTGCATTGGGTGTAGGCGTGGCGAAAAGCGCCCAGGAAGGAGCACCATCCGTAGTGCGGCCGCGGGAGTGGCCCACATAGGTGCGGTACAGAGATGTAGAATCTAAGATATTTCCCGCAGGGTCGGCAAAAACAAATTTTTCACCGCGTGTCTGCTTCAGCTTAAAGGATGTGTGGATGTTGCCACCCGCTACAATGTTCCTATCGCTGCAAAAAACCATACGACGGGCACCGGGATTAATGGTTACACCCGCAGGTATCTGGTACTTCTGTACATCGTTAGCGTCATCACTCAGCCAGTAGCCCGTAAGGTTAACGGTAGTGCCGCCGGCGTTGTAGAGCTCCACCCAATCCTCATACTGGTTGTAATTATCCAGGTACGAATTGAGGTTGGAACACGAATACTCATTTATCACCACTTGAGCGCGGCTGAACGTACTTGCAGCTAGTATGACTAATAGCGTAAAAAGTCTCTTCATAAATTAAGTGTGTATGAACAAATTATGTCTAAAATATTAAATTAAAGTCAACTAAAAAAAGCTAGTTAACATAAATAAATGTAAAATATTTTCTGGCGGGAAGGGAAGATTACAAATATAGACGTATTTGCCATAATAATAGGTTGGAAAACTTCATAAAAATTTAATTTTGAAAAAAGTCCTACTTTTATAAGTCATACAGAATTAACAACATGCGTAAATTTTACTTTCTCCTCCTCGCAGGCCTGGCTATGGCAGGCTTTGCGCAGGCTCAGCTCACCGCATCCAATCTTCCTATCGTGCGGATAACGACCAATACGGCGATTGCGGGCAACCAGATAGATGGCAATATGCATATTATTGATAATTCGTCGGGGGTAAACCAGGTTACAGACCCGCCTACCTTCCAGAGCATAATAGGGGTAAAAGTCCGGGGTTCGGTATCGGCGGCGAAGAAGTCGTACAATGTAGAAACCTGGGCCAATGTGCTGGGCACATCGCTGAACGTGTCGGTACTGGGCTTTCCCGCCGAAAACGACTGGGTACTGCTGTCCTCGTACACCGACCGCTCGCTGCTGCGCAACCTGACGGGCATGTACCTGTACAGCCAGATGGGTTACTGGGCCAGCCGCATGCGCCTTTGCGAGGTGATCATTAACGAAGGCACGGGCGACCAGTACCAGGGCGTGTACCTGTTTGGCGAGAAAATAAAAAGAGACTCCGCCCGCCTGGACCTGGCAACACTGCAACCCGGCGACAATGCCGAACCGGAGATATCGGGCGGCTACATACTGCGCATAGACGACTCTAACGAAGGGTTTTGGGCCAGCCTGCACCTGCCCCCATACGCCAGCGGCTCACAAAATATCAAGTTCCGCTACGAGGAGCCCGCCGATAACGACATCACCCCCGTGCAAACCGCTTACATAAAGGGCTGGATGAAAAAATTTGAAGATTCTCTTTCTTCCGGCAACTACCAGGACACCAATATAGGCTGGCGTGCTTATGCAGCCAAAACATGGTTCCGCGATTACCTCATCTTCAGCGAGGTAATGAAAAGCAAAGACGCTTACCGCAAGGCCACCTACCTGTACAAAGACAAATCGAAAAAGCTGCGCATCGGCCCGCCATGGGAGTTGGAGTTATCGCTCTATAATACGGCCGACTGCAACGCATCTTCTACCACGGGCTGGGCATACCAATATGGCCTCACGTGCGACACCAGCACTTACCTGCCTCCGTTCTGGTGGGAACGCCTGATGACCGACACCCTGTTTGTATCGGAACTGAAGTGCCGCTACACCTACCTGCGCGAAAACGTACTGGATACCGCCATGATATTCAGCTACCTGGATGCGATGTCTGACTCCCTGAATGTGATACAGGGTGGTGGCACCGCTCAAGGACGCAACTTCGTGAAATGGCCGATATGGGGCGTGAACCTGGTGAACGAGCCTATGGGTGGCGCCGCTGACTATGCTACGGAAGTAGCCCGCATTAAAACCTTTCTGCAAGACCGCCTTGCCTGGCTGGATACCCAATGGTGGGTGCCGGGTTGCGCACTGAGCGTAAACGAACTGCTGGGCGAACAGGAAAACAACTACATAAGCCCGAACCCCGCCAGCGGCAACTTTAACACACACCTGGTGCTGAACAAGCAAACGAAAGTGAGCGTATCGGTACGCAACCTGCAAGGGGCGGTGCTGTATACCAAAAACTACACGCTTGGCACCGGCGAACACAAACTGAACCACGACATCAGCGAGTTCCCCGCTTCTATCTATATAGTGACGATACAGCAGGGCGACTACAGCCGCCACTTCAAACTAGTGAAGAACTAAACACGCTTCGGATAGTACCTAACGATAAAGAGGCTGCCTATTGGGCAGCCTCTTTATCGTTACTTATGTTTCGTATATTATACACATTCTATTCTTCCGGAGCGGGTGTGGCTTCGGGTGTCTCCCGCGCCTCTTCCTTGCCTTCCAGTTCCGCCAGTTCCTTCCGTACTTTCTCTATCTTGCTTCGCTTGGCGTCCAGCCCTGCCTGTATCTCCTCTATCAGGTTGGCCAGGTGCTCGCGCAGCTGCTTTTCCTTCGGGCCGGGTGTTATGTTCTTTATGTCCTCGGTAAAGTCGGCGATCTTCGCTTCTTCATCAGCCAGCTCATCCTGCAGCTTATGCAGAAAGTTCTGCGTGTCTATAATACGCTGACCCTGCTTCTTTTCCAGCAGTTGTTTGTGCCTATCCCTGTTCTCGTCCTTGCGGCGGAAGAACGATTTGCGCGCCGCATTAAACTCCTCCCATATAGTATCTTTCACCTTTATGGGTACGGGGCCTATCTTCTTCCACTCGTCCATCAGTTCGTTCATCTCCTCGGTAGCTTCCCTCCAGTTGTGCGAATTTTTGATGGCATTGGCACGCTGCACCAGGGCTTGCTTTTGCAGCAGATTATTTTCCTGCTCCACCCCTTTGTTGTCAAAATAGCTGCGCTTGCTGTTAAAGAAATGGTCTTTGGCTACGTTCAGGCGCGCCCATATCTCGTCCGATTTCTCCTGCCCTACCCGGCCTATCTTTTTCCACTCTTCCATCAGCTCGGCAAAAGCCTGCGTAGTGGTGTTCCATTCCCTGCTGTCTTTCATGGCTTCCGCCTTTTTTACCAGCGCCAGTTTGCGGGCGTAATTCTCTTCCTGCTCCTGGCCTATGCGCTCACCGTGTGCCCGCTTGCGGTCAAAGAAGTTGTTTTTGGCCGCATTGAAGCGCCCCCACAGTTCCTCGTTCTTATCGTGCATGGTGGGGCCCACCTTTTTCCACTCTTCCAGCAGTTGCTTGTAGGCTTCTGTGGTTTGCTTCCAGTGCTCCGATGCCGCCATGCTTTCCGCTTTCGCTACCAGCTCCAGTTTCAGGTCCAGGTTCTGCAGCATGTCCTTTTCTGTCTCTTCGTGGTGGTGGCGCTTGCGCTCGTGAAATTTATCTTTGGCGGCTTCTATCTTCGCCCACAGCTCATCGCTGCGCTGCTTATCGGTATAGCCTATTTTTTTCCATTCCTCGGTCAGGTCGCGGAAGGCTTGCGTGCCTTCTTTAAAGTTCTCCATATTGGCGAGCTCTTCAGCCCGGGTTACCAGGCGGGCCTTCTCGGCATAGTTGGCTTCCGATATTTCGCGGATCACCTTGTCCCAATCGCTCACGCTATCCCACAATACGCCCAGGTCGCCCACTACGCTTGCGTGCAGTATGTTTTCCCGTAGCCGCTCTACCTTTCCCGCCAGCTTCGATTTGTCTTCCGCCTGGTTCCATTCTTCGGCCAGCTCGGCGACTCTTTTCTGTAACTCGGCATACTTTTCGGCCAGTTGCTGAAAGGTGGCCAGGTGGTTACTGGGCGTGAGCGTAGCTATGGTCTTTTCTTTTCCATGCTGCTTGCTGATGAGCGTGCCCGATTCAGATAAATCGTAATGTTGTTTGCCGGGGAATGAAAGTGATTCCCACCAGGAGGCCAGGGTTGGCTGGTTCGCATCTTGTGTCATTGTCGCGTCCATTTTAATTCAGGAAAGTGCAGTTGGTTGTCTTTAGCGCAAATTAGTTGCTATTCTGTATAATAATCGGGGATAACGATTTGTTTATTTAGCGCCGAATACCTTTTTCAGTATGTCCGATACCCGTGCGGCAGGGTTGGTGCGTATTTTATTTTCTTCATCGGCGATAGTTACGAACAGGCCATTAAGCGCGCGCTCGGTTACATAGCCGGTCAGATCCGGATTTATTTTTTGGCGTACCGTCGGGAGCTTGTTGTAGATGTTCACTATCTCTGTCCAGTATTTGGTAGCGCCTACCTTGCCCAGGGAATTATTGATAACCGGGCGGAACGCCTGGGTGAGCGAGGCGGTGGTTCTGCCTTTCAGAAAGTTAGTAGCCGCGCCGCTACCCCCTCTCAGTATGGAAAGCCCATCCTGTATGGTAATGCTGGTAATGGCATTCACGAATATGGGCACCGCTTTGGTAGCGGCATCTTCCGCAGCGCGGTTCATAGAGAGGATAGCTCTGTCTACCTGCTGGCCCATACCCAGGGAGCGCAAGGTTGTTTCTATTTTCTTGGCCTCCGGAGGCATCAGTATTTTTATCAGCTGGTTACCAAAGTATCCGTTCACATTGGCCAGGCGGCCGGACGCATTTTTGGTGCCCACATTCAGCGCCTCTTTCAGGCCCTGCACTATTTCGTTGTTGCTAAGGCTGCCCAGCGATCCGCCATTGCCGCTTCCGTTGCCTTTCCCGTTCAGGGCATCGTTGGCTTTATTAATGTAATCGTTGAGTTTCTGCGCTTCCACATTCGTGGTGGCCAGCACGGCAGCGGCCATCAGCATGCCTTTCAGGAGGTTTTTCATTTACGTACTTTTTTTCAAGGGGTGTTCTTCCAAATAGCGTACCAGTTTATGGCGGCTACGGGAATGCCCTTGTAATATAGGTATTTTCTGTATTGCGCCATTGTTAAAAAAGACATTATTTAACGATGCGCAGCTTGGCAAAGTTGAGCATGATCTTCTTAACGCCGTGGCCGTCTCCAAACTCTATGGCGGCTATGCGGTTATTGGCCCCGCCTTCCAGTGTTTTTATGGTTCCAAAGCCGAACTTCTGGTGCTCTATCTGCATACCCACCTCCATGGCCATAGGGTCATCGGCCGCAAAGTCGGCAGATGGCTTATGGGCAGGGGGCGCTTTCTGGTTCAGCTTGTCGGCCAGCTTTTTCAGGGAGGGCATGCGATCCTGGGAAGGGCGGTTGACGGTATTGCCGAACGCACTTACCGAACCCACTGCCTTGTGCGCCGAGCCGGTAAAGGTGCGGTCCAGGTACTGTTCCGGTATCTCGTCTATAAAGCGGCTGGGCTCATTCTGCACCAGGTTGCCAAAGCGGTAGCGGCTATTGGCATAGGTAACCCACAGCCTGGCCTTGGCCCTGGTTACGCATACGTAGAAGAGGCGGCGCTCTTCTTCCAGGTCGGCCCGGTCGTACAGGCTCATAGAGCTGGGGAAGAGGTTCTCTTCCAGCCCTACGGCAAATACGCAGGGGAACTCCAGCCCCTTGGCCGCGTGTATCGTCATCAGCTTTACGGCATCTACGTTCTCGTCTTTATCCTGGTCAGCATCGGTGAGCAGGGTTATCTGCTGCAGGTAGCTGCCCAGGCTCTTGTCGTGCAGCTCGCCCTCTTCATCGGGCGTCTCGGTAAATTCTTTAATGGAGTTCAGCAGTTCCTGCACATTCTCATAGCGGGCCAGGCCTTCCACACTCTTATCGTCATACAGCTCTTTCACCAGGCCGGTGTGCTTGCCTACGGCAAAGGCCACGTCATAAGCGTTCTGCTTTTCCAACATGGTCTGGAAGTGGCGTATCATCATTACGAAGCCCTCTATGGCGTTGCCGCCGGAGCCGCGCACGCCGGAAAGGCCCGGCTGCTCTATCACTTCCCAAAAGGTCTTGTCCAGCTCGTTGGCACGAACCACTATCCGGTCTATGGAGGTTTTACCAATGCCGCGGGCGGGATAGTTGATGATGCGTTTCAGGTTTTCCTCGTCCTGCTGGTTTACAATTACCCGCAGGTACGCCAGGAAGTCCTTTATCTCCTTCCGCTGGTAAAACGACACACCCCCCACCAGCTTGTACGGGATGTTCATGCGGCGCAGGCTTTCTTCAAACGAGCGGCTCTGGGCATTGGTGCGGTAGAGGATGACAAAGTCCTTGTTATGGTAGTGGTTGCGCAGTTTCTGCTCCGTGATGGCATCGGCTACAAAGCGGCCTTCATCGTTATCGGTCATGGTACGCACCAGCTTTATCTTTTCGCCCAGGTCGTTGCTGGTCCAGAGGGCCTTGGGTATCTGGTTCTGGTTGTTGCCAATCACCTTGTTGGCCACCTCCAGTATGCTCTGGGTACTGCGGTAGTTCTGTTCCAGCTTCACCACGTGTACGTTCTCGTAGTCGTCCTGGAACTGGAGGATGTTCTGCACCGTAGCGCCTCGAAACGAGTAGATGCTCTGGGCGTCATCGCCCACCACGCATATGTTCTCGTGCACGGCACCCAGCATTTTTATGATGGCGTATTGCGCCAGGTTGGTATCCTGGTACTCGTCTATCAGCACATACCGGAAGCGGTGCTGGTACTTGGCCAGCACCTCGGGTATCATATGCAGCAGCTCGTGCATTTTGTAAAGCAGGTCGTCGAAGTCCATAGCGCCGTTGCGGAAGCATTTTTTGGCGTAGCGGGCATATATCTCGCCCATCATCGGGCGGCTGCTCCGGGCGTCTTCTGTTTGTATGTGGTTGTCCTGTCGGTACACCTCGGGGCCTATCAGGCTGTTCTTTGCGGCCGATATGCGGTTGTATACGTAGGAGGGCTTGTAATGCTTGTCGTCGAGCTGCAGCTCCTTTACTATGTCTTTTATGATGCCCTTGGCATCGTCGGTATCGTATATGGTGAAGTTGCTGGGGTAGCCTATTTTGCTGGCTTCGGCGCGCAGAATGCGGGCGAATACCGAGTGGAAAGTACCTATATACAGGTTCCGCGCCTCCGAGTTGCCCAGTATGTGCTCCACACGCTCCTTCATTTCGGCGGCGGCCTTGTTGGTAAAGGTCAGGGCCAGTATGTTGAATGCATCCACGCCGTTGTGCATCAGGTGGGCGATACGGGTAGTCAGTACTTTTGTTTTACCACTGCCCGCACCCGCAATGATCATCAGTGGCCCCTCCAGGTGTTCTACTGCTTCCTTCTGTTGCTCGTTTAAACCCTCCAAATATTGACGCATAGTCGGCAAATTTACACTTTGGAGGATGATTTAAGAGGGAATGTGGAAAATGAAGGACGAATGGATAGGGTATTTGTGTTATGTGAAGTGCGCTAATCCTAACGCCATATGCTTAAATATCACAAACATTAATAGCAGCAACAATAGCAGGGAATACATTTTCAGGCCAAATACCAAGCCTGAACGATAACCATCATACATTTGTTTAAGTCTGGTTACGCTGCCATTCCGATAGAAACGTAACAGAAGATAAACGCCAAGGAGAACGGGGATTCTTTTGGGATATTGGATAGGAATATACTCGAGAGACAGCATTGCGGCTGCAAAACAATAAATCAACAATGCATCAAATTTCCCAAAGTATATTCCGTGCTTTTCTCTGAAAGAATAGTAATAGACGAAGGGGAAGTCAATTAGCAAAAACAGATCATCGAATAAGTTTGCTTTTCTATAGGTCTTATTGCGTATAGCTTTCTTTCCGTGAGGACTCTCTATTTGAATTACTGAGATATCAGGGATTGATTCATTTACCGTGGTACTGCTTTGCCTTGCGTTATCTGACAGATATAATGTAACTGTTGCTCTACTGGCACCTTCCATAGAGATAACCTGCGCCAATTGATTAATAATAAACATCACTCTGTCTGTAGGAGAAAGCCTGTAGTTCAGTGTATATTTTACACCATTGAACCTTATCTTCTTGTATCTGGAGGGATGATTCCGAACATCGTCTTTGTCCGGCTCTGTGTACATTTTTCCGAGTAGTTCTTTGAGCGTAGCTGACAAAGCACTTTTCAATTCATAGGCATCTCTACCTGTAAAAGAGACCTCATCCTGTTCAAAGTAAATAATTCCTTTGTTATCCAGGTAGGGAAAGATGATGTCGGCCAAATAACCGGAACAAAAACGGTCAAGAATAAATCGACGTCCGGCTATATGTATTTCCTTGATTGTCGTCATTTGAAGGGCAGGCCTTGCTCATCAAATATACCAAACTCTGCAATAGCCGTAGTATTGCCTACTTCGCCCGTTTCAGCTCGGCCACTATCTCTTCCATGGTCACATCGTTCTTCCAGAGTTTTACGAATTTTTTGTTTTTGTTGTAAAGCACCACATTGGGTACGGAGCTAACGCCGTAAAACTCGGGGAAGAACATCTTAAAGTCCTGGCCTATGAGCTTTACCGACGGATACCGCTCCAGGTGATAGCCCCGGTTGAATATCTCCAGCGCTATTACGGGCATAAAGGTCATGAAGTACACATTCACGTCTTTCATCTTGTCCATCTGCGCCAGCATGGCGCTGATCACTTTTTTGCAATGGTCGCAGTCGGGGCTGAAATACACTATTACGGAAGGCTTGCCTACAGGTATGTCCTTTGTGTGAAACGTGTCTTTGCCATTCAGGTACAGCACGTCAAATGCGGGCAGCGTCTTTTGCTTCAGGTAGGGTGCATTAGGATTGTCCTTCAGGGGCTCTGCCTTCTGCGCCGCCGCGCTGAAGCCTGCGGCTACCAGTAATAACAATAACAGCTTTCTCATAGCACAAATGTACAGCATCGGCAACACAATCGGCACGGCAGCAGGCTACCTTCCCGCCTCCAGCAGGGGGAGCATCTTGTTGTAGAGCTGTTGCAGCTGTCCGTTCCACCGCCCGGCGTATTCCGTATCGCCCGCATCGCGTGCGGCTCCCGCCAGCAGGTTTATCTGCGAGAGGCCCGACTGAACATCTGTAGCCACCCCTTGCTGCTGCTCTTCGCCCAGAGTGCTTACCCACTTTATATCATCCGTGGCTTGCTGCACTATGGCCTCGCCCATTTCCCGGGCTTTTTCAGTAGTGCCGGCATTGTAGTAGGCGGCGGCCATATAGCAGGCCGCCATATCGTAAGGGTAATTGTGTGCTGGCAGGCTTGTGTTTACCTTATCCAGCACTTGTATAGCCTCCTGCCGGCGGCCCGCATTTATCAGTGCTTCGGCCAGCCGGGTAGCTATTATCCGGTACGATATCATCATAACGGTGTGCTTGTCGTCAAAGTGTATGTCTTTCCGCTCCGCTCCGCCCCATTGGTACACGTTCATTAGCAGTTCCAGCGAGCGCTCTATATTCACCGGGCCCGCATCCAGCGCCCTGGCGGGCAGGGCGCTGTACGTAAAGGGCAGCAACCGGTAGTTGATGCCTTCCATATGCAGGTATCGCCCCATACCCAGCGGGTTACCATTGCCCGGGTAGGAACCATTAAAGTACACCGGCCGCTTCCATCCATCCTTTGCTACTGCGGCTATAATATGTAGTATGGCAAGGTCGTTCTTAAAGAGGTGCTGCTTATCAATGGTGAACTTCACTTCATTCTCCACTCCGGAAGTATCGGCCAACCAACCGTTTTTTACAATCTCGTCTTTGCCCGGGGCTGAGAGCGAAATATTCTTTACCGGCAGGTAATTCATCCTGCTTCCGGAGCTGCTCTGCACCTTGTTGCGCTCGTCGGTGCTGTTGATGAACCGGCACACCTCTTCCAGGTTGTAGTAAGTTTCCTGGTTAAGGGCAGGGGCGGCATAGAAGGGTACGTAGTTGTGATTGCCACCTTTGTAGTCGTCGTAGCTCCAGGCCATCGGCACGGGCGGGGCGTCGTTCACCCGGTAGCGCAACTGGTCTATATACCAGTCGGTACCCAGCAGTTCGGTGATGATAACGCGTACATCGGTGCGCACACCTTCCACCTCCTGCAGGTACCAAAGCGGGTACGTATCGTTATCGGCTGAGCAGAAAAGGATGGCATTGGGGGCGCAGGAGTTTAATGTATTGTAAGCGCTGGCCCATGCCTGTGTTCTTCCGGAGCGGTCGTGGTCGTCCCAACCCTCGCGGGCCATCAGCGCCGGTACGGCGGCCAGGCAGAGCACCACTGCCAGCGCCACGCCCGCTCCACCTTTCACCAGCCTGCCGGCGGCCTGGTGCACCAGCAGCACGCCCAGCCCTATCCATACCGCAAAAGCGTAGGTGCCGCCGGCGAAAGCATAGTCGCGCTCCCGGGGCTGCAGCGGGGTCATGTTGAGGTAAATGGCTATCGCGATGCCTGTGAAGAAGAATAACACGAGTGTGACGATGGCATCGTTTCTACCCCGCCTGAAGTGATAGACCACGCCCGCGAGCCCTAGTGCCAGCGGCAACAGGTAGTATTGATTGCGGGCCTTGTTGTATCGGTAGGGGGCACTCATGGCATCCATATCGCCTACCTTATGTTTGTCCAGCGCGGGCAAACCGGTTATCCAGTTACCGTTCTTGGCATTGCCGTGGCCATGGTAGCTGTTCTGCCGGCCCGAGTAGTTCCACATAAAGTAGCGCCACCACATCCACCCCAACTGGTAGTTGAAAAAATAGGAGAAATTATCGGCTGATGATGGGCTTTCCCCTTCGGCCAGGCCCAGTTGGCCCCGGTAAAAGCGTGCGTGGTTTTCATCAGCGTTCCATATGCGCGGAAAGAAACGGGTGCTGCCCGGAGCATAGGTATAGTTCACCTTATCGTCTACCTGCTCGTAGTGGTCGGCACCATTGCGCTGCACCCGCGCATATACGGCCCCTTTCTTCTCGGTGCCTGTTACCTGGCTGTTGAAATCGGGGCCTGTAAGCAGGGGCTGCTGCAGGTACTGGCTGCGCTGCACATAGCTCACCAGGCTCATTACATTGTCGGGGTTGGTCATATCTACCGGGGTATCGGCCGTAGAGCGGATGATGGGCACCAGGTAGCTGGAAAACCCTACAATGATAAAAGTGATACTTACCAGCGACAGGTGCAGTATATAACGCCCTGACTTGCGCGCCCAAACTACGCCGGCGACCAGCCCTGCCAGCAGCAATAACATAAATGTGATTGCCCCGCTGTTGAACGGCAGGCCAAAAGTGTTGACAAACAGGAGGTCGAACCGGGACGCGAAAATAGGCAGGTATTGTATCACGCCAAATTGTACAAACGCCAGTATGGCTACCCCCACCAGCAGGGCCGCAGCCATTCCTCTGGCGCCGGGTTTGTACCTGCGGAAATATACGACCATAGCCACCGCAGGTATCGCCAGCAGGTTCAGCAGGTGTACGCCTACGGAAATACCTACCAGGAGCGCTATCAGCACCAGCCAGCGGTCCGCATGGCGCTGCCCGGCCTGCTCTTCCCACTTCAGGGCGGCCCAGAACACCAGGGCGGTGAAGAAGGAAGAGGTAGCATACACTTCGGCTTCTACCGCCGAGAACCAAAAAGTATCGGAAAAGGTATAAGCCAGCGCACCGGTAAGCCCTGCGCTCATCACCAGCCACACCTGCGTGCCGGTAAGCCCGCCACCGGCGGGGGTTACCAGCTTGCGCGCCATATGAGTAATGGTCCAGAACAGGAAAAGAATGGTGAAGGCACTGGCCACCGCCGATTCCGCATTAATGAACCACGCCACCTGCTGCCGGTCGCCACCCGCCAGCAAGCTGAACAGGCGCTGCATCATCATAAAGAATGGCGCACCTGGAGCATGCCCTACCTCCAGCTTGTACGCACAGGCAAGGAACTCGCCGCAGTCCCAGAAGCTGGTGGTGGGTTCCAGTGTAAGGAGGTACACTATCAATGCTGCCAGTGCTGTAAGCCAGCCGGTAATGTTGTTGACGCTGCGGTAGTTCATACTTTTCTTTTTTTAACAAAATGGCACCCTGCGTGAGACGAAGGAATAACCGTCTGTGCAGGGCGGAAGAAATCAGGATACCAAAACTAGCCGGATGCCCGCTGTAAGCAGGTTAACGCAGGGGTAATTAATGTTAATTATCGTTAAAGTAAGGGATGGTAAACGGGCAAAAAAGTAATATTGTAACGCATGACGAACACCACAAAACCTGCAAAGCTTAGCCGTATACAAGCGCTGATGGCCCTGAGCTTTACGCTGCTGCTGGCACTTTGCGGCCACTGGCTGATGTCTCAGTACGAGCGGGAGAAAAACCATCTGCAGCAAGACATTACCCGGCTCTTTAGTACCGTGCAGGACGACATCTCCGACTCGCTGCTGCTGCACGCGGTAGTGCAACCTGCCGCACCGGAAACCACTACCCCCGCCGACAGCACCCACAGCCTGCCGCAAACACTGGCCTCCCGCAAAGCGACAGCCCTGCTGCTGAAGAACGTAAAACTCTCCCGCGATGAGGAAAAACAATTATTCCGAACCGACACGATGGTCTTCAACGACCTGTTCAATCAAAGCATGAAAAAGCAGGGCTGGGAATTTACGGCTACATGGGTAGAGCTGGACAGCTACCTGCACCAGAAAGAGAATATACTGATAGCGAACGATTTCTTTACCAGCGACCACGGGGTGCTGATAAGCGACTTCCAACCCTTCCTGCTCCGGAAAATGCTGGTGCCTTCCGCCTTCATCCTTTTCTTGCTGGTAATTACCGCTATCGCATTCCGCAGTACGTACCTGGGATGGAAGAAGCAACTGAGCCTCGCCCACCTGAAAGACGACTTCATCAGCAATATGTCGCACGAATTGAAAACACCGGTAGCTACCGTAAAGGTGGCGCTGGAAGCGCTGAACAACTTTAATGTGCTGCAACAGCCCGGGCGCAGCAAGGAATACCTGGAAATGGCGATAGTGGAAATGAACCGCCTGGAACTACTGGTAAACCGCGCGCTGAGCACATCGCTGCTGGAGTCAGGTGAATTGCAACTGCAAAAAGAAGCCTGCGACCTGAAGCAGCTGGTGGACGAAGTAGTACTGGGCATGCAGCCAAAACTACTGAAGCACGACGCTACCGTGCAGGTGGAAATATCCGGAACCGACTTCAGCTCGTACCTGGACAAGATGCACACCCAGGGGGTGCTTATTAACCTGATAGACAACAGCATAAAATATGGCGTAAAGCCGGTAGAAATACGCATCTCGCTTACCGAATCCGCGGACAGCATACAGCTTTCCGTTACCGACAACGGGCCGGGTATACCCGAGGAATATACGGCGCGGGTATTTGAGAAATTCTTCAGGGTACCCACGGGTAACCGGCACAACGCCAAAGGCTATGGCCTGGGGCTGAGCTATGCCGCCCAGGTAATGCAACAACACATGGGCTCTATCAGCGTGGCCAACGTACCCGATGGTGGCTGCCGCTTCACCCTTACCTTTTAGTTACATGATGAAAAAGAAAGTCTTTTATGTAGAGGATGAAATGTTCCTCGCGAAAATTGTAAAAGAAACACTGGAGCTGAAAGGCTACGAGGTGATGCACAACCAGAACGGCAACAAAGTATTTGAAGCTATCTCCGCTTTCAACCCCGATGTATGCCTGCTGGATGTGATGCTGCCGCACGTAGACGGGTTTACCCTGGGCAACCACATACGGAACGTACACCCCAACCTCCCCATCATATTCCTGACTGCAAAGACACAGCCTGACGATATTATCAAGGGCTTTTCTTCCGGCGGCACCGACTACCTGAAGAAACCCTTCAGCATGGAAGAGCTGATAGTGCGGATAGAAAACCAGGTACGGCTCATGAAAGCCAACACCCCCGATGTAGACGCCCTGCCCGACGAGATAGCGCTGAAAGGCTACCGGTTCTACCCCGGCAGGTTTGAACTACACACCACCAATGAGGTAATAAAACTCTCCAACCGCGAAGCGCAGATACTGAAGATGCTGTGCAGCCACCGCAATAAACCTATAGACCGTAAAGTGCTGCTGCAAATGGTATGGGGCGATGATTCTTTTTTCAATTCCCGCAACCTGGATGTGTACATCCGTAAACTGCGGGGCTACTTTGGCGCTGAGCCGGGAATCGAGATCATTACGCTGAAAGGTATCGGGTATCACTTCTCCGTGAGCTGACGGTTCCACAGCAGGCAGCCATCGCCATAACTAAGGAAACGGTAATGGTGCGACAATGCATAGTCATACACATCGCGCCACCCGGGACCAATCAATGCCGCTACCAACAGCAGCAGTGTTGACTGTGGCTGATGGAAGTTGGTTACCAGTCCCCTTATCATCCGGAACCGGTAGCCCGGGGCTATCAATATTTGAGTACGGGTGAGCAGCCGCTCCTGGCTATGGTTTTCCAGGTGTGCGAGAATAGCCAGTAAAGCCTCTCTCGCAGATACCTCCAGCAGCAGCTCGTATGGCTCCCATTGTGTAACAGCGAGCCCGGCCAGGTTTACTTCCACACCAGCATGCAGCTTCGCCCCTATCCAGTAGAGGCTTTCCAGTGTGCGCAGGGTAGTGGTGCCTACGGCCACAATACCATTGTCCAGGCCGTGCAGCAGCAGCCGTACTGTGTTGCTGTGCACATCTATCCACTCGGCGTGCATATCGTGCTCCTGCATGGTCTCGCTCTTCACCGGCTTAAAGGTGCCGGCGCCTACATGCAGGGTTACAAATGCCGTATGTATGGCCCTGTCGGCCAACTGCTGCATGACCCGCTCTGTAAAGTGCAGGCCGGCGGTGGGTGCGGCCACACTCCCTTCTTCCCGGGCGAAAATGGTCTGGTAGCGCTCTTTGTCTCCCGCATCGGCTTCGCGGTGCAGGTATGGGGGCAGCGGCACTTTGCCGGCATGATGCAGCACTTCGGCAAAGGTCATTTCATTGTTCCACGATAGCTCCAGTGTAAAGGTTCCCGGTTCGCGCTCCGCAATGCCTGCGCGCAGGGTAAACGAAGGCGACTCGTTTTGCAACTCCAGTATCATTCCGTCCTTCCACTTGCTGGCGCCGCCTATCATACACCGCCACCATACCTTACCTTTCTGCATCATGGCCGTCTGTATATCGGCATATCGACCATGCGGCTCCAGGCAAAAAACTTCTATCGCCCCTCCTGTTTCCTTGCGGAAGAGCAGCCGGGCATATACTACCCGTGTCTGGTTAAATGCCAGCAATGTCTGCTGCGGCAGGTGCCGGGCTATGTGCCGGTAGGTATCTTCTGTTATGGCCCCGCCATTGTACACCAGCAGCTTGGAAGCATCTCTTTCCGGCAGGGGGTACCTCGCCACCTGTTCATCGGGCAGCTCGTAGGTAAAGTCTTCTATTCTCAGCTCTCGGGGGTGCATGCTATCGTAACTCTGGTATATTGATACCGGTAATTTTCCGGTAAAGGTCTATGGCATACAGGTCCGTCATACCGGAAATAAAATCTACTACCGACTGTACATTTTTATAAACGTCTCCTCCATCTTTCTGTATAGGGAACTGGTTCGGAACCAACTTCAGTATTTTCTTCGATTTGCTTTGGCCGGGGAAAAGCACCGCGTGTACCAATTCCTTCAGCAGGCCGCCTATTACATTGTAACCGGCAATTTCTATTTCCACTACCGAGCGGTAGTTGTACACGTTCTGTACCGAGTAATCGTTGATGGCGTCAATCAGCAGTTGCTCCCGTTCCGGCAGGCATTTCAGCAAGTCGCACTCCAGGGTGCCGCTGAGCAACTCAACTTCCCGCGCTATGAAGATGGCGGAGAGCTTTTTCACCATCAGACCTATCCATCGGGCCCTAATGAACTCTACTTTTTTGTTGTGGTCGTTTATTTTATCCAGGGTCTTTGTTACCGAAGCAATATTATCATAGTCCTGCTCCTGCTCAAAGAAGGGCAGGAAAAGATCTCTGATGGTTTGCAGCGAAGCTATCTGCAGGCGATGGGCGTCTTCCAAATCTATAATCCGGTAGCAAATATCATCGGCCGCTTCGGTAAGGTAAACGAACGGGTGGCGGGCGTAGGTATGACCGCCATCCTTGCGGGGGATGCCCAGGGTACGCGCCAGCTCTTCGTAGGTGGGTATCTCCGCATCAAAGAAACCTGACTTTTTATTGCTGATGCTCTTCTTGCTGAATCCTTCGGAAGAGCTGCAAGGATACTTTACTATGGCGGCCAGTGTGGCATAGGTAAGGCGGTAGCCGCCGATACCCTCATTAAAGCTGTGGGTCAGTACCCGGAAGGCGTTGGAGTTCCCTTCGAAGAGTTCAAAATCCTTGAACTGATTGGGGGTAAGGTTGAGGTCCAGTATCTTTCTCGTTTCACCATCCAGCTCACGGAAGTAGGTTCTTATGGCATCTTCGCCCGAATGCCCGAAGGGTGGATTGCCTATATCGTGGGCCAGGCAGGCGGCGGCTATTACTGAAGGCAGCTCGTACTTGTAGAACTCGGTGAATACTTCATCGCCCGCCCCGTACCTCTTGGCCAGCTCATCGCCCACCGACTTACCGAGCGAACGGCCTACGGAGGCTACTTCCAGGCTGTGGGTGAGCCGGTTGTGTACAAACACAGCTCCGGGCAAGGGGAATACCTGGGTTTTGTTCTGTAACCGGCGGAAGGCGGAAGAAAATATAATGCGGTCGTAATCCCGCAGGAACGAGTTCCTTATCTGGTCGGGATTCGCATCCTTGCGCTCAGGGTCACCGGTACGCCGGGTACTGTATAGCGTTTGCCATTTCATGGTGTAAAAATGCGAAAACAAACGCACATGCACGCCGTAGCGCGCCGGGTTGGGGAGAACTTCTTAGTAACGTTCGCTATTGGTTTTGTACCGGCGCAGGCGGTCTGCCGCCCGGCGCTGCTTATCGTGTATCACATTTTTCTCATGCGCGTCCAGGTAGTTGTCTACCTCATACTTTTCTATAGTCTGCTTAATGATCTCCTGCTCGTCCATCAGCTTGTTGTACTCGTTCTCTGTTACCTTTTTTGCCTTGAACGCAGCTTTTATAGCTTTCACCTGCTCCTTCTGTTTTGCTTTAAAATTTTGCGCTCCGGCAGTTACAGTACAGCAGAGCATGACTATTGACGTAAGAATAATGGCTGACTTTTTCATATGCGTGACTTTAGCTACTTAAAATTAATATATTATCCCGATGTTGCTAATGACAGCTATTTTCTTCTGTAACTTTAGGCGGCGATATTTGAGACATTCCTAATGGAAAAAGTAAGAGTAGACAAGTACCTGTGGGCGATACGGCTGTTTAAAACACGCAGCCTGGCCACCGCCGCCTGCGACGAAGGGAAGGTGAAACTGAACGGGGCCAACATAAAGCCCGCCAAAAGCGTGAATGTGGGCGACCGCTATGATGTGCGTGCCGATGGCCGGAAATGGACAATAGAGGTGACCGCCCTGCTGCAGAAGCGGGTGAGCTATGAAGAAGCCATAAAGCACTATGCCGACCTTACCAGTGAGGAAGACAAAGAACACAATAAGCGCCTGGGCACCAGCTTCTACACCGGTAAGCGGCTGAGCAAAACAGGGCGGCCGGACAAAAAACAACGCCGTAACCTGAACGACCTGCTGGAAAGCGATTTCCTCAGCCCCGACCTGCCGGATAGCGACTAGGCCAACAACGTATAAATATACCGTACAAAAAAATCGGGCTCCAGAAGGAAGCCCGATTTTCGTATAAGGTTGAAATACTAGTAAACGTTAATAAAGTTGCCGTCCTTTATCTTGGTCCAGTTACGGCCAATGTCGTAGGAGCGGTAGATGCCCTTGTTGGTAGTGAGGTACACTACGCGCTTTTCGTCATCATTTTTGTAGCGCTCCAACTTGCCTTTAATGCCCCGCACTATGATGCCTGCTTCCAGTCCTTCATTAGCCGGAACCATTACACCCGCCTGCAGGCGGTACAAGCCCTGGTAGTAGGTGCCTACAAACAGTTCCTCGTTGAACGGTGCGCCCGCGAAAGCAATCTTGGTAGCTGCCGGCAGACCCGCAAACTGCGACCAGTTGCCGCCGCCATTGGTGCTGTACCATACGCCCAGCGAATCGGAGGAGTCGATGGCGACCAGTACGTTTTTGTAAGCGGCCAGGCTGAAGGACGTACCCACCGCATCGTGCGGGAAGTTATTTACGTCAATGAACACTTCGCTCCAGGCATCTCCTTTATTGTCTTTCTTAAAGAGGCGATTGTTGATATCGTCGTAACCGAATATCTCCAGGTTTTGCAGCTGCGCGTAGGAAGTGATGGATACGGCGCCGGTAATGCCGTTATCGAAGCCGGAAGCCGGCTCTATCTGCCAGGCGGTTGGGTCACCATTTTTCTCGTTGTAGATAACACCGTAGCCCTGAGAACCCGCCAGGTAAACACGCTCCTGGTCTTTGGCGTACAGTATAGCCGACTGGTTGTATGCAAACGGGTTCACGTTCAGATTGGTGGGGCCAAAGGTGCCGCCGCCGTCCATGCTTACGTGCGCGTTCTTCTTCACCCACACTATGTGCGCGGGGCCCGTAACCGCCAGCGCGCGAGACGGATAGCCATCTGCGGGGAACACCAGCTTTTTGATCACATCACCATTGTTGGTGTTGTACAGTATACCTGCTGAATCAGAAAAATAAACACTATATGGAGTCTGGAGTTCGTCTTCGTTGCTTCCCAGGTTATTGTGGCGCTTGTTGCAGGCATTGAACGCCACTGCAGATAGGGCCAACACTGCCAATGTGTAAAACATGTACGGTTTACGCATCCGGATAGTTTTTTCCAAGTTTAAAAATGTTAGTCTTCAAAGATAATCACTTATACAGACAGTTGTATGCCCCGGCAGCGTTTGTTTTTTCGCTCACCCCATGCAATATCAACTAAATATTAATATTAAATTGCTGAAAAGGTTATTTCCCGCCAAACTCTATAGGCAGAACCAACTCCTCGCCTCCTCTCTTTACCGTTACGGTAGACTTCTCTCCCGGCTGAAACTTGCCCAACGCCTGCATGTAGCTCTGCATGCCCTGTATTTTGTGCTCTCCCAGCTGTATGATGATGTCCCCGGCCTTTACCCCGGCCAGGGCGGCGGGTTTGCCGTCGGTTACGCCATCGGCCTTTACGCCGCCCTCCTGGTAGGTATAGTCGGGCATAATGCCCAGCGTTACCTTGAAACGGGTCTTGCCTACTGCCGGCGCCTTAGTGGCAGTGAATGCCGGCTTCGGCTTCCCATCCATCATACCTATCAGCGAGTACACATAGTTGATAATTTGTATCTCTCCGGGATAATTAATTTTATCCGCATCGTCGCTGGGCTTGTGATAGTCGGAATGCGTACCGGTAAAAAAGAAGAGTACGGGGATATTAGCGTTGTAAAAAGAGGTATGGTCGGAGGGGCCTACACCGGCGCTGTCGGTCACTATTTTAAAATTCTTGTTTTCCGTAGCCAGGAACGCCGCCCAGTCGGGCGAGGTGCCAACGCCCCCCACGGTGAGGGCATGGGTACTATCGTTCAGCCGTCCCACCATGTCCAGGTTTATCATATAGGCTACCCTGCTGCTGTCTATCCCCAGGTCTTTTACAAAGGCCTTGGAGCCATACAGGCCCAGTTCCTCCCCTGAAAAATTGACGAACATGTAGTTGTAGCCTTTCAGTCCGTTCTTCTTTATCATATCCGCCAGGGCCAATATGGCGGCTGTTCCGCTGGCATTGTCGTCGGCTCCGTTGTGTATGGCCCTGTCCGTAGCGTGATTGGCGTGCAGGCTGTTCCCATCTTCGCCATAGCCCAGGTGGTCGTAGTGAGCGCCCAGCACCACGGTGTAGGTGGTATCGTTATCTATGTAGGCTGCTATGTTGTTCCCGAAGCGATCGGTTCGCTTTACCGCCAGGTTCAGCTCCAGCGGCAGGGTGATGGTGGTACTGTCGGTTATTACCGACATCACGTATTGCTGGTAGGCCTTGTAGCTGATGAACGCGGCGGGTATCTCGCTCTGCTCTATATCCGACTTACCGTTGAACTCAGGTGCGTATTTACTATCGTAGGGGTCGTAAAACAATATCCCGGTAGCCGACTCTTTCGCGGCCTTGCCCGCCATCTCGAACGCGGCCTTTTCCCAGTCGAAGTGGGGGTTATCCGCTTCCGCCGAGTCTTTGTAGAGGGGCAGCAGCCATATGCTGTTCTGCTCCATCACATCGGGGATGATCTCGCTGTAGGCGCGCTTATCGGAGCTGAACGCCATGGGAAAGGCATCCTTGCCTATCTTCAGGGCGTTATCGCCTATGCGTATGAGGCTGCTGTTGGCCGGTTCTTTATCGCCGTTGAATTTGAAGTGATAGCGATACATGTCTTCCAGGGGGAAAATGCCCATTTGCTTGTAGCGCTTCACGATGTAGGCAGCGGCCTTGCGCTCACCTTCGGTGCCTGTGCGCCGTCCTTCCAGCGAATCGGAAGCCAGGTATTCAATATCCTTCTGGAGCTGCGCCCGCATCTGCTCCGCCTGCCGCCGCTCCGCCTTGCTTTGGGCAATGCCGCTTACTGTCCCCAGGCAGGCACAAACCAAAACAGCAGAAAACACGTGGCACTTCATGGCGGTAAACTGAATTATACCTCTAATTTACACTACTAAACCAAACAGCAAAGAAAAAACCCGTTCCTTAACAGGAAACGGGCTCTATATTACTTTCTATCTCTGCTATTCCCCTTCGTGAAGGCTGCCTTCGGCACTTACCATCAGCGTTCCGGCATCTTCCGGCACCGCTTCAATAGCATCTGTAGGTACTACTATTTCCGTATTTACAATGTCTTTCAGCTCCGGCAGGCCTTCCTTATCGTTGATGCCCAGGTAATCCATGAAGTTTTTGGATGTGGCATAGATGAGTGGTTTCCCTACCGCGTTCTCGTTGCGTCCGGCTATTACTATCAGCTCCTTTTCCAGCAGCTTTTGTATGGAGTAGTCGGCGCTTACACCGCGAATGTATTCTATTTCCGACTTGCTGATGGGTTGCTTGTAGGCAATGATGGCCAGCGTTTCCATAGCCGCGGTAGAAAGCTTTTTGATATACTTGTCCCCGTTCAGCTGAAGTACGGTTTTGTGGTACGCCTTCTTGGTAAGGAACTGGTATCCCCCGCCCGCTTCGCGGAGCTGGAAAGGATAATATTCCGCATCATATTTCTCGCGTATAGCATCTATGCAGGTGCTGATACGTTCTATTTCTAACGGTAGCTCAAAAGCCTGTCCGAGCATTTCGGTCATTTCTATCTGCGTTATCGGGCGTTCGCTGGCAAAAATCAGCGCTTCCACGTGCGGCATTAATTGTTCGATATCCATGCTTGCTTCATTTTCAGGTACACATCGAAAGTAGTGCAGTAGCCTAACTTATCGGGGAAAAGTAATTCACAGCTGTGAGTAAGTTTTAGGCCTTACCCGGAGCGGTTTTACCATAGCGCAAAGGTACGGAATACGCAGGGGCTAAATACGGCAAAGGGCCGCCGAAGCCGCCCTTTGCACCCGAAAACTATCTTCTTTTAAATGAACTTTAACAGCAGTCCCGGCGCAACGCCCAGTAATATTACCAGTGCCGCCGTAGCTACCAGCACCAGGCGGTCGCCAGCGGTAACGGGGCTGCTCATTTCGGGGCTACCCTGCTTGAAGTACATAGCTATAATAACCCGGAAATAATAGTACACACTAATAGCCGCCATCAGCAGGGCGAATATCACCAGCCAAAGCACCTGCCCCTGCTCTACCGCGGCGGTGAGCATGAAGTATTTGGCCATGAAGCCTCCGGTAAGCGGTATGCCGGCCAGCGACAGCAGGAATATCGTCATAACAAACGCCAGCAGCGGCTCCCTTTTCGCCAGGCCGTTGAAGCCATCGTACGTGAAATCTTTCAGCTTCATCAGCACGGCAAACACCCCCATGGTGGCTACGGTATAAGATACCGCGTAAATGATAAGGCCCTGCCAGGATGTAGCGCTGATGGAAAGCACCGCAAACAGCATGAAGCCGGCCTGCGCAATGGACGAATAGGCCATCATGCGCTTTACGCTCTGCTGGAAGACGGCAGTAACATTGCCCACCAGCAATGTGGCGGCCGTTATCACGGCTATAATCATAGTCCAGTGGCCGCTGAGCGAATTGAACGAAATATGGAACAATTTAATGAAGGCTATAAAGGCCGCCGCTTTCACCACCGTAGACATGAAAGCGGTGAAGGGCGTAGGCGAGCCATCGTACACGTCGGGTGTCCACATGTGCATCGGCGCGGCAGATACCTTGAACGCAAACGCAATGATGAGGAAAATAATACCACAAAGCGCCATTGGGTTGAGGCTATCGGCCTGCAGGAAGGTGAAGCGGGCAATATCGAACGTGCCTGACGCGCCATACAGGAGGGTGATACCCATAAGGAGAATACCCGTAGTAAAAGCACCCATCAGGAAATACTTGAGGGAGGCCTCGCTGCTCTTCAGATTCTTTTTGTCGCTGCCCGCCAGTATGTATTGCGGAATGGAAATAATCTCGATACCCAGGAACAGGACCAGCATATTGCTATAGCCGGAAAGCATATACAAGCCCACCAACATAAAACTCATCAGGGCGAAATAATCGGATACGTGAATGCCCACCTTCTGTATCTCCCTGCCCGATAGCATCACGTAGAGCACGGTACAGGCAGTCATCAGCGTGTTGAACCATACGGAGTAGCGGTCTATGCGGAGCATATTGTTGAAGAAGGCCTGTGGCTGGTTGGCATCCAGCGTGGAGAGCTCCCAGATATTGACGCCCAGCAGCAAAAAGAAAAGTATAGCGGCTAAAGTGGCAATACCTTTCTTTTCCTTTACCAGTATACCGGTAAACATTAAGACAACTCCTATTATCGTTGCAGCAATGATTGCTTTCATATCATTTTTTTGAACCGGGATTCGCAGGATTATTACGATTAACCCGGTTTCTTTTATTATTAATTATCAGCCGACCGTTTATCCTGTCAACCTATTAACCTTTCCACTTACTAAGGCGTTACCACCCCTGCTACAGCCGCAGTCATATCCAGCAATGGCTTAGGGTATACCCCCAGTACGAGTATCAGGGCTATAATTACCGCGAGCCCTACATATTCGTTGGCACTGATGTCCTTTTGGTGTACCATAGGCGCTACTTCGCCGTAGGCCGCCTTCTGCACCATGTTCAAGGTATATACCGCGCCTAGTATGATGCCCAGGCCCGCCACTATCATAAACGTCATAGCATAAGGCGATGTGCCGCTGAACAGGCCGTTGAAGAGCATGAACTCCCCTATGAAACCATTGGTGAGCGGCAGCGCGATATTGGCCAGCGAGATAATTACCAAAGCGATGGCCATTTTGGGTGCGGATGTTGCCATGCCGCCCATCTTTGTCATATCGCGGGTACCCCAGCGGTTTTCTATCATGCTTACTATGAGCCACATGCCGGTGATATTGATGCCGTGGTTAAACATCTGCACCATAATGCCGTGTGTGCCTACCGCACTGCCGGAGAAGGCCACCGCGCTCATTAGGCCCATGTGGGCTATGGAAGAATAGGCCACCAGGCGCTTAATATCGGTCTGCACAATAGCCAGCAGTGACGCATAAACGATACCGATGACAGACAGGGTAACGACTACGTCGGACCAGTAAGCAACACCCTGTGGCAGCACCGGCAGCAGCCAGCGGAGCACAGCAAACAAGCCCATCTTTACCATCAGCGCACTGAGGATAATGGTAACGGGAGTAGGTGACTGCTCGTAGGTATCGGGCTGCCAGGTATGGAAAGGGAAAATGGGCATCTTGATAGCAAAGGCTATGAAGATGAGCCAGAAGAGCCACTGCTGTGTAGTAGGGTCGAGCGAAGCCCCTGCCGCTTTGATGCTGGCCAGGGAGTATGCATCGGCACCTGTTGTCTGGAGCGAAAGTATAATGAGCGCCGCCAGCAACATCAGACTACCGAGGAAGGTATAAATGAAGAACTTGAATGTAACGGGCACGCGCTTCTCGCCACCCCACTTAGAGCACAGGAAGTATACAGGTATGAGCGCCAGCTCCCAGAAAATGTAGAATACAAACGCATCCGATGCCAGGAATACCCCCATAAGGCCCGCCTGCGACAACATCATTAATGCATAAAAGGAATGGGCATTCTCTACCTCTTTGTTCCAGTTGGCCACTATTACCACCGGCAATACAATAGCGGTGAGGAGGCAAAGCATACCGCTCATGCCGTCTGCCGCCAGGCTGAAACTGGTGCCGATGCGTGGTATCCAGGGTACACTGAAGGAATCTACCCCGTTCATGCTCACCATTATTGCCACTACCAGCGTGGCCAGCGAACCCGCCAACGACAAGCCCTTAGCAGCGCCGCCACTCATTGCAAAGCTCAGAACGCCTGCCAGCAAGGGAATTAATATGAGTAAAGTCAAGATCATAATGCTCTGCAATATTTGCTATTGCCCCTAATTAGTTTGTCAATATAAAGCTGAATGCGAACAACGCCACCATACCCAATACCATCACAAAAATGTAAAAGCCGACCTGTCCCGACTGCATCAGCCGAAGGCGGTCGCCGCCCCAGCGCACTGTTTTCCCCACACCGTTCACCAGGCCGTCAATACCGGCTCGCTCCACGAACTTGTCGGAAAAACGGGAAAGCGCGGCCATCGGGCGAACGATAACGGCATCGTACAGTTCATCTATATACCATTTATTTTCCAGCACTTTGGCAATACCCGTGTTGGGCGCAAAGCTTGCTTTCTTTGTTACGTTATACGCTACGGCAATCATTACCAGCACCAGGCTCACCGATATGCCCATCAGCATCCACTCGGTCTCGTGCGACAGGTGATGCGCCCCTATGTTGCTTACTACCGGGCTCAGGTAAGTAGCCAGTGTATGGTGCTCGCTTATAACGGCAGGCAACCCTACATAGCCACCGGCTATGGAAAGGAGCGCCAGTACCACGAGGGGAATGGTGATAGCCGCAGGGCTCTCGTGCAGGTGATGCTCCTGCTCGTGCGTGCCGCGGAACTTGCCCCGGAACGTAAGGAAATAGAGCCGGAACATATAGAATGCCGTCATTAAGGCACCGGCCAGCGCCAGCGCGAACAGCACGGGGCTGTGCCCGTAAACGGCCGCGAGTATCTCGTCTTTGGAGAAGAAGCCGGCGAAACCGGGGATGCCCGCAATGGCCAGGCAGCCAATGAGGAATGTACCCTGCGTGATGGCCATGTGCTTGCCCAGCCCACCCATCTTGCGGATGTCCTGCTCGCCTCCCATAGCGTGTATCACACTACCCGAGCCGAGGAACAACAGCGCCTTGAAGAACGCATGGGTCATAACGTGGAAAACAGCCGTGGTATATGCGCCAACGCCTATTGCCAGGAACATGAAGCCCAACTGGCTCACCGTAGAGTAGGCCAGCACTTTTTTAATGTCGTATTGCTTAATAGCTATAGTAGCTGCCAGCAGCGCTGTAGCCAGCCCTATGATGGCTATGAAATCGAGAATGGCGGGAGCGAGGTTGTAGAGGGCATTGCTGCGGGCTATCATATATATACCCGCAGTAACCATGGTAGCGGCGTGTATGAGTGCCGATACCGGCGTAGGGCCGGCCATCGCATCGGGCAGCCAGGTGTACAGGGGTATCTGGGCACTTTTACCCATAGCCCCTATAAAGAAGCAAAGCGCTATCCAGTTGTAGGTGCTGCCGGCCACCTGGGTAGTGGGCAGTGCATTGAAAAACTCCTGGTAAGACAAGGTGCCAAAGTTCAACAGTACCAGCAGCATCCCTACCAGGAAGCCGAGGTCGCCTATGCGGTTCATCACGAATGCCTTTTTGGCGGCATTGGTGTAGTCGCGGTTCTTAAACCAGAAGCCAATGAGCAGGTAAGAGCAGAGCCCTACACCCTCCCAGCCAATGAACATGATGAGGTAGTTGGAACCGAGCACCAGCAGCAGCATGGAGAACACGAACAAGTTGAGGTAGGCGAAATACTTCACCATCCCTTCGTCTTCGTGCATGTAAGAGGTAGAATATACGTGAATGAGGAAGCCTACGCCGGTAATAATCAGCAGGAAGAGCGATGATAACGCATCTACCTGGAAGCTGAAGGGGATATTCAGCGAGCCGGACTGTATGAAGCTGAACAACTCCACCGGGGGCAACACCGTACCTTCCGGAAGGCTCTTTACCTCAAAGAAGATACCCAGCGATACGCAGAAAGAAGCCAGCACGGCCAGGCTGCCAATAATACCACCCGCCGACTTCGGCATCTTTTTCCAGAATATGCCGTTGATAAGAAAACCTATCAGCGGGAAAAGCGGCACTAAGTAAACTAAGTTGGTCATATTTACCCCAAACCCCTAAGGGGGCTTTTTACCCTAAATCCCTACAGGGACTTTCGGATGATTTATAAACAAATATCTATCTACCCGGCTCTGTCCCCCACCAGGGGACCAAGGGGTTAGTGTTTTAATCTATTTAAAATATTGATGTCAACGGAATGTACCTTACGGTACATCATCACTATCACAGCCAGCCCTACGGCTACCTCTGCCGCTGCCACCACCATTATAAAGAATACAAATATCTGCGCGGCCGCATCTGCGTACATCTTGGAGAACGCAACCAACAGCAGGTTCACGGCATTGAGCATCAGCTCTATGCACATGAATATTATAATTGCGTTGCGGCGCATGAGGGCACCCATAATGCCGATGCAAAACAGCAACATGCTCAGGAATAAATAATGTTGTATTGGCATATACCCCAATCCGCCGCAGCGGAGCTTTATTTTACCTTAAATCCCTACCGGGGACTATCAGGCAGTTAACAATTATATTTCGACCCTTCCTTGTTCCCATTCCGGGAGTGGAGCGGGTTACTCTTTCTTACCTATTACTATAGCACCTATCATTGCACTCAGGAACAGCACGCTGCTTATCTCAAAAGGCAATACATACTGCGTAAACAGCACCTTACCGAGGTTCTTAATAAGTCCTATATCAGTAGTTGTATGGTCTACCGCCGTGCCCCCTACGGTGCGCATAGCCGCCAGCACTACCAGGAACAAGATGCCGCCGGAAATGACTCCGGCAAACTGTATCAGCCTGTTTTTCTGGGGTTCGGTATCGGCATTGAGATTCATCAACATGATAACGAACAGGAACAGCACCATGATGGCGCCGGCATACACGATAATGTTTACGATACCGAGGAACTGCGCATTGAGCAATATATAATGCCCGGATATGGCAAAGAACGTAGCAATGAGGAACAGCACGCTGCTGATGGGATTGCGACTAAGAATAACTCCTAGTGCGCAAACTATCGCCATTACCGTAAGGAACCAGAATAATGCTTCTTGAATAACCATTTTCTATTATTTGGTTTCTTGTTTTTTAGGATGAGGGATGAGCAGGTCTTCCTTCTTGTAGATGAATTCCTTGCGTTTGTAGCTGGCCGGCATGATGGTCTCGCTCAGGTACACCGCATCCTTGGGACAGGCTTCCTCGCAGTAGCCGCAGAAAATACAGCGCAGCATGTTTATCTCATACTTGGCGGCATACTTCTCTTCGCGGTAAAGGTTTTCCTCACCCGGTTTGCGTTCGGCGGCTTCCATTGTAATGGCCTCGGCCGGGCAAGCCAGTGCGCAAAGGCCACAGGCAGTGCAGCGCTCACGCCCCTCTTCATCTCGGTTCAGCACATGCAGGCCTCGGAATACCGGGCTGAAGGGCCTTTTTTCTTCCGGGTAGTTTACCGTGGCCTTCTTCTTAAATATATGACTGAGCGTAATGCCCAGCCCTTTGGCTATGGCAGGAAGATAGATCTTCTCTCCGAATGTCATCGGGCTTCTATCTACCTGTACAGACCTATTTGTCAGTTTCTGCATTTTAAATCATTCAAGTTTATGACCCGAACAAATATACCCTCTTCACCGGCTTATCATTAAAGCAACCGGCAATGGTATCTGTTACTTGTTGGATCGTTAGCATATGCCATTTCTACTTCATCCTGGCCAGCACCACTATACCGGTAATGACCATATTTATGAGTGCTATTGGTATCAGCGTTTTCCAACCCAGCTTCATCAGCTGATCGTAACGGAAACGCGGAAGCGTCCAGCGAACGAACATGAAGAAGAGTATGAAACCTACCGCTTTCGTCAGCAGCACCATTACACAGATAATTACAAACAGCCACTCCGGCACGGCGCCTTGCACCGCATCCATGAACGGGAAATTGTATCCTCCAAAGAACAGGGTGGATAATATAACCGAACTCACGAACAAGTTAATGTACTCAGCAAACAGGTAGAAGCCGAGCTTCATGGAAGAATATTCCTGGTGGAAACCCATGTTCAACTCTGATTCGGCTTCGGCAAGGTCAAATGGCGCGCGGTTCAGCTCGGCGAACGTACAGATGAGGAACACGAGGAAGCCTATGGGCTGCCGGAAAGCAATCCAGGTAAACCCTCCGTCCCAGAAGCCGTGCTGCTGGGCCACTATCTCGCGAAGGCTCAGGGTGCCGGTCATCATGATAACTGCTATCAGGCTAAGGCCCATTGCCAGCTCGTAAGAGATAGCCTGCGATGCGGCGCGGATACTACTCAGCAGCGAAAACTTGTTGTTGGAAGCCCAGCCGCCCAGCATTACGCCATATACACCCACGCTCAATACGCCAAAAATGAAGAGGATGCCGATATTGATATCAGCCACCTGCAGCGATACTGTTCTGCCCGCCAACTGGAAGTCAGGCCCCCAGGGTACTACGGCGCTGGTGAGCAAAGCGGTGAGCATTGCCAGGCAAGGCCCGAGAATGAACAGGAAGCGCGTGGAGCTATCGGGGATGATCTCTTCCTTCATAAAGAGCTTCACTCCATCGGCCAGCGGTTGCAGCAATCCAAAGGGGCCCGCCCTGCTGGGCCCTTTACGGTCTTGCATAATGGCGGCTACTTTACGCTCGCCCCATGTAGCATACATGGCAATACCCAAAGATCCGAAGAGGATAATGGTGATGAGAATGAGTTTCTCTATAATAAATGCTACATCCATTTGCAGTAACATCATAGCCGCGCAAAAGTAATTAGTTCGTTAAAAAAATGGTACTCTTTTCAATAATTCGCTATCTGTCAATCCCTTATCACTCCTGTGTTGCCTTAAAATCGTCAGAGTGAGCAGGCCCCTGTATCCGCGACAGCTCCACTTCCGGCTTGTTCACATCGCTCACGCTGTGAATATCCAGTGTGAACCTGGGCTGCTTCCCTATTACTTTATCTATCAGCACCTGGGTGTCTTTAGTATCTACATAATGCCCCTGCGATATGACGCTCCGGCGGTCAATTTTAGACGGGCCTTCCACTACCCAGTCGGCAGCCTCTTTCTTATGGAATCGGCAATCGTTGCATATCCACTCCTCCACTTCGCCCCACTGGTCTTTGCGTGCTGTTACCCGGAATACTTCGTCTCCCCGCATCCAGGCGCGCGCCTTTCCGCTACAGGTAGGGCAATCGCGGTGTACGTCTACCGGCTTGGTAAACCATACGCGGTTCTTGAAGCGGAATGTTTTGTCGGTTAGCGCGCCTACCGGGCAAACATCTATTACGTTGCCGATAAACTCGTTATCCAGCGATTTACCCAGGAGTGTGCTTATCTCCGAGTGATCGCCCCGCTCCAGTATGCCATGTTCGCGCTTGTCGGTCAGCTCCTTGGCGGTGTTCACGCAGCGGTAGCACAGTATGCACCGCGTCATGTGGAGCGATATGTAGGGGCCAATATCTTCTTTCTCGAACGTGCGGCGCTCAAACTCGTAGCGGGTACCTTCGGTGCCGTGCTCGTAGCTGAGGTCCTGCAGGTGGCATTCGCCGGCCTGGTCGCACACGGGGCAGTCGAGCGGGTGATTGATGAGGAGCATCTCCACTACGCCTTTACGCGCGTCTACCACCTTTTCTGAAGTGATGTTTTTCACCTCCATGCCATCCATTACGGTAGTTCGGCAGCTGGCCACCAGCTTGGGCATGGGGCGCGGGTCTTTTTCAGAGCCCTTGCTCACCTCTACCAGGCAGGTGCGGCACTTACCCCCACTCTCTTTCAGCTTGCTGTAATAGCACATAGCAGGAGGGGTTACCTCGCCGCCTATCATACGCGCAGCATTGAGTATCGTAGTGCCCGCGGGTACTTCGATACTGATGTTGTCAATTGTTACTTTAAACTTCTGAATCTCAGACATACTAAAATCTTTGCGATTCCTTTGCGTGGACTTTGCGTCCTTTGCGTTTACAAATTATTTACCACTCGTTTGATACCATCCTTCATTTTGAGCACATTGAAATTCATCAACAACCCTAATTTAACGTCAGTTAACCGTAAGTAGGTTAACACTTGTGCAAGATGTATATCATTTAAGGCTTCCACAGCCTTTATTTCAATTATTACTTTATTCTCAACTAAGACATCACATCTAAAACCGCACTCCAGCCTCACATCTTCAAATATCAAAGGGTCTTTGTGCTTCGATCTTTATTCCTTTTTTAAATAGTCTATGAACCAAACATGCTTCATAGACCGACTCAAGCAATCCTGGCCCAAGTTATTGATGAACATGTATCGCTTCACTAATAATAATGTTTGACAACTCGTTTTCTGTCATCTCTAACCGCAAAGAACGCAAAGAAACGCAAAGTGATTGTTGATCACGTTACGCTTTAACTCAACTCGCTACAGGCACATGTATCGGATCCGCATAGTGTGCCAATCCGTAGTTTCTCGTTTGCGATTCTTCCGGGTTCAGTACGTGCCATTCAAATTCATCGCGGAAGTGGCGAATGGCAGCGGCTACCGGCCATGCTGCAGCATCACCCAGCGGACAGATAGTATTACCTTCTATCTTGCGCTGGATATCCCACAGCAAATCGATATCGCTCATTTTGCCTTTCCCGTATTCTATATTCTTCAGTATTTTATACATCCAGCCGGTGCCCTCGCGGCAGGGGCTGCATTGCCCACAGCTCTCGTGATTGTAGAAACGCGCCAGGCTCATTGTGTGGCGCACTACGCACTGGTCTTCATCCATCACTATAAAACCACCCGAACCCATCATAGTTCCGGTAGCGAAGCCCCCATCGGAAAGGCTCTCGTAGTTCATGTAGCGTGTTTCCCCTTTCGCTGTTTTCAGCAGGAGGTTGGCCGGCAATATAGGCACCGACGAACCGCCGGGTATACATGCCTTCAGGCGTTTGCCATTCGGGATGCCGCCGCAGTATTCATCGCTGTAAATAAACTCTTCTACCGAGCAGGTCATGTCTATCTCGTAAATGCCGGGCTTCTTTACGTTACCGCAAACAGAAAGCAATTTGGTACCGGTAGATTTTCCGACCCCTATCTTGGCATATTCCTCACCACCATTGTTGATGATAGGAACAACCGCCGCGATTGTTTCTACGTTGTTCACCACTGTAGGGCGCATCCATACCCCCTGAATAGCGGGGAACGGAGGCTTGATACGCGGGTTGCCGCGCTTGCCTTCCAGCGATTCTATCAGCGCTGTTTCCTCTCCACAGATATAGGCTCCGCCTCCGCGTTGTACATATATCTCGCAGTCGAAGCCTGAGCCGAGGATATTCTTGCCGAGCCAGCCGTTGGCTTTTGCTTCGGCAATAGCCTGCTCCAGTATATCTACTATCCAGGCATACTCGCCGCGGATATATATGTATGTAGTGTTGCTACCCAGTGCAAAGCTGCTGACAATGAGCCCTTCCACGAAAAGGTGTGGCAGGAACTCCATCAGGTAGCGGTCTTTGAACGTACCAGGCTCTGATTCGTCTGCATTGCACACGAGGTGGCGTGGTACGCCTTCCGGCTTGGCCAGGAAGCTCCACTTCATACCCGTAGGGAAGCCTGCGCCACCACGGCCGCGCAGGCCGCTCTTCTTCACCTCCTCCACTATCTCATCGGGAGTCATTTTAAATGCTTTCTCCACTGCACGATAGCCACCGTGCTTCCGGTAGGTATCGTAGTACCGGATACCTTCTATATGCGCGTGTTCTAATAAGAGTTTTACTGCCATATACCCCAAATCCGCCGTGGCGGAGCTTTAATATTTTTATTTTGGTGCCTGTACGCTTTGGCGTCCAAGCAGTTTCCATCCTTCTTTATCTTTCCATACCCACACCTGCAATACGTATAGCTTAAAGCTCATCTCCTTCCCGTCCATCAGCACGTCTATATTTGCGGTGTTTCGCACTGTCGCAGTTCCGCGCACTATTTCCAGTTTCTCCCCGGTTGTTTCAATCCTGTTGTACACCAGCTTACCGTTGTACAGGTTTGCTATCAGCTCCCTGCGGTTCTCTATCCAGCCGTTGGAGTGGCCATAGGAGAGCTTCTTGTGCAAAACCTTGCCCAGCAGCACCGAGTCTTTCTTTATCATCGCGTCGTTCAGCGCGATTACCGCCATTTTCAGATTGGCGGAGTCTGGCTTTATACGCGCTTTCGCGAGCAATCCCGTCTGTACAAAGAGCAGCGATATGAGCAGTAACAGCCTCATTACTTAGTAACCATTACTCCTTTCCGGCATTCATCTATAATGCGGTCCACCTTTTCTTTGGTCAGGTGTTCCTTGTAGTATTTCCCCAGCTGCATCATGGGTGCATAGCCACACGCCCCCAGGCATTCGGCCGGCTTCAGGGTAAACATACCGTCTTCCGTAGTTTCTCCTTCCTTTATGTTCAGCTTCTCCTTTATATAGTCTATAATGTCGTCGCTGCCGTTCAGCATACAGGGGCCTGTCCGGCACACTTCAAATACATACTTCCCCACCGGCTTCAGGTTGAACATGGTGTAGAAGGTAGCCACCTCATATACCTCTATGGGCTGTATCTGCAGTAGCTGGGCCACGTAATCCATTGCCGGGACATCCAGCCAGCCGCCAAACTCGTCCTGTGCCATGTGGAGCAAAGGGATGAGCGCGCTTTTCTGCTTCCCCTCCGGGTAGCGGGCGATCATCTCCTGTACTTTATCTAATTTCTCCTTAGAAAACTGAATACTCATTTTTCTGTTTAATTATTTTGATGAGAAGTATCTGCTTCTCCTGTTTTTTCACTTTTAGCAGGTAAGCCGAACATGTCGGTGTACAACTGCCTTCTTAGCTGGTCCATTTCCGCCAGCCTGTCGGCCCAGGTTTTATATCCTTCGGCGTTAGGATTTACTTTAAACCCCTTTTTCCCGGTGAGCGATATTTGTTCCTGATCCTGCATTAAGCATCCAGTTCTCCTGCTATTACATTTAAGCTACTCAAGGCGATGATGCCATCGCTGAGCAAGCCGTTTTTAATTATTTCCGGGTATGCCTGGTAATAAATGAAGCATGGCCTGCGGAAGTGCAGGCGATACGGCGTACGTCCGCCATCGCTCACCAGGTAAAAGCCCAACTCTCCGTTGGCCCCTTCTACCGCATGATATACTTCTCCGGCAGGCGCGTCTATCTCACCCATTATTATTTTGAAGTGGTATATCAGCGCTTCCATCTTCGTATACACATCTTCCTTCGCCGGCAAGTGGAAATGGTCGGCCTCCGGCGCATAGAATACCTTTTTCTCTGAAGGGAACTCCTGCTCCAGCTTTTGTATCTTTTCCATGGCCTGGCGGATGATGCTATGGCTTTCCCATATTTCATCGTTGCGGACCATGTAGCGGTCGTATACGTCGCCCGTGGTACCTACGGGAATCTTAAAGTCAAATTCTTCGTAAGAACAATACGGGTCGGAAACACGGATGTCCAGGTCTACCCCGGCGGCACGAAGGTTAGGGCCGGTGAAGCTGTAGCTCAGTGCCCGCTCCGCACTGATGGGTCCTGCACCTATGCAGCGGTCCATGAAAATGCGGTTGCGGTTCATCAGGTTTTCGAACTCCTTCATCACTTTGGGGAATTCGTCCAGGAACTTATTAATCTTTGCAAAAGCCGTTTCGGAGAAATTGCGCTCAAAACCACCTACCCGGCCCATGTTGGTCGTTAAGCGGCTGCCGCATATTTCTTCATATATTTCGTATATCAGTTCGCGCCACTGGAATACATAAGTAAACCCTGTTAAGGCGCCGGTATCTACCGCCACTACCGAGTTGCACACCAGGTGATCGGCAATACGCGCCAGCTCCATCACTATTACGCGCAGGTAGTCTACCCGCTTAGGTGTTTTGATGCCCAGCAGCTTTTCCACCGTCATATGCCAACCCATATTGTTGATAGGGGCCGAGCAATAGTTGAGGCGGTCGGTAAGCGTGGTTATCTGATAGTAGGGCCGGCGCTCCGCAATTTTTTCGAAGGCACGATGTATGTATCCTATAGTTGGCTTGGCGTCCAGTACGCGCTCGCCGTCTATTTCCAGTATATTCTGAAACACGCCATGCGTAGCCGGGTGCGTAGGCCCCAGGTTGAGCGTGGTGGTCTGTTTCTGTAAACTTTCGTCAGCCAGCTTTATGTGCTGCTGTTTTTGTTCTAATTCTGTCATACCCCAAATCCGCCTCGGCGGAGCTTGTTTAAAACTATATATTTCAAACCCATACCCGGTTCCCTATCCAGGGGACAGGGGGTCTATCTGCCAAACATCTCGTCGTCCTTATCTATGCGCGTCGGGTCTTCCATGCGGTACTCTTTGCGCATCGGGAAGTAATCCATTTCGTCTACGTTCAGTATTCTTCTCAGGTCCGGGTGGCCCAGGAAATTGACGCCATAGAAATCGTAAGTCTCCCGTTCCATCCAGTTGGCCCCGGCGAATACGGGAACGGCCGACTGTATATCGGGGGTGGCGGAAGGCACATACGCCTTCATGCGCACGCGCACATTGGCTACCAGGTTGTGCAGGTGATATACCACGCACAGCTCTTCGTTCTTGCGGTCGGGATAATGAACAGCGGTCAGGTCTGTAAGGAACTGAAATCCTTCGTTCCACAGGAACTGTATCACATCCATGTTCTGCGCCGCAGGAACGGTAAACGCCAGCATACCATAAGGTTCCTCAAAGCTCACCGCTTCTCCAAACCTCCCTGTCAACTTTTCTTTTACTAGTTCTTTGGTCATAAACCCCAACATCCGCCCTGGCGGAAATTTATTGTCTTTTATTAATCAGCCGGCCGGCGCTGCGGCCAGCGGGCAACTATTTATTCTATACCATACTCGCCCAGCAGCGCTTTGTATTGCGGGCTGTTGCGACGGCGCAGGCTCTCGTTCTTCACCAGGTGCTGTATGCTCATGATGCCATCGAGGATGGCTTCCGGGCGCGGAGGGCAACCGGAAACGTACACATCTACCGGTATTACCTGGTCTATGCCCTGGAGCACGGAATAAGAATCGAAAATACCACCACTGCACGCACAGGCACCAATAGCTACTACCCAGCGTGGCTCCGCCATCTGCAGGTACACCTGGCGCAGCACCGGCGCCATCTTTTTGGCAATGGTACCGGCTACCAGCAACACATCGCACTGGCGCGGCGTAAAGCCCATACGCTCTGAACCGAAACGTGCCAGATCGTAGTTGCTGCCCATTGTGGCCATGAACTCGATACCACAGCAAGAGGTAGCGAACGGTAAGGGCCACAGGGAGTTGGCGCGGCCCAGGCCTATAATCTGGTCGAGCTTGGTAGCCATGAATCCTTCCCCGGAGTAGCCCTCGGGCATCTCCAGCAATTTCGTCTTATCGCTCTTTATCTTCTCGTTAGTATTATACTGAACCGGACGACCCATAACTCAGTTTCCTTATTTCCCTTGTTAACAGGGAGCTTTTGTTAAAAAATACTCGTTCCTTCCTCGTCAAAAAAAACGCCGTGCCGCGTGGCCTTTCCCTATTCCTCCCACTCCAGGGCGCCCTTCTTAACGATGTAGATAAAACCACACAAAAAGAACGCCACGAACAGCAACACAGCTTTGAAACCTTCCCAGCCCAGCTCGGCAAAGTTGATGGCATAGGGATAAAAGAAAATCACTTCCACATCGAACAACACGAACAGTATCGCCACCAGGAAGTACTTGATGGCCATAGGCTGGCGGGCGTTCCCTACGGAGGGGATACCACTCTCGAAGTTGATGAGCTTGTCGGAAGTTCTTCTTTTGGGACCCAGCAAGTGGGTGACCACCATCATCACTATCACGAAACCAATAGCTACTACAAGTTGCAGCGCTATAGGGAAGTAGTTGAACGGTGTGTTCTGGTCTGTAGCCAGCAGCAATAAATCCATACTATATAAATTCCTTTAAAGTTTGATATACCGGCGGTTACAAAGGTAAGTGTATGTACCGAAATTGCAAGTTGTAACACCCCTATTATAAGCGCCCGCCATTTACCCGCCCCAGGCCGGGAAATAACCGTAGCATACACCTGCAAACTAACGATAAAATACCTACACGCATAAGTAGCGATTTCTTTATATTTTTATCGCCCCTGCGTCTACGGGCAAACATATGCATACTCTACAAAAAATAAAGATATTTCGCTTCTTATTATACCTTACGTACCTACCCTCGCTGCTGCTGGTGTATCCGTTCGCGCTGCTGCGGGCAAAGAACCGAAGCCACCTGTTCTTTTTCTTTGACCGGTATGGTATAGGGGGGGCGCAACGCATACACCTGGACATACTGCACTCGCTTCCGGATGTGCATAAACAACTCTATTTCACCCGTTTATCGAAAGACAAAAATCTTAAAGAGGCTTTTTACGGTGTACCCGGCACCGATGCCCGGGATATACATACCTGGTGCGACAACCTGTTGTTCCGGTTGTTTACGGTTCACTATTTCGCCTTTTACATCAACCGCCATCCTAAGGCACATGTGTTCAGCTCCAACAGCACCTTTTTCTTTGATATGTTGCCCTTTTTGCGGAAAGATGTGGTAAAAACGGAACTGCTGCACAACTTTACCCACGGTAAGAATGGGATGGAGTTCTTCGGGCTGGGCAATGTACACTACCTGCAGTACCGGGTGGTGTATGATAACTTTACATTTAACAATATTCATCAGCAGTACGCGAAATATGGCGTTGCGGACGCGATGAAAGACCGCATCCTGTTCATAGAGCCGGGTGTGGTGATACACACTACCGAGGGCAAGAACTATGCGCCGCCCCTGCGGGTGCTGTATGCCGGCCGTGGCGGCCCCCAGAAACGGATACCGCTGCTGAACCGGGTGGCGGAACAGTGCCTGGACCGGAACCTGCCCATAGAGTTCCACTTTGCCGGCACTATGATGGACGAACTATCGGAGGTAGTAAAATCGAAATCGGTGATACATGGAGAGGTGCGAGAGGCCAGTGAAATGAACCGCCTGTACCAGAACTGCAACGTGATACTGATGACCTCGGCCTACGAAGGCTTCCCGATGCTGATAAAAGAGGGGATGGCCTGGGGCTGCATACCCGTAGTGACGGCACTGGAGGGTAATAAAACACACCTGCACCATGGGCAAAACGCCCTGCTGATAAATGAGCCGGAAAATGAAGAAGGCGTAGTGAAGCAGGGAATAGAACTGCTGGCCTACCTGGCGGCTGACCAGGAACGGTTAAGAAGCCTGTCGGCGGATGCGTACCAGTATGCACGGGAACACTTTGACCGGGAAGCCTTTATGCAACGCTACCGCGACTTCCTGATGGGGTAGCCGGCTTTTCCATCACTACCAGGTTATTGAGGTAATAATCGGACCGTTTTACTTTTTTCGGCAATATCTTGTTGAGTGCCAGGGCTGGAATAAACCAGGTGCTGATGAACAGGAAAAAGCACAAAGCCTCTAATACCCTGGGGCGGTGAGGGATGAGAAAGTATATGTACGCAACCATCCCTTGCAGCAGGCACTCAAAGTAGCTCCCGGTTTTCTCATAGTTCACAACCGAGAATCCATTTTTTTCCACCAGGTGCTTCAGCCCGAATGAAGTGTAGCGGGCATAATCGTAGGGCTGCTCGTGCTCGGGCCAGAAAAAAGGACATGTAATCATTATTCTACCTCCCGGCTTTACAACACGGTACAGCTCCTGCAGTACTTCGTCAGGATTAAAGACGTGCTCCAACACCTCGCTGGCGAACGCCGCGTCGAAATGATTATCGGGGAAGGGTATATTCTTCCCGTCGTAGAAAACATCGGCACGCAGACCGGTATTGCGCGCGCTAACCTCTGTTTCATAGTCAACGCCGATGTATTGGTTGTAGTTGAACAAGCTCATATAGGGCTTGGTGCCACAACCAAAGTCGAGTATGTTACCGGTGAGGAAGTGCGCATTGTCCCTAATAGCCGTAAATAACCGTTTCCGGGTAAGGTAGAACGGATTATGAAAAACGCTGTGCCACCTGGGCATGAAAGCTTCAGAGATATTCACTTGCTATTCTGTTTGTGTAGTGAGGCCGGGTGCATACCTGCCGAAACTCCATAAAGACGTAAAAATATTAAAATTGGCTGCAAATAATCAAGATAGCGGGGAAGCACATTCGCTAAAGGGCGGTATTCCGGCCACATCGGAAGCAGAGTATTGCGGATGCGATAATGACAAAAAACACCTGTGACACCCTAGGCAAACTTGATGGCCACGCGCCCCGTGTCGTCTATACGATTCAGCAATATTTTTACCTTGTTCTTTTCCATGTATTCATCTACGGCCTTTTTAGCGCCTTGCCAAAAACCGTAGTCATCTATAATCAGTACCCCACCGGCTTCCAGCTTTGGGAACAGGTATTCCAACTCCATGCGGGTAGACTCATACCAATCGGTATCGAGGCGAAGTAATGCCAACTTTTCCTGCGACTGGAACGCAGGGAGCGTATCCTCCACTTTGCCCTTCACATAATGCACCTTATCGGCGGGATATCCCGTGCGGTTCATGTTGTTCTGGACGTCATTGAGGTCGGCATAGCACCAGATATTGTTGAGGGTGTTTCCCGGCCTGGCTTTTTCCAGCAGCGACCGGGCTGAGTTTCCCTCCCCGTCAAGGTCGGCATCGCCGGGTGCGGACATCCCCTCAAACGTATCGAAAAGGAACAAAGACCTGTCCCTGCTTTTAAACTTTTCCAGCGTAAGCGCTATCATCATAGAGCTGCCACCGCGCCAAACCCCGCACTCATAGAAATCCCCGGGAATATCGTGCTTTAGTATGTATTCTACCGATTTGTACAGCGCATACATCCGCTCAATGCTGGTCATTGTGTATGGCTTGCAGATATTATAGAGGTCGATAAACTCGTCGTATTCCTTCAACCGTTCCTTACCATGAAAAACGATTTCTACGCCCAGCTTGCCTGCTGTTCTCGCAATAAACTTCTTGATATGCTCCTTCATCGGAATAAAATGGTGGTATAGCCAGCCTGCACCCTGGCAGGCGCAGACTTGCCCGGTAAAAGTACACAAGCCCCCCAAACAAAACAAAAATGGCCAATATGGGTGGCTTCTGCCGTAGTAATTATCATTAATAGTATTTTTACCCGGGCAATCTGCTCACCAATCAATCAACCGCTTTACCAGTATGGGGATCGTCTTCCGCCAATCCATAAAAGGTACTATCGCCATTGCTGCCGGAGCGGTGCTGGGTGCGCTTCTCAACTATGGCTACACCTTTGCCCTTACTAAAGAGCAGCTGGGCTATACCACTATATTCCCGTTGCAGGCGGGGCTGTTCCATATACTGGTAATATTTGGGCTGAGCAGCACGATACTGAACTTCTCTAACCGCTACCCGGATGGCGATGAGCGCCGGAAGATACTGCTGACCCTGGGCGCCGTGGTGCCTCTGGCGGGCGTAGCCATACTATCGGTGCCGTACTATATATATAAGGCGGAGATACTCCAGTTCTTTAAACCGCAGGACAGGGCCCTTGCCGGCACCTTCTATGGCATTATACCCTACTTTGTATTTATATGGGCATACCAGACGGCGCTGGAGTGGTACCTGGTATCGCAATCGAAAGTGACGAAAGCCTCGCTGATAAAGGATGTGGCTATCCGCGCGCTCAACGGCGTGCTGCTGCTGCTGCTGTACTTCCACGTAATAGGGTTTTCCGAATTTATCTACGGGATAGTAGGGAGCTACACCGTATCGCTGTTACTCTTTATAGTAACCGCAGCCCGGACTCCGAACTTCGGCTATTCCTTTAAGTGGAAGGTATTCAGCAGGGCCGAGTATAAAGAAATCTTTCAATACTCGTGGTATCATATGCTGGTATCGGCCACGCTGAATATGCTGGGATTTGTAGACGTGCTGCTGCTGGTGAGCCTGGCCCCACGCGGTCTGGACCCCGCCGCGGTATATGGGCGGGCAGTATTTATAGTGGCCCTAATGGTAATACCCTACCGGGCTATGAGCGCCGCATCGATCCCCACCCTGAATGAGGCGTACCACTCCGGCGATACCCCCCGCCTGAAAAGTATTTTTACCCGGTCGGGCATCAACATCCTCATTGCCGCGATAGGGATGTTCCTGCTGATAGCCTGCAACCTGGATAACCTGGTGGGGATACTGCCCGAAGGGTATGAAAGCATAAAACCCGTGGTGCTGATACTGATGATAGGCCGGCTGGTGGACATGGCTACCGGGCTGAATACCGAGCTGACGAGCGTGAGCACGTATTATAAATTTAACTTCCGGATATCGTTCCTGCTGGTGGCCCTGCTGGTACTGTTCTGCTACCTGCTGATACCCCAATACGATATATATGGAGCCGCATGGGCCTCTACCATAGCGCTGGCTTTGTTCAACATAGCGAAAATGACCTTCCTGTGGGTGAAGATGGACATAGTGCCCTTTACCAGGGGTACGCTGGGGGTGCTGGCAAGCGGGGCGGTAGCCTTTGCGCCGGGGTACTTTCTGCCGCAGATGCTGCCGCCGGTTGGGGATACATTGCTGCGCTCGGGCATAATAGCCCTTTGCTATGTGGCCATGCTGCTGTGGCTGCGCCCCTCGCACGACCTGAATGAATACCTGAAAAGCATCCGCTCCAGCAAGCGCCTCTTTTAAGCAGGCGGGCGGGAGCGACAAGTGTTACAAATAAACTTTCATATGAACAAGCGATGATTATTCATCAAAACCCTTATTTTTGCCTCCCTTCAATGATAAGTATGGAATACAGAGAAATAGTAGCAGTAACCGGAATAGGCGGACTTTTTCAATTAGTTGCCACAAAAGCTGATGGCGCTATTGTTCGTAACCTGGCTGATAAGACCACGAAATTCATTTCGGCGCGCCTGCACAATGTGACGCCGCTGGAAAGCATAGAAGTATATACTACCGGCGATAACGTGCGCCTGCACGAAGTGTTTGAAATGATGAAGAATGACAGCACGCCGGTTGCCGACCCTAAAAAGACGGACGACAAAGGCATAAAGGCCTACTTTAAGGGCATCTTCCCAGCCTTTGATGAAGACCGTGTGTATGTGAGCGACATGAAGAAGATGCTGAAGTGGTTTGAGCTGCTGAAAGCCAACGACCTGCTGAACTTTGACGCCTATAAGCCACAGGAAGAGGGCGAAGAAGCAACGGCCGCAGAAGAAGTGAAAGAAGAGGCACCTGCGAAAAAAGCAGTGAAAAAGAAAGCCGCAGAAGCGGACACTACTGACGGTGAAGCAAAGCCCGCCAAGAAAGCTGCAAAAAAGAAAAAAGCGGAAGACCCGGCTGAACTCTTTGCTGAAGGCGACGCGGCTACGGAAAAGCCCGCCAAGAAAGCTGCCGCCAAGAAAAAGAAAACAGAAGAGTAATAACTACTTGCCTGATAGCAGAAACGCCCGGAAAAAATCCGGGCGTTTCTTTGTTTAGTCTGCTTTGAAGAACCTGGTGGTTTGGGAGGAGCCGGGGCTTTGTAACTTTAGTTTTTGGTAAAGGATGAAACCCTATGGTATCCTTCGGCAGTGATGCGGATAAAGTACAGGCCCGGGGGCATGTTACCATCCAACACAATAGCCTTTTCTATTTTGCGGTCTTTGATGGGGGCCTCGTGCATGGTAAGTACCCTGCCCGCCACATCGGTAATGAGCAACTGCGCCATACCCGTGGCAACCGGCAGCACAGCGTACACGTTAACCTCTGCCGAGGCCGGGCTAGGGAAAATCCGCCACTCTTCATCGCCCACCACAGCATCAGCCACAGACAATACCACGTTGGACTTGCTTTGGCAGCCGTTGCCATCGGTAGCCACTACAAAGTAGTCGCCCCAGGTATTACGGGGACAGTTTGGGGATGTTTGCCCCGCAATAGGCGCACTATTCCTGTACCACTGATATGCCGCAAATCCGGGCGTGGCGGTAAATTCGTTGCCGTTCTGCGTTATTGAAACCGGTGTGGCCGCTCCGGCGGACTGGGCCACCGTAAAGGTGGCAGAATAAGTAGAGCACGGCGCCTGATAGAACCACTGATTCGTGAGATATCCTGATATCCGTAATGAATACTCTCCCGGAGCAGATGCCACCCAATAAGGGGCGTTCACACTATTGTAGAGACCGACGCCGTTTTGTAACCAATACCAGGTGTAATTATTGCCATCATACCCGGCGGTATCTACCACTGCCTTAAGTACAGCCACTCCATCCGTACATACATTGTTTCCCGCCTGCGCATCAATTGCTATACCCGGTACCCCCTGAGAAACTTTCATTTTTGTAATTGTAACAGGACAATGGCCGTTGCCGGTGGACACCACTACACTATACATGCCAGCACGATTGATATAAAGGAGATAATTGTTTGCCCCGGGTATTTCCGAGCCATTCCTACTCCATTGATATTGCTTGACACCGGTAAATCCATCGATGTGAGTGTTAGTGAATGCATTAAGAGTACCGAAGAGGGTGTCGCACAGAAGGCCTGGTGAATAGGTAGCGATATCGGGGTCAAGAATTGAACCACCTGTATTTGGATATCTAAATGACGCTACCTGCCTGGCGGTATATGCACTGCTCCCACAGACGTTATTTGCTCTAACAAGAATGTAATCTGTGGGACTAGTGGTACTTGCCAAGTTGCAACCACTATTAGCAGTTCTGCTTAATGATGTTGTAGTACCAAAAAAAGGGGACCATGAGAGGTTATATGCTGACCATGTATAGGACATAGCACCGGGAACCGCCGCTATGGAATAGGTGACAGTTGACCCACAACAAATAGTATCGGGGCCACCAACGAAAACCGGGGATGCCGGGATGTAATTCTGAGTAATAATACGGGCACCTGACGTGCCTAAACACCCCATAGAATCGACTACGACAGTGTAGCTTCCCGCTACAGAAGCCGAATGTGTATTGCTATCTGCACCCGGCAAAGGCAATCCATCTAAGTACCACTGATAAGCACTGCCCATAGTTGCCGCCAGGGTCACCGCAGTACCGGGACATATGAAGGTGTCGCCAGCCGTAATAATGGCTGCCTGTGGTTGTACCGTATTGGCCACTACCGTTACCGCAGCAGAAGTGTCTATGCAACCCGAAGAGTCTACCACCACCACATAGCTGCCCGAAGCGCTTACGGTAAGCGTATTGGTTACGAGCAGCGCGAAGTAGTTTCCGTCTTTGTACCACTTATACACACTTCCCGGGCTGGCCTGGAAGGTTACTGACCCCGGCGCACAAAATGTGGTGGGCCCCAGGGGGGTGATGGTAGCATTGCACTGGGCGGATAACTGCTGCGCGAGGCAACAAAGAGAGAACAGAAGTAAAAGTGAACGCATAGAGCTAGTTTTTGGTAAAGGATGAAACCCTATGGTATCCTTCGGCAGTGATGCGGATAAAGTACAGGCCCGGGGGCATGTTACCATCCAACGCGATAGCCTTTTCTATTTTGCGGTCTTTGATGGGGGCCTCGTGCATGGTAAGTACCCTGCCCGCCACATCGGTAATGAGCAACTGCGCCATACCCGTGGCAACCGGCAGCACAGCGTAGACGTTAACCTCTGCCGAGGCCGGGCTAGGGAAAATCCGCCACTCTTCATCGCCCGCCACAGCATCAGCTACAGACAATACCACGTTGGACTTGCTTTGGCAGCCGTTGCCATCGGTAGCCACTACAAAGTAGTCGCCCCAGGTGGAGGCCGTATAGGTAGCCCCTGTTGCGCCCACAATAGGCGCATTGTTTTTATACCATTTATACGTTGCGAAGCCCGGCGTGGCAATAAATTGATTCCCGTTCTGCGTTATTGAAACCGGTGTGGCATTGCCACCGCTGACCGCTACCGCTACCGCCGGTGATGAAACCGCACATGTGTACGTGCCTGTATTTGTTGTTTTAGAACCGGAGACGCTAACGGAGTAGACGCCTGACGCTTCCGCGACCCATGTATGCTTTGCAGAAGAATTGGGCAGCCCACCGCCATTGAGTAACCATACCCAACCATAGCTATTACCATTGTACCCGTCCATATCCATACTGACCGTTAATGTGGTAACGCCATCCTGGCAAGCTGTAGGGCTTACGGGGACAATAGATGGTATAGGGGCAGATTGATGTACCGGCTTGGTATCAGTTACGGAACAGCCGGGGTTGTATATCTGTACGGTGTAGTTGCCGCCTTTTGTAATGTAGATAGACTGACCTGTGCCTGTTAGTAATACCCCATTGCGATACCAGCGATAGTACATAGGCCCCTGATAACTCTGTGCTTGATCCGGATGCCAGTTGGCATAGAGCGGTGCCGGCGAACCCGGGCAAATGGGAACCTGATTGACCGAAATGTCGGGCTGTGTATTGAAGCCTCCCAGCGTCGCCGGCTTATATACCCCTACCGGCAACACGCTCCACGGGCTGAAGCCGCAACTGTTTCCAGCCCTTACGGAGATTGAAGAAGCCGGAGAAACGGTGTTATCGGAGGTGCCGACCATCCCGGTCCTGGTAGGGACACCAATAGTGGCGCCGAATGATGACCAGGAGGTATTGATTCCGCCCTTCCACTGGTAACTGTTTGCCCCCGGCACGGGAGCCACTGTATAGGTGACCGTGGCACCAAGGCAAAGAATAGTATCGCCGCTGATGGTACCGGGCTGGGCAGGAGCGGTATTGACCGTTACCACCAAAGCCGCGGACGTATCGATACAGCCGGCAGAGTCGACCACTACTACATAACTACCCCCATCGGTAACGGTAATGGTATCGTTAATAAGCAGGGCCACGAATATCCCGTCTTTGTACCACTTGTATATATCACCCGGGCTAGCCTGGAGGGTTACTGACCCCGGCGCACAAAATGTGGTGGGCCCCAGGGGGGTGATGGTAGCATTGCACTGGGCCTTTGCGATGTGGGCAATGCTGCAAAGAAGCATGGTGTAAAGTATAGTGCGCATACATATGGCACCGGGAGGGTTAATGATGAAACCCGGCTATATAAAGGTAATAACAATGTTTGAAATTTCTTTATTTAACCATATGCTGTAATGAATGTAAAAATAGTTTGGCACCGCAAATTGATAAGTGATTGATAATCAATGACGACTCTTATTTTTAGTTACATTTTACTTACATAGAGTATCATGATACCCCCAGCATAGTTACAGGTTGGATACTAACAATTACATATACCTTCAGTGTGGTTGCCGTTACCTACATTATAGCTACATTTTACTTTCATTGAATATTTATATTAATGCGTATTATATTGATTAACAAATATTAATAACACATTTCAAATTTACGACAGTATTTGTGAATGTAAGTATAAATGATATCCACACTCAGTCCCTTGCCGACTAAAGGGGAAATTGCCTGCGCTCTCCCCCTAGCCCCCTAAAGGGGGAACCGCCAACCCACGGTTGGGGTAGCGTATATGCTTTTGCTTTTTCGAGCTACGAACGGTAGGTAGACTCGCGCAACTTGCCGACTAAGGGGAATTGCCTGCGCTCGCCCCCTAGCCCCCTAAAGGGGGAACCGCCAACCCACGGTTGGGGTAGCGTATATGCTTTTGCTTTTGGGAGCTACGGACGTTGGGTAGACTCGCGCAACTTGCCGACTAAGGGGTGGAATTGCCTGCGCCCGATTGGGATGCTGGTGCTTTTCGGTGGGCATGGAGGAGCTTATTAGGAGTATAAAAAAGTCCCGCTCTGGGAGCGGGACCTGGTGTATTGTTTTAAAGAGCTGTTATTCCTGTGAAGCAGATTCCCCTTTTTTGGTGGGAGCGCTTTCAATTTTGAAAACGATCTTCTGGTCGGCTTCGTCGAGGTCGGCGATAACCTTGTCGCCCTCTTTGATATTCTGGTTGAGAATCTCTTCCGCCAATGGGTCTTCCAGGTGCTTCTGTATCGCCCTGTGGAGTGGACGGGCACCAAACGCCGGGTCGTAGCCTTTCTGCGCTATGAACTTCTTGGCCGCATCGGACATCTCGAGTGTGAAGCCCAACGCACTAAGGCGCTTCAGCACACCCTTCATGATGATATCGATGATAGTAGTGATGTGACCTTCGTCGAGCGAATTGAAGATGATGACATCATCAATACGGTTCAGGAACTCCGGGGAGAACGTGCGCTTGAGCGCCTTTTCTATCACCCCCCGATTGTTCTCTTCGGCATTCTCCACCTTGGCGCCCGTAGCAAAGCCAACACCCGCACCGAAATCCTTCAACTGGCGAACACCAATGTTAGACGTCATGATGATGAGGGTATTTTTGAAGTCTACCTTGCGACCCAAACCATCTGTAAGCTGACCATCGTCCAGCACCTGGAGCAGTATATTGAAGATATCGGGGTGTGCCTTTTCTATTTCATCGAGCAGGACCACAGAGTATGGCTTGCGGCGAACCTTTTCGGTAAGCTGCCCACCTTCTTCGTAACCCACGTATCCCGGAGGCGCACCTATCAGTCGGCTGAGCGAGAACTTCTCCATATACTCACTCATATCTACCCGGATAAGGGCTTCTTCACTATCGAACATATAGCGGGCGAGCGAACGAGCCAACTCCGTTTTACCCACCCCGGTAGGACCGAGGAAGATGAAAGAGCCAATAGGCTTCTTAGGGTCCTTCAGGCCTACGCGGTTACGCTGTATGGCCTTTACTACCTTTTGTATCGCTTCGTCCTGGCCTACCACCGCACCGGCAAGGTCTTCGCCCATACGGCGGAGCTTGTGGCTTTCGGCTTCTACCATGCGCATTACCGGTATTCCGGTCATCATGCTTACCACCTCGGCAATATGATCTTCCGTAATGGGGTAGCGCCTGGTTTTGGCTTCTTCTTCCCACTCGTGTTTCGCCTTATCCAGTTCTTCGCCCAGGCGCTTTTCTTTATCGCGCAGCGCGGCCGCTTCCTCGAAGCGTTGGCTTTTCACCACCTTATTCTTTTCCTGCTTTATATCCTCTATCTGCTTTTCGAGGTCGAGAATATTCTGCGGAACATTGATGTTCTTGATGTGTACACGGGCCCCTACTTCGTCGAGCACGTCTATCGCCTTATCGGGCAGGAGGCGGTCGGTCATGTAACGGTCGCTGAGCTTAACGCAAGCCTCAATCGCTTCCTGATCGTAGGTAACGTTGTGGAAGTCCTCGTAGCGAGCGCGTATATTGTTGAGAATGGTAATGGTTTCCTCCACGCTGGGTGGCTCTATCATTACCTTCTGGAAACGGCGGTCGAGGGCGCCGTCCTTTTCGATGTACATACGGTACTCATCGAGCGTAGAGGCTCCGATGCATTGCAGGTCTCCGCGTGCGAGCGCCGGCTTGAAGATGTTGCTGGCGTCGAGTGAACCGGAAGCGCCACCGGCACCCACGATCGTGTGTATTTCGTCTATAAAGAGGATAACGTCTTTGTTCTTTTCCAGCTCATTCATTATAGCCTTCATGCGCTCCTCGAACTGGCCGCGGTATTTGGTGCCGGCTACCAGCGCCGCGAGATCGAGACTGATAACGCGCTTATCGAAGAGGACACGTGATACTTTGCGCTGCACAATGCGCAGTGCGAGGCCCTCTACAATGGCTGTTTTACCCACGCCGGGTTCGCCAATGAGAATGGGATTATTTTTTTTGCGGCGGGAGAGAATCTGCGAGACACGCTCAATTTCTTCCTCGCGCCCAACTATGGGGTCTAAAGTCCCCAACTCTGCCATTTTGGTGATGTCGCGTCCGAAGTTATCGAGCACAGGAGTCTTGGACTTGGAAGCTCCGCCCTGGCGGCGCTGCTGAAACTGGCGGCGTTCGTCTTCGTCGTCGAACTCCTCTCCCGGGTCGTTGTACTCGGCGCGGGGATTATTGCCTGTCTGAATGCCGAGCTCCGCCTTGAACCGTTCATAATCCACCTCGTATTGGTGGAGTATCTGCGTGGCTACATTCTCTTTGTTCTTTAAAATAGAAAGCAGAAGATGTTCCGTTTCGACGGTAGGGCTTTTCAGCGCCTTGGCCTCAAGCACCGTAATGCGAATCACTTTTTCGGCCTGCTTGGTAAGCGGCAAGCTGTTGAGCGTGGCGGCCTGCTTAGTGCCTTTGTCTTTAATAGCCACCTCCAGCTCCTTGCGGAGATCGAAGAGGTCTACCTGGAGGTTTTGCAATACACGGATGGCAAGCCCCTCGCCTTCCCGTATCAGCCCCAGTAATAAATGTTCCGTACCTATAAAATCATTGCCCAGCCTTAAAGCTTCCTCACGGCTGTAAGAAATGATCTCTTTAACCTTTGGTGAGAAGTTTGAATCCATGTACCTGTTCCTTGTTTTAGTAAAGTTAATGATATTGCAGGGCTGCCGGTATTGTGTTTCACTATAGTAATATCGCCTATTATTACGTTGTCTCACCTGCTATACACTAATATACGAAAGAAAGTGTAGGAGAGAAGTGTTAATTTTAAGCTTTATTTGAAAGCCAATACAAACGCTCTGCCAAATGGAATTCAAAATTGATACCAAGTCTTCATATATACTAATTACCCCTGTATGGAACCAGTTAGATGCTAATTTGACAGCCCTGCTTCGCCAAAAATGTAGGGAACTTACCGAAAACGGCAGAAACAACTTTATAATAGATATGCATAACTGCCTGAGTTGTGATAAAAACGCACTAACGGGCCTGGCAGAACTACACGAGGACTGCTATAGCAATGAGCAATCGCTGGTATTTACCCATGTGCCGCAGGAACTGCTGCAAGCCCTAAAGGCCGAAGAACTGGACAGCGCACTGAACATAGCCCCCCAGATGATAGAAGCGATAGACATAGTAAATATGGAAATACTGGAGCGTGACCTGTTTGGGGAAGAAGAATAGACGGCAAGCTATTTATGAATGGTAAAGCAATATAAAACAGGCAGGACGAACAATAAGAGATGAAAGTAACGATACTGGGAAATAACTCCGCCTTGCCGGCGTTTGGCAGGCACCCCACCGCACAGGCCGTAACCGTATATGGCGACCACCTGCTGCTGGACTGCGGGGAAGGCACACAGATACAAATGCAGCGGTATGGCATAAAATGGCGCAGTGTGCCGCACATATTCATCAGCCATATGCACGGGGATCATTACTTCGGGCTGCCGGGGCTCATCAACAGCATGAGCCTGCTGGGCCGCACCACTCCCCTGCATGTGTACGCCCCGCCAGCCATGCAGGCCATAATGGATATAGTGCAAGGCGTGGCGGAAAGCGAACTATGCTTCCCGTACTATTTTCATCCGCTGCCGGAGGGTAGCGCCGCAACGCTGGTAGATAATGAGTCGTATAGCGTGAAGTGCTTTCCCGTGGAGCACCGGATACCCTGCCATGGCTTTGTGATAGAACGGAAGACCCGCGGGCGCAAACTGCTGCCCGAAAAGGCCCGGGAATATGAAATACCCGCAGCATTCTACGACCGCCTGAAACAGGGCGAAGACTACACCCGTAAAGATGGCCTGCTGGTGAAGAACGAGTGGGTGACAGAAGACGGCCCCTCGCCAAAGAAATATGCCTACTGCGCCGATACGTTGTTTACAGACTCCTTCCTGGAGCATGTGAAGGGCGCAGACACCATCTACCACGAATGCACCTACCTGCACGCCGATGTAGCCAAAGCTGATGCACGGTTTCACAGCACGGCAAGGCAGGCTGCGGAATTTGCCGTAATGGCGAATGCAAAGCAACTGCTCTTAGGCCACTACTCCAGCAAGTATAAAGACCTGGAACCGTTCCGGGAAGAAGCTGCCGAGGTGTTTGCGAATGTACACGCAACGGTGGAAGGCGCTGCCTACGAGGTGTGACCTGCCCCAAAGTATTCCTGGCTGATGTGGTGCCCCCAACCCCTAAAGGGGGCTTTATTGTGTGGGGTAGGCCGGGTTGATGTGTTGCCCCCAACCGCACTAAAGGGGGCTTTATTGTGTGGGGTAGGCCTGGTTGATGTGGTGCCCCCAACCCCCTAAAGGGGGCTTTATTGTGTGGGGTAGGCCTGGTTGATGTGTTTGCCCCCAACCACCTAAAGGGGGCTTTATTGTGTGGGTAGGCCGGGTTGATGTGGTGCCCCCAACCCCTAAAGGGGGCTTTATTGTGTTTTTGTAAGAGGTGCGGTCAGGAGTGGTTGTCTTCTCCTGTTTCGGTTTGGTGTTTGTAGAGGGCGGCGTAACGGCTGTTATTATTCATTAGTTCATCGTGCGTGCCTTGTTCTACTATTTTGCCTTCGTCTAATACAATGATCTTATCGAATTGCCAGCTGGTGAAGATGCGGTGGGTGATGACAATAGTGGTTTTATCGCGCAGGTATGTTTGCAGGTTGGCGAGGATGGTTTTTTCCGTTTGGGTATCAACGGCAGAAAGGACTTCATCGAGTATCAATATCCTGCTGTTTTTCAGCAGGGCACGGGCCAGTACCATACGCTGTTTCTGTCCGCCGGAAAGCATAACCCCACGCTCACCAATAACAGTTTCGTAGCCACTTGCAAATGTGGCTATGTCTTTCTCCATATCCGCCAGGCGCGACGCTTCTTTTACTTCGGCCTCAGTCGCGTCGGCATTACCAAAGCGAATATTGTTGAAGATAGTATCTGAAAACAGCAGCGACTCCTGCGGGGCAAAGGCCACCTGGCGTCGCAGGGCCTGTATGTTGAATTCCCGCACGGGTATGCCATCGAAACATACCTCGCCCTCCTGCGCATCGTACATACGGAGCAACAACTGTATTAATGTAGACTTGCCGGAGCCGGTAGTACCAATAATAGCTACTTTCTCCCCGGGGCTGACCTTTAGCGAGAAGCCTTTCAGCGCGGTGATGCCCGTGTGCGGGTAAGTAAAGGAAACATTGCGAACATCGAGCCCGCCCTCCAGCACGTGCTCCTTTGCCGCCGGAGGCGACACAATATCGGGCACGGTATGCAGGAACTCGTTAATCCGCTTCTGGGAAGCACTGGCCCGCTGTATCATGGAAGCGACCCAGCCAATGCTCATGATTGGGAACATGAGCAGATTGATGTACATAATAAATGTGGTGATATCGCCGGTGGACACCTTACCCTGGATAGCGTAATAGCCCCCGATACCTATGGTACTGAGCATACTGAGCCCCACAAAGAAAGTCATGGACGGGAAATAGATGGCTTCGGTCTTAGAGAGATTAATGGCGCTGCTTCGGTACTCCTCGGAGGTGGCATTAAAGAACTGCAGCATGTTGCGCTCCTGCACGAACGACTTTATGACGCGGATGCCAGAGTATGACTCCTGTGCGGTGGTGGTGAGCGAAGATAGCTGCGCCTGTATCTTCTCGCTTTTTTTATAAATAACGCTATTGACGAGGTAGATAGCCAGAGCCAGGACAGGCAATGGAATAAAGACGTAAATAGTGAGCATCACATTTATCCGCATCATACCGATAAGGCAGAGCATAGTGAGCACCACAAGGTTGGTGCTGTACATGATAGCCGGACCAGTGAACATACGCACGCGGGAAACATCCTCGGAAAGGCGGTTCATGAGATCGCCGGTGAAGTTCTTTTTGAAGAAGCCGGTGGATAGCTCCTGGTAATGATTGTAGATGTCGTTCTTCTGCTCGTACTCTATGTGGCGCGACATAACAATGATCGTCTGGCGCATGAAAAACATGAACACTCCCCGAAGCAGGGCGAGGCCGAGGATAATAAGGGATGGCCACAGCACCATGCCAGTGATGTGATTCCACATGCCGCCCTCCGGGATGAGGCTTCCTGCCTTGTAGGCTTCTATAGCATGGGCTACATCGTCTATTACGCTGCCGACGAGGTTGGGGGCAATAACGGTGAATATATTGGATATGGCAACGAAGGCCATACCCGCCAACAGCAGCCATTTGTACCGGAGAAAGTATTTTTTGAGTGCAGCGAGGTTTTTCATTTTAGAGGGCAAAGGTAAGGTAATGGGGGAATTCCTCCCCCGGCCCCTCCACGAGTGGAGGCTGGTAGTGGATGTGGGGGGGGCTTGGCTTGGGCGAGGGGGCCACCCCGGCCCCAGCTCAGCACAAGGCTATGCGGCGCCCCCCCTGGCAGGATGGTTTGGGTGAGGGCAGGCTCGGTTTGGGCCGTAAATCTCGGTTCAATAATTTACTTTTGCGGCATTATGAAAGTAGCGATAGTAGGCGCAACGGGGCTGGTGGGTAGCACCATGTTGCGCATCCTTGAAGAAAGACAATTTCCGGTGACGGAACTGATACCGGTGGCTTCTGAGCGCTCGGTGGGCAGTAAGGTGACGTATATGGGCAAGGAATACACGGTAGTTTCGGCCGAAGATGCTATTGCTAAGAAGCCTGCGCTGGCTATCTTCTCCGCTGGTGGCTCTATATCGCTGGAACTGGCTCCGAAGTTTGCAGAGATAGGCTGCTACGTGGTAGATAATTCCTCCGCCTGGCGGATGGACCCTACCAAGAAGCTGGTGGTGCCGGAAGTGAATGCGCATACACTTTCTAAAACAGACTATATCATCGCCAACCCCAACTGCTCTACCATACAAATGGTGGTGGCGCTGAAGCCACTGCATGATAAGTATAAGATAAAGCGGGTGGTGGTGAGCACTTACCAGTCGGTGACGGGCACGGGGCAGAAGGCCGTAGCTGAAATGATGGACGAACGCGCCGGTGGCAAAGGACATGGCGTGTACCCGCACCCGATAGACCTGAACCTGATACCACAAATAGACGTCTTCCAGGACAATGGATATACCAAGGAGGAGATGAAGATGATACTGGAGACGAACAAGATAATGGGCGACGACAACATACGCGTGACGGCTACAACCGTGCGCGTACCCGTGATGGGCGGACACAGCGAGAGCGTGAACATAGAATTTGAGAACGACTTTGACGAACACGAGGTGCGTGAACTGCTGACCAACTCGGCAGGGATAGTGGTGCAGGACAACCCTAAAGAAAACGTGTACCCAATGCCGCTGTATGCCGAAGGAAAGGACGCCGTTTTCGTGGGACGCATCCGCAGGGACTACTCGCAGCCTAATACGCTGAACTGCTGGATAGTATCGGACAACCTGCGGAAAGGCGCCGCTACCAATGCGGTGCAGATAGCCCGGTACCTGCTGGGGCAGGGATGGCTAAACCCCACACCCTAAAGGGGCTTTCTTTTTGGGGCATATAGATTAGCAGGTTTTTAATAAATTTGGTGGGTGCTCAGACGTTTTTTTCAGAAGGAACTTATAGAGGCTGGATGCGATGAGGCCGGCAGGGGCTGCCTGGCCGGCCCTGTGTTTGCCGCGGCTGTAATACTGCCGGAGCAATTCCGTCATCCGCTGCTGAATGACAGCAAACAACTGACGGAAGACGAGCGCTACCAGCTACGCCCCATCATAGAAAAAAAGGCCCTTGCCTGGGCCGTAGCCATGGTAGACCATGAAGAAATAGACCGCATTAATATACTGAACGCCTCCTTCAAGGCAATGCACCTGGCGGTGGACCAGCTAGCGACCCGGCCGGGACTGTTGCTGATAGACGGTAACCGGTTCGCTCCCTATTTCGGGATACTGCACCAATGCATAGTGGAGGGGGATGCCAAATTCACCTCCATAGCGGCAGCCAGCGTGCTGGCTAAAACGTACCGGGATGATTTTATGGTGAAAGCCCATGCCGAGTATCCGCAATACCACTGGTGCGATAACAAAGGGTATGGTACCGTTGCCCACCGGAACGGAATAAAAGAGCACGGCCTTTCGCCGTATCACCGGAAGACATTCGGGATATGCAAGGTGGTGAACGGCAGTCTTGTCTGAACGGATAATTTGCTATTTACCGTGTCGTGAGGGATGCCTGTGCCGTTGGCTGCGGGGCCCGAAAAACAACGTCCGCCGGGATGAACCCGGCGGACGTTGCTGCTTTTATTACGAGTGCTTCAATTATTCGGGAACAACGAGGCGGAAGCCATTTCCGTGAATGTTCACTATCTCTACACTGCTGTCTTCTTTCAGGTATTTGCGCAGCTTGGCAATGTACACGTCCATGCTGCGTCCGTTGAAGTAGGTATCGCTACCCCATATGCGCTTTAATGCCGCATCGCGGGGGAGCAGATCGTTCTTGTACTCGCACAGCATCAGCAGCAGTTCGTTCTCCTTGGGGGAAAGCGTCTGAGAATTTCCATTGATAGCGAGGGTACGCAGCTTGCTGTTGAAGTGGTACGACCCGATATTGAACTCTATCTGTGAGTGTTGTTTTTCCTGCAGCTCCTGGTTGCGTTTCAGTACGGCCTTTATCTTCAGCAGAAGTACTTCGCTATCGAAGGGCTTGGTGATGTAGTCGTCCGCACCCAGTTTGTAGCCGGTGAGTATATCTTCCTTCATACTCTTTGCGGAGAGGAAGAAGAGGGGCACTTCGGGGTCTACATTCCGTATTTCCTCAGCCAGCGTAAACCCATCCATATTGGGCATCATGACATCGAGGAGGCAAATATCGAACTTTTCCCTACGGAAAGCCGCGAGGCCGAGGATACCATCCCTGGCCAGTTCTACTACGAAGTCATTCAATTCCAGGTAATTCTTCAATACCTGCCCGAAGTTGGTATCATCTTCTACGAGCAGTACTTTGTATTTTTCTTTTTCCATACTTGCAACGGTATATATATTATGCCAAATATAACAACCTTAATCGGTAAACACGAACTTTTTAGAAGCGAGGGCATCCCAAAGTCCTCCTGTTCTGCGGACTAGATGGATAAACACCCTGGTATATAATGGAAAATTCCATTGCTCCCTTACCCCTGTTGTAGGGACCGAGTTTGGAAATAGTGTGGTCATAATTCGCCATAAACTGGAAGTTGTTCCACTGGAGGCCCATGGCCCCTACTGCAGCATCGCCCATACGGTGGTATCCCCCAATGATGAACTGTGTAGGCCTGTCGTTATCGGGTGTGATGTTGAAGCGGAACAAGGTACCATACATCAGCTCATAAGCGCCTTTCTGGTTGGCGTAGAAAACAGAAGGATTCACAATAACATTGGATGCTACCTTGATAATGAAATCGAGGTTACCGGTAGGCCGCATGCCCAGCTCATTGATACCCGTTCCATAAAACGATTCTTTGGGCTGATTGACATTATTGACCCCCCCGCTGAACTTCAGGAACACTACATCGTTGAAATATGAATAGCTAAGGCCAACACCTACCGTGGCGTAGTTGGTCTTAATAACACCATTCAACTCTCCGTTGGGATTGGACGGGCTGAAGGTTTCTCCGTTCCATTGAAAATCGTAAGTGAGGCGGTCGTAGTTGAGGCTGCGCTGCACATAGCCTACCGAGCCCCCCAGCGAGAGAATGCTGGACTGCCCCATCTGCAGGTGATAGGCCAGGTTGGCCTCGCCCCGGGTGAGGCTCAGCAAGCCATCGCCCGCCCTGTCGGTAAAGAGCGCGAACCCGATACCAAAGCAGTTGAACTTTTCGTCGCTCTTAATCACCTGCATATCGGTGTACAAAGAAAACGTACTGTATGGCACGGGTACACTGGCCCACTGATTGCGGTAGTTGGTACCTATGCGGTAATCGTGCTCGGGCAACAGGGCTGTATTGGCCGGGTTGAGCAGCATAGGCGCGTTGTAGTACTGTGAGAAGTGCATGCTTTGCGCAGACGCACCCAGTGATAAACCCATCAGCGCCCATACTCCGTATAAAAATTTCTTCTTCATGTCTTAGCGTATTAAAGTGACATTGCCCTGATCTTCGTATTTATTTCCATCGAGGAAGGTAGCGGTGAGCACATATGCATAGGAATCCATGTCCTGTTCTTTGCCGCGCACTTTACCATCCCATCCGGCACTGCGCATAGAGCCATCGTTCGGATCCATTTCTATAGTGCTGGTTTCGAACACCAGCTCGCCCCAGCGATTGAAAACCTTCAGGTTGAGGCTGGCTATCGCCGCTCCTCGCACATAGAGTATATCGTTGCGGCCATCACCATTGGGCGAGAAAGCCGTAGGTATGTCGATGATTGGCTTGATGTCTACAAAAATCGTTTTACAAACAAGGTCTATACATCCGCCCGCCTGTCCGTCTACCGGATTGGTAACGGTGAGGCATATTTCATAGTTGCCCTTTTTGGGGTACATATGCGGTACCGGGTCTTTCAGGTTGGAACCTGTACCATCGCCAAACGTCCAGGAATATTGTGTTTGAGACGTAACACCTGTGGAATTGTTGATGAAGGTAACCGGCTGATTGCGTACGTGCGGATTGGGCGTATAGTCGAACGCCGCATCGGGTACGGGCACAACGAGTATATTAACTACCTGCGACGTATCGTACTGATTGCAATTATTGGGGTTGCCGGAAATAACGTAAGCAGTGTAAAGCCCTGCGGAATCGAACTGGAACGTTGGTGTTTCTACATTGGTAGTGGTACCGTTGCTGAAGAACCAACTGTGGACGGTGGCGTTCTGCGACAAGTTGGGCAAAGTAACCATGCCTGCCGACAAGCAGACCGTATCGCCCAGCGTACCAGCGACGACGGGCGTGAACGAGAATGTAATCGTCTGTTGTGCTATGTCCTGCGGATTACACGCGCTGGTGTCGGTCATGGTAAGCGTTACCGTATAGGTGCCTACGCCAGGGAATGTGTGCGGCGGCGGCGTAGTACCCGTGTAAGTAGGGCTGCCATCGCCAAAATCCCAAACGAATACTGTGATGGCGGTATCGCCCTGGTTGCCGGAATAGGTAGATGTATTGGTAAAGGTAGCGATGAACGGATCGCAGGTATCGGTCTTAATAAAAGAGAAGTCGGCTGTGATACCACCACTGTCTACCACTATGGTAACGTAGTCGGTATCCACGGTTTGGTTACAGGCATTGGCGTTCTCACCGGCCAGCATTATCGTATAAGTGCCTGCTGACGTATAGACGTGCGGCGGCGGTGTGGTGCCTGTGAATATGGGGCTACCATCACCAAAATCCCAAACATAGTTTACCGCGTTGGAAGAATTGTTGGTGAGATTGACAGTGAACGGCGCACAACCGGTAGAGTCGCCCTGCAAATCTATCTCACAGATAACGGGTAAGAAGTCGAATTGTATTTTGAGCGCTACCAGGTTACAGTTAGCAGACTGGTTGTTGGTACTCCATACACCGGGAGTGGTGGGGAACGATGTGCCCCCACAGCCACCACAAATGGCCTGGTACACTACCCCATTCCTGTCGAAGCGGCTGGTGCCGCCATCTACGTGCTCACCATTCGGATTGTTCTGGCCCATGAAGGTTCCGTAGAGAAGGCTGGTAATATTTTTCGGGAATACGATAAAGTAGAAATCGCTACCATCGGTAGTAGACTGCGCCGCGTCGGTGGTTATCGGCATGCCCGTGCAATACCCGATGCTGGCAGGGAAGTTGACATCCAGCCTTCCGCCCCAGCCGGAAACATAGACGTTCTCGCAGGTATCTACCAGGAACGCGACGGGAGATATATTGGTCACCGACGAGTTGCCGGAGCCAAAGACTGTAGAATAGAGATTGGTGTTCAGGTTATTATCGAGCTTAATCACAAACTGGCAAGAGCCGGGATTGGAATAGACAACATTGTTAACCGGAAACAGGCCACCCAACGACTGGCCCATAGCGTAGACATTACCGGCAAGGTCGGTCTGTATACCGTAGCACTGGTCGTAGTTGGAGGTGCCTATAGCAGTAGCGCGCACCAGCGGATAGGTACCGCTGTTCTGGAATTTAGCAATGAAACCATCGGCAGGGCCGCCCTGGTAGGTGCCCCAAAGCGTACCCGAAGAAAATGGGAAACCATTGCCCTGGGTGCCACCCGCTACATAGATATTGGCCTGTGAGGGGTCGAGCGCCAGTACATAGGCTGCATCCTCTGAGTTACCACCCAGGTAGGTGCTCCACATCAGGTTGTTGAGGTTGGGGTTGAACTTGAACACTACTGCGTCCTGTGGACCCTGGAGAGTATTCTGTATAGCATTGACCGTAGGGAAGCCGGCTGTGCGGGTAGAAGCCGCCACATATATATCGCCGGCATTGTCTACAATTATTTCGCTACGGGCATCGTCGCCATAGTTGTACTTCAGGCCGCCGAGCGTCATAGGAATGGCATTGAAGTTAACACCGTCATCGCCGGGGCCTCCTATATAGGTAGAAGCCAGCAGCGCAGTTCCATCAAAGTTCAGCTTAGTGACCGCGATATCGCCACCGCCATTGTGTGTATTGTCGTAGCAACCGGGAGTAACGGGGAAATTATTAGAGTACGTTCTGCCCGCTATAATAAGGTTGTTGTTGGCATCTACCACCATACTGTGCGGGGTTTCGTTATCGAGGCCTCCTATGTAGGTGCCATAGATACGGTTTTGCCCATTGGCGGAGAGCTTTATGATACCCATATCGCAAGCGTAGCCGGTGCCGCCTACACCACCTCCACCGAAGGTAGCCTGGAAAGCGCCGGTGCTTACCGGGAAGCCCTGCCCGCTGACGAGGCCCCCTGCATAGAAGTTGCCGAGATCGTCGTAAGTGGCGGTAAACCCGAAGTTATCGGCCTGTGAACCGGTGAACGAAGCGAAGACAACCACCGGGTCTATCACCAGCGGAAGCGCCTCGTTGTAACCATCGGGAAAGTAGTAAGAAACAGAGCGGCCCTTTACCTTGTACAGGCAAGGCACTTCCCTGCGCTGCCCTTTTATTACCTGGTAGGCATAGGGTTTCTTCTCTATGGCCTCGCCGAGCGAAGTGGTTACTACCAGGTTCTCGTCTTTGACACTGAGCCGGTCGGTACCCTCGTAGGCCATATTTATGATGTATGGATTGGCGCCGGGCGCCACAACGAATTCGTACTTCATGCTGCCGTCCTCTGAGGCAATGTGCATGTCTATGCCATCGTAGAGGTTTTTGTAATCCACCACCTGTACGGGGTGAATGCCTGATTTCCAGCGCTTGGGATCGTTGCCGAGGTAGTAATTGTAGTACACCTCCTGCTCTTCGCTGCCTGAAACTGACGCATTGTTGGCACCAGTGAAGGACACGCGGTAGGCGTGGTAGTAGAGAGTTGTCTGCTCCTTGATGCGGCCGTGTGCCACCGCTTCTATCTTGGCGGCGTTGTCGGCGCGGCCTATCACGTAGGTGAAGCCCCGCTGCTGCAGGTATATATCTCCCTGGGCAGTATTGGACTTGTAAATAAAGTCACCGTCCCACTGGCCGAGATTCTTAATGTATTCTATGCCATTACCGGAGTGCGGGTGAGCCTGCACTAATAGAGGGAACAGGATGGCGCAAAGCGCTAAAGAGTATTTTTTTGTCATGATACAGGATATTTCACGCAGTTGCCTTCGGCCCGCTGTTCAGCAGGCTGCGGGCGAAACTACCCCACTATAAATTTAGTAAGAAAACCGGATACTTAACAAAATTTTTGCATTAACCCTAGCTTATTAGCAATAAGACAATTATGATTTGCCCGCCTTGACTAACCAACAGTTATTAAATACCAAAAATGCACCGTACCAGCTACCTATACCCTGAAAGACATGCTAAAAAACGGAAAAGTGGGGGGCATGGGGCGACAGAGCCCCCGGAGCCTGCCTAAAAGCTCCTGAAACGGGAGAACAAGTACTTTCCTCCGCTAACTGATCACCTTATCGGCACAGCAACTGCTGGCAAAGGCTTCGGGCTTGGCCTTGAAGGCGAAGCCCATACCCAGGATGTAACCCATGGCTTCCTTCAGCGCATCGTTGCTTTTGAAGTGCGGGTTGGTGTTGATGTCGGCATGCACCTCCATGTCCACATCATACTTGTTGAAGAGGTCGCAGAGCTCGTAAGCAATCTCTATGCTACGGGCTACCTCCAGCAGCATACGCTCTTTGATGCTGTAGGGCTGAGTGCTCTTCTCGTTGCTGATGTACATGAAGCCGCCGTGTTTCTCGCGGAGGAAGACAATAACCGTAGCAAATTCTGTTTCGGTGCCTCTGACCTGCGAGTCGGTGCCAATGCACACTTTCAGTTTGAAGCCACTCTCCCTTTGCTTTACTATCGCTTCCTCTACCGCTGCTTTTACGGGTTTAACCAGTGGTTGCCCGCTGAATGTCCTCCATAGCATACGCGTTATATTTAGTTATATAAATATACCGATAATAAAGTGAAGGGAAGGTTAAGTGGAGATTATGGATTTGTTTAATGCACAGGTTATCCACGGGGGTGGTGAGTAGGTAGTAGAGAGTAGGTAGTAGAGAGTAGAGAGTAGATAGTAGAGAGTAGAGAGTAGAGAGTAGAGAGTAGAGAGTAGAGAGTAGGTAGCGGGTAAGGTTGCTACGGTCGCAAGGACGTTTGGGGTGGCATTGGGTCGGCCCCCAACCCCCTGAAGGGGGCTTTTTGTTTTTTTGTGTGGTGGCTGGGTGGCTGGGCAAGAACGTGGGTTGAGGACATCCCCCTAGCCCCCTTCGCTCACGCACAAGGCCGGCGCACAAAGGGGGAATATGGGATTGTGGCTGTGTAGCTGGGCAAGAACGTGGGGTGAGGTTGCTTCGCTGTGCTCGCAAGGATGGTTGGGGTATTTGTTTGTGTTTTGTTTGAATGAAGCTGGTTAGACTGCTTCGTCGTGCCTCCTCGCAGTGACAACGGTTGGGTTGGTGATTGGTGTGGGGTCGGCCCCCAACCCCCTAAAGGGGGCTTTTCTGTTTTTTTTGTGTTGGGCAAGAACGTTGGGTGAGGACATCCCCCTAGCCCCCTTCGCTCACGCACAAGGCCGGCGCACAAAGGGGGAATATGGAAGTGTGGCTGGGCAGATGGGCAAGAACGTGAGGTGAGGTTGCTTCGCTGCGCTCGCAAGGACGGGGGGGGTGTGCTTCTTTCGGCTGCGTTTCTACTCCTCAACAGGGTTATTCAGCTACCTGGTCGTTTTTCCGAAATCCCAACTTCTGCTCTACCAGGTAGTGGTTGCGGTCGGCGGCAGAGCGGGAAACGAGTTCACCAATAAAACCTGTGAGGAAGAACTGTGTACCTATTATCATGCAGGCGATGGCGAGGTAGAAGCCCGGACGATTGGTGAGGCCGTAGGACAGCCCACTGTATACTTCGTAATAGAGTTTGGCCCCCACCAAGTAGCTGGTAATAATAAAGCCCAGCATAAAGGTGATAGTACCCAACAGTCCAAAAAAGTGCATAGGCTTCTTGCTGAAGCGGCTGACGAACTGTATGGACAGGAGGTCTAAGAAACCATTAATAAAACGCTCCCAGCCAAACTTAGATACACCGTATTTGCGCGCACGATGCACCACTACCTTCTCGCCTATCTTGCGGAAGCCGGCCCACTTGGCCAATACAGGTATGTAGCGGTGCATTTCGCCATATACTTCTATGCTCTTTACTACCTTCTTTTTATAGGCCTTCAGACCGCAGTTCATATCGTGTAGCTTGATGCCCGATATGCGGCGGTTCACCGAGTTGTATAATTTGGAAGGGATGTTCTTGGTGAACGCATTGTCGTAGCGCTTCTTTTTCCAGCCGCTTACCAGGTCGAACCCCTCGGCTGTTACCATGCGGTAGAGCTCGGGAATTTCATCGGGGCTGTCTTGCAGGTCGGCATCCATGGTAATGACCACGTTGCCCACGGCGGCTTTAAAGCCCTCATTGAGCGCGGCTGACTTGCCATAGTTGCGCTGGAAACGAATGCCTCTTATGTGCGGGTTCGTTTCGGCAAGCTTCTCCACTACGTGCCAGCTATCGTCGGTGCTGCCATCGTCTATCATTATCACCTCATAGGCATACCCGTGCTCCGAACAAACCCGCTCAATCCACTCCGTAAGCTCCGGGAGCGATTCCTCCTCGTTGAACAGGGGTACTACTATGGAAATATCTTTGTGCATTGCTTGCTAAAAATAAGGGTTAGACGCCAAACTCAGGCTTTTTCTTCTTCACGATGGCAGCGCAGATGAAGCCCAGTATACTGCTAAATATGAGGCCTTTGGCAAAATTGAGTATGTAGTCGCCTACCCCTTGTCCGTCCTTGCTCTTTTCAAACTCCGCCGCTGCATCTTCTATAGAAGCCTCGGGGGCACCCCATTTTTCCATGGAGTTGAGGGTTTGCTCCTGCAGCCGGTTCAGCGCATCGGCGTCTATCCACTTAAAGTAGATAAATGTGTACACGGTAGAGATAAGCGATGAAATAATAATGACCACGAAAATGGCCTGGAAAGCACTTTTGAAATCAATATATCCCCCCATCGCCTTGCGCTGCTGTATACCCGCTACACAATACATGGCCAACGCCAGCACGAATACCAGGCCGTAAATACCCAGGTACAGCGCATATGGGTCCATAAAGAACATGTGCTGCACCGTAGTGATGATACAGGATAATATACCCCAGATGATACCCCACCGTACCGGTATCGCAAAACGATTAAAGGACTCGGGTGTTTGCTGCGAGGGAAAAACAGACTGTTCCATAATTATTTAGTTTATCGTGTATTTACCATTATTGACAATACCCAGCACGCGGGTGCTGAATGATTTACCGATAAAAGGATTGTTGGCTGATAGTGAGCGGGGTCTTTCAACTGTATTTTGCGTACCGGTAACGAAGATGCAGATATCGGCCTGAGCCTGTGCGCTGATGCCGCCGCCGGGCAGCCCGAGTATTTGCCGGGGCCTCACCGCTATGGCATCTATGAGTCGCTCCAGCGGCACCGCACCATTTACCGCATCGTAAGCAATGCTGAAGGCCATCTCCTGTACATTCATACCATCACTGGCGTATTCAAACTCTTTCGCCTTGGCGTCCCACTCCTGCGGGCGGTGATGTGATGCAATGCAGTCTATGGTTCCATCGGCCAGCCCTGCTACCAGCGCCTGCCTGTCGGCTTCACTGCGGATAGGCGGGTTTACTTTGTAGTGGCTGTTGTAGGTAGTGAGCACTTCGTCATTCAAGGCTAAGTGATACGGAGTAACCGAACAAGTAATGTTCAGCCCTTCGGCTTTCGCGCGGCGTATCATATCGACCCCTGCAGCGCTCGATATGCCTGTAACATGCAGGTGCGAGCCGGTATAGCGCAGCAGCTCTATATCGCGATGCAACAGTATTGTTTCCGCAAGGACCGGTATGCCCGCCATTCCCAGGCGGGTACTCACGGGCCCTTCGTGCATCAGCCCTCCTTCAGAGAGCGCCGCATCGGCGGGTATTTGTATTACCGTTCCCTCAAAGGCATTCAGGTATTCCAGCGCCTTCAGCATCAGGTTGCTGTTCTGCACGGGCTTCCAGCCATCGGTAAAGGCGATGGCGCCATTGCCGTGCATGTCCATCATTTCGGCCAGGGCCTTTCCTTCTATATCCCGGGTAACCGCCCCGAGCGGATGCAGCGAAACCGCATGCCCGTGGGCTTTCTTGAGTAAATATTGTACCGCCGCTTTGCTGGTGGTGGCCGGGTGTGTATTGGGGGCTACCAACACGTGAGTAAACCCGCCCACAGCGGCGCAGTCCAGGCCGGAGGCAATCGTTTCTTTGTGCTCGAAACCGGGTTCGCGGTAGTCGGCAAAGACATCTACAAATCCCGGGCTTACACACAGGCCTTCCGCCTCCAGCAACCGGGCATCCGGGGCCGTTATATCCTTCCCGATATTAATAATAATACCATCTTGTATCAGTAAATCGACTATCTGATCGTGAAATTCAGAACCGGGGGCTACCACCCTTGCCTGGCGTATGAGCAGGTGCATAAGCGGCTGTTAAGAAGCGACTGTTTGTTTGCGAAATCCGCCTGCCAATAAATAAGTCTCGGCAGCCAGCATTAACAGGGCTAAAATAGCACAAACTTTCCAAAGCGGGAAACTACGCCAGGCGTTGGTGGCCGAGCGGGCAGTCACCTCGTCTATAGTCAGCCACCGGCTCTGCCCATTTTTCCAGTTATTTTTCAATTGCGAGAGCGTCCATACCTCGAGTACCGACTCCGCCCGTGACTGGTTCAGGGCGACTACGGCGCTGTCTCCGCCTTCGGCACGCAGGGTGTAAAACCCTGTTTGGCGGGCTACCTGGTCTATAAACACATCCAGGCCCGCGCCATTGGGGCGTTGCGGGGGTATAGCATCCAATGCCGGACCGTAGAGATGCACCATGTTCCGCTCATCAGCAGAACCGAGTGGCAAGTAGGCCGGTTGCCCGGCACCGGCGGTAATGGAATATATATCACCTCCTTTGGACTGTATCGCCATCTGGTAGAGGAACGGCACGAAGAAGTAGGAACCGGGGAAGTTTCCGCCATCGAGGTTGGCGCTGGTAGCACATATATAGAGCTGCCCCCTGGTGGGTGTATAGCGCGCAAAAAGCGGGTCTCCGTTGCGGAAACTGAGCACCGACTGCTGATTGGCATCGAGCCCCGCAGCAAGCACATAGTGCCAGCGCGCCAGGGGCAGCTGCACATTGTCGGGTACCCGGTCGAAGATGTCCTTTACCAGGTCGCTGCCATGCTGCAGGCTTGCAGCGGTCTGCGCCGCGGTATCTATGCCCGTAATCCGGATATCGGCCAATAGCCGCAGCCCGGCGTTCAACTCCTGGAAGCTGGTGGTGCGGCCAGGGAAAATGCAAACGCTCTTGCCTGCCTGCAAAGCAGCCGAAAGGCCGGAGGCCACAGAGGCATCCAGCCGGGTAATACCATTAAGGATAATTAAGTTGTACTCCTTTGCTTCCGGCATTGCGGAGGTGATGTCCTGCTGGTTTAGCCGGAAACCATTATATGCCCGGAAAGCCGCCTGTATGTATGGATTGGGCTGCCCCTCGTTCAGTACCAGTACGGAGAGATTGGACGAGGCCCGCGCAGATACCAGGAACGTATCGTCAAAACGCAGCGCCGCATCGTTGAGCCCCAGCGATATGCGCTGCCAGCTGGCATCCGTTACCTGGAACCCTAATGTATCAATGCTCTCCTCTTTGTCGTTAAAATTTAAAGCGGCCGCGCTCTTTACCTGCCCGTTCACCACCAACTGCATTACCGGCGCTTCTTTAGGCGCGTTGCCTACCCTGCGGGTACGCACTACCAATTGGTTGTTCTGGCCGGTTTGCAACACCGGCGCATTGAGCCAGGCTGTATCAATGTACACATTCTGCACGTCCTCGCCCTGTACGGGCACCCCATTGAACACGATATTGCGCGCCAGGCTGCTATCGAGCGAGGCACTGAATGAGTGTTGCTGAAAATCGGAATAGTAATAAAGGTCTGCCCCGGTAGCCGCCTCGCTTTGCAAGACGCTCTGCACTGTAGCCATCACCTGCCCGGAATTCTTTACCGAAGCGGAGAAATCGATGGCATCTATTACGGCCAGCGCCTTATCGGGCGTAACCGGCTGGTAACCGGCCGGCTTATCGTTGGAGAGCACCAGGTAGCGCATAGCGCCATTGGCCACCTGCCTGCGGGCGGCCTCTTTGGCTATTTCCAGCAAGGTGCGCGCCCCCTTCTTTACCGACATACTCTGGGAATTGTCGATATAAATGACCTGCAGATTACCCGACTTGCCCGCATCCGCATCGTTGTTAAACACGGGCTGAGCAAAGGCTAATACCAGCAATGCCAGGAACAACAGGCGCGCCGCCAGCAACCACTTGTACCGTAACTGGCTTTGCTTTTGCGATTTTAACTGAATATTCTTCAAAAAGCGGGTATGCGGAAAGAATACCGTCTTATACCTACGCAGATTGAACAGGTGGATAAGGATGGGTATAGCCAGCGCCGCACCAGCCATGAGAAATAACGGATATAAGAAACTCACCTAACAAATATAAGGTTGATTGGGTGATTTAGCAGATTTGATTAGGCGGCCGGACTTTTAACTTATTCGCCATATATAATTCTGCCGATATTAGTAAATTTGCATGGTATGGAAGAAGTTATCTTTTTAGTAGAAGAAAGTGTTGAAGGCGGCTTTACAGCTAAAGGTATGGGAGTGTCTATATATACAGACGCAGACACCATGGAAGAACTGCGCGAAGCCGTTAAAGATGCCGTACATTGCCACTTTGATGATAATAAAAAACGCATCATACGTTTGCATGTTGTAAAAGAAGAGGTTTTTGCCGCATGAGAATACCAAGAGACCTTACGGGAGAAGCTCTTGTCAAGCTATTGAAATCTTTAGGTTATGCGGTAACACGCCAAACAGGCAGCCATATACGGCTTACTACCACCCAAAATGGCGAACACCACATTACTATTCCCAATCATAAGCCTTTGAAAATAGGAACCCTCTCAGCCATTCTCTCTGAAATAGCCGCGCATTTCAATAAAACAAAAGAGGATTTGTTCAAAGAACTATTCTGATCATGATTTTTCCCGGCTGAACAACATGTATCAATTACACTTAATTTCGCACACTTAGAATAATACACATATATGCTTACGGCTAACGAGATCAGGCAGCAGTTCTTAGATTTTTTCAAAGAAAAAGGACACCATATTGTTCCTTCTGCACCTATAGTGGTGAAAAATGACCCTACCCTGCTATTCACCAATGCGGGTATGAACCAATTCAAAGATTACTTCCTTGGTAATAAGGAAGCTACGAATAAGAGAGTTGCCGATACGCAAAAATGCCTCCGGGTAAGCGGCAAACACAACGACCTGGAAGAAGTGGGTGTAGATACCTATCACCACACTATGTTCGAGATGCTGGGCAACTGGAGCTTTGGCGATTACTTCAAAAAAGAAGCAATAGAATGGAGCTGGGAATTGCTGACTGATGTTTATAAAATCCCGAAAGACAGGCTTTACGTTACCGTTTTTGAAGGAGACGCCAAAGAGAACCTGGAAAAGGATAATGAATCGTACGACTTCTGGAAAGCACTGATAGCAGAAGACCGCATCCTGATGGGCAACAAGAAGGATAACTTCTGGGAGATGGGCGATACCGGCCCGTGTGGCCCGTGTAGCGAGATACACGTTGACTGCCGCAGTGATGAAGAAAGAAAATCAGTAGATGGTAAAGCACTGGTAAATGCCGACCACCCGCAGGTGATAGAGATATGGAACAACGTATTCATGCAGTTTAACCGCCAGAAGGATGGCTCGCTGCAAACACTTCCTGCACAGCACGTAGATACAGGTATGGGCTTCGAGCGTCTGGTACGTGTACTGCAAGGAAAACAAAGCAACTACGATAGCGACATCTTTACCGGTACTATCGCTGAAATAGAAAAGATAACGCACAAGAAATACGGATACACGGACAGCAAAGCTGACATTGCGTTCCGTGTTATCTCCGACCACATCCGTGCCATAGCATTCACTATTGCTGACGGACAGCTACCTTCCAACACAGGTGCCGGCTATGTGATCCGCCGCATACTGCGCAGGGCGGTACGTTACTACTACTCTTACCTGGACTACAAGCAACCACTCCTTCATCAACTGATGCCGGTACTGGCTACGCAGTTCGAGAATGTATTCCCTGAGCTGCACAAGCAAGTAGACCTGGTGAGCCGTGTGGTAAAAGAAGAGGAAGAAGCATTCTTAAGAACATTGGAAAAGGGTTTAAAACGTTTCGGAGATTTTTACAATTCTAAAATCCATGAAAGCGTTGAACCTACATTTGACGAAGATGGAAACCCTGAATTCCCGATTGATCCTCTAGCAGAAATGCAACATGCCGCTTCAAGACGCTATACAATTCCAGGCACAATGGCGTTTGAATTATATGACACATTCGGCTTCCCGCTAGACTTGACTATTTTAATGGCAAGAGAAGTTGGTTGGGATGTTGACGAGATTGGGTTTCAAGCAGAGATGAAGCAACAAAAAGACCGCAGCCGCGCGGCTACCGCCCTGGATACTGAAGACTGGGTAACAGTTTCAGAAGGGGGCGCTACCAAGTTCGTTGGTTATGACAGCCTGGAAGCACAGGCTTCTGTGTTGCGCTACCGTAAGGTGAAAGCCAAGGGCAAAGAATCGTACCAGATAGTACTGGATACTACCCCTTTCTACGCGGAAAGCGGTGGACAGGTAGGTGATACGGGCGAATTGGTGTTTGGCAACGAGACCATACAGGTAATAGATACCAAGAAAGAGAACGACCTCATCATACACTTCGCAGAAGTGATACCTGCCGACCTGAGTGTAGGTGTACTGGCGAAAGTAGATGCACCCCGCCGACTTGCTACAGAAATGCACCATAGCGCTACGCACTTACTGCATGCTGCATTACGTCAAGTACTGGGCACACACGTGGCACAGAAAGGCTCTTTGGTGAATGAAGAACATCTCCGTTTTGATTTCTCCCACTTCGCAAAAGTGAGTGATGAAGAAATGGCACAGATAGAAGAGATAGTGAACAACAAGATACGCGAGAACGTAGCTGTTGTTATCCGTGAGATGTCTAAAGACGAGGCTGTAGAGATGGGCGCCATGGCGCTATTCGGTGAAAAGTATGGCGACCGTGTACGTGTCGTTATCATGGACCCGGAATACTCCATAGAGCTTTGCGGTGGCACACACGTGGGCACTACGGGACAGCTTGGGCTATTCAAGCTGCTGCACGAAAGCGCGGTAGCAGCAGGTGTTCGCCGCATAGAAGCCGTAAGCGGCAAAGCGGCCTTCCAATACCTGAATGAGAAACTGCACCTGCTGCACCAGATACAGGCGCAACTGAAGCATCCTAAAGACCCGGTGAAAGCCATAGAAAAACTACAGGAAGATAAAGCCCAACTGGAAAAAAGCGTGGAAGCCATGGAAGCACGCCAACTGGTGGTGATACGTAATGAGGTACTCACTAAAGACGAGGTGGTAGGCGATGTAACTTTCGTGGCCGATATAGTGAACGTGAGCTCCGCTGACGCGCTGAAGAAACTCTGCCTGGACATTAAACATCACGTAAATGACCACGTAGTGGTACTGGGCGCTAATATAGACGGCAAACCCTTTGTAGCTGTGGGTATAGATGATAAGGTAACCGCCGCCAAGGGCCTGGATGCCGGCAAAATCATAAAAGAACATGTAGCCCCGCTCATTAAAGGTGGTGGTGGCGGCCAGAAGAGCCTGGCTACTGCCGGCGGGCAAGACGTGAGCGGGCTGCAGGCTGTGATAGACAAGGTGAGAACACTACTGAACTAACACCAGATATCTTAAACTACCAAGCGGCTGCCTCCCAAAGGGCAGCCGCTTCGCTTTGGTACCAAACGCAGATGAATTAGATGGACGTAATTTTTTGACCGGTCGAAAAAATAACTTCTAATCGCCATCAGTTTATCCTTATTTTAATCCGTTTGGTGCCTGATTATTACCGATTTGTCAGAATCCGATCATAATGCAGTATATTTATTCATATTTTAATGGTCGCAACACACCATTAAAACGTTCAGAAAAATAATTCAACACTTTATGACGAACAGATACAAACGTATTATTCTCTCCGCATGCTCGCTATTGATGGCGTGGCTGTTTATTTTCAGCTCTGGCGGACCTGGCCCCGGCTATACGGGCGCACCATTTGATGGGCAGACGTGTGGCGGTTGCCATGGCGGGGGCTCCTTTGGTACCGCACTAAACGTGCAGCTGCTGAGCAGCGGCGTGCCGGTAACCACTTACCTGCCCGGACAGTCGTACACGCTGCGCATAGCCGTTGCAGGTACCAGCCCCGAGCTGGGCTTCCAAACGACAGCAGCATACCAGACCTCTAATGTGAACATCAACAACTGGGGTACACTCCCCCCCAACACGGCCAACGTAGCGGGTGGCGGGCACAATTACATTCAGCACAGCACACCGCTTACGGTAAGCACTATAGATATACCCTGGACGGCACCGGTAAGCACCAATACCGTGATGTTCTACACCGCTGCCAACCGGGTGAATGGCAATAACAACATCCTCGGCGACCAGGTAGTTTCCAACAGCATTTCCATCCAATCGGGATGCGCCCCGATTAACCTGAGCCCGGGCACATTGCCAGCAGGCACCGCCGGCACCGCATACAACCAGACCGTTTCGCAAAGCGGCGCTACCGGCACCCCAGCATGGGCGGTATCTACCGGCACGCTGCCTCCCGGCCTTACGCTGAACACCACCAACGGACAGATAACCGGCACCCCTACTACCAATGGCACCTATAACTTCACCATTACCGTAACCGGCGGCAACGGCTGTACCGGTTCGCAGGCATACAGCATTGTTATTACCTGCCCTACCATTACGCTGAACCCAGCCACGCTGCCGGGCGGCACAGTAGGCACCGCCTACAACCAAAGTGTAACCCAGAGCGGCGGCACGGGCACCTACAACTATACCCTTACCGGCACCCTGCCTCCCGGTGTTACCTTCAGCAATGGCACCTTCAGCGGAACGCCTACTACGGCGGGCACGTATAATGTAACGGTAACCGCCACCGGCAACGGTACCTGTACCGGCTCCCAATCGTACAGCATTGTTATCGGTTGCCCTACCGTAACCGTGAGCCCGGCTACCATACCTACCATGACCGTGGGAACAGCCATCACGCCACAGACATATACCCAGACCGGCGCTGTTGGTACAGTTACGTGGTCGGCTACGGGTTTACCCGCGGGCGTTACCATCAACCCCACTACCGGGCAACTTACCGGCACCCCTACCGCTGCCGGCACCTTCAATATTACCATTACCGCAACGGGCAACGGCCCCTGCAGCGGCTCACAGGTATTCAACAATACCGTAGTGAGCTGCCCTACTGTTACCGTTAATCCCGCGTCGCTACCGGCCATGACCGTAGGTACCCCGTTCAGCCAGGCACTTTCTCAAACCGGAGGTACCGGTACATTGACCTGGGCCGTGACCGCAGGCACTATACCCGCAGGCCTTACCCTCAATACCACTACCGGCGCTATTACCGGCACCCCTACTACATCAGGAAGCTATTGTTTTACTGTAACCGTTACCGGAACTGGGCCCTGCTCGGGCAGCCGTCAATATTGCGGTACCGTCAACTGCCCTCCTATTACCATTAATCCCGGAACGATTGCATCGAACATAGTGGTAGGCAGCACGTACAGCCAGCAATTTACCCAAACAGGCGGTACCGGTACCTTTAACTGGACCAGCTCCGGCAACGTACCCACCGGGCTTACCCTCAGCGGTACGGGGCTTCTTTCGGGCACGCCTACTACCAATGGCAGCTACACCTTCACCATAACCGCTACCAATACAACATCGGGCTGTACCGCTTCACAATCGTACACCGTAACAGTAGGCTGCGACCCCGTAGTTATCACCCCATCGACCATGCCGAATGTGCAGGTGAATACCCCTTACAACCAAACCGTATCCCAAACCGGCAACTTCGGTACGTGGACATATACGGTAACGAGTGGCACCATACCTACCGGCCTTACCTTTAACAACGGCGCAATTACCGGTACTACTACACAAGCCGGCACCTATACCTTTACCGTAACAGGCGTGAGCCAGTATGGATGTACCGGCAGCCAGTCGTACACGATAGTGGTGGGTTGCCCTACGATAGCGCTGAACCCCGGAACGGTGCCTAACGCACCTATCGGGCAAGCGTACAACCAGGCCCTGACGGTAACCGGCAGCACCAATACCTTCACCTTTGCCGTAAGCTCGGGCACGCTGCCCACGGGCATTACGCTGAGCACGGGCGGTGTACTGAGCGGCACACCTACCGTAGCGGGCAGCTACACCTTTACCGTAACCGCTACCGACAACTTTGGCTGCAGCACCTCTACTACGTATACCATAGTGGTAGCCTGCCCTACCATAGCACTGAGCCCCGGCACGCTGCCCCCCGGCAACGTAGGGTTCGCCTATAGCCAGACCTTTACAGTGACCGGCAGCACCAATACCTTTACCTATACCAGTACCGGCGCACTGCCCCCGGGCCTGACACTAACCACCGGCGGCGTACTGGCGGGCACACCTACCACGGCGGGCACGTATAACTTCACCGTAACCGCTACCGACAGCTATGGCTGCACCACACAAACTACGTATACCGTTATCATCAGCCCGTGCGCACCATTAACCATCAGCCCCACGAGCCTGCCTGACGACGAAGTGAATACCACGTACACCCAGAACATGACACAAACGGGTGGTACCGGTACCATTACCTGGTCGGTGACGGGCACACTGCCTCCAGGCATTACTATCAACCCGACGACGGGCGTTGTTTCCGGTACGTCTACCGCTACCGGCACCTACACCTTTACCATTGTAGCTACAGATGGTATCGGCTGCACCGGCACACTGACAGATACTATAGACATTACCTGCCCGAATATCATCCTGTCGCCCAATACCGTAGTGACTGACACTGCGGGCGAGCCTTACAACCAGGCCATATCGCAATTTGGCAGTACCAGTTTCAATATTACCTACTCGGTAACCAACGGCTCGCTGCCTCCCGGCATTACGCTTTCTTCCAATGGCGTGCTTTCCGGCACCAGCAATGCGCTGGGTTCTTATACATTCACCATAACCATGGTTGATGAATTTGGCTGCACCCAATCCATCACGTATACACTGGATGTGGTATGCCCGGTTATCACCATTGACCAGACCACACTGCCCGGCATGAACACCAACACTCCGTACAGCACCACCCTTACCCAAACAGGCGGAACTCCGCCGTTTACCTATACGCTCTCCGGTGGCGCGCTGCCCGGCGGTATAACACTGGCGGCAAACGGACAACTATCCGGCACAACGGGAGATTATGGCAACCACTCTTTCACCGTTACGGTGACTGACGACAATGGCTGCACCGGCACACAGACCTTCTCCATCTTTGTGGACTGGCCGGTATCGGTGAAAGGAGTAGTGGCCGAACAGGAAACGGTAGTGCTGATGCCGAATGTAGTGACCGGCGCGACCGTGGCTCTTATAACCGCCCAGTCGGCAGCAAAAGTAGAAATACGCGTTGTGGACATAACCGGTAAAGAAGTGTACCGCACACAAGCTGCTGTAACCGCCGGATCGAATAAAATTCCGCTGGACATGAGCAACCTGGCTGCCGGCGCCTATACCCTGCACATAAAGCCACTGGCGGTAAAACCAGTAAAATTCATTAAACAATAGTATTGCTTATAATTGCTGCACCTTCAGTGCCCGGCGAGTATTCGCCGGGCACTTTTCTTTATGGCACGATAGTTTTATTACTAGTGAAAACATGCTTTAATTATGAGAACGACAAGATTATTGGCCCTGGCCGCCATTGGGGCGGGAGTAGCATTGCTTTTTACTACTAAGAAAGGCAAGGCATTGCGCAGTGATATTGCCGACAAATCCGGCGAATTACTGAAGAGATTGAATACGTTTGCGCACGAAAATGGCAAAGAAGGCCTGAAACGCGCCAAGCAACTGGTGTAACCACCCACCAACGAGCAACAGACTCGTTACAAACAGATTTTCTCTATAAAGGAGCAGTGGCCGCAGGCCCTGCTCCTTTATATATATACCCATAAGTGCATCATGCATGGGTATAGCGCACAATTCATTATTTTTATCCCATTCTAAATAAGGAAAATGGGTTGGTTAGATAAGCTGCTGGGTAAAACGGATACTGTAAAAGAGACGGAGGAACGCAAAGAAACGGGCGGGAACTATACCCCTTCCAACGGCGCTGTGTTTACGTTGCCCGGACTGGAATCGCACCGCTTTGGACGGTATAGCGACAACAACAAAACGCAAAAGAAAACAGAAAGCTGGTACCGGGCCGAAGACCGCTTTAAAGAAAAGAACTACACAGAGGCATTTGCTTCGGTGTTTGATTACCTGAGAGATGATGTGGAAGACAACCTTCAATTTCATTCGGAAGGGAAGAATTTTACGTTTGACCTGGTGCAGGGCTCCAAGAAGGTACATGGCTCGTGCGATGGTGAAACCATTATAGCGCGTGTACCCCTGGTAAAAATGAGCGTGCCAGCTACCGCTGTGATGCGCCGGCTGCTGGACATTAACTTTAATCTTTTTTATTGCCGGAGCGCGATGGACCAGGACGACATACTTTACTTTGTGTTCGACTCCGGTGTTACCTCAGCCAGCCCAAATAAACTGTACTACGCCCTGAAGGAGATGGCCACCAAGGCCGACCGCCTGGACGACATGCTGCTGGAAGACTTTGAGAGCCTGATAGAAGCGGGCACCGACCACATACAAAAACAAGAGAATGCGGTACTGGAAGTGAAATACGGCTTTTTCAGGAAGTGGATAGAAGAGGCGATGAGCAAAGCCGCCGACCTGAACGCCGATTCATTCTCCGGCTCTATATCCTACATTTTCCTGGCGCTGATATACCGCATAGAATTCCTGATAACCCCGTACGGGAAGCTGATGAACACCATGGAGAAAATCAGCGGACTATACTGGAACAAGAAAGAGGAAATACCCCTGGTAGAACGCAACCAAATGATGAAGGATGCGATAAAAAAACTACTGGACATAACGAAAGAGGAGTTTGCCGCCAGCGTGTATAACACCAAGGCGACCTTTGCCATTACCTCGCCCCCACTATGGGATAAACTACAGGAGTACATCGTTAACTCCAATAAGGACAGCGCCTGGTATGTAGATAATAAATACCCTGACCTGGCGCTTATTATTACCGAGTATGGCATGGTATACAATCATTTTGTACACAGCATGCCGCGTGTGATGTCGGACCTATCGCAAGTGTATATGGCGGTGCTGCACTCCGACTACTTTGAGGCACTCGGCATGAAGCCGCTGTTCTACAACCGGGAAAAGCAAGAACTAAACAAAGCCGCCATAGAGCGGGCCACCAAAGACGCACTGGGGCGCTACCAGGATAAATACCGCGAAATGAACTGGAACTACGCGGCTATAAAATACACTTCATTGTACGATTTCCTTATCTCGTTCAGCGACCAACTGGCCCACCTGAACATGGACACGAAACGATCTTAACAAGCAAGGCAGACATCAATGACCATACAGGAGACCATAGAAAAGAATCAGAACTCGGTAGTGCAGATAGCCACCAAGACCAGCACCGGTACCGGCTTCTACCTGCGCGACTACGACATAATAGTTACCAACCACCACGTGATAAAAGACCATACCCGCGTGACGGTGAAAGCCAAGACCTTCAGCAAAAAGCTGGCGGATGTCATCTTCTACGATGAGCGGTTCGACCTGGCGTTCCTGCTGCCTCCCGGTGATATGAAAGACCTGCCCAACCTGCAACTGGGCGACTATGCCAAACTGAAGGACGGTGATACGGTATTGGCCATCGGCCATCCCTACGGCCTGAACTATACCGCCACCCAAGGGGTTATCTCCCGTGTAGACCGGGTGCAGAACGGCATAAAATACATACAGGTAGACGCCGCCATTAATCCCGGCAATAGCGGAGGCCCGCTGGTGAATATAGCCGGGGAAGTGGTGGGCGTGAACACATTCATAATAAAGGGGGGTGACAACCTTGGGTTTGCATTGCCCTCCATGTACCTAAAAGAGGCGCTGGAGCAATACATGCCTCACCGGGGCGAGTTTGCCATGCGCTGCCCCTCGTGCGCTACGCTGGTAACCGCGGCCACCCTGGATGCCGGGAAATATTGCCCTAACTGCGGTACAAAAATAGAATTCCCCAAACTGGTAGCGCAACAGGAAGCCCCCATATCGGGAATAGCCAAAACAATAGAAGACGTATTGGAAAAGCTGGGCCACGACCGGGAGCTGGCCCGGGAAGGACAAAACCGCTGGGAAGTAGAAGAAGGTTCTGCCAAAATAAAAATCAGCTACAACCCGGAAAACTTCTTTATAGTAAGTGATGCCTACCTGTGCAAACTGCCGAAGGCGGGAATAAAAGAACTGTATATGTACCTGCTAAAGGAAAACTACAACCTACGCGGGAAACTGTTCAGCCTCCAGGGCGAAAATATTGTAATGAGCTCACTCATCTATGACCTGGACCTAACGCCGGAGGCAGGCGAATCCCTGTTCAGAGAGTTATTTAAAAAAGCGGACTACTACGACACCCTGCTTATGCGGGACTATAATTGCCTGCCGATACTGAAAGAATTGTAGGATCTTCCCGGCCAGAACGGAGCGTTGCCTGAGTCACTTTTATTATAAGTCTGTACATTTGAAACAAATTTAATATCCATGAAACAAACACATATCCCTCAAGGTTACAATACCGTAATGCCGTACCTGATAGTGAAGGACGGGCTTGGACTTATCCAGTTCCTGAAAGACGTTTTCGGCGCAGTGGAAAAGGAAGTACACTACACGGAAGACGGCAAAACGCTGATGCACGGAGAGGTAATCATCAACAATGATAGCTGCGTAATGATATCAGAAGCCTCCGATAAGTTCCCGGTTCAGACAGCGGGACTCTATATAAATGTCGCCGATGCAGATGAGACCTATGCAACGGCCCTGGGAAAGGGGGCTACTTCCATTATGCCCCCGGCCAACCAGCCCTATGGCCGCAGCGGAGGTATCACCGACCCCCACGGTAATACCTGGTGGGTGACCTCAGCCCTATAAGTGCACCAATAAAACATTAAACAAATGTTTATTTGACTTATTTGATGTGCATAAGTAGATTTCCAAAAAAGCCCCAAAAAGTTATCTTTGTCTCCAAACCAAATTTACGATGCGTTTTATCGTTACATCTACCGCGTTGCTCAAAAACCTGCAACAGATAAGCGGTGTTATCAGTTCCAATACCGTGCTTTCCGTACTTGAAGATTTCCTTTTTGAGCTTAAAGGGAATACACTCACCCTCACGGCTACCGACCTGGAAACCATGATGCGTGTGCAACTGGACGTGAACGACGCACAGGGAGGAGGACGTATCTGTATACCGTCGAAAATACTGACGGACTACCTGAAAAATCTTCCTGAGCAACCTATTACATTCAACATTAATGAGCAGGACCTCTCGATAGAAATGTCGAGCGACGTGGGTAAATATCGCATAGGCGGCGAAAAGGCCGATGACTTCCCGAAAGAGCCTACGCCCGGAGACACTACGAGCTTCACTATGCCGTCTATCGCGCTGCTGGAAAGCATCAATAAGACCTTGTTTGCTGTGAGCACTGATACGCTTCGCCCTCAAATGACCGGCGTGTACTTTGAAATGGCGAAAGAACACATCACCTTTGTTTCTACCGACGCACACCGGCTGGTTCAGTTCCGCCGCACAGATGTAAGCTGCCCGGCGCAGGAAGGCGTAGTAGTTCCTAAAAAGCCCCTGCAGCAACTAAGAGCTACACTTCCTGCTGACGAAACCCAGCTGGAGCTTTCTTACAACAGCAGCCACCTGTTTGTAAACACTGGCCGGATGAGCATGAGCTGCCGCCTGATAGACGCAAAATTCCCGGACTACAAAGCGGTTATACCGGTAGACAACCCGTATAAACTGACCATTAACCGCGGCGACTTTGTGAGCGCACTCCGCCGTGTAAGCATCTTTGCCAACAAGACCACGAACCAGGTGGTACTGGATATTAACGGCAACGCGCTGCAACTGAGCGCGCAGGATATAGACTTCTCCTATGAAGGAAAGGAAATGCTGAGCTGCCAGTACAA
>JAEUVZ010000026.1 GCA_016786665.1 Flavipsychrobacter sp.
AATACCGCTTTCATGCCTCTTGATCGCAGATACTATCTGACTTTCTGTAAATAGTGATTTCTTCATCGTTTGTTAGTTTAAAGTTAGAACTATCTCTAATTTTCAACCAACGAACCTTGGGGAAGCTTACAGCACCAATAAACTTAGAAACGATTGAATCAATTTTAAATTCTACTGCTGTAGTAAATGAACCGCCAATCTCTTTTCCGCAAGCGAACTCATTCGAAAGGGTAATTAATTTATGTGAATTACTTATTGAAAAGGTCAGTTTAACTCGGCAAGACATTACCAACAACTACGATTTTGATGCAAGGCAGACAAATTACTATACAGATGCCGGCAGATACTTGGGATTAATTGAAAAGCGCAGTGAAAACACCCAGATAGTTTTCACTTTGTCTGATTTAGGATATAAGTTATTCAAAAAGCCCTTTAGAGAACGACAGCTTGAGTTTGCTAAATTGATTTTATCTCATAAAGCATTTAAGAAAACACTAGAACTATATTTTAAAAAGGCGGAAATACCTACGCAAACTGACGTTGTGGAAATAATGAAAGAGAGTAAAATATACAACGTTAATTCCGAAAAAACCTTTTTCAGGCGAGCTTCTACTGTGACAAAATGGATCAATTGGATAATTGAGTTAGTGGAAGAGTAGCTATAGGATAGATCTTCTGTAAAAAGCTGAAAAAGAATTGGCTAATAACTTATGTCGAGAAATTACTCGAATTGTGGATTGTGTAGTTTTTTCGATTAATTTATAATTATTCGAATCAACCTCTAAAGCTAAATCCAATGTTCCAGTTATTAAGCCCTTCATTATTTGAGCACAAGACTCTACAGACCTCGTCACAAGAATACCATTCAAAACCCCAGTACTTAATATAACTTGTAAAGCCAAAGGGTGTACCTCCTTAAAAATACGCGCACGCTTTCCAAAATTAATAGTCGTTGCCACAAGCATATTTATTAGGTCTGATTTAATCTCAATAGGGACAATAGCATTTTCTCCAGCTATTGCTTTTCTCATCCAGGACGTGAATTTCGTAACCTTTGCTTTGTCTTCAATTCTCTTTTCAACTTCTCCATATAGATCAAAATCTGCCCAATGCAACGCTACTGCTTTACAAAAACTTAGATCCACCGCCTTCTCTAACATAACAGTTAAGAGTTTACCGAGCAGCCTTTCCTGATCAACAGATTCATCAACATTATCAACAAAATCTTTGTCGTACAATGATATGGAATCTAATAAAGTAACTCTATTCCATGTACTCATCACCTCCGAATCTATTTTTTCATCTGGCATCAGTAATTTTGGAACGTAGACAATTACAGGCTTTCCTTGACCTAAAGAGACTGAGGCCTCCGAATCTTTACCAAAAGTATCTTCTTTCTGAGCCATGTATATACAAAAATCGGCCCGTTTAAGCATTAGCGCTTCTACTAAACCCTTTGCAATTCTATCTTCAATCCAAGACTGTGTAGGATTAAAATATCTCAATTTAAGGGGTCGAATGTCTTCATGATCAAAAAGTGATTTGACAAAATTATTTACTGATATAAAATCTGCATCTGACCGCATTGAAGTTGCTACGTAGACATCCATAAAGTCAGCACTGAGATAATTTGTCAAATTCTCATAGGCCATTTTTTGAGTCTGTTCCATTTCTTGGATATTGGTCCCATCATCAGGGCGAATAAACTTAGCTTCTCGCTCTAAAGTTTCAGCACTTGGGCTAAAAAGCGGAGAAAAAAGGCCATGTTCTATTTTAGAATTAAATTTTCTAAGTAATGAATCATACTTACTTCTACGCTTCTCGGAATACTCAATAATATTAAGTTTGCCTTTTTTTATTTTATCAGCAAGCTCTAACAAGAAATCGGAAAGATCTTTTCTCTCGACATCTTCCTGTTTTACCCTACTAGCTGCTATATAACCCAAGTATGGTAATTTTTCATCTGAAATATTATTAATCACGTTCCATTCAGTCCTTTTTCGGTAATGTTCGTCAGAACTTCCTTCTAAAGGTCTTAATAAGGTTAAAAGATCATTATTCGAGTTAAGCCTTAAATAGGCCTCTTCAAAAGAACTAAAAAGTCTTATAGCTTCCTTCTGATATGCCTTGACTTTATTTTCAAAAGCTAATAAAGATTTAAAACCTTCTGCGGTTATATACCTAGCAAAAAAAGCGTCTGTAGTTTTATAAATATCATAAAAGACTAAAATTCTACAGAACGTATGATACGCCTGCTCTGTCGTATAAGTATTCCTAAAAATATCTTCAATTAAGTTATCTACAACTTCAATTATTGAACTGTCTTGATTTGACAATGAAACTGGTAATCCTACCAATTCGCTTAAATAACTTTCAAAGTCTAATCGATTAACAGATTTTGGATCAACTAATGGATGCCAATATTTTTTGGGAATATCTAAAAAATGACAAATGTACTCCAACTGCTCGGGTTGCGGAATTCTAAGTCCCTGCTCAAGATGCGCTATTGTAGACCTATTAACACCCTTGCCAATCGATTTTGCTAAATCTTGTTGTGTAATATTCCTATGTTCTCGCGTTGCTTTTACAAGGTCGCCAAGAAGCTCCTTTGAGAAAAAAGTGTTCATATATAGGCTTATCAATGGATACCTTACAAATATATATTTTAATAAATAAAAACAAAAGAATGTTACACATCTTAGATATGCCTCTCCCGCAAATTTTGCAAATTATTCTAACTACCCCCCAGGTTAAAGAAATGTTAGAACCGCTGGTGGTGCAAACCTCTGGCAAGTGTTTTTCGTAGCTATTTTTTAGATGGTAAAACCTGTAGTGGAATGTCAAAAACAACAGGAAAACAGCACCGCCAGGGAAACGAAGATCCTGGCGAGTGAATTAACTAACCCGTCTCCTGCTTTCAGGGAGGAAGAGCGACAGGAAGACGAACAACGCCGGCGTTGGCTGATTTTCGAAGCCCAGCGCACCGGCATGGTAGAAGGCCTGCAAAAGCCTGAACCATAACGTGTTACATCCCCGCGCTACCACGTGGGGATTTTTTTATGGCCAGCCGCCTCTTCGCACACACCCACCCGTTCCCCAAGCCCGGAAAACCAGCCCCTGGCCCTACCCATAAAAGCCCTGCAACAACCTCGCGTGTGGATATCTCCCCCGCCCCCCTGGCCCGGAAAATTCGTAACTTACCACTACCAGTTACCGTCCAAACGAAACCCATACTACCACCCAAAAACTGAAAACGAAAAACTAAAAACTGCTAACCGCTAACTGCCAACCGCCAACTGAAAACTGCCAACTGAAAACTGCTAACTGAAAACTGCCAACTGCTAACTGAAAACTGCCAACTGCTAACTGCTAACTGCTAACTGCTAACTAAAGAACTACAAACTGTACCCGTCTGCTGCTATACTGAAAATGTATGATACCATGATGTAAGTAAAATGTAACTAAACGGCACCAAAATGATAGCAAAAAACTAAAAATGCATTGATAATCAATCAATTACAAAATCACCTACCCTGCACGATGTAACTATAATGTAACTATAGTTACATCGGCCTCCCGCCCCGTCGGCTACAATTCCCGTTTCAGTAGGCACCCAGGTGCATTACCAAAGCCAACATATATTTTTGAGAAAAAGCGCTCATTGTCAGCGAAATGTAATATCTTAACAGTACTAATTATTCCAAAAAAGTTAATAACAACTTCTATGAAGAAAAGAATTCTACTATTTACGACCTCTATCGTCCTCCTCTCCGGCGCTATTATGAGTTATAATGCGGGGCCTGTTACTTCAGGGCTGGGCAACCGGACCGGCAGCCAGGGGAGCATAGCCAACTGCGCAGGCGGCGGCTGTCATGCCAGCAACAATAGCGCTACATTCCTCTCCGTCACCCTGGGCGACTCTGTTACCGGGCTACCCATAAACGGCGGCTGGCAACACGATAAAACCTATAAAGTGACCGTTGGTGGCACCAGCGCGGGCAAAACAAAATATGGTTTCCAGCTATCCGCTGTTTACTTTGATGGCTCTGCCGAAGTACAGGCAGGTACATTTACTATTATCTCCGGCACCGATGTTTCCGTTAAGCCCAGCGGCAACCTATCTATCGTAGAGCACAATCAGAAACTGAATATGAACCTAGGTGCCTATGCCTATACAGTATATTGGAAAGCGCCCCCTACCGGCGCTATGGATAGCGTTCGGTTCTATGCCACGGCCAATTGCGTAAACGATGACGGCAGTACCGCCGGCGACCAGCCCAATAGCATCAGGCAAGCGTACCACCGCCAAACTACATCCGTAGCCGAGGTAAACGCCAATATCAGGCTGAGCGCATTCCCCAGCCCGCTCACCAACCAGCTCACCATAGCCATGGAAGGCGCTGAAAAAGGCCAGTACACCATCAATGTATTTGATGCTACCGGCAAAGTTATCAGCACCCAAACCGAGCAGGTAAGCGGTAACTACAGCACCACACTCAATACCGCATCGTGGGCCGCAGGCATGTACCACGTGCAGGTAAAGCACGGCGCCGCGCAAAAGACCATCGCTGTAGTGAAATAAATAAATTATATAAATATATAATATACAAAGGCCGCCCCACCCGGAGCGGCCTTTGTTATTTTTTAGGCCTTTTTGCACTCATTTCGGCCACATTATCTTATTTTTATAGCTAATATCATCATTACAAGCTTCCCTATGCTCAAAAAAGTACTCCTTTTCACCACCCTTATCTTCGGCGTTGCCATCGCGATCATGAGCAACGAGAACGGCCTCGCCCACATCAACAACATGAACCGCACCGGCTCCGATGGCTCCGCTACCATAGGCTGCGGCGGCAACAATTGCCACAACGGCGGCCAGTACCTCAACGACAGCGTTCCGCCCCACCTCACCGTCCTCGATGTGTTCTCCAATCCCGTCAACTGCTTTATGCCGGGCAATACCTACATCATCAAGCTGCGCGGCTCCTCCAATGCACCCAAGTGGGCGTTCCAGGCCTCTGCCTCCCACCTCGATAGCAGCGGCAACCGCTATCCCGCCGGCTGGATAAGCGGCCAGTCGCCCTGGTCGTGGGATGTATTTGTGGGCAACTACTCCGTAGTGGAGCAAAAACAAAAACTCACCGTGGTAGACAACATGATGGAAACCACGCTCTTCTGGCTGGCCCCCACCATGCCCATAGTAGATACCGTCTACTTCAGCTTCACCATACTGAACTGCAACGACGATGGCACCATAGACGGCGACAACTCCAATACCTACATAGATACCCTCGGCCACTGGACCCCGGAGACGGTATCGCTCAACGAACCCTTCCGCTTTGATGACGGGCTGAAGATAAAAGCCTTCCCCAATCCACTCACCGACCGCCTTTTCGTGGGGCTCGATAACCTGCCTACGGGCAAGTACGCACTCAGCGTGTTTGATGTGCGCGGCCGTGTGCTGAACCGCCAAGAGGTGGAAGGAGGCAGCTATACCGCCGCCACCGTAGACGCTTCCAACTGGGCCGCCGGCGTGTACCATGTGTTGGTGAACAAAGACGGCTTTAAAAAGACGGCGCTGGTAGTAAAACAATAACCTGCACCCACCTCCCTTTCCGGTCCGGCGAATGCAGGTTATACTGCTTGCTATTTTATATTGTTACAGTGGTATGTTGCCGTGCTTGCGTTTCGGCATTTTCGCCACTTTGTGCTCCAGCATTTTAAATGCCTTTATCAGCTTGCTGCGCGTTTCTGAAGGCAGTATCACCTCGTCTATAAAGCCACGGGCGGCAGCGCCATAGGGGTTGGCGAATTTCTCGGTGTATTCCAGTTCCTTCTCTTTCCACTTGGCATCGCGGTCGGCGGCCTCGCCTATCTCTTTTTTAAAGATGATCTCTGCAGCGCCTTTCGCGCCCATTACAGCTATCTCAGCGGTAGGCCATGCGTAGTTCATGTCGGCACCTATGTGCTTGGAGTTCATTACGTCATACGCACCCCCGTAGGCTTTGCGGGTAATTACGGTCACCTTGGGTACGGTAGCCTCGCTCAGTGCATAGAGCAGTTTGGCGCCATTGGTGATAATGCCGTGCCACTCCTGGTCGGTACCGGGCAGGAAGCCGGGCACATCTACCAGCACCAGCAGCGGGATATTAAAGGCATCGCAGAAGCGGGTAAAGCGGGCGCCCTTCTTGCTGGACTCTATATCCAGTACGCCGGCCAGGCTGGCGGGCTGGTTGGCCACTATACCTATGCTGCGCCCGGCTATGCGTGCGAAGCCCACCACTATATTCTGCGCATACTCCTTATGCACCTCCAGGAACGATTCGGAGTCGGTTACTTCTTCTATTACTTCCTTTATATCGTAAGGCTGGTTGGGATTCTCCGGGATAATGCCGTCCAGTTTCGCGCGGCTTTCATCGCCGGCATCGTAGGGGTACACGGGAGCGTCCTCTTCGCAGTTCTGCGGCATGTAGCTCAGCAGCTGCTTGATGTTCTCTATACACTCTATCTCGTTGGCGCAGGCAAAGTGCGTTACGCCCGACTTAGACGCGTGCGTCTGCGCACCGCCCAGTTCTTCGCTGGTTACGGTTTCGTGCGTTACGGTCTTTACCACGTTGGGGCCGGTCACAAACATGTAGGAAGTATTCTCCACCATCATGATAAAATCGGTGATGGCAGGCGAGTAGACCGCACCACCCGCGCAGGGGCCCATAATGGCCGATATCTGCGGTACCACGCCCGAGGCCTGCACATTGCGGTGAAATATATCGGCGTAGCCACCCAGCGATACTACCCCTTCCTGTATGCGCGCGCCGCCGCTATCGTTGAGGCCTATCACCGGTGCACCGTTTTGCATAGCCAGGTCCATTATTTTGCATATCTTTTCGGCATGTGTTTCGGAAAGGCTGCCGCCAAACACGGTGAAGTCTTGCGAAAACACATATACCAGCCTGCCGTGTATGGTACCATAGCCGGTAACCACGCCATCGCCGGGGTATATTTCCTTTTCCATCCCGAAGTCCCGGCTGCGGTGAGTTACCAGCATACCTATTTCTTCAAAGGAACCTTCGTCCAGCAGCAACTGGAGGCGCTCGCGTGCGGTGAGCTTGCCCTTCTTATGTTGTGCTTCTATTCGTTTATTGCCTCCACCTTTAAGGGCTTCGGCCTTCTTTTGCTGCAATACAGATACTTTGTCCATAATATCTTTAATAGAGGGACAAACCTACTGCAAAATAGGGAAAGAACCTCACCCCGGCCCTCTCCATAAATGGAGCGGGGGGACCTGCGGGGGCCGTCCTATCCTTGCAAGGTGAGCATATGGCAGCAACAACCATATTACATGAATGTATAGGCTGAGGGGTGAAGTATCGCTCGCCTTTTAAGGAGCGGGTTGGGTGAGGTTCAATACCTTTGCATAAATTAGTGCTATGATACGGATAATGGGATTGGTGGTGGCGCTGGCAGCTACTGTAGCCAGCTACGGGCAGCAGGTACCCTCCTACAAGGCGGAAGATGTGGTGCGGCGAACCAGCCATGCCGATACCGTGTATGTAGTGAACTTCTGGGCTACCTGGTGCGGCCCCTGTGTAAAGGAACTGCCGGCATTCAGCAAGATAGACGAGCACTACAAAGACCAGCCGGTAAAAGTGCTGCTGGTATCGCTGGACTTTAAAGAAGATTATCCGCAAAAAATCGCGGGATTCATAAAAAAGAAAAAGTTGCAGCCGGAAGTGGTGTGGCTGAATGAAACGAACGCGAATGAATTTATACCAAAGCTGGAAAGTAGCTGGTCGGGCTCTATACCGGCAACGCTGATACTGCACCAGCGCACATCGTACCGCATCTTCCAGGAAGGGCTGGTAACAGAGGCCCAGCTAAAGAGTATAATAGACAATCAACTAGCGCGCTAACAACGGATTGGCAAAATTCGCACCATACAAGCAACTGAGTAAACTGATAGCCGCCGAAGCCTTTGAGCCTACGCTGGCGTGGGGCGTGCGTATGGCTATCGCCGCTACCGTACCCCTGCTGTGGGGGCTGTATACCGGTAATGTAACTCCGGCTATGTTCATTACGCTGACCGCGGAGTGCATCTGCTGGGTGGAACTAAAAGGCACCTTCGGGCAACGGGTGCGCACCCTTTTCGGTGGCGCTTTTCTTTCTGTATTCTTCGCGCTGCTGGGCACCGTTACGGGCGTAAGCACCTGGCTGAGCATCGGCGCCATGCTGGCGGTAGCGTTCATCTCCAGCCTGTTTAAAAACCTGGGCGACCGGGGCAGCGGACTGGCTATATGCGTGTACCTGTTGTTTATCTTTTGCAACGCTTACCCGGTTGCCGATCTTAACGGGCTGGAAGCGCGGACACTACAGGTGCTGACCGGAGCGGGATGGACGATATTCATCAGCATCCTCACTACCGCCTTTATGCCGGCCAAGCAGGCCTACCGCCGCTCTATCGCCATTATATGGAAAAACATAGCGGCACTGGTGCAGACGGCCGGCAAGGGGTGGACGGAAAAATCGCGCAGCAGCCTCCGCCAGCTATACCTGAAAGAAAAGGAAGTGCGCACCTCCATCAATGCCTCTTTCGCCTTTCACGAAAAGTCCGCCGACCAGGTAAGCCGCAAAGACAAAGCCGAGTATCACCTGGCACAGCTACGCAAAGCATCGGCACTGGTAGCCACTCACATTATCAACATCAGCGAAGAGGCGGAGCTCATCAGCCGCAGCCAACTGGATGCTTCCACCCGAATGCAGCTAGCCTCTCTATCCAACGCGCTGCAGCAAACCGCCGAACGCATGGCCATGTACATAGCCACCCTGAAGCCTGAGGAAAAACTGCTGCTTACCTCGCGCGTCAGCCGCATCAACAAATTGCTGCTGCTGATGAAGAACAGCCCCTTTACCGGGGAAGAGGCCACCACCGCGGCGCTGGAGCGTATCGTGCACCTGGCCGGGCGCACGCTGAAGCTGATACAAAGCTGCATTAACCGCCTGGAACTGGTAGGGGAAGACCTGCCGGTATTCCGCTCTTACTCGCTGGTAAAAACACTGTTCACCCTGCACCCGCGCCACTGGATACAGAACCTGAAGCTGCTGTTCAACTTCAATACATTTACTACCCGCTATGCCGCGCGCGCCGCCCTGGCAGCCGCCATAGCCATGTTCATATACAAGTGGTTCGATATATACAAGGGCTACTGGCTGCCGTTCAGTGTCATCATAGTACTACAGCCATACTTCGGCGCTACCTTCCGGAAATCGCTGGAGCGCATCATAGGCACCGTGGCCGGTGGCATAGTGGGCGGCTCGCTGCTGTATGTGCGTACCGGCATCTACCTGAACGAAATACTGCTCTGCCTGTCGTTCATCTTTATGATATACTACCTGCGGCGCAACTACGCCATAGCTGTATTCGTGGTAACGATAAACCTGGTGCTGCTCTTTAACCTGGAAGAAGAACTGGAACCGATAGTGATAGTCACCCGCACCCTGGCCACCGCTGGTGGCTGCGGGCTGGCCGTACTGGCGGGCTTCGCCTTTCTGCCGCACTGGGACAAGAAATGGCTGCCCATACACCTGGCCAAAGCCATATACGTGAACTACGAATACTTCATCGCTTCTTTCTTTTCCAGCGGGGTAGACCGTAACTGGACGAAATACAAACGCAATGCCGAATCGGACAACAGCAATGTGTTTGACTCCTTTAACCGGTACATGGAAGAACCATCGGTAAAAAAGAAACACTACGCCAACTACTACCAGCTTATCACCCACAACGTGCGCATAACCCGGGAACTGAACAACATACAACTGGAGCAGGACAACCGCAGCACCGGCCAGCTGGCAACCGCCACCGAGCCACAGCAACAACTGATAAACGACTGCCTGGAATGGTATAACAAAAACATAGAAATGCTGCGCGTGATAGACCCCGGGCTGCAGGTAAAACTATTGCCGGGCGACCCCGGTTTCCGTACCGCATTCCTGCTGACGCGCTCGCAGGAAGTGTACACCGCCAAACTGCTGATAGAGCTGAAAGAGATGTACTACGACCTGCAGAAACTGATAGAAAAAGCATCGTCTTAATAATGTAGCTTCGCTGTATGAATTACTTAGGCCACGCCGTGCTGTCGATGGGCGACCCCGATATACTGACAGGCAACCTGATAGGCGACCATGTAAAAGGCCGGCTGGCGCTGGACCACTACCCCAGCGGCATACGCAGGGGAATAGAGCTGCACCGGAAGATAGACCAGTACACCGACGAACACCCGGCAACCCAGCGCGCCAAGCTGCTGTTTCGTGAGCACTACCGGCTGTATGCCGGCGCTGTAATGGACAGCCTGCTGGACCACTACCTGGCCAACGACCCCAGGCACTTCGCCAACCCCGCCAGCCTCCTGGCCTTTAGCCAGGAAACCTATGCCAAGCTGGAAAGCAACCAGCAATACTTTCCAGAAAAGTTCGCGGCCTACTTTCCGTATATGAAAGAGCACAACTGGCTCTATAACTACCGCACTATGCGCGGGATGGAGCGCTCGCTGCAAGGGCTGTACCGCAGGGCGCAACACATGCCCCCGCCCGATGAAGCGTATAAAACATTCGTTATTAACTACTACCACCTGAACCAGTGCTATTATGAATTAATTGACGATGTGATTACCTTTGTTAAAATTGAGTTAAAGGCCTGATAAGGGAAGTCAGGCTTTTATTTTTGCAAGGGTCGGAACAAAACATACTAATGCTGAGAATAACACGTACATCTATTGCCGCTTCTATATTATCCGTAGTACTTATAGCCTGCAACCCCGGTGCGGAACCCGCCAGGGCTTACCCTCCCCGCCACCACGACCTGCCCCGCAAGGCGGCAGTGCCCGCCAGCCTCTCCTACGACACTACCTCCCGCGAAAGCAGGTATATCATAGAACGGCTGGACTCGTTCTACACCCAGCAGCAGCGCGCAGGCTTCAACGGCAGCGTGCTGATAGGCTACAAAGGAAATGTGATATACGAGCGTTACTATGGCTATGCCAACCGTGAAGGCCTGCAACGCCTCTCGCCCAACAGCAGCTCGCAACTGGCTTCCACTTCCAAAACCTTTACCAGCGCCGCCATACTGTACCTGTATGAGAATAACTACCTCGACATCAACGACCCGGTAAGCAAATACCTGAAAGGGTTCCCCTATGCCGGCGTCACTATAAAGATGCTGCTGGACCACCGCTCCGGACTGCCCGACTACCTGAAGTTTACCTCGCGGTACAAGAAGAACACGCGCATCCCCATCACCAGCGACGATGTGCTGGATATCATGATAAAGTACCGCCCGGCGGCGGAGTCGAAGCCGAATACGCGGTTCAAGTACTGCAATACCAACTTTGTGATGCTGGCCTGCATTATAGAAGAAGTATCGGAAATGCCCTTCGCGCACTTTATGAAGACCTACATTTTTGACCCCCTGGGAATGAAGAACACCTTTGTGTACAATCCTGACCACGGTCTGCCCAGCAACGCAGCCATCAGCTACAAAGCCAGCTGGGTGCGCGAGCCGGACATGTTTGCCGATGGCGTAAATGGCGACAAAGGCATCTACAGCACCGTGCGCGATATGTACCGCTGGGACCAATCGCTGTACAACAACGACATACTGAGCAACGAAACCATGGAACTGGCTTATGGCCCCTGCTCGTTTGAGAAACCGGGCGTGAAGAACTATGGCCTGGGCTGGCGGATGCTGTGCTACCCTAACGGCAACAAGATAGTGTACCACAATGGCTGGTGGCATGGCAACAACACGGTGTTCTACCGCTTTATACAAGAGAACCTGACCATAATAGTGCTGGGCAATAAGTTTAACCAAAGCATCTACCGGCAGGCACCGGTAGTGTACAGCATAGTGAAAGGGAAGCCGGTAGGCAGCGGTTTTGATGATGAAGAGTAGTTCAGTTTTCAGCTGACAGTTAACAGTATCTTTTTTTAGCAGTTTTCAGAGCAAGTAAGATAAAAGAAATGCTTCAGCATCCGCTGAAGCATTTCTTTTATCTATAATAATCATCAACCTCCTGCTAAATGGGAATTGCCAACTATTAACAGGGTATTACAAACTAAAACTGTTAACTGCCAACTGAAAACTACCTGCTGTAATTCGGTGCTTCCTTAGTGATCACCACATCATGCGGGTGGCTTTCGGCCATGGAGGCTGAAGTGATACGGATAAACTGCGCATTATCGTGCAGGGCTTTGATATCCCTGGCGCCGCAGTAACCCATACCGGCGCGGAGGCCGCCTACAAATTGCTGCACTATCTCGTTCAGGTTGCCCTTATAAGGAACGCGGCCCACGATACCTTCGGGAACCAGCTTCTTAATGTCGGCTTCCACATCCTGGAAGTAGCGGTCTTTAGAGCCCTCCTGCATGGCCTCTACCGAGCCCATACCGCGGTATGATTTAAACTTACGCCCTTCGTATATAATAGTTTCGCCGGGGCTCTCTTCGGTGCCGGCAAAGATGGAGCCCGCCATGATGGTAGAAGCACCAGCCACCAGCGCCTTTACCATATCGCCGGTATAGCGGATACCGCCATCGGCTATTACGGGAACGCCTTTCTTTTTCAGTTCGGCGGCCGCTTCTATAATAGCGGTGAGCTGCGGCGCACCCGCCCCTGTTACTACGCGCGTAGTGCAGATAGAACCGGGGCCTACACCTATCTTCACGGCATCGGCTCCGGCATCGGCCAGCGCCTTAGCGCCCGCCGCGGTGGCCACGTTGCCGGCTATTACATCCAGCGTCCGGAATTTTTTCTTTACCTGCTTCACCATATTGATAACGTGTACCGAGTGACCGTGGGCGCTATCCAGTGTTATCACATCGGCTCCCGCGGCCATCAGCGCCTCTATGCGCTCCATTGTATCGCCGGTAATGCCTACCGCGGCACCTACCATCAGGCGTCCATTGGCATCTTTGCAGGCGTTGGGGTGGCTTTTGAGGTTTATGATATCGCGGAAGGTGATGAGGCCCATCAGCTTGCCCTTTTTATCTACTATGGGCAGCTTTTCTATTTTGTATTGCTCCAGTATTTTTTCGGCCTTTACCATATCGGTGCCGGAAGGGGCTGTTACCAGCTTTTCCCTGGTCATTATCTCGCTCACCTTTTTGCGCGAGTTCTTCTCAAAGCGCATATCGCGGTTGGTGAGGATGCCTACCAGTTTGTGCTGCGCATCCACTATCGGTATACCGCCAATGCGGTTATCGTTCATCAGGCGGATGGCATCGGCCACGGTGGCGTCGGGGGTCAGGGTGATGGGGTCTACAATAAGACCGCTTTCCGAGCGCTTCACTTTGCGTACCTGTTCGGCCTGGCGCTCTACACTCATGTTCTTGTGCAGAATGCCTATACCCCCTTCGCGGGCCAGGGCTATAGCCAGGCGCTGTTCGGTAACGGTATCCATTGCAGCGGAAACCATGGGTATATTTATCCGGATATTGCGGGTTAACTGTGAAGTGAGATTTACCTCTCGCGGAAGGACTTCTGAATAAGCGGGAACAAGGAGCACGTCATCGAAAGTGAGGCCCTCGCCGTAGAATTTAGATTTTGCAGCCATGTGCAAAGATATAACGGGGAATTGAATTTTTAAAAACTGGTTTTTCCTATGGGGTTATAGGGAGCTGAAAAGGCTTGCCCAGCAAGGGTATAGCTTGAAAATTAGCCGTTTTCGGTAACATATATTTACTTTACACAAAATTTACCCCGCGTGCATTTCAATCCCCACCTCGCTTATCAGCCGCTTGCGGCACAGGATACTTACCAGTCGGCAGCGCTCAGAGAGCTACTGGTGTACCTACAGGGCCATTCCCCCTTTTACGGGAGGCTGCTCCGGGAGCATGGCGTAGCCATTGATACCATACAGTCGCTGGCGGATATGCAGTACCTGCCTACCACCAGCAAGAGCGATATGCAGGAGCACAATTGGGATTTCCTGTGCGTGCCCTCGGCGGCGGTGAAGGAATACACGGCCACATCGGGCACTATGGGGCGGCCGGTAACGATAGCATTGACGGAGAGCGACCTGGACCGCCTCTCGTACAACGAGCAGCAATCGTTCCTGTGTGCGGACGGCCAACCGGAAGATACCTACCAACTGATGCTGACGCTGGACCGCCAGTTTATGGCGGGGATAGCTTACTACCAGGGCATACGGAAACTGGGGGCCTCTCTGGTGCGTACCGGTCCCGGGCTGCCGGCCATGCAGTGGGATACCCTGCTGCGCCTGCAGGCCAACAGCATAGTGGCCGTGCCCTCCTTTATGCTGAAGCTGATAGAGTATGCACAGGAGCACCAGATAGACCTGCACCACCAGCCCGTAAAGAAAGCAGTGTGCATTGGCGAAAGCCTGCGCAACGGCGACTTTGAACTGAACGCGCTGGGCGAAATGATACACCGGCACTGGCCAATAAAGCTATACAGCACCTACGCCTCTACCGAGATGCAGACGGCCTTTACCGAGTGCGGTGCGGGGATGGGCGGCCACCAGCAGCCCGACCTGATAATACTGGAGGTGCTGGACGACCACGACAAGCCGCTGCCGGCAGGTGAATATGGGGAGGTGGCGGTTACCACGCTGGGCGTGGAAGGGATGCCACTGCTGCGCTACCGCACGGGCGACATCTGCACCTACTACGATAGTGTGTGCTCCTGCGGACGCCACTCGCGCCGGCTGAGCCCGGTGCTGGGCCGCAAGCAGCAGATGATAAAATACAAGGGCACCACGCTGTACCCACCCGCAGTGTTTGACATACTGAACAATATTCCTTTCGTAAAAGAGTATGTGGTGGAGGTGTTCACCAACGAGATAGGGACGGATGAGCTGAAGCTGCACCTGAACACTCCCCTGCCGGTGGACGATTGTGAAATGAAGCTGAAGCCGCTGCTGCAATCGAAACTGCGGGTGGCACCGCTGCTGCATTTCCACTCTGCCGCCGACATGCAGCAAATGCAGTTCCCCGCGGGAAGCAGGAAGCAGGTGAAGTTTTTGGATAATAGGGGGTGAACCGGGATTCGGAGGTATTAAATTGACTTACCAAGCTTATTTCTCCTTTCCGTCTTTGCCCGCCCGGCCATGATCTTTCGGGCGGGAGAGGAACGCCTGTCCGCCGACTAGGAGGAAAGCAATCTCGTAAGCGCGTTCTTGCTCGTGTAGGGTGTCCGGCCTAAGGCCTTTTCTACTATTTAGACACGGGTGCCCTGCGGAACACCCGCGCCAGTGAGGTACTAATAGGAAAGGGAGCTTGTTTGCTCCCTTTTTAATTCATTATTTCTTTTCTCACGTTTTTTATTTCGGTAGACAGTCGCTCGACTTCTTCCTTTTCCTTTTCATATTCAGCAATTAGTTCATCATCATCTTCAAAGTTCTCATTGGACTGTATTGTTTCTAGTATTTTTAACGACTTTTTTAGATGTTCTGCCATCTCCGTTACAAGTCGAATGTATAACTCCCTTGGTTGTTCCATATGTCTAAGTTAATTATTTTGCCCAACTGGTATATAGTTACCCTCAAGAGGGGATGTACAGGGCGAGCGAAGAATAGATGTGCTTTGTTGGTATCGCCAATCTCGAGGTTGGCCACCGGTGGGACGTAGAGAAACTCTACGCCCAGCAGGGGTATTATCGATATACGCAATGTTGCCTATATTTTTTACATTTATATCATATAGAATTACACTATGCTAGACGATATTATAGAACTTCCAATTTGGAAACACTACAAAGGACTGAGTAACAAACAGGAATTCAGCCTTGAGCGCCTTTTTGAAACCCCCTACAGTTTGCTCGACAGATACTACGAAACATTTCCTCATTATACGCTACACAACAAACAACACTTAAAAAATGTATTGAGAATCATTGGAGAAATTTTAGGAGACAAAGTTAAAGAACTCTCTGAACTGGAATGTCTAATAATTATTATAAGTGTTGGTTATCATGACATTGGAATGGTTTTTGCAAAAAGTGAACTTAAGAATATTAGTCAGGAATTAAGCTTCATACATTTTCTTGATAAAAACTTAAAGGCTAAGCTAGAGTATGAAGAAAATGGTTCAGAATTATCCGAAAATCTCGCTGAATGGTATTGTCGTTGGATGCATGCTAAACGTGTTTGGAACTTCATAAATCATTTCGATCAAAATAAATGGAAGAATATTTCTCTTAGAACTAGTGTTGGTAATATTTGTGAGAGCCATAATGAAAGTGCAGATTTCTTAAACAACAAGGAAAAGTTTCCAAGGAACTTTTTAGGGGAAGCCGATTTGTGTTTCTGTGCTATACTGCTCCGCCTAGGCGACATTTTAGATTTTGATAGCACTAGGACACCAATTAGTGTCTATGAATTCTTAGACCTCGATAGCCCTAAAAATGACGCTGAGGAAATCAGCAAAAAAGAATGGAACAAGCACTTAAGTTCAAATGGATTTTCTATAAAACATGAAAACAACAATACTGACCTTCTCTTTATAGCAGGACCAGAACACCCACAAGTAGAAAAAAATATCCACAATTTTCTTGACATAATTGACAACGAACTATACGAATGTGCTGTGTTATTAGAGAGTTGTTCAGACAAATGGAGAAAAATACAACTCCCTAAGAAAATTAACAGAGGAGGAATCATTTCAACAAACTACAAGAAAGGTGATTATCGCCTTTCCTTGGACGAGAAACAAATTATTCATCTGTTAACAGGTGAAAATTTATACTCTAATAACTATATTTTCATTAGAGAATTGTTGCAGAATGCAATAGACACTAGCAGGATGAGAGAATATCACCAGCATAGTAACGGAGATTTGGGTTTCAAAATTAGCCCCGTGGAAATCAATACATGGGTTGATGATAAAGGGTTTCGATGGGTCAGATTTGATGATTTTGGCATGGGTTTAAACGAATACATTATTCAAAACCATCTTTTAAAAAAAGGAAACTCATTTTACAAATCAGATTTCTTTAAACTTCAAAAAAATCACTACAAAAAAACCATAAAAAAAGACTTTACGCCGATAAGCAGATTTGGGATCGGTCTTTTATCTTGTTTTATGCTAGGTGATACTATTGAAATTAATTCAAGATCTATAGCGATAAAGCAAACAAATACTGTCGAGCAAAAAATCCGTTTGTCAATTAATGGATTGGAAGGTCAATACTTCATGCAAATAGATAGCGAAAATCACACGCCACTTCCTATGCCTAATATCAATCCAGAAAATTCGTTTAGGAACGAATTTGGGACAAGTATAGCGGTGAGAATAAGTAGTAAAAAAGATTCACTACATTTTGAAAAACAACTAAATGAAGTCCTTAATGAAATTGTCCTTTGTTCACCAATTGACATATATCTTTCTGGGAAAAAAGTAAATATTGGTTTTGATATCCTAGACGAGCAAATTGTCGACTATTCATATATCCCATTTACACCTTTGCAAAAAAAGGAAATTGAAAAGACAATTGACTTTGAAATCAACTCAGATATGGGGATTGAAATTATACCGATAGACTTAACATCTAATTGCCCTAATAATAATCTGAAAGGTCAAATAGCAATTATACGGTTGAAATGTAGTTATCTTGAAGAACATAATTTACCTGTAAATACTTCTTATTCTTTTCACTTCTCAAAAAGTGCATTTCGCATAACATTTGAAAAAAACACATTCACTAATGGTAATAAAGATACTAAAGTCAGGTCGTTGTCTTTCTTCAATGAATTAAACACGCTAATTCAAACAAAAAATCTCAATAAATTTCTAAGTCCTCAATACAACCACTCGAACTATCGTAACTACCTACATCTAATTCATAATGGAATTAATATTCCAAATTTTAGCGAAATCAGCGAACATATCAAACTCCGTTTCGTGGATGGTTTGTTTGATTATAATAGTCGTATAAATCGAGGCGATTGGAGGCAAGCTATTTTCTACACAGGTTTGATTTATCTTCAAGATGACCTAATTCCAAACCTCACTGTCGCCAGAAATTCCATCAAAGGATTTAATTTCAGCATTTATTCAAACCTCGTCTATGGCTGCAGACAATTGAATGAATTCAGGAGAAACAGTAGTAACCCTTTTGATTTCTTTGATTACATATATGAACACTTCCCTATTTCCGAAATTAAAACAGATTATTTAATAATAAATGGATATTGGAACGATGAGAAAATCATACCTATATATGGTCATGGCTTTGTTTCGGTAAATGATATAAAATTACTACTTGAAAAAAATTCTGTTGAGTTGGACTATAAATATAGAAGCAGTGGCTTTGTAGTTACCTTGTTTCGCGCCCTTGTAGAATTGAACTTTGAAGTAGAGTTTGATGTTAAAGATGTAAATAGACCAAGATTTTATATTAAGTCTTCTAAACAAATCAACATGACAATATCAAGCATTGATTCATATGGGCCAATGTTATTTGTAAGATTTGACGGCGATGATATGTTGTATTGTTCTGACATGGTAAATATCAATCACTGGCTCCCAACATGGATGTATAGTAACCAAAAAATTCTAATTGACAACTATGAAACGTATTTTCTAAGTTTATACAACTATATCAAAGACAAAAACATTCATAGCATAAATAGCATCCTAAATCACTTTCGGAAAGTGCTAACTCATTCCGCTCCCCCTAACTTAGCAATATCTGACCTCGACTATCCACATTGATTCCGTTACCGCAAGTGTCCTATTTGCGGTGAGAAAAAACAGCAGTTAATTCCGTAAATCCCTCACCCCACCACATCCCTCACCGCATCTTCCAGTTTCTCAAAGCGAAACTTAAAGCCGGAGCCGAGGAGGCGTTTGGGGGTTACCCAGCGGCTTTTTAGTATGAGTTCTGTTTCGGTGCCGATGAGGAGGGCGCCTATTTCCAGCAGCCAGGCGGGTGCGGGCAGACCGATGGGCATTTTGCAGGCCTGGCGGAGGTGGCGCATGAGTTCTGCATTGGTGACAGCGCTGGGCGCCACGCAGTTGATGTGGCCCTGCAATTCGGGGTGCTGCAGCAGCCATTCGGTAATGCGGGCTACGTCGTGCTCGTGTATCCACGATACGTACTGGCGGCCGTTTCCTTGTTTGCCGCCCAGCCCGAAGCGCACCATGTTCCGCAGGCGTGGGAAAACGCCATCGCGGCGGCCAAGCACGATGCCCATGCGCAGGGCCACCTTCCGGGTGGCGGGTGTGGGCGCGGCGTAGAAGGCTTCCTCCCAGCGGTTGCAGACATCAATAGAGAAGCCCGAGCCTATCTCACCGGTTTCTTCGTCTTGCGGGCGGTCTTCGGCGTGCCGGTAGATAGTGGCGGAGGTGACATTTATCCAAAGGGCGGGCGGCGCGGCGCAGGCAGCTATGGCCCGGCCCAGCAGCGTGGTGGGTACTACCCGGGAACTGACTATCTCACTACGGTTCTTCTCGTTGTACCGGCAATTCACGTTCTTCCCGCAGAGATTGATGAGCATATCGGCGTGCTCCAACTCCTGCACCCAGGGGCCTTCACGAAGGGCGTCCCAAACCACGGTGCGTATGTTGCCCCGGGGCAGCGCCGGCCTGCGGCTAAGCAGCACCACCTCCACACAGCGTGGACTGTAATACTCCGCCAGTACGGAGCCGAGGTAACCGTTTCCCCCGGCGAGGACTATCTTATTGGCTATCATGTTATCCGAGTATGAAGATGATGACTAATACTATTGCGCGGTAAAGCAGCCAGGTGGCCGTCATGAGCCAGCCCAGGCGGAGGATGGTGCTGCGGCGTATGTGCTCCAGCAGCATGAGGCCCGCCAGCGCCAGGAAGTAGCAGACATAAGCCAGGGGCGGCGGCGGTATCAGCCGCGCCATACACATGCCCACTACCAGCATGAGTGATGCGGCGAAGGAAATGGTCATCATGTTGCCGAGGTAGTCCCACAGCTTAGCCGGGCGGAAAAATGAAATAACAATGGCCTGGAAGATAATCTGCCCGCCACAGACGAGGTACTCCCTGTACGGGTGCCCCGGTGGCACGGTGGGCTCCATGAGCGGCGCATAGAGGGTGAGGATGAAAGAAGAGAGCCACCAGGTAGCCAACAGGTATGCGATGCGGAAGCCCACGTGAACCTCGGGTATGGTATCGAAGGTTTCGCGGCGGGCCACGGGAAAGACAACGCGGTAGTTGTACAGGAGGAACTCATAGAGCACACTGAGCAGCCAGGTAAGCGGCGTGGTAATGGTCTTTAGTGTCTTGCTCATAACCTTTTGTATTGTATTTTCAGAAAATAATGAAATTATATCATCAAAAAAAAGTGCTACTTGAACACTTTAAAAATAGACCCCCAAAACCAGCTTTCTTCAGCTTTAAACATGCTCTCCAGTCCTTTGTTCACATTCTTGGCCAGCTTGTTGATGTTGGTAACCGAGGTCTTGAAGGTTTTGTAGGCGGGGTCTTTATCATCGCCCTTCACCACGCTGAGCTCGTTAAGCACTTTTATCATAGGGTCTAGCTCACGCTTCTTGCGCTCCTGTGCTACCTGCTTTGCTATCTTCCAGGTGTCCTTCTCGGCAAAGAAATATTCTTTTCGCTCGCCGGGCTTGTGCTGCTTTTCCACCAGTCCCCAGTCTATGAGGTCGCGGAGCGTCATGTTAGCGTTTCCGCGGGAGATGCTGAGGGCTTCCATCACCTGCTCGGTGGTGAGTGGTTCGTGGGCTATCAGCAGCAGGGCGTGTACCTGCGCCATGGTGCGGTTGATGCCCCATTCAGAGCCTATCTTCCCCCATGCCTCTATAAACTTCTGCCTTGCCTCGTTGAGTTCCATAGGATAAAGGTAGGAAAGTTTTTCAAAGTTTCAATAATTAGTGAAAGTTATTTAGGAACTAATTTTTAGGTATTTATGGGTTAAACTGATTGGACCGCGTCTCTCCTATTAGCCGTTCACTGCTTTGCAGGCCAGCCAGGCCATCATCCCTACGCCTACCCTTAGCGCGTTCTCGTTGATATCGAAATGCGCGTTGTGTACGGGTGCGGTAAATTCCTTGTCATCGGTATTGGTGCCTATACGGAAGAAACAGCCGGGTACATGGTGCGTGTAGAAGCTGAAGTCTTCACCAGCCATGCGCGGGCTGAGTGTCTTTACCTGCTCCGCGCCCATGTATTCCCTGCCCCAACCTTCTGCCCGCGCTGTCAGCTCCGGGTCGTTGAAAAGGGAAGGATAGCCCACGGGTATCTCGACAGTAGCGGTAGCACCATAGGCGGCACAGGTTTGTTCGGTTATTTTCTTTATCCAGTCGTGGGCCTCGTAGCGCCATTTCTCATCCATAGTACGGAAGGTACCGAGTATCTCCACGCTGTCGGGTATCACGTTGGTAGCGAAGCCTCCTGATATCTTACCGAAGGTGAGCACCGACGGGATGAAGGCTGTTGCCTTTCGGGAAACCACTTGCTGCAGGGCCACTATTACCTGCGCCGCAATCGCTATGGGGTCAACGGCCTGGTGTGGCAGCGCGGCATGTCCGCCTTTGCCGTGTATGGTAATGTATATTTCGTCGGCACTGGCCATATACTGCCCAGCCCTAAAACCGACCGTGCCGCAAGGCAGGTGCGGGTACACGTGCAGGGCGAAAATCGCTTCCGGTCTGGGGTTCTCCAGCACGCCATCTTTTATCATCAGGCTGGCGCCCCCGGGGTGCTTTTCTTCCCCGGGCTGAAAGATGAGCTTTATCGTCCCCTCCCATTCATCGCGCAGCTCGTGCAGTATTTTGGCGGCGCCCAGCAGGCAGCTGCTGTGTACGTCGTGGCCGCAGGCGTGCATTACGCCATCGTTCTGCGAGCGGTAGGGCGTATCGTTGCGCTCCTGTATGGGCAGGGCGTCCATATCCGCGCGTAGTGCGATGCAGCGCTTTCCGGGGTTCCTGCCTTCCAGCAGGCCCACTACACCCGTGCCGGCTACGCCCGCCTGGTGCTTAATGCCCCACTCTGTGAGTTTCTTTGAAATGAAAGATGCAGTTTCGTATTCCTGGAAAGAGAGTTCCGGATGGGAATGGATATGATGGCGGATGGCCTGTACCTCTGGGAAGTACTCCTCTGCCTTACTGCGTATCTTAGTTATCATCATTTTCCTTGTGCGTCCGTATGTTTCGGTGTACTACTATATCCGGCACTATCATGCAGGGATTGTACAAGGTACTTAATTGGCGGTACAAATCCTGCGCTTCCTCCCTTGACTTAAAGTCGCCCACCTTTACCCGGAACTGTGGCGACACATAGGTCATGTAGGTCTGTATGTGTGGAAAGCGGCGCATAAAGTCTACTTTTATCTTTGTGGCCTTCGCCCGGTCGTTGCCGCTGTATATCTGCACCCGGAAGCCGCGTCCTGAATAGATACCGCTACCGCCCCCGGTGCCTTTGCTCTTTTTCAGCAGTATATCCAGGCGGGGGTCGGCGTGCAGCACGGTATTCATCGCCACTACCTCCACGGTAGTATCCGCCTCCTGCGCCACCGATACCTGTGCCACACAAAGCAACGCCACTATGTAAAAAAGTTTCTTCATCAATTCTATTTTTATCTCTTCCAGCTCCCCTCCTGTTTCCAGGAGGAGATGCCGATAAAAAATGGCTTCGCTTTTTTATCGGCCGGGGTGGTCAGCACAGCGACCGGGCTACCCCAAACCGCTCTCCCTCACTATCTCCATACTTGCCGAGCAGCCCAGCCGGGTTGCCCCTGCGGCTATCAGCTCTTTTGCAAACGCAAAGGTACGAATACCTCCCGAAGCTTTTATCGCGATGGTGTCAGGCAGATGCCTGCGCATCAGCTTAACCGCATCTACGGTAGCGCCCACCTGCGCATAGCCGGTAGAGGTCTTCATAAAGTCGATGCCCAGGGGTGCGTACAGCTCGCAGCACTTAGCCAGTTCCGCATCGGTCAGTATGCCGCTTTCTACTATTATTTTTACGCTCCTGCCCGCCTTGTGCGCCCGTTCGGTACAGGCTTTCACTTCGTGGTGCAGGTAGGCATGGTTGCCATTCCTGAGCGCCGCAATGTTGTGCACTATATCCAGCTCGTCGGCGCCATCGGCTATGGCCTGTTCTATTTCGTTCAGTTTCGCCTCCGTGGCGCTGTACCCAAAAGGGAAACCAATAACGGTAGCAACTTTTACGTTGCTACCGTTGGTCAGTTCTTTTGCTGCTTTCACAAAGTAAGGCGGCACACATACCGCCGCGAAACTTTGTGCTACTGCCTCCGCACATAGTTTTTCAATGTCGGCCAAAGTCGTTTCCGGCTTCAGTACCGTATGGTCTATGTAGGAAGCGATATTCATCTTACAGGTTCTTAATCAATTCTTCTGCAAACTCGCTGGTCTTCAGCAGGGTCGCATCATTCATCAGGTTGTAGAAGTCAACAGTTACGCGCTTGCGCTTGATGGTAGTGCTCAGCGATGCGGTAATGCATTCGGCAGCTTCTTTCCAGCCCATATACTCCAGCATCATCACGCCACTCAGCAGCAGCGATGATGGGTTCATGGTATCGGTATTTGCAAAGCGTGGCGCTGTACCATGTGTTGCTTCAAACACGGCATGGCCAGTGTTGTAGTTGATGTTCGCTCCCGGGGCTATACCTATGCCACCCACGGCAGCGGCCAGCGCATCAGAGATGTAGTCGCCGTTCAGGTTCAGCGTAGCCACCACCGAATAGTCTTGCGGGGCCAGCAGTATCTGTTGCAGGAAGTTATCGGCTATCACGTCTTTCACTATCAGTTTACCCGATGCTTCGGCTTTCTTCATGTTGGCATTGGCTACATCTTCCCCTTCGGTCTTGCGGGCTTTTTCCCATTGCCCCCAGGTATATACCTGGTCTCCAAACTCACGCTCCGCCAGATCGTACCCCCATTGCTTGAAGCCACCTTCGGTAAACTTCATGATGTTTCCTTTGTGTACTATCGTTACCGAAGGGCGTTTGTGCTCCAGCGCGTACTTGATGGCGGCGCGCACCAGGCGCTCTGAACCATCTTTAGATACAGGCTTTACGCCGAAAGAGGTTGTTTCCGGGAAGCGGACTTTTTTTATAGCACCCAGTTCGGTGAGGAACTTGCGCATCTTCTGGGCTTCGGGGCTATCGTAGTTGAACTCAATACCCGCATATATATCTTCGGTATTCTCGCGGAAGATCACCATGTCCACTTTCTCCGGGTGTACCACGGGAGAAGGCACCCCATGAAACCAGGTAACCGGACGCAGGCAAACGAACAAGTCCAGTTCCTGGCGCATCGCTACGTTCAGCGAACGGATACCGCCCCCAATCGGGGTAGTCAGCGGACCTTTGATGGATACCAGGTATTCTTTGGCGGCATCCAGCGTTTCCTTAGGCAGCCATTCGCCCGTTTGGTTGAATGCCTTTTCACCGGCCAGGATTTCCTTCCACTCTATTTTGCGCTTGCCGCCGTAGCATTTTTCTACCGCCGCATCCAGCACTTTTTTACTCGCTCCCCATACATCAGGGCCTATACCATCGCCCTCTATAAAAGGAATAATAGGATTATCGGGTACATTCAGTTGCCCGTTATCGCCCATGGTTATCTTCTGTGAAGCCATAATATGTTGCTTAAGTTTATTTTGAGATGCGCGCGAAGTTAAGGCAAAACAGGGTAGGATAGAAAGAAAAATGATAATAAATAAGGGCGGTGCAGCTATATTAAGAAAAGTACTATTGGGATGGGTTTGTAAACAACTAAAGGCTATCTAAATAGCATTCGAAAAATGCCCGTTCTCTATAAATTGTAGTATTGCTATGATCTTTAGGCCACTCATTGAATCCCTCTCTGTGCGACTTTAGTTCTCCAGTCTGAGAAACGTAACTATGATTAACGATCTCTTCTATATCATCTACTGAATAGTTATCCGGCATTTGAAAAAATTCCCAACGAAAGGCAGTGCCAAAACCAAAATACTTTCCGTCTTTCATTCTTGCAGAAAATCCAGTCCAACTCATAGTTGTTTCACCTTGAATTTGTCGTTGAATATTTAATGGAAAGGCGAAACGGCTTTTTTCAACTCGTGCTATATCATAGTAATTTACACAATTACCCTTCGTTACGAAATTTTTTACGATATCATAATAGCCTAAACCTGAAGAACGGGAGAAAACAGATTTGCCTGTTTGTTCTTCTTTAAAGCGGCGGATTGCAAGGTTTACAGTTTTTCCGGAATTGCGAAAGATGACACAAGGAAGAAATGTTCCATCAATAAGATAAACAGAAGCTCTATACCCAGAACCAAAAAAAGTGTCTTCTAAAGGTTCGATATGCTCTTTAAGAAATTTTATTATTTCTTGTTCGGGTAATGGTGTCATTAAGCTAAAATAGATATTCGTTCAGATGTTGACAAATCAATAAATGAGAACTATTTCCTCCGTTGTTGGCCGCGTGGCCAACAACGGCCAAAGCCACGGCGATACATCATACTGCTAATTGCAAGCTGCCAACTGAAAACTCATTACTCCGCTTTTTCCAAGGTAAACCCGAACGAACTTCCTACCCCCAGCTTACTGCGTACATTCACGGTCTGCCCGTGGGCTTCTACTATGTGTTTTACAATGGCTAAACCAAGGCCAGTTCCCCCGATGGCACGGCTGCGGCTGCGGTCGGCCCGGTAGAAGCGTTCAAAGATGCGCGGAAGGTGTTCTTCCCCTATTCCCGGCCCCTCGTCGGATACTTCGGTAAATACGTGTTTGCCGTCTATCTCATATACTCCGGTCGTTACGGTGGCATGCTCTGGTCCGTACTTTATGGCATTTTCCACCAGGTTGGTGAGTACCTGCCTAATCTTTGGCTTATCCGCATTTACCGTTATGGGGCGTTCGGTGCCCTTTTTCAGGTCCAGTGTTACGTCCTTCTCTTCGGCGCGTAATTGCATTTCTTCATACACCTCCTTTACCAGGTCTTGCATCACGAAAGTTTCCTGTATGATAGGTATGCGTCCCGATTCCAGTTTCGATATTTCGTCCAGGTCGTCTACCAGCCGCGCCAGCCGCTCTACGCTGCGCGAGGCATTGGCCAGGAATTTTTTGTTGACGGCAGGGTCTTCCAGTGCTCCGCCCAGCAGCGTATCTACATATCCCTGTATGCTGAAGATGGGGGTGCGGAGTTCGTGCGCCAGGTTGGAGAGGAATTCTTTGCGGAATTGCTCATTGGCACGCAGCAGGTCTATTTCATCCTTCTTTTGGGTGGCCCAGCGCTCCACGTCTATGCTTACCTGGTCTATCGACTTCTGCGGGAGTATCTTCTCGTAGAAGAACTCTTCTTTCTTTGTGGCCTTTGTCTGGTAAATGAATTTGTAGATGAGCTTTATTTTCCGGTATATAAAGCGCTGCAGGGTATAATGATACAGGTAGTAAATGATAATGAACGTAATGGCGAATACTATCAGCGGAACATACCACTCCGGCCTGAATACCAGGCTCAGCAAGGCATTCACGGTAGATATTATCAGTGCGGTAATGAAGGAAAGCAGCCGTGGCGACAGATTCTTGGTATCCAGTACAGACATACAGTACTAAGCTACTCCATTTCAAACTTATAACCTACACCTTTTACGGTGGTTATAAGGTCTATACCTACCTTCTGGCGTATCTTGCGTATGTGTACGTCTATGGTGCGGTCGCCCACTATCACATCCGTTCCCCATACGCGCTGCAGTATCTCGTTGCGGAGGAATACCCTTCCAGGTTTGGAAGCCAGCAGTTGCAGCAGTTCAAATTCCTTTTTGGCCAGCAGTATTTCCTGCCCTTTGTAGGTAACGGTAAACTTGGTCTTGTTAATTTCCAGCTCGCCGAATACCATTTTTTGTTCCTGGTCGTCGTCTTTCCGGAATCGGCGCAAAGCGGCCGATATTCGGGTGGAAAGCAGTTCGGGCTTTATGGGCTTGGCTATATAATCGTCGGCACCCAGTTTCAGGCCTTCTATCTCCGAGCGTTCGTCGCTGAGCGCGGTGAGGAAGATGATAGCCGTCTGGTCAAACTCGTGCATCTGGCGCAGCTCTTTCATCGTTTCGCGTCCATCTTTCACGGGCATCATTATGTCCAGCAATATCAGGTCGGGGCGAAAGTCTTTGGCCTTGCGGATGGCCTCCATGCCGTTCTGTGCGGTGGTGATGCTGTAGCCTTTGCTTTTCAGGTTATAACTGAGAAACTCCACTATATCCGGTTCATCATCCACTATCAGTATCTTTCCGGGTAACACTTCCATATTTGTTTCCTGCGATTCGGACACAATATTAGAATTTAACGCTGTTAACAATGATAAATGCCACGTTATGTAATTGTTACCAATTAACATAACATGGCATTAATGTACAACAAACTTTCGGCTTATTTCAAAGCTACGGTGCCGTTGCCTATGCGGTAGCCTTCGTTGTAAATCTCTATTTTGTAAGTGCCCTTCTGGTAGGTATTGCCCTGGTGCCAGTCTACATTCACACCATTTACTGGCTGGCCTTGCTTTAATGCTACCTGCTTGGCCAGGGTATAGTTGAGCGAGGAGCCGTCTACCAGCGTAGTAACTCCTGAACCATAGGCCGCGTTGCTCAGCACCGTACCATCGGGCCCGGTGATGCGCAGGAAGAGGTCTTTGTTGCCATCATCGGCTATGCGGTTCTCGTCTATATCGAAAGTGATGCGCAGCAGGTCGGTGCGTTTTGCTTTGGTCGTTTCGGTTTCCTTTTTTCCTCCCTTGCGCAGGTCTACCGGCACCATGCGTATGTTGGAAGCGTGTAATACAGAGCCTACTTTCTTAATGGCAATATTCTGCGCCACAGTAGAGTCACGCTCCTGAGCGAGCACTTCGTTCTTGTTGCTCAGGTCGGTGTTCTCTGTTTCCAGCATGGCTATGCGTTCTTCATACTCGCGCGTCTTGCTGTTCAGGTTGGCGATGAGGTCGCGGGCCTTGGAGAGATCGCTGGCGGTAGCTTTTTCGTTATCCAGTATTTTTTTAATGCGCGTCTTCAGGGCCTCCACTTCCGCTATACGGTCTTTCAGGGAGCTGTCCTTTTGCATGTTCTGCGTCAGCAGGTCATCCAGGCGCTTAGCCGCTTCATCATACTCCTGTTGAATCCGCTCACGGTCGGTGGAAGTAGAATCTAACTGGGCCTGCGTCATATCCTGCGTTTGCTTCAGGTTGCTGTTGTTTACAAATTGCCAGATGCATACCCCCAGCAGCGCCACTATCACTACCCAGTAGATAGCAGTGCTTCGCTTAGGTGGCGGAGTGTTGTTAGCCGGTTGCTTTTGCGGATTGTCCTGAGATAACGGACTATTTGTTTCCTGACTCATAAGTATTTAACGATTAGTTGATTAATTTCGATTACAAATATAGATTTTCTGTCCGCCTAATGGAACAGCTTAAGAATATCCTTTTCATCGACATAGAAACCGTGCCATGTGTGCCTGAGTTCAGTTTGTTAAAAGACAGCCTGCAGGCAGAATGGGTAAAAAAAGCCAAATACGTGAAAAGCCCGGTGGAAAAACCCCTGGACCCGGCCGAGCTATTCGTGGAGCGTGGCGGCATATTTTCCGAGTTCTCCAAGGTAGTCTGCATCGTGGTCGGTTCGCTGGTGCAGCAGGAGGGTGCCTGGAAGCTGCGGCTCAAATCGCTGGTACACGATGACGAAACCCAATTGTTAAATAATTTCTGCGACGTTCTGGCGCGGTTCCGCAGGAATTTCCCCGATTTGAGGTTTTGCGGGCATAACATTAAAGAATTTGACATCCCTTTCCTCTGCCGGCGAATGATCATCAACGGAGTGCCGCTGCCCGACTGCATGCAGCTAAGCGGGAAAAAGCCCTGGGAAATCAACCACCTGGATACCCTTGAGTTGTGGCGCTTTGGCGATTACAAGCATTTTACGTCGCTGGCTTTGCTGGCGGCGGTATTGGATATACCTTCGCCAAAGAACGACCTGGATGGCAGCATGGTGGGCAGCGTGTACTGGAAAGACAAAGACCTGGAACGCATAGGCCGCTACTGCATACAGGATGTGCTTACCACGGCCAAGGTATTCCTGAAACTGAAGGGGGAAACCATAGCGCCCGAACCGATAATAGTGACCGACTAGCATGACCGCCGACTTAAAGAAACTTTTTCAATCGCTGCAAGCGAAACAATACGCCCCCGTGTACCTGGTAGATGGCGATGAGCCGTATTACCTGGACCTGATCACGGACTATTTTGAGCACCAGATACTACAGCCCGGCGAGCGGGATTTTAACCTGATGGTACTCTACGGCAAGGATGTGGAATGGGCCGATGTGGTGAATGCCTGCCGTCGATTCCCCATGTTTGCCGAGCGCCAGGTGGTGATACTGAAGGACGCCGCCCAACTGAAGGGGTACAATGAGCTTGCCGGCTACCTGGAAAACCCGGCACCTACCACGGTGTTCCTTATAGAACACCGCGGCAAGAAATCGGACGGGCGGAGCAAGACCACCAAACTGGCCAAAGACAAGGGCTTCTACCTTACCTCTGAAAAAATTAAAGACGAGCATGTGCCCGGCTGGATACAATCGTACGGGAACGAAATCGGATTCCAGGTACCGGAGCGCGAAGCGCAGATATTGGCTACCTACCTGGGCAACGACCTGCAGAAGATAGCCAATGAAATAGAGAAAGTGCGCATTAACGTTCCGGAAGAAAAGGCGCTGACCGCGCAGCTAATACAGAAATATATCGGCATCAGCCGTGAGTATAACGTGTTTGAGTTCCCCGAGGCGGTGACCGGCACCGACCACGACAAGCTCTTCCGCATGCTGGCCTACTTTGTAGCCAACCCGAAGTCGGCACCGATGCCCCTGGTCATTGGTTCGTTCTATAATCATTTCAACCGGCTCTACCAGGCCAATTTCCTCACCGGCAAAGCCGAGAAGGAGGCCGCGGCAGCCCTGGGCACCTGGCCGGGCAAAGCCCGCGAGATAATGGCTACTACCCGCCACTGGCCGCTGGTCCGAGTGGAGCATTGCCTGCTGCTGCTGGGCAAGTACTCTACCATGGCCGTGGGCATAGACAGCAATACCCCCGATGGTGAACTACTGAAAGAGATGGTAGGGAGAATGATCGCTAATGCTCCGGTGATTCAATAGCTGAGTGGCTCAATAAGGCGTACGGAAGAAAGTGGGAGGTAAGTGCTGCTGCTGTTGTTTGCTATCTACCAATGGCTTTAATGATACTTCGGCTTACGAGGAATAAGAGCACGAGGGCGCTGAGTGCGAGGGCCGCCCATACCGGCCAGCCAGGGATGTAAGATATAGCGAGGTTCTGCTCCTTTACGTATTGGGCGGCTACTACCTGGCCTATGGTGGCCAGCAGCATGGAAACAATAAGCACGCCAATCAGCAGCGGGAAGAAGCGCCCTATCATGAACCGGCCCAGGTAACGGGGGCTGTACCCTAGCTGGGTAAGGAGACTGATGGATTGCTGCGCCCTGGATATGGTAAGCTCTATAAAAAGGACGAATACCAGTGCGCCAATACCCAGCAACAGTATGGCCAGGAAACCGGTAGCGGCGGTAACTATCTCTACTATGGAGCGTACCTTGTTCCAGCGGAGCTGCTCGGAGTTGGTGCTGTACCCTTTGGCTTCCAGGTATTGGGCGAACGTTTTATCGGAGGGATCTTTGGCTTTAACTATAAGCCGCGAAGGTGGCGTGAAGGACTGCCCCGCGTACCGCTGGTTGCCATAATCGATAAACGACTGCGGTACCAGCACCGAGGTTATCCGGTCGGAGAAACCCACAACCTGCGCTATGTAAGAATCGGGGCTCCCCTTGGGCCCCACGCGCAGCTCAAAAGCCAGTGCCTTGATAGTAGCAGCCGATAGCTGCGGCAGGCCCTGGCTGGGCGCAAAACCGTAATTATACAAATCCATGAACTGGGCCGAGATAATAATGGGCACCCGTGCTGAGCTGGGGTCCCAATGCCAATCTTCCGGGCGGTTGTCGATAAAGCGGTCTGGAACAGCTTCTACAAACATATCAGTCGCAAAGCCTACGTTGGCATTGAGGATGGCATACACGGGGAAGCGATTGGAGGTAAGCTGGCCTACGTCCTGCACTTGCGGTGCGCGGCGCAGCGAGTCTATCTGCTCTTCGGTAAAAAGGCTGGATTTCAGGTTTCCCATCATGCTACTGGTTACCGTTTTGCTGACCGTAAGGAACGTACTCCCCAGGCTATCGTTCTGCTCGCGGCCGTGCAGCAACTGCTGAAAGTTCCACCATATCATCACCGATAGCAGCAGCAGCGTGGTACCCACACATAACGACACGAGCGACGCCCACAACCTGCCGGAGCCTTTTGAGTGACGCAGCAATAACTTTTGCAGCAGTTTAGGTACATTCTTTTGTCTTACAGCCATAACTTCTTTGTGTAGGGGAAATATTCGTTCTCGTCCAGGTCGGCCAGCAGGAGGCCGGCGTTGTTGGCCTGCACCACTTCCAGTATCAGTTGCCGTGCCTTGTCTCGGTTGTTCCTGTCCAGGTGGCTGAAAGGCTCATCCATCAGCAGCCAGCGGAACGGCTGCAGCAACGCCCGGATGATGGCGATGCGCTGCTGCTCTCCGTAAGAAAGCGTGCTACCGAGCGACTGCTTTTTGGCAGACATACCGAGTCGTTCCATCCACGCGGAAACCTGTTCTTCTGAAACCGTGCCGGCCAGTTCGCGCTTCACCTGGAGGTTCTCCCAGGCGGTGAGCCCGGGAAACAAGCGCATGTCCTGGAAGATAACAGAGACACCGGTGGTGCGCAGCTCTGAAAGGAAACCGGCACTGGCCTGCGTGATGCGGGTATCGCCCCACTGCACGGAGCCTTCATAGTCGGTACGGAGCCCGTACAGCGTGTGCACGAGGGTTGTTTTGCCCGTACCGGAAGGCGCCTGGACAAAGATGTACTCACCGGCATTCAGCTCCAGGTGCTGTTTCCAGATACCTGACTTGTGATTCTCCACCTTTTCCCTCAGTGGCACCGGCACTACCCCATTCATGACTAACCTCATAGCGGAACTTGCTTCTCTAATAGTTTTTTAACCGTTCAAAAGTAAGGATTTGGCCTGCTTTTATTAAATTTAGGATAGTGACGAAGACCGCGTGCGGGCAAAATCAATAAAAAGAGACAACCATGGGAGCAATACAGCGGATATTTGACATAGTGGCGCGCCGGGCCGAGCAACAACCGGACTCGGTGCTGCTGGCGGCCAAAGAAAACGGAGGCTGGCGCACCTACTCTACCAAGGAAGCCTGGCTTACCGCCCGGGCGCTTTGCGGGGGACTGCTGGCCCTGGGCATTGACAACCAGGTGCTGGAACCGGAGCAGCAGGAAAAAATAGCCATTCTATCGCCCAACCGGCCGGAATGGCTGATGACCGACCTGGGCGTGCAGCTATCGGGCGCGGTACTGACCCCTATATACCCTACCATAAGCCCCAAGGAGCTCAGCTTTATACTAAACGAAGCCGAGGTAAAGAAACTATTTATAGCCAACGCCGACATATACGAGCGCTACCGGGAGGCACTGGAAGCGGTGCCTACGCTGCAACACATCTTTTCGTTTGACGAAGTACCCGGCGTAGCACACTGGAAGAGCCTGACTGAAAAAGACCTGCCCCCGGACACCTCGGTAATGGAACGTATAAGCGCGGAAACACTGGCCACCATCATCTATACCTCGGGCACTACCGGCGACCCTAAAGGAGTAATGCTGAGCCACCGCAACATAGTGAACAACGTGTATGACTCCATGCCCGCCTTTACCTTTGCGCAAAAAGGTGAAAAGGCACTGAGCTTCCTGCCGCTGAACCACATCTTTGAGCGGACGGTGAGCTATATATACATAGACGCGGGCCTTTCCATATACTACGCGGAAAGCATGGAAACCATAGGCGAAAACCTGAAAGAAGTGAAGCCGATGGTATTCACCACCGTACCCAGGCTGCTGGAAAAAGTGTATGAGAAGATACTGACCAAGGGGCTGGAACTGAAAGGAATAAAGCGGGCGCTCTTCTTCTGGGCGCTGGAGCTGGGCAAGCGATTCGACAACGTACAACGCGGCAACTGGTGGTACCGTCTGCAACTGAACCTGGCCAATAAGATAATCTTCAACAAATGGCGGGAAGCGCTGGGGGGCAACGTAAAAGCCATCGTAACCGGCTCGGCGGCCTGCCAGGAACGGCTGATAAGGATATTCACCTCCGCGGGCATTGTTATCATGGAAGGGTATGGGCTAACGGAGACCTCGCCGGTGGTATCTGTTAACCGCTTTGAAAGCGAGGACCGCCGTGTAGGCAGCATAGGCACGCTGATAAAGAACGTGGAAGTAAAAATAGCCGAAGACGGCGAAATACTGGTACGGGGCAGCCTGGTAATGATGGGCTACTACAAAAAACCGGAATTGACGGCTACCGTAATAGACAACGAACGGTGGTTCCATACGGGCGATATAGGACAATGGGTAGAAAACCGTTTCCTGAAAATAACCGACCGGAAGAAAGAAATCTTCAAAACATCGGGAGGTAAGTATGTGGCCCCGCAGGTGGTGGAGAACAAGATGAAGGAAAGCCCCTACATAGAGCAGATGATGGTGATAGGGAGCGGGCGGAAGTTTGTAGCGGCCCTGATAGTACCCTCGTTCTCCAACATACGCAAGTACCTGGAGACGCAGAAAACAATCGCTCCTGACAGCAACACGGAACTCATAAAAAAGCCAGAAGTACAGGAGCTGATACAGAAGCAGATAGAGAAATACAACCCGCTTTTCAGCCACCCGGAGCAGGTGAAGAAGTTTGCGTTGCTGGCCCGTGAATGGTCTATAGACGGTGGGGAGCTGACTCCTACCTTAAAAACCAAGCGAAAGGTGATAGAACAAAAATACCAAAAGGAAATAGAGGACATATACGGTGCGGAGCTGTGATGCTGTGGCGTATATGATGCCGGGACGTGCTGAGGTTATCGGGTAGCTTTGTGGTTTGTTGGACTGGGTGCCACCCCGTTCGCAACATCGGGTAAGCCGGGTCGCCAACGTCTCCTACAAGCAGGCGGGAGAGGACGTTGGGTTTTGTGCGAGCACTACAAACGGGTTGTCACATTTCTCAGCAAGCCTTCAGCTCCCGCTCAGGCCTACAATCATGGTTGCGTCGTGCGTACGTTATATCATAGCTGCTCCCATAAGGCCGAAGGCAGATCCTGCTACAAAGAGCAGCAGGAATATGAGTGTGAGGATGCCGAGGTACTTGAACAGGGAACCGAGTTGCGCGAAAGCGGTGTCAAGGCGGTCCTGATCGGAGGTGTACAGGGCCGGCTTAATCAAGCGTTCGAAACGGATAAGCGAGTATATAGGATAAACAGTGAGTAGTACGCCTACGATGAGCATAATCCAATACCATAGTATAACTGTTTTCAATTGGCCTGTGTTTCCGTAAGAGGCTGCCATTGCCGATATCCGGGACATTATATAGGCGAAAAAACCCACCACCAACAGGATGTATATGATAGCTACATAGCCCAGGAACTTGCCCCACCGGCTCACTTCCAGCAGATTGGATTTACCACGGTCGCTGAGCTGGAGGCTGAAAACATCTTTCTCGCTGCGGAATGAATTCTCCATGTGTTATAATTTGCCGCAAAATAGAAAAAGAAACAGGTAACCGCAATGGCTACCTGTTTTGATTCATTTTTCCAGTTCCATTTGAAATAGAACAGGGACAGTCGCAAGCCTGCACTAAAAAAGGCTGACCAAAAAATTGGCCAGCCCGTCACTATTTTTTAATACCGGCCTAATACGCTCTTGCGAATAGTACACGTTCTTTAGATGCATTACCGGTAAGCACACACTTGCCTTCTTCCTGCTCATTGTTCAGCGGAATGCAGCGTATGGTCGCTTTGGTCATTTCCTTTATCTTGTCTTCTGTTGCGGGGGTGCCGTCCCAGTGAGCGGAAACAAAGCCTCCCTTCTCGTCCAGTACCTTTACAAATTCTTCCCAACTGTCGACCCTCGTAATATGCTCATCGCGGAACTTCTGCGCTTTGTGGAACATATTGCTTTGAATATCGGCCAGCAAGGTTTCTATCGTACCGCTGAGACCATCCAGGGAAACCGTTTCTTTGGTCTTTTCATCGCGGCGGGCCACCTCTACTACATTGTTTTCCAGGTCGCGGGCACCAATGGCTATACGCACCGGTACGCCACGCAGCTCATACTCGGCAAACTTCCAACCCGGGCGGGTGGTGTCGTCGTTGTCGTACTTCACCCGTATGCCTTTGGCCTTCAATTCCTTTATGACAGCGGCGGCGGTATCGTCTATGCGCTGGCTGGCTTCGGCATCTTTCTTATTGTAAATAGGCACTATCACCACCTGCAGCGGCGCCAGCTTCGGCGGCATTACCAGGCCCTGGTCATCGCTGTGCGCCATTACCAGCGCCCCTATCAGCCGGGTAGATACACCCCAGGAGGTAGCCCATACGTGGTCTATCTTATTTTCCCTATCGGTGAACGTAACATCGAACGCCTTAGCAAAGTTCTGACCCAGGAAGTGCGAGGTACCAGCCTGTAACGCCTTACCATCCTGCATCATGGCTTCTATGCAATATGTATCCTCCGCTCCGGCAAACCGCTCATTTGCCGTCTTCACGCCCTTTATCACCGGCATGGCCATATACTCCTCCGCGAAGGTGGCGTAGACCTCCAGCATTTTTTCGGTTTCCTCTATGGCTTCCTGGCGGGTAGCGTGGGCCGTGTGGCCTTCCTGCCAGAGAAACTCAGCAGTACGCAGGAACAGTCGCGTACGCATTTCCCAGCGCACGACATTGGCCCACTGGTTCACCAGTATGGGAAGATCGCGGTACGATTGCACCCAATTCTTATACGTACTCCAGATAATGGTCTCGGATGTTGGACGAACAATCAGTTCTTCTTCCAGTTTTGCTTCCGGGTCTACTATTACACCACCACCATTCGGGTCGTTCTTCAGGCGGTAATGGGTCACTACGGCGCACTCTTTGGCAAAGCCTTCTACGTGGGCCGCTTCCTTGCTGAGGAAGCTCTTCGGTATGAAGAGCGGAAAATAAGCATTCTGGTGCCCGGTCTCTTTAAACATGCGGTCGAGCTGGTCGCGCATGTTCTCCCACAAACCGTATCCATATGGCTTTATCACCATACAACCGCGCACTGCCGAATAGTCAGCCAGTCCGCCCTTGAGAACCAAGTCGTTATACCATTGTGAATAATCTGTATCTCTTGAAGTTAAAACGCTGCTCATATCAAATTTGGCATACTTTTCGTTATATTCCTATGGTGGAATGCCGCAAATGTAGTAATTTCACTAAAGGATTTCTTACGCTAAATCAACAAATAATGAAACGTATACTAATGATAGGCTCTATGCTCATCGGTTTGGGAGTAAACTCCGGTTTCGCCCAGAGCGCCGACGCGTATGATGACATCTATTTTAGCAGCAAGGATGCGAAGAAAGAAGCTAAGAAAGAAGCACAGCAAGAGCAGCAGCAAAGACAACAACGGCCACAGAGCAGCCAGTCGCAAGACCGGTATGATGATGGCTCTTATTCTACTTCGTACAATGGCAACACGGTAAGCTCCGATGAGTCGGAATATACCGAGTATGACAGCGATGAGAGCTCGTACGCCGGCAATATCCGCCGGTTTAACTATCCCATGTACGGGATGGGGTACTATAACTCATTCAACAACCCGTACTGGTACGACCCCTACTGGGGTGGCTGGAACTCAGGATTCGGCTGGGGCAACCCGGGCTGGAGCGTTGGGATAGGTATGGGTTATGGATATGGCTTTGGCGGACCATACTGGTCATCAGCATGGGGCTGGAACTCGTGGTACGGATACCCCGGCTTCTACAGCTACTGGAATTCCCCTTACTATGGCTGGGGCGGTTGCTATGGCTTTGGCAATTACTACAATGGATACTGGAATGGCTATTATGCCGGTGTAAACGGTTTTGGTACCTATGGCACCCGCAACGTGGTAAACTATGGCCCCCGCTACTCAATGAACAGCATCCGCAACAACTCTATGCGCCCTTCGGGCAACCTGGGAGGCAGGGGCTTTAATACCGAGCGCCCTACCGGCCTGCGCACGACTAACGCTACCAACACCAACCCTGGCAACAGCGTGCGCGGTGGCGGCGGACGAGAGTTTAATAACGGACGCCCCAACTACAACAACGGCAACCGGATAGACCGGCCCAGCCGCGGTTCGTTCTCCACCAGCGAGAACAGTATGAACCAGGGTGGCGCGCCAGTACAGAATACCCGTCCTGTCCGCAACAACAACAACAACTTTAACAATGGTGGCGGACGCAACTATAACAACAGCGCCCCCGTGTATAACAACAACGGCGGTGGCCGGAACATAGAGCGCGGTGGCGGTGGTCGCCAGATAAACCAGGGCAGCCCCAACAATGGTGGTGGCCGGAACTTTAACAGCGGCGGCTCCAACTCTGGCGGACGCAGCAGCTTTGGTGGCGGTTCCAGCTCAGGTGGCGGACGTAGCTTTGGCGGGTCTTCCGGCGGTAGCGGTGGCCGTAGCTTTGGTGGTGGCGGTGGTGGCCGCAGGTAACCATACCCCACACGGAACACAATATATTTGCACCACGCTATACATTATGTAGCGTGGTGTTTTGCTAAAAAGACGGCACAGTCTTTGATTTATGGCAGAGGAAGGCTATGCTAACAGCCGGACAAGCACAAATAACCAACCGTATGAAGAACAGATATTTACCGCTGATGGCTACACTAGCCCTGGGAACAGCGGCCCTGACAGCACAGGCACAAGACGAGACAGACGCATTGCGATATGGCCAGCTCTCCCCGATGGGCACCGCCCGGTCTACCGGCTTTGGTAACGCGCTGGGCTCAGTAGGCGGCGACTTTACCTCGCTGAGCGTGAACCCAGCGGGTATAGGCGTGTACCGCACCGGGGAAATGACCTTTACCCCTTCTATAAAAATAAACTCAGCGCGGGGCACCTACCTGGGCACCTCTGCTACCGACGACGCCACCCGCTTCAACATAAACAACTTCGGGATGGTGTTTACCAATGCGAAGAAAGGACAGCGGTATGATAAGGCTAAGTGGAAGACTACCTCGTTTGGCATCGGTTTTAACCGGCTGGCAGATTTTCACCGGAACTACGCTTATACCGGCTACAACAGCGGCGCCTCCAGCAGCAGCGGGAGCGAAGTATTCGTAGCTGATGCCAATAATCTATCCCTCGCCGATTCGGCACAGCTGGGCAACACCAACCGGCCGGCAGGGCTTGGCTATCAATCGTACCTGATAAACTACGATGGCGTTAACAACTCCTTCTATACCGTGGTTCCCTATGTATCGGGCATACAACAGAGCCGCAACGTATCAGAACGCGGGCGCTACAACGAGATGGTGCTTTCCTTTGGGGGCAACTACATGGAAAAGCTACTGCTGGGTGGTACCGTGGGCATAGACATGCTTCGCTACCGCCGGAGCAGTACGTATACCGAATCGACCGACCAGCCGAACCCGGACAATTTCTCCAGCTACACGATGACGGATGAACTGCTGACCAAAGGAACGGGCATTAACCTGAAACTTGGCTTTATCTATAAAGCGACCGACCAATTCCGGTTTGGCGCAGCAGTACACACCCCTACCTACTTTAGCCTGACGGACGAATACAGCACGAGCCTGCGCTCCCAGGTAGACTTCTACTCCAATAGCGCCTCCTCTGACATAGGACTGTATAACTATACCTACAGTTCGCCGTGGAGAAGCGTGCTGAGCGCTACGGGCATCATGGGTAAAGTAGGATTCATTTCTGCCGATGTGGAATTTGTGGGCTACAACACCTCGCGCTTTTCGTTCAATATAGAAGAAGCCGACTACGAACGTTTTATTAATCAAAGCATCCGCAACTCCTACAAAAGCGCCACCAATATACGCGTGGGCGCCGAGGTAAGGCCTACCGACATACTGATGGTGCGCGCGGGCTTCGGGTACTATGGTTCTCCGTATAAAAACAGTGCTGTGAACGGCGACCGTATAGACATTTCCGCCGGTATCGGGTTTCGCTTCCAGGATTGGTTCCTGGATTTCGGGCTGGTGAACAGCAGCTATAAAATAGCAGAGCAACCCTACCTGCTGCCTTACCCCGAAGTGGTAGTACCTACCGCCACTATAAAGCACAACCGCAACAACGCGGCGCTGACGATAGGGTTTAAGTTTTAAATCCCCGCGCTCCGTAAAAGCGAACTTTTTTATAACAAGCCCCCATCCGGCAAATGCCGATGGGGGCTTTCTAGTGCTTAAGAGCCTGGTGCTGCGATGTGACAGAGTGTAATCTTATGATTTCTTTGCTATAAACCATGAGCCCCGGCTGGGCTGGTTCAGGCCGATGGGACTTACTGCTACCCGGCCCTGGCAGGGGCTTTTGCACCGCGAGGGGAATAGGTAATGGCACAGTTTTTAGCCTGCTAGTGTAAAACGCAACTATGGAACTTCCGCAATTCAATGACGAACGCACCGAAATGAACACCAGCAGCGCAGTAATCAATAAAATGGTGAAGAAAGGATATACCGAGTGTTTTAAAGTAGAACGCAAAGGCCTTTACGCGCCCTCAAGGGAACGGTATTATGAACCGAAAGACGTGCGCATTGTAAATTTCTACCGGTTTGAAGGTGACTCAGACCCTGCTGACAATGCCATACTCTATGTGATAGAAACCAGCGATGACCTGAAGGGCACACTGATGGATTCATATGGAGCAGAGGCCGACCGCACTATTACCCAGTTCATGGACCAGGTAGAAGGAATACACAAGAAATAGGAACGATGGGGATGTACCACTTACTGTGGTATCGGAATTTTACGAGATTCGTACTCCGCCTTCAGTGTTTCTACTGAGCGCCCGTGCAAGCGCTCGTTGGCAATGTATGTAGCGCCGCAATAGAAAAGAACCCGCTTAAAGCTACTATCGTACTCATCGTTGCGAACGATAAAGTAATGCTGCTCATCGGGCAGGAAATATTTTTGGTGATCGACCGGCGTGGTTTGCATGGCAATTAAAATTTTGGAATGCTCCCTCGTGGTGCACCTAGCACAAGTTAGCGCTATATACGCTGGTAAACTAATTTATTATCCGTCCGTCACCACTTTATGGCAAACTGGAAATTATCTTTCTACGTTACCGCCGCCGCAGGCACTTCCGGATAGCCAATATGTGAAGGAACATGGCCAGGGGCATAAAGACCGCGGCGATATACAGGTACGGAACAGTAGTGAAACCCGGCTGTATGGGCGGCGAGTCGTATCCCCACAACTGTGGCTTCATTACCAGGGTATTGAATATGACCACCACATTGGCGAGTAACAAGAGACAAACCACGTTCCAGGCCAGGACCAACCCGCGCGCAATCCTCTTTTTGTGCCATAACCAGGCAATCAATGGAGCGCTCAGGCCGGCAAGGATATCAAAATTCCAACCTTCGAATGTTACTTCTTCGGGAACGAGCCCTTTGGTGTACACCCCCCAGATGAGCAACTCTACAAAAATCCGGAAAGACTGCATGCCGATAACTGCGGAGAGGGAAAACCCGTCGATAAGTGGCAGAGTTCTTCTTACCAAATGAAAGATGGTGATGATTGTGAAAGCCGGCAATATGATGAACAGCAAAATGGACGGCGGGGACTTCAATTCTTTAAATGCACCTGCCGACACCATAATGCTCAGATAGATGACCCACAATATTATGAACCCACCATATCTTAACTGCACAGCGGCGGCACCACGCTCGCCGCTGCCGGCACATAGCGCGGCTTTTCTGAAAGCGATACCCAATGCAGCGGTAATGACGATGAACAACGCATAAAAGCCAGCCTCCAGCATAAAAACGATTGAAATAAGGTATAAATATATAGCGTAGCTGCGAACATATCCACAAAAGCGGCATAGTGGCCGATAGTTAAATACCTTGCAGGCACTACCGCGACAGCGGAAGCGACAGGGAGATAATTTTATATATAAGATGGCTGGAATGAAGAAAAATCCACAGAATAAAGGTGGTAAGGTGGAAAAGCAGGCTGAAAAGTACGCGGCAAAAACTATTTCTTTGCAAAAAGCAAAGAAGCAGGAAATGGCAGACGCGCAGAATCAATATACGGAAGATAGTATCCGGTCGCTGGACTGGCGGGAACACATCCGCCTACGCCCCGGTATGTATATAGGGAAACTGGGGGATGGCAGCAGTATGGACGATGGCATCTACATACTGGTGAAGGAAGTGATAGACAACTGTATAGATGAATATACTATGGGCTATGGTAAAAAGGTGGAACTGAGCATAGCCGACGGAACGGTAACCGTGCGCGACTACGGGCGCGGGATACCCCTGGGCAAAGTAGTGGACGTGGTGAGCAAGATAAATACCGGCGCGAAGTATGACAGCAAAGCCTTCCAGAAATCGGTGGGGCTGAACGGTGTGGGTACTAAAGCCGTGAATGCACTGAGCAGCTACTTTAAAGTAGAGGCCTACCGGGAGGGAAAATCGAAAGCGGCGGAATTCTCTAAAGGTGAACTGACGAAAGAACATAAAGAAACTGCTACTAACGAAGCCAACGGCACCTTTGTGCAGTTCACCCCGGATGATAGCGTTTTCCGGAAATACCATTTTATACACGAGTATGTAGAGAACCAGCTATGGAACTATTGCTTCCTGAACGCCGGTCTGCAGATAATATTTAACAAGAAAACCTTTGTATCCAAGAACGGCCTGCTGGACCTGCTGCAACGCAAGACCAACCCCGACAACCTGCGCTACCCTATCATCCACCTGAAGGGTGAGGACATAGAAGTAGCCATTACCCACACGGGCGACTATGGCGAAGACCTGTACTCGTTCGTGAACGGGCAACACACTACCCAGGGTGGCACCCACCAGGCGGCTTTCCGCGAGGCGTTTGTGAAAGTAGCGCGCGACTTCTTTAAAAAGGACTACGACGCTTCAGACATCCGCCAGAGCATCACGGCGGCTATATCGGTGCGCGTGCAGGAGCCTGTGTTTGAGTCGCAGACCAAAACCAAGCTGGGCTCACAAATAGTATATGAAGGCGGGCCATCGATGAAATCGTTCGTGCAGGAATTCCTCTCCCGTGAGCTGGACAATTTCCTGCATAAAAACCCTGCTACAGCAGATGCACTAAAGAAACGCATAGAGCAAAGCGAGCGCGAGCGCAAAGAACTTTCCGGCATCCGCAAGCTGGCCAATGAACGCGCCAAGAAAGCCAACCTCCATAACAAAAAACTTCGCGACTGCCGCATTCACCTGAATGCAGAGCCCCCCAACAAGGGCCGGGAGGAATTCATACAGAAGCAATTGGAGTCGACGATATTCATTACCGAGGGTGACTCTGCGAGCGGTTCCATCACCAAAAGCCGGAACGTGGAGTCGCAGGCGGTATTCAGCCTGCGCGGTAAGCCGCTGAACTGCTACGGCCTCACCAAGAAAGTAGTGTATGAGAACGAAGAGTTCAACCTGCTGCAGCATGCGCTGAACATAGAAGAGGGGCTGGATGGGCTGCGCTATAACAACATAGTAATAGCCACCGATGCCGATGTGGACGGCATGCACATACGCCTGCTGCTGATGACGTTCTTCCTGCAGTTCTTCCCCGACCTGGTGAAGAAGGAGCACGTGCATATATTGCAGACCCCACTCTTCCGGGTGCGAAACAAGCAGAAAACCATCTACTGCTACAACGATGAAGAACGCAGGAAAGCGATAGCTGAACTGGGCAACAAACCGGAGATAACGCGCTTTAAAGGGTTGGGCGAAATAAGCCCCGAAGAGTTTGCACAGTTTATAGGCGATGACATGCGCAAAGACCCGGTATTGCTGAGCCACGACGCACAGATACAAAAACTGCTGGAGTACTACATGGGCAAAAACACGCCCCAGCGGCAGACATTTATCATTGACAACCTGAAGGTGGAGAAAGATTTGGAAGAGGTGCTGGTGAAGTAATACCCACCCGGCCTCCCCACGAGCGGGGAGTAGCAAAATAAGAAGAGGTAGCAACAATGTTGCTACCTCTTTTCTATAAACACATCTCCTCCCCATTTATGGAGAGGCCGGGCGGGGTCTTATTTTATCCTATACCTCAAACCCATATAAATATTCCTGCCCATTACCGGGCCCCAGGCCATGGAAGCATCAAAGCCGGCACCAAAAGGACTGGCCGCACCAAGAATGGCATCGTGCTGCATGAAGTTGGTGAGGTTCTCGCCGCCTAAATAGACTTCAAAGTTCTCGCCAAAGCCTTTCGTTACCTGCGCATTCATCTGCACGAACGAAGGCGAATAACCATTCACCACATCCGGTGAATGATTGTGGTGCTGTACCGGCACCCGCTTCTGTCCCGTCCAGTGAATGGTATAATCGAACTTCCACTTGCTGCGGGTTTCGTAGGCGATATTGGCAAAAGCACGGTGTGCTGCTACCAGCGGGCGAGCCTTTAACTCGCCGGCATAGTCGGTCTTTACATCATACCAGCGGTAAGCCAGGCGCACATCCAAATTGTGGACGACCTCGTAGTCGGCCTGCACCTGGAAGCTGTGCGCAAACGACTGCCCTGCCAGGTTGTAGAACCGCACAAAATGCGGGTCTTCTACATCTACCACCACCTGGTTGGTAAACTGGGTATAGTAATAGTCCACGCTTACGGCTCCATCGCGGTAATCGAGCATAAACTTTTGCGTCAGGTTGATGCCTGTGTTCCAGGCTACCTCCGCATCCAGGCCATAGGCTTTATTGCTGCCATCGCCATAGATAAGCAGTTGCCTGTTGCTGGCCAGGTAGCCCATATTCTCGGCTATGATGTTGGCCGTGCGTTGCGCGCGGCCGATAGAAGCGCGGATAGCAGTGTTCTCTACCGGCGCATAGCGCAGGTGCAGGCGCGGGGTAACGAACGCACCGTAGAGATTGTGATAATCGCCACGCAGGCCGGCCACCAGGTTGAACTTAGCCAGGTGGCTGTACGAGTATTCAGCAAACGCACCCGGCACTATCTCGGTTCGGGTATAGCCGGAACCCAGCACCTTCTCGTTGTAGTTGTCCACTATATTACTCAGCCCTGCTTTTATCACGTGATTGGTATTGCTGATGTATGATTGGTAAATGAGGTTGGCATAGATACTGTTCTGGGTAGCATCGTAGCGCCGTGTACCGTATCGGGCGTCCTGGCTGTGGGTAGACCCGGCCAGTTGCAGGCCCATGCTGGTAGCGGGACGGCGGAAGACCCTGCCTATTTTCATCCATCCCTCCAGGCGCTGCGTGTTCAGCTCAAAGCCCCAGGGCTTACCTGCTACCTGCTCGGTATTCCGGGTATAGTCCCATTGGCCACCCGTATTGGTCACATAGGTACCTTTCACCCCACCCTGTATCTCCCATCCCTTTGGCGAGAAATAATACCAGCGGTTGAGCCCCACGAACTGCTCTCCCATGGGCTGATCCAGGAACCCATCTCCATTCTGGTCTACCTTCATCCATTGGGATCGTCCGTGCAGCATGAGGTTCGTGGAGAGCTGATCGTCGAACTTATGATTGTACACAACATTCCCTTCCGATCGGCCCTGGGTATTCTGGTAGAGATTAAAGAGCCATTTATCAGCTTCGTCCGCAAATGGCTTTATGAGCTCTACGTTTATCTGCCCGGCCACACTTTCGTAGCCGTTCACCACACTCCCCGTACCCTTGCTCAGCTGCATCCCTTCTATCCAGGTGCCCGGGGTGAACGTGAGGCCGGTAACCGATGCCAGCCCCCGCACATCGGGGATATTTTCGCGGGTAATGAGCGTGTAGGGGCCGGCGAGGCCCAACATCTGTATTTGCTTGTAGCCCGATACCGCATCGGTAAACGCTATATCTACCGATGGTGTGGTTTCAAAGCTTTCGCTCAGGTTGCAGCAGGCGGCTTTCATCAGTTCCTTAGCGCCTATGCGCTCGGTCTTGATGGTTTCTATCATGCTTATCTCCGTGCTTTTCTTCCGCCGGGCAATCACTACCTCCTCCAGGTTCCGGGGAATGTTCAGTATTACCTCCACCACATCCTTTCCCGGGGTTAGCAATACCGTATCGGGTTCATACCCTACATAACTAACAACAAGGGTATGAACCGTGTCAGCCAGCGCGAGGGAAAAAGCACCATCGTCGGCGGAATACACAGACTGTCTTGTTTGGGGAGCCGCTACCAGCGCTCCACCCAGGGGTGCGGACCGCCCCTTGCTATCGCGTTCTTTCACCATACCTCTTACCGTTCTGCCGGACTCCTGCGCAGAGACCTTGTGGCAAAGCAGTAATAAAGCAGCTAAATGAACTACACTAAAGAATGAGCGCGACGCTATTCGTCGTCCTCGCACTTGTGTTCTTTATAGGCGCAGCAGGTGGGTAATTTTTTATAGGCGGGGTCGTTGGCGTCTACCTTTACCAGGTCAGACTCATGGCCTACCCTGGCAACGCTGGTCAGTATCGCTTCGGGATTGGTTTTGCCGGCATCGTAGGTGAGGGTGAGGTTTTGCGAGTGTTTATCCCACTCTACCCTTTTTACGCCTTTAATGAATGCTGCCGCCTCTATGCGTTTTTTGCAGCTATTGCAGTTACCCAGCACCTTGTGCTTCTCGGTTACTACGCCTTTGTTCTGCGCTATGGCAGATACGGATATAAATAGGATGGAAAGAAAAAGAATGACCTGTTTCATTGTCTTCAATATTATGGTTCAATAAAAAAATGCTCATTACCTGTAAGGGTAACGCACTAACCATAATACGTGAAACGGGAATGGAGTTTGTAAAGAGGCAACGACTGCCATAGCCCGGGAGGGGCGTTGGCATGATGTACTTTGGCAATATGGTGTACGGAGATATCAGCGTAGTAGCTGTCGTACTGCGGAAGCGGCAACACTACATGGAGCGAGCTGAGCTTCAGCTTATATATTTCATTGCTGTTCTGATCTTGTACCACCTTGGCGGTCACAACTTCGTCTTTGCAGCAATCGTCAGGCTCTTCGCTTTCGTCTCCACACCCGCTATCCTCACAACCGGCCGACTCCGTATAAACGCCTATGGACACCAGGCTGGAACCGCAATAGTGCGCATAGTAAACTATACCCGATACGGAGAGCAGGTAGAGAAACAGGAGCGGTATTACGAGGTACTTTTTCATTACCGTACAGCACAAAGATACAGGTGTAATTGTTAATAAAATAAAAAAGCGGTTATAAGTTACCGGAAGGGTGATTTGCGCTATTTTGTACCGTATTATGACCAATCCTTTTGCAACCGGAGCCATTAAGACGTTCAGCCACGTGGTAACACCGGCCGACTCTGCCACCTTTGAAAGCGGCCAGGTACACGCTGTTTATTCCACATTCGCGCTCTGCAGGGATGCGGAATGGAGCGGGCGCTTATTCGTACTGGAAATGAAAGAGGAAGGAGAAGAGGGAATAGGCAGCGGAATTACCGTAAAGCACATATCCCCCGCCCTTCCGGGGCAGGAAGTTCTCTTTACCGCGACGCTCATAGAGGTAAACGGGAATGAAGTAGTAACGGAATACATAGCCACAGTTGGCGGACGGGTAATTGCAGAAGGCACCCAGTGGCAGAAGATAGTGAAGAAGGAAAAATTGGATAGGTTGTTTGAATCGCTGGCCACCTAAAGGGAAACGCTGGTTTACTTTAACACCCTTGATACCTCTGGCAGTAATCGTTCCGCCCATACCTGGTATTCCTTCCCGGATGGATGGAGGCCATCTTCGGCGAGGTATTCTTTGGCAGTTCCATTCTTGCGCGTACTGTCGGTAATATCAGTAAAGTGGCACTTGTGCATAAGGGCGATGTGCTTGCAGGCGGCGTTATAGGCGTCAATTTCTGTCGCTACTTTAGCGCGGTCTTTCCCTTCAGCAAATGGTGTCACACCCCAATCGGGTATGGATACCACGAACACATTTTGGGTATGGCCATTGGCAAAGACGATCGCCTGGTCGAGCAGCTGGGTGAATTCCTCGCGGTAATTCTCCACGCTTCGCCCGCGATATTGGTTATTGACACCAATGAGCAAGGTCACAAATGTGAAGGTTTCGTGCAGGTTGTGCTCACGAATAGAGGCCGCCAGTTCATCTGTTGTCCAGCCGGTCTTAGCAATGATAACAGGCTGCGTTGTTTTTATTCCATCTGCATTGAGGAGTTCCACCAGTTGATGCGGAAAATTTTCCTGCATGGGAACCAGTTCCCCGATTGTATATGAATCGCCTAAGGCTAAGTATGTGTGCATTATCGCAAAATTTGAATTTTTCAATTAGCCCTTTCCTGTTTACTGCCCGCTTCAGGGCTTCTTCACGAGATACAATACCGTATTCTCTTATATTTACTAACGGCCTCATTAAGCTTATCAACTCCCCTCCATTTTCCGATTATCTTATCAACAGAAAATTTTTCAGATTGACTTTTCAACAGCGTTGTAACGTCAGCCTTCGTAACATCTAATTAATAAATACGGTCTTTATATTCGTGAACTCACGTATCCCAAATATACTCAATTCCCTGCCATAACCGCTTTGTTTCACCCCGCCGAAAGGCAGGCGCGGGTCGGAGTGCACGAACGAATTGACAAAGCAATTACCCGCCTGCAACTGCGTAGCGGCAATCTCTTCTGCACGCTTGCGGTTCCTGGAAAATATACCTGCCCCCAGCCCATAGATGTTGTCGTTGGCTATACGGATAGCATCCTTTTCGTCTTTGGCTTCAATGATGCTCGCCACAGGGCCAAACAATTCATCATCGTAGGCCGGCATACCGGGCTTCACGTTGGTAAGTACAGTAGGCGGATAGAACGCGCCCTCCCCTTCGGGTAGGTAGCCGCCACAGAGCAACTTCGCCCCTTTGGCTATACTCTCCTCTACCTGCCGGTGGAGTGCATCGCGGAGGTCTACCCGGGCGAGCGGCCCTATTTTGTTGTTCCGGTCCAGCGGGTCACCAAATGCGGCGGCTTTCATAGCAGCCACCACCGCTGCTTCAAATTCTTTCCGGACAGCCTTAACGGGTATAAACCGCTTTGCCGCCACGCAGCTTTGGCCACTATTAATGAGGCGGCCATCCACACATGTCTTTACCGCCAGCTTCATGTCGGCATCTTCCAGTATAATGTAGGCATCGCTGCCTCCCAGTTCCAGCACCTGCTTCTTTATGTAGCTGGCGGCCGTGGCGGCTACTTTCTTTCCCGCCTCCGTGCTACCGGTAAGCGTAATGGCTGAAATTTCAGGACGGGCGATTATACCGGCTATTTCAGAAGAAGCCAGTAGCAGCGTTTGAAACAGCCCTTTGGGCGCGCCCGCTTTTTTCATCACTTCCGCTATTGCCAGCGCACAGCCGCTCACATTAGAGGCGTGCTTCAGCAGCATCGCATTACCCGCCATCAGCGCGGGCGCCATAGCCCTGAACACCTGCCAGTACGGAAAATTCCAGGGCATGATGGCCAATACTACCCCCAGCGGCTGGTAACTCACATAGCTCTTGCGGGCATCTGTCTCTACCAATTCATCCCGGAGGAATCGAGGCCCCTCTTTGGCATAAAACTCAAACGTACGGGCGCATTTCTCCACCTCATCAAGACTCTGCTGCAACGGCTTGCCCATTTCGGCCGTCGCCAGCCGGGCCAGGCGTTCCTTATCCCTTTTTAATTCCGCCGCTACTGACCGGAACAACTTCCCGCGCTCTTTGTGGGTGAGTACCCGCCAACCTTCAAATGCCTTCTGGGCCTGCTTCAGCGCCTTGTCCGCTTCCTCCGCGGTGGTCGCCTTGTAATTGCCTATCTCCTTTCCGGTAGCCGGGTTCACCGAGCTGAACGTATGTGCCATTCTATGCCTGTATTTTTAATAAAGTTAAGCACGCCCCGGGTACAAAAGGTTTACTAAATTTGATGCCCGTATAAACGGGTGTATATTACAGGCTTTAATATGCCTGGCCAGTAACCAGAAACTTAATTTAGCAGATGCAAACAGAGAAAATAAAATTCGGCACCGATGGATGGCGTGCAATAATAGCTCAAGACTTTACCGTATATAATGTAGCGAGGGTATCGCAGGGGCTCGCCGACTGGCTGAACGGGCGCGGCAAGGACGCCTCGGTAGTAGTGGGACACGACTACCGCTTTGGTGGCGCCATGTTTTGCGAGGCGGTAACAAAGGTGCTTTGCGCCAACGGAATAAAAGTGCTACTGGCCCAGGGGCCTATCAGCACTCCTATGATATCGTTTGGCGTACTGAAGCTGAACGCACAGCAAGGCGTGGTGATCACCGCATCGCACAACCCGCCCTCGTATAATGGTTATAAACTGAAAGGAGCGCATGGCGGGCCATCAAGCCCGGCAGACATAGCCGCAGTAGAAAACCTGATACCGGAGGAAGTAACCATACCCCAGGAAGGCCTGGCACATTGGGAAAAAGCGGGACTGCTGGAATACGTAAACCTCGAGGACATGTATGTTAGCTACCTGCAGGAGAAATTTGACTTTGACGCACTGGCAAAATCGCCGTACAAGCTGGCTTATGATGCGATGTTTGGCGCAGGACAGAACGTGATACGCCGCCTGCTGCCCAACGCCGTACTGCTGCACTGCGATAACAACCCGGGCTTTCACGGACAAGCGCCGGAGCCACTGGATAAAAACCTGCAGGAACTGGCCCGTACCGTGGCTTCCACCCCCGAAATAAAAATAGGCCTGGCCACCGATGGCGATGCTGACCGTATAGGGCTGTACGACGAGGACGGGAACTTCGTAGACGCGCACCACATTATACTGCTATTGATTCACTACCTGCACAAGTACCAGGGCATGAACGGCAAAGTAGCCATTGCCTTCTCCACTACCGACCGCGTGAAGCGCATGTGCGAGGCATACGGGTTGCCGATAGAAATTACACCTATCGGGTTTAAGTACATCAGCGAGATAATGGTAAACGAAGACGTGCTGGTGGGTGGCGAAGAAAGTGGGGGTATAGCCGTGAAAGGGCATATACCCGAGCGGGATGGTATATATGACGGCCTGGTAATCTATGAATACATGACCAGGAGCGGCAAAACCCTGAAACAGCTTTGCGAAGAGGTGTATGAAGTAGTAGGCCGCTTTGTGTATGAGCGAAACGACCTGACGATTGAGAACAGCCTGAAAGAACGCATCATAAAGAACGCAGCCGATAACCAATACACGCAGTTCGGCAAGTACACCTTCAACCGTATAGAAACCATAGATGGCATTAAGTATCACCTGGACAATGGCGGATGGGTACTGCTGCGCGCTTCGGGAACAGAGCCGCTGCTCCGCGTATACGCCGAAGGAAACAGCAAGGAAGAAACCCTGGACATACTGGAAGACGTGAAGAAAACGATCCTTGCCTAAGCGAAGAACGGGAACAAAATAACAAAGGCCTCCGATGAACGGAGGCCTTTTACTTTATGGTTGTCGCATTAATTATTGCATAGATTTGGCGTCCTTCAGGAACTGCTCCAGGCCGATGTCCGTCAGGGGGTGTTTCAGCAGTCCGAGAATGGAGCTGAGCGGGCAGGTACATACATCCGCGCCTGCCTCCGCACAGCGGACGATATGAAGCGGATTGCGGATAGAAGCCGCCAGCACTTCGGTCATAAAGCCCTGCGCATTGTATACGCTCACTATCTGCTCTATCAGCTGAACGCCGTCCCAGGAGCTATCGTCTATACGGCCTATGAAAGGCGATACGAACGTAGCACCCGCCTTGGCCGCCAGTATCGCCTGGCCCGCTGAGAACACGAGTGTACAATTGGTTTGTATTCCATTATCGGTAAACCACTTAATGGCTTTGATGCCATCCTTTATCATAGGTACCTTAACTACTATATTGGGGTGAATGGCCGCCAGCTTCTTGCCTTCTTCTACTATCTCGGCAAAGGTGGTACTCAGCACTTCAGCACTGATAGGGCCATCTACCATTTCGCAAATGGTTTTGTAGTGCTGCGCTATAGCCGCCTCGCCCTTTACTCCTTCCTTCGCCATCAGGGTAGGATTGGTGGTAACCCCGTCCAAAATCCCTAACTCATTCGCTTCCCGTATCTGGTCTAAATTGGCTGTATCGATAAAAAATTTCATGTAAATCCGTTTCAGGGACAAAAATAGCCAATAAAAGCTGCCGGAAACGTTAAGATATCAACATGTAGAAAGCGTGGGGAAAACTCTGCCGACCGGGCATAAAAAAACTGGCAAGTTACTCACATCGCGCCGCTACAACCACCCACCCTTGCTACATTCCTGTCCTGGGGGATTCAGTAGGAGCTGGCCGTATAAGACTTGCCAGGGCGGCAAAGGTAAGAAGGTTTTTGACATTTTTTGTAATTATTTCATTGGAATATTTCCAACAACAAGGCCCCGCTGTCGCGGGGCCTGCAAATAAATGTATTTATAAATGAACCAGGCTTTACGATTTGGCCAAAGACCCCTTCAGGAAGTCAATCACCTTTACTTCCATGGCATCTACCTCATGCAGGTCGGCTAGGTACACCGACAGCCAGTCGGTCAGGTGAATAAAGTAGAAAATACGCTCCCAATAGCTCTTACCTTTTGAGTACAGCTCAATGATATTAGGGGTGTACTTTTTAATAATTTTCTTGTTTATCTCCATACGGGTCTGCACACGTTCGTAGTCGCTATCGTTGCGGAGCAGCAATACCACCTTGTTGGGGTCTTTGTCTTTCCAGCCCACCAGCTCGTTGTGGTTCATTTCGGGTATAGCCCCGTGCCATGCCAGCATTTTGGCGTTCTCGTTTATCTGCTGGCGGATGCGGATAGCCAGGCCTTCATAATCGGCGGCGGAGTAGATAATCGGCAGTTTGCCATTAAGCTTTTGCGCCAGCGATTTCGCTTTCTTCTGCATGTCCTTCTTCTCGGCATCCAGCAGCTTTACCGACGCCTTTACATTGCTCACGAACTCACCGGAGATAAGATCGAAATACGCTAAGGTGTACAGCACCTGCACCATAGAATACCCGATGCACGCACGTGGCGGCATACCGGCCGGCAACAGTATGCAATCTATTTTCTTTTTGCCTGCTATGGTGGCTATCTCACCTCCGGAGGTGATGCATACCACCGTCGCCTTTACTTTGGCCGCATGGCGGAGCGCAGCTACGGTCTCTTCCGTATTGCCGGAGTAAGACGATACTATTACCAGTGAATCCTTATTGACAAACGCAGGGAGGAAATAGTCTTTGTTAACGATAAAAGGAATTTTCATTTTATCGAACACGTAGTTCTGCACAATGGAGCCACCAATACCACTTCCCCCCAGGCCGGTAAGGATTACATTGCTGAAGTCTTTCTTTGCTGCTTTAAAACGGTAATTTTGTCCGATGATAAGGGCTTCTTTCAATTGATTGGTAAAGCTGTCAATTAGTTGCTTCATATTCTCATTTCCTATTTTCGATGGCCAAACATAACGAAACTGGATTAAAAGGCGAGCAAATAGCGGAAAACTTTTTGCTAAATAAAGGGTATCAAATCCTACACCGCAACTGGCGTTCGGCCCGTAAGGAGATAGACCTTATCGCCCTGCGGGAAAACCTGCTGGTATTCGTAGAGGTGAAGACTCGGAAAAACTTCTACTATGGCTTTCCGGAAGAGTTTGTAGACGTTAAAAAACAGGCACTTATGAAGGAGGCCGCGGAGGCATTTGTAACCGAACATCCTCAATACATGGAGATACGGTTTGATATTATCAGCATACAACTGGAAAAAGGACAGGTGAAGGACCTCACCCACTTTGAGGAGGCTTTCTATTAATTAGTAACTTGCGGTTTATGAAAATGATATTAGCGGCGGTGGCCCTGCTGCTGTGCATCGGGCAGGCGCGTGGCCAACAGGATCTGGCGCTGCGGGAAGGAGATATAGTGCTGCAGAAGATACCCTGCGGCAACCTGTGCGATGCCATTATAGAAACTACGCCCTGCCAGGAAGGGCGGATGTTTAACCACTGCGGCATCGTACACTTTGACGGAGGACTGCCCTACGTAATAGAGGCCATAGGCAAAGAAGTAAAGCAAAACCCGCTACCCGACTTCCTGAAAAGGGATAGTTCTGCCACGCTGTATGTGGCCCGGCTGAAGCCTGAGTATGCCAGCCATATAGAACCTGCCATTAAGAAAGCCATCATATACCTGGGCACCCCTTACGACGATGCCTTTGTGCCGGGAGATGATGCCCTTTACTGCTCGGAACTGGTATATCACTGCTACCGGAAAGGATACACCCCCAGCCTCTTCCCTTTATCGCCCATGACATTCAAGTCGAAATCGGGTAAAACATTTCCTGCGTGGACGGAATATTACAGCAGCCTGAAGAGAGAGATACCTGAAGGGTTGCCCGGCACCAACCCCTGTGCCATTGCCAACTCAGAGGTAGTGACATTGCTCACCTTCACTCTATACCGATAAAAAAAGCGGCTCCTACCGGAGCCGCTTGTAATAAAAACGCATTATCGCTTTTTCGCCTTTCCCGGCCGCTGGGAGCGGCTGCCGCCCCCCGTGACCTTAGCGGGCTTTGCCGGGGCAACCTGCTTCTGCGATGCGGGCGCTTCCACCGGCAAGGCATTTACACTACCGCCTGTAGATACGGAAACAGAAGGCCCCGCGGGTGTACTTGCCGCCGGCGCGGCGTCTACCGTAGCTACCGGTGCCTGAACCGGGGGAGTGTACGGCTTTCCCTTTCCTGACTGGGCCAGTGCCAGTGACGACACCATTACAAATGCCCCTGATAATAATATCCTGCTCTTCATACTTTTCCTATTGAACTATGCTGTAGAAATCGGCTGTACCACTGCACACCCATGTCTTATTGATACCGGAGTTATTGGTAATGTAGAATACCAGGATGTCTCCGGTGCTGATAGCAAGCGGGTTACCCGACAAGTCAATATCGTATTTCTGTGCTATCTCTGTGGAGCCGAAGTTGAGCGTACAGCTACCTACCAGGCTACCCGTTGGGATAATGTTCTGAATAGTATTGCCGCAGGAACCGGAAGAAAGATTGGGATACCTGTATATAGATACCAGGTAGGTACCTGCCTGCAGAACCGTTTGCGCTACCCAGCCCGATGCACGTACAAAGAACACATCGCGCTGCGCCTGGTAGAAGGAACCGGAAACAATAACCTGTGCGCCCATATTTACGCCGGGCACGCCGGTGCTGTTCCAGGTAAGGCCGCTGTAGCCTACTATAGTAGTGGTGCCTGAAGGCTGGTTGTTACCGTTGTTGGCACAAGGCACGGAGAAGTAAGCCCTGGGAGCCGTCCACGCAGGGGCCGAGCTGCCGTTGGACCGAAGGTACTGGCCTGTAGTACCGGCACCGGTAAACGCAGCAGGAGCCGCGCCCGTGCCATACATAACACCACCCGAAGTACCCTGCACATCTACCGTGAGCGGAGTAGTACCCAGCACGCGGGAGGTACCGTTGTTCACTACGATAGTAGAAGAGGTGGCCGGCTGCACATTGCCTGTGGTGAGTGTGGAGTTGGCATTCACCCATTGCGGCGTGCCACCCATGGTAGGCGTTGCCAGCACCTGGTTGGCCGATGTGCTTGGTCCGGTAAATGCGGATGACGCACCTGTACCATACATAACGCCTCCCTGCGTACCTACCACATCTATAACGGCGTTTCCGGAGCCTACCGTCTGGCCACCACCGTTGGTCACGTTCACCACGCTGCTGCCGGTGATGCTGGAGGTAGTAAGGGTAGTATTGGGCGACGCCCACATAGGAGCGCCACTGCCGCCGGAAACCAGCACGTCGCCATTGTTGCCCACGCCGGTAAAGTCGGACGAAGCACCGGTACCATACATGACACCACCGGAAGTACCGGCTACATCTATACTCATCGGGTTGGCCCCTACCACCTGGTTAGCGCCGTTAGAGACATTCACTACCGCGCTTCCGGTAACATTAGACGGCGTAGACCAGGTAGGTGCGCCGCCGCCTACCGGGGTGGTGAGCACCTGGTTGTTAGCGCCTGCAGGCGGCAAAAACACACTGGGGTTCCCCGTGCCCTGTCCTATCAGCAGCCCATTGAGCGTTCCCTGCACATCGCCGCTGCTCGATACCATGGTCCATACCGGCACCATAGGTGTGCCACTATTATAGTAAAAGCCGGGGGCGTTATCGGTCTGGAAAATCAGCAGGCCGGTAGCCGGCATCGGGATGCCATTCCTGTTGGCCTGGGTCATGCGTGGCACCAGTACTCCTTTGTCGGTGCTCTTTACATCCAGCATAGCGCTGGGGTCGGCCGTGGAGCCATCGGCATTAACACCTACATTCTGTGCAAATGAAGTAACGCTAAGGGTTACCATCGCTATTGTGAGCAGTTTCTTTATTAACATGTTTTTCGTTTTTCGAGTTAAATGATGTGTTAGAGTTTAGAAATTTTTATGGGCGACTCGCTCAGGCCATTGAGCCGTATATAGTAGGTAGCCGCCGGTAGCGTGGCAATATCCCAGGTTACCCGGTTAGAGCCCGCCTGCGGCTGTACTTCTTTTGTGGCAATCAGCTTGCCCTGTACATCCAGTAGCTGAAATGACAATGGCTTTATTTCAGTACAAACAAAATCGACCACTACTTTATCCGTCACAGGATTCGGGTACACGCTGAGCGTAGTGACACCGTCCAGGTTCACCCGTATCGTTTTGCTGTACGATGGATGGTTCATGTTGTCGTACATCTTCAGCCGGTAGTAGTTGGCGCCCCGCTGTGGTTTCGTATCCAGCATGTCGTAGGCCACCTGGAAGCTTCCTTTTTTCGACTCCAGGCTTCCCAGGCGGGTAAACGTAGTACCGTCTTCCGATTCCTCTACATCGTAGCGGAGGACGCTAAGGTCGTTGGCCACCTCCCATTGCAGCAATACCTGTGCATTCACCAGGCTGCCGTGGAACGACAGCAAGCGGATAGGTAATGTGTTGTTCTGCGAGCTGGTAAGCGTAAAACGGCCCAGCGTATCAATACCATTCTTTGTGAGCACATTGTTAGCCATATCCAGGTTATCTACACCCAGCAGGTTCCAGTAGCCCATCGGTACGTCGCGGGCCGACATAGCCAGCTCTGACTCGGTAATGCCAATCAGCTCATGGTCCAGGTAATGGAAATTGAGAGCGGCATTAAGGCTGGCGTTCCCCGATGAGGGAAGAAAATCGAAATAGCGCGCAATACCGATACCACTAAGAGTACCCGTTTGCTGCACATGGCCGCGGCGTATGAGTGTAGTGCCCAGGTTGCCCGGCGTGGTTAGTTCTATGCCAATGTTGCCGGGGTTTGCGTTGGTGGGTGCATTAAGTGTTTCGGTGCGCAATACCCAGCCACCTGTGAGCCCGGTAATATAGGAGGCGTTACCCTCGCCCACTATGGTACCCGTAGTGCCGAGGTCAAGATTGAAATTGTTCAGCTCCACGTGATGGCTCAGCATGTTCAGGTTGTTGGATACGGATACATCTGTATTCAATACCACATCGCTGGTAGCCTCGTCCAGGGTCATGTTGTAAAGCCCTACGTTGCTTCCGTAAATGCCGGTAGCGGCAGACGAGCCCGAGAACTTAACCGTACCGGTGCCGGGAGCGAACGTGCCATCCTGGTGCAGGTCGCAATTGGAAAGTACCAGGAAAGCGTTGCCACTGACGACTACCTGGGTGGACGGCGTGACATACAAACCCTGCGCTAAAGAGGGCGGTTGCCCTATGGCTAGGAAGGAGCTGAAATAGAGCAGCTTAATCAGATGGTTTCTAATCATAGCATAGAAAAGTTTTGAGTGGTGAAGAATGTTATGTTGCTAAATAGGTGTTATTTCTATATAAAATTAACTATAAAATGAGGAGAATTCCAAACAATTTTTAATAATTCTTTAACATAAACCGTTGGTTAAAAAATAGGTAACTACCGGCTGGAAGGCAGTAAAATCAATCAATGGAGCAGGAAAAGGGGATAAAAAGCAGTCCCCCCCTGGCAGGAGGTAGCGATAATGGCGGGGTGATATTAGCCGCAAAAAAGGAACACAGCCGTTAGGCCAGCATTACAGCCTTCTCGAAAATGAAATTGTTGCAATAAGGTTTTTGGCCCTCTACCTGGTGCTTACGGAACTCAAAAAGGGAAAGGTCGCGCTTTTCAGTACCGCAGATAAAGTAGCCGTTGTAGCCCAGGTGGCGGAGGTACTGAAAGGTTTCCCGAACCTGCTCCTCGCCTATGTGGCGGGCCTCGCACTCAAATATGATAGCAGGATGGTGCGCCAGCAAGGTTTGCTCGCCGCCTTTGAACACGCGCAGCTCGTTGCCCTCTACATCAATCTTCAGGAAATTGGGGCGGATATTGTAGCGGCTGCAATAGCTATCCAGTGTCTCGGTACATACCTCTTCCTTTATACCGTATTCCTTCTGCCCGTTGGGGGCTATGGTAGCACCCGGGGATGTGAACTTTCCCTTAGCGGCAGGGATGAACAGGGTAACCGAGCCTTCCTTATCGGATAAAGCCAGGTGCTCTACTGTTACATTGTCCCATTGCAGCAGCTTTTTCAATCGTGTGATGTACTGGTGCAGCCTGGACTGTGGCTCAAAGGCATAGACCGCTCCACTCTTCCCCACCTGCTGTAGCATCAGGTAGAGGTATCCCGCCTTGTGCGCGCCAATATCCAGCACTACCTGGCCCGGCTTCAGTACCGATTCAATGTAGGCTATTTCGCCTACGTCGTTTCTTGTTTTGTACTTGTTGGCGCGGTACTTCAGCTTCAGGAGTTCCAGTAATTTCATACAAGGCGGTGGTATTGGCTGCAATATACGATAGCTTTCTATCTTGCCCCGGGCCTGTCTATATCCCGGCGGCCAGAAAACTCTACGCCTTCGGCTATACACTCTTTAGCGCGCGCGCTGCCGGAGGCATTAATGAACGTACAATTGCGGAGCAGGAATTTCGCGTTCTTCGGGTCGCTGCTCACCAGGTAATAAAATTTCTTCCGGCGCGCGGTAAACACACAACTGTCGAAGGTGGTTCGTTTGCCGTCGGCTATCTCTACCAGGTACTCGCCGTAGAGGCCGGGCTTATCATCTTCAAAATGGCATTTGGTAAAGGTCGTTTCCATACCTTTCATGTTCCCGGAATAGCTGTGCACAACAGCGCCCGCTATACGGCATCCGGAAAAACGAAAGCCGGGATGCGTGACCCATATACTCCAGAAAGTAGTACCCCGGAAGATGCAATTATTAAACCGCACGTCCTGCGCGGCACGATACTCGCGTGCATCATACAAATCAGCTATCATACCCACACCCGCGTTATCTTCAAACCGGCAGTTACTGAATTCGGCGTCCTTCACCAGCCGGTAGGCCCCTATATGCGGGTCAGATTCCGGCTCTATATCCAGCCCTGCGCCAGGAGCAGTAGAAAGGGGCTTGCCCAGGGAACGGTTGATAGCCCTGCCGGTTTTACTGAAGGAACATTCCCGGGCGGTGAGCCCTGCTCCCCCGGTCCAGCTAAAGCCCTGCCTGCCGTTGTATAGAAAATCGCATTGAACCAGGTTGATGTTCTGCGATTGTACTTGTTCCATTGTTGCGGCTGTAGTATTCCGAACCTGCAAACCATCTACCGCAAACCGGCTTACCTCCAGAAATTCCAGGTCGGCGCCGGTAACATCCACCAGGGCTATACCCGACTGCCCCGCCTGTAACCCATCTGCCGTAACAGGACCTCCTATAATGTGTGCGGGAAGATTGCCATCCAGTTCCAGGTGGCGGATGCGAACGCCGGAACACCGCTCCATATATACCGCATCGCCAATCAGCGCTACCTTCCCTGCTGGCGGCACCACGCCTTCGGGCATGGGCTTTCCACGCTCAAAACTGCCCAGCAGAAGGCTATCGGCAAAGCGAATGATGGTACGCCCCCCCGTATCTGCACCTACAATCTCGATATTGCTGCAACCGGAAAGATAAATGACGGGGATGCCCAGCTTGTAGTAAGGATTCTGGTACGCATCGTCGCAAAGGAAACGGTAAGAGAGTGGCACCAGCGCGCCGTAGTCCATCTGCCGGCCAACAAGGTAGGTGCCTGCCGGAATGATGAGCCGCCCGTTCCCCTTGCGCTCGTTAAAAAAACGGCAGGCATCGGAAAATGCCTGGTGGTCGTTGCTCCGGCCATCGCCAAGCGCTCCAAAATCGGACTTAATATTCTTCACCACGAAAGCATCCTGCGACCAGGAGGCGACCGCAAACAGCAGGCAACATAGCAAAGCAATAGCACGGCTCATTGGCTGCGAAGCTACGATAATGGCCCGACTCCTTACTTGATAGTGGCTGTGATGGACAAAGACACGTTATCCTTTAGGGTAGCAGTGCTTTTGCCTACCCCAAAGTCCAGCCGGTTCAGTGTGAAATTGCTGGAAATAGCATATCCGCCGTCGGCGTTTTTGCGGGCTTTAAAGGGTATCGTCATGGGCTTGGCCACCCCTTTTATCGTCATAGTGCCTTTGGCGTAGTAAGTACCGTCCTTTTCGGTGACTGAAGTAGACCTGAACCGCACCTGCGGGTGCGCCGCTACATTCAGGTATTTATCTCCTTTCACATCTTTATCGCGCATGTTATTGTCGGTATCAAATGTATTGGCAGTTACATACACGTCTATCACCGTAGCCTCAGGCTTTGCCGGATCAAACTGCGCGGTGCCATTGATAGGCCCAAACTTGCCCTCACACGTACCCGCCCAATACTTTATAGAAAAGAGGGTGCTTCCGCTCACCACCCTGGTGGCTTGAGCACCCGCCTGCCCGGCAAACATCAACAGCCCGGCCAATAGTCCCAATAGCTTCATGATACTAAGTTAGTTTTTCTGCCGTAAACCCGGCTATATAGCCTCAAGCCAAAACCATGCCTTAAAATCTGAAAAAACGCTATTTCTCTAAAGACATTTTTTGATTATTTTGCATCTGTAAAATCCACCGTCTCAATAACATTAAAAAAATGTATCTCCCACCTGGGGGATGCCTAAAAAGCCCATGAGAAAAATTGTTACCCTCAGCACGCTTATCGTATTATTTTCCCTCCAGGCCCGCGCACAGGTAGACAGCACGATAGGCCTGAACGTTTCCGGAAGTGCGGCCAACAATTACCGCAGCCTGGCACATGCCCTTTGCGATGGTGTGGCCGGCGACAGGATGAAAGTAAACGCCATCTTCAACTGGATAACCCACAACATAAAGTATGACGTGAAACAGTTGGAAAAAGCCACGCTGGAACCGGACAAAGTAGAAACGGTACTGAAAAAACGCAGAGCTGTATGCGATGGCTACTCAAAGCTGTTTGTGGCGCTTTGTGAAGAAGTAGGGATAAAAGCGGTGCAGGTGGAAGGCTACGCTAAGGACTGGACCTTTGACAATGGTGACCAATTCTACATTCCCCGCCACGCCTGGAACGCAGTGTACGTGGAAGGAAAATGGCAACTGGTGGAGCCTACATGGGCCGCGGGCTACATAACCCAGGAACCCGGGTGGCTGAAAAAACTGTTCACGAATACCAAGAAAAATCCCCTGGCCGCTACGGGTAAGCTGAAATTCAAATTCCGGTACAATCCCCAGCACTTCCTGATGGACCCGCTCACGTTCCGCAAAAAACACCTGCCTACCGACCCGCTGTGGCAGCTTACGGACTCTATGATGCCCATCGCGGTATTTGAAGCCGGCGACAGCGCGATAGAGCGATTTAATACCGCCTACCCCACCCTGGTGCAGAACATGCCTGAACTAGACCGCATTAACAAACTGGACGAATGGAAACGCAGCCAGGAAGTAGCGGAACGCGTAACTAACTACAACCCCCGTTACCGCCTGGAAATGGCCTTTAAGCACCACGCCGACGCCCTGGACTCGCTCAGCACCTCCCTTAAAAACGGGGGCACGTCGGGACAGGCGCTGCTGATAGCGAAAGACGAACTAAAGAAATCGGAGAAAGAAATCAGCACCCAGAAAAGCACTATAGGGGTAGAATACGCGGCACTGAAGAAGAAAAACAAAACCAAAAGCCTGCAAGCGAAAGAACACATCCGCATACTTCGCAGTGATACCAAGCGACTGATAGCCAGTTGCAAATCGAAAGCCACGGTTGCCAACAACCGCTACAAAGGTGTGATAAACAAAGAGAAGGCCGCAATAAAGAAAAACGACGCCCTCGCTACGGCCAAATCGGCGCCACCGGCAGTGAAAGGAAAGGAAGAAGACCCTAACTCGCCCGCACTGGTAGCTATAGAAGAAAATGTAGCCATGAGCATGGGCAAAATACAGGACCTGCAGGAAGACCTGGCTACCCGCAACGCTATAATAGCCGAGAACAAACGGAACAACGATAAGAAACTGGACTCGCTGGTGCAGTGCTTTATGCTTTGCGATTCTGCCCTGGTAAAGGAAACCATCGCCCGGCTAAATATGCACGATGATTACGATGACGAAGTAATTGTATGGAGCAACATGGTGAAACAATACCGCCTGCAAGACCTGGACTCGATGCAAAAATACTTTATAGCCGGCTACGACACAGTGCTGCAGCAGTATGAAGCCGCCCGCGCGCTGCACTGGAACCAACTGGAAGAATATCGTAAAAGCATGAAGGAGTTTGACAAGTACCGCCGCAAGAACATGAGCAATACCACGTTCCTTTCTCAGTACAACACGATAGTGAGCGACTACAACAAGAGCAACGAAGCCTACATGCAGCTGATAAATGATTTCGCGCTGTACATACAGGAAAACAAGAGCCTGTTCCCCAATATCATTAACCTGTATAAGCGCCAGGAGAAGCTGGCAGAATACATGGAGAAATCGGAGGACACCCGCAAAAAGCTGGAAGAAAAATACCTGACCGAAAAAGAGTCGTTCGACAAAAAGGAAAACGAAAAGCAAATGAAGTCGGTGAAAGAAAGCACCCGAAAGCTGGAGAAGATGCTGATGAAGAAAGCCTGATGCGCCTGCTGAATGATATACCGAAGTCCCCCGAAAAGGGGACTTCTTTTTTTGCGCAATGGTGCGGAAGAAACCATTTGTGGCACAATACTTTTAGACATACCTCTATAAAAGCAGTATTATGAAAAAAGCAGCATTGATAATAACGACAGGTATAGCGCTGGCGCTGTCGCCGGCTTGCAAAAAGAAAGAACGTGGTGTATGCTACTGCTCGTACCTGAGCGGTGATAAAAAAGAGTACAACCTATCCTCGCTGAGCCGGTCGCAACAGACAGACTCCTGCTATGTACTGGATGGCTATGCGGAGAATTTTGCCGGAAGCTGCAAACTCAAGTAAGCCACAGCCATATAAGCGCTACCGCCGCCGCCACCGTTGTATTTAAGAAATTGACAACGTTGTTGCCCACAATGCCCGATCGTTCCCAACTGGCCCCCAGCAGCGAATCGGCCAGGTTCCCTAAGGTACCCGCTACCACCACACCCAGGGCGGGTAAAAACCCTGCGCCCGAACCAAGGATGAAAAGGGTTGCGATGACTATGCTGCCTGCCAGGCCGGCCAAAGTCCCTTCCAGGCTTATTACACCATTCGCTCCCCTGGCATCGCTGCGCCAGGTAAGTATATTGTAGAACCGCTTTCCATAAACTGTTCCCAGCTCAGAGGACACCGTATCGGATACGGCCGAGGATGCCGCCGCTGCCACTACCACCAGTGCGTGCCCCGCGTAAGCGGGCAGTATCCATGCTGCCAGGCCAGCCAGGGCTGCCATTCCGCCATTAGCTATTACCTGCGCCATGTTCCGCCTGCCTCTTACCGCTTCTGCCACCCCAAGTTGCTCCTTCACTTTGCGGCCGGTGGCTGTAGCGGCTACTGCCAGCATAAAGAAACCACCCAACAGCACCACCCCTGTAAGCCCGGTACCTAAAAACAAGAGTGTAGCTATCCCCCAACCGGCTATAGCCCCTCCAGGGGTGAGCTTACGCGCCGCCGCGGAGAGAAATGCGAGAAAGGCTATGCTTGCCAGGATAACGGCCTTGAACATCATACAAGTGCCAAGATATACAAAAATGCCCGCGACCAGCGCGGGCATTTGAGGTGGAGCTATTGCTACTCTTTCGTTACCTGTACTTTTCGGCTGATGGTTTCCTTACCGTTGGAAATAGTGACCAGGTATGTTCCGTCATACTCCGTCCGCAGATCGAAGTAAGCAATCGTGCTTCCCTGGTGCAGTGTGGTTTCCTGCACCAAACGCCCCTGCATATCATACAGGCGTACCACGAAACTCTCCTGCATTACATTGGGTATCTGTATCGCCAGCAGGTCGCTGGCCGGGTTGGGGAATACGGTCACCTTCAGGTTTGCCGCCTCGCTAGCGGGAACGGATGTAGGTGTGTATGTGGTAACACTTTCGGTAATACCGGTCACTTTCTGGGCTGTTTTCATACCGTAGAAGGTAGGCCCTACTGCATAAGGGTAGGCCGAATTCCAGTTCGCATCTACCGTGCAGAAGTAGGCATAAATGCCCTGTGGATACTCCGGTGTAATGCAGAAGCGGCCATTGTGCTCATCCAGGTAGTCGGGGGCGGTATTGGCGACAAATTCATAATCTTCACGGAAATACCCTAAGGGATAGGTACCGTTTACGGCAGGGCCATCGGTTACATCTGTACCATCGGCGTAGTGTGTCCTTACCGTTATATTGCGCAACTGGTAAGCCGACTTCATGCGGACAACGCCGCCGGTTCCGTCTGTATTTTTATAACCATAGGCTCCGTATATCGGGAAGCCATCATAAGCAAAACCCAGCAGCGGCGAATGCACCGCGCTGTCCACTACATACAAGCCATCGGCTGCATACAGGTCGCATACGTTGGATATCACTACCAGGTCCAGGTTAAAAGCGGAAGGATTCTGGTGATGGTGGTAATTGCCCATAGCCGGGTGACCTTTAGCGCAGTCGAAACCCTGCTTCTCGGCGGGCACCGCATCACGGGTCCATACATTATCTCCCATACCACCAAAAGGGCCACCTGCCAGCGTTCCGTTAGAGCTCTTCCACGATACGCCGTCGCGGTAGTCAAAAAGCGCTACGCCATTGATGAATATCCCTATGTTCCCCGGCGTGGTAGGTGTAGGCGTACCGGTATTCTGCACCGGGTTCAGCGGAATCTTAAAGATAGCGTTCTGGTTGCTGGCAAGCGATGGGTTCCCATCCAGGAAAGGACCCGTGATATAGGCAGGTATGCCCGTAGCGCTTACATACACCCAGTTGGCCGAGTACTGCACCGACTGAACGTTGGCCTGTACGGCATCGGTAATGGGGGTATAATTGCCGCTTACATAATGGCGGCCCTGTATATTGGTCGTGTTCTGTATCCAGCGTGTAATAGCTGGATTTGTCTGCGCCTGGGCGGTAGCCAGGGCCAGCATGCATACGGCTGTAAGCAATTGCTTCATCGGGAGTGATTTTTGTGTGCTCTTGATTAGACGGCAATGCCGCAAAAACCCTTCGCCCGGCCGATAAACCCTGCAGGAGCACGTTACTCCTTACCGGCAGAAACCTGCGCCATGTACGACAATGCCTGTTCGCTGGAAGGGTCAATTGCCAGCGCACGCTCAAAAAAAGCTTTCGCGCCCTCCGGATTATCGGTACCCAGTTCCAATACCCCCCGTTCGGTCAGTACCTTTACATTAGCCGGGTCAACTTCCAGCACCCTGTCAAACTCCGTTTTGGCAGCGGGTACATTATTCTCCGACAAGTACACCAACGCCAGGTGGTACCGGCTGTTACTGTCTTCCGGGTACAACGATAGCGCTTTCATCAACGCTTTCCGGGCAATGCCGAAATTATTCTGCATCAGCTCCATAATGCCCAACTGGCTCCATGCGTAGGAATTGGCGGAATCCGCCTCTATCGCCTTGTGCAGGCACTCTACGGCATCATCGTTCTTTCGCAGCGCCGCCTTAGAGAGGCCGAGCTGCACCCAATATTTGCTTTCTCCCGGCTTAAGAGCGGCGGCGGCCTGCCAGCATTGCTCCGCCGACTGGTGGTCGTGCTGCATCATGGAAACGGTGGCCAGGCTCTCCCAAGCATGTGCATTGCTGCGGTCGGCCTCTATGGAGGCGGTAATGCATTTAACCCCTTCTTCGCCACGGCCCTGTTGCACCAGTATGTTTCCCAGGTTCAGCCAGGCAAAGGAACTCTGGTCATTTAGTTCCAGGGAGGTGCGCGCGGCGGATTCTGCTTCGTCCAGCAAGCCCTTCTGCTGCAGCAGGAAAGCCAGGTTGTTATAGGCGGATGAGTCCTGCCCATTCGCTTCTATCGCCTCACGGAATTTCACTTCAGCCTGGTCCAGGTCACCGCTGAAAAAGCGCTCCACGCCTTCATTATTTATTGTCTGTCTTACTTGCATAGTTTCGTTCTTTATCAACCAAACAATTGCTGGCCAATGCCTTTTGCGAAATCGCCAACATTTATATCCGGCGCTTCAAACTCTACATCGTCCAGGGAGATGTCAAACGGCGTGTTCTCCTCATAGTGTATCGGGAACTTAACACCAAATTTCATAGAAGGGCCCCATTCAAAAGCTGCGAGATTGTGCCTCCATTCCTTGCGGAACTCGGTAACCCACAAATCCAGCACCGCCTCCAGATAGGCGTTAACGTCAAACTTAAATTTAGGCTGTACGGAAAGCGCCGCCTCTGCATCCAGCTTGAAGCCCTGTGACGGCGACCAGTTAACGGTTACACCCGCCTCCGCGGCTCCTTCTATTCCCAGTGCGCCCCCCAACTCTATACCACCCGCGAGTCGCGCTATACCGGCGCTAAGGCCGATACCCGCACGAACGAACAAGCGCAAGCCCGCCTCCGCCGGTACGCGGAATTTTGCATTGCCGGTTATCGACATATTCTCCTCATCGGCTGGATTGTACCTGACTTCCACCGACGCCTCTGTCAACTGGCCGGGGCCTATACTGGCATAAGCTTCCGCTCCGCCCCCGATGGTAGCTACCAATCCGATGCTGCGAGTACCAACAGGAATGGCGAACAATGGTATCTCTATAGTAGGCGCCCGGAAAATATCCTTATTAATTTCCTTCTTCGGGAAAATGTCTACCGCCGCAGGTATGCCTATTCTACCCACTACTTCTACATTCCCATCAGGCTTAAAGGTAACACCGGCAGTTCCCTGCAGCCAGTCGGTTATACGCAGGGTGAGTGAACCGCTTCCGTAAATAGTAAGGTCATTGCCAGGCCCGCCAGATGGCTGCCCGTCCGCCCCTACTGCCTGGTTGGTAACGCCTACCGTGGCGCTGCCGGAGAGCCTGCCTTTGGTGTAGTCTACCGTACCGGTAATATTGACCACTCCATCATTGTAAGACACGGTCAGTTCCGTATCAATACCGGGTATATTCGGCTTTGCCGTACCAGAAAGAGCTACCTTATAATCATCTCCCGTCTTCTCTACTTTAGCGTTTATTCTGCCGCTCTTAATCGCGCGGTGCTGCAGGTCCACTTCGCCCTCTATTACCATCTGTTCATCGGCGTAGGTAACACTCAGGCTACCATGCTCTATTCCGGGGATATCAAATTCCGCATCGCCGCTGGCTGTCAATGTAGTGCCATCATACCCTACAGTAATACCCGCCCTTTTTACGCCGCTGATCTTACCTCTTGGTATCTGTATATTACCGGTCACTTCCCATTTGTCTTCTCCCTCCGATGAGTGGGTATATTTCATCGCCACATCGGCCCTGTCAAATATCTTCTTGTCGAATTCAAAATTACCCGTCAGCTCAAACAAGCCGGTGGAACTTCCTGAACCTGTTATCTGGCCCTTGCCCACATTGTTTATCTCGAAATCTATATTTCCCCTGACACCTATCCCATTGGAGCCGGCAAATACAGTAACAGCAGCGTCAGTTACTTTAAAGGGCGGCGGAATGGACTTCAGTTCGCCGGAGCTGAACGTCTTACTAAGCTCTATGGTGTTTCCTTCTATAAAGAAATCTATCGCTACGCCTTCTATCACTTTTACCGTGGGTATCACCCGCCCGCGGGCTACCACCCCTACCCCCGGTACCAGGTCGCAAAAATCCACTTCTATGGGGCTGAGCCCTTCCACCTCCAGGCGGCTGATGATCTTCTCCAGGCTGCCTTCGCCCGATGCACGGCGTTTTATGTAGCCTCCGTGCAATACACCGGGCATTTTATACACGTTCAAGTTTAGGGGCTTAGGTTTTACTACTTTCTCACTAACGTTGAACGTGCCTGCTACCCGCCCCGCTATATCGCCTGTAGGGCTTCCGAAATTGAAAGCAATACCACTCAGTCCGTTCAAGGCCCTGAAATCTGCTTCCTTTAATCCTGAACCACCCCCTTCCGACGTATATACAATCGGGTCTAATGGCGACCCTTTCACTTCCGCGATTTCCTCCACCGATAGTGGATTGAAGCCATCCAGGTGATCTCCTCGGGTTATTTCTTCGAAAGACCAGAAATCTTCCCCATTCCCCGAAACACTCTCATTGTACTCCGCCCCGTTAAATTTAATGTCGTAGTCCTTCAACGCATTATCTACCGTTGGCAATGTAGCTGTGGGTGTTCTCACCCTTTCCGCATCCAGGAATTCCTGGACCGACCTGCGTATGCCATTCTTCACAACAGAACCAGAACTCCGGTTGGCCGAAAAATTCAGCAGTTCCATGTTACCGGTATCATTGGTGCCCCCCAACTGCATTTCACGAATGTGGTCTACATCATATGCATTAGCTCTGCCGGCCTTCGTCCACATGGGTATCTGGCTGTTGGCTATCAGTGTTTCTTTCGTTCCAAAAAGCTTCATGCTGCCCTTTCCGAAATAGTAGGCCCCCGTATCCGGGTCGGTAGCCACACCCTGCACTTTACTATTAATCTTGGTAGTAATAGCTCCTTCCACGCCGGTCTTCCACACATCGGCCTGTGCCAGTCCCGGGTCTCGGCCGTAGCCCTTGGGCCGGGTAATGTTCCCTTCTATTTTGCCACTGTTCCGTTGCTTCAGCCGGGGAAGCTTCACTGTACTTACGGTAATGGTCTTGGAGGCTTCATCTATGCCGGTAGTACCGCCACCGCCGGCACCACCGCCCGCCGTGCGGTAGGCGACAGCACGCTGCACGGTGTCTTTCTGCTGCACTACGTGGGTCAGCTCATGCGCCAGCAATTCTTTGCCCGCATCACTTTCCGGGTCGTATTTACCGGAATTAAAAAATATATCGTTTCCTACCGCAAAGGCATGAGCATTCAGCGCACCGCATAATTCAGCCGACTCTTTATCGGTGTGAATCTTCACTTCAGAAAAGTCGTACTTGAAGGAACTTTCCATATCAGACTTCACCTGGCTGTTGAGCGGTCTGCCCGAACCCTTTTTGGCATTTATCTTCTGCTCTATTGCCTGCATCTTAGCCTCATCACTCTCCGGGTCATCCTTGGCTTGCTGCCCGCCCGCCCCCTCACTCCTGCTCAGGGCATTGGCAGGAGCCGACTGCTGTGGTTTCTGCATGATAGCAGGCGCTGCAGCTCCGGCTACCTCTTTACGGCTTATGGATTGTGGCTTTACATTAGTATCCTTCTCTTTGTCCACCGGCTTTTTATCGCTTGGGCCTTCCTTCTTCGCTATCTTATCCTTATTGTCGCCCGCGGCTTCTTTCTTCGCTACTTTCTTCTCCTTTTCATCACCTTTCTTTTGCGCTTCCTGTTTCTTATCTTCCTTCTTACTCACCTTGTCCTTCTCCGCACCGGCATCCTTCTTTGCAGCCTTCTTTTCTTCCTTCTCCTCGCTCTTCTTCTTTGCTTCCTGCTTCTTATCGTCCTTCTTACTTACTTTTTCCTTTTCCGCACCGGCATCTTTCTTAGCCGCTTTGGGCTCTTCCTTCTCTTCACTTTTCTTCTGCGCTTCCTGTTTCTTGTCGTCCTTCTTACTTACTTTTTCCTTTTCCGCACCCGCATCTTTCTTAGCCGCTTTGGGCTCTTCCTTTTCATCACCTTTCTTTTGCGCTTCCTGTTTATCCTCTTTGGGTTTCTCTTTGGCTTGTATGCCTTCCTTTTGGGGTTCGGGGGCGGGCTCCGGCTGGGCGGCGGGTGCCGGCTCGTCCTTCTTCCCGTCCGTCTTTTGGGCATCGGCCTTTTTATTCTTCTGGTCGTCCACTACCCGCTTCGCCACCGAGTCGGCTTCCTTTTCCGCCGCGTCCTCCGCCTTGCTCACGCTCAGCTTGGTCTGTACATTCGACAAACTGAATGGCTGCGACTGGCCTGCAGTAGATGAGTTCGTTTTGCCTATGAATCCCATAACACCCGTTTTAGTATTTAATTATTAGTGGCGTTCTCGCCCGACATACTCGCTTCCTTTGCTATTTCTTTCTTCACACCAGTAATGATGTAGTCCCTGGTAATTACATTATTGCCCCTCTTCAGCGCCATAATAGAGGCGTACCGCACCACATTCATAATACTCGCGCCCGTTATCGCGAAACTTTCCGAAATGACATTCAGGTCTACGTCCTTAGCCAATACCGTTTTACCGGAGAAACTTTGGCTCCACAGCCGGTAACGCTCCTCCTTATTCGGGAACGGAAAATAAACCACGCTTTGGAAACGCCGCAGGAACGCCTTGTCAATATTATTCTTGAAATTAGTCGCCAATATCGCCAAGCCCTCATACTCCTCCATCCGCATCAGCAGGTAAGACACTTCCTGGTTGGCAAAACGGTCGTTGGCATTCTGGATGTTGGAGCGCTTTCCAAACAAGGCGTCCGCTTCATCAAAAAACAATATCCAGTCTTTATTGGATGCTGCATCAAATACCCGGGAAAGGTTCTTCTCCGTCTCGCCTATGTATTTGGAAATTACCATCGAAAGGTCTACCCGGTACACGGGCATTTTATTCTGTTTGCCTATTACCGCCGCTGCCATCGACTTACCGGTACCGGGCGGGCCGTAGAACAGGCATTTGAAACCGTTGTGTATTTTATCTTCAAAACTCCAGTCTTTCATCAACTGCTTCCGGTACTTCAGCCACGTGCGTATCTCGTCCAGTTGCGATTCAGTGTCCGGGTGCAGTACAATGTCTTTGTAGTCGTAGCCGGTGGTTATCAGCTTCGCAGGGAAGTTGGTATTGAACAGTGGCTGGTAAGCCGTTGCATCGGTAATCATATGCAGTACGTCCTTCGATACGGTTATTACACCACTGGTATCCGGTTCAAAGGAGGAGATCTCCCCTAGTTTCAGGATGTTCTTCGTGTAAAACTTGTGCGCGGGCGAGAAGAGCAGTCCATACTCCATCCTTTTCTGCAAGTTGTTGCCCGCCAGCAGGAACAGTGCCGTCTCCGCCGTAGGAATCATACCACCATGCGCGCTGCCCCTTATGCCTCCTATCTCCGGTATCTGTCTGCTATCTATGCCATGAGCGCTGATGGCCTTTTCCACCAGGTATGGCGAGATGTAAGGCAACATACCCAGCAGCAGTATCAGGCGTTCTTCCGCCGAAAAAGCGAATGACTCCAGGAACTGCTGGTATATGGACTTTTGCCCTTTAAGCGCCGGAGGAGCCAGCTTGATGACAGCACCGTAATCGGTCTTATCCCGGAACAGCGACAGCCGCTGGTTCAGCACTATGCTCAACCACTCCAGGTCTTTCTCCAGGTGAACCGCGTTATATTTTAAACCCTGGTTTGCCATTGTGTATAAAGTGGTTTCTCCATCCACTTGAATTTAATAATACTGATACTCCAGGGCAATGAGTCCAGGAGCATATCAAATGCTTTAGGTTCTACATAGAGCTGCCATCCGCCATCCTCTCCTGATAGCTTTCCCCGCCGCTGCAGAAACGAAGTACGGAACCCTTCCACGGATGTGTTCTTCAATACCGACCATTGCTGTATCGCTGCTGCCAGCAAGGAATCAGCTTCTTCCATTTCGTCCGCTGTTAATGCTACGGCAATATTTACTACCACCCCGGGAGCCACGCCCGCTAACACTTTGCTCAGCGACAGGCTGTACTCAAACACTTTCCGCGGGCCGCACACCAGGTAATCCATCCACAATAGCATCTTGTCCAGTTGCTCTTCGCCGGTTGCCGCGTCATTACTTATCCACCCCAGCCGCCTGAATGCCATCGGCAAAAAGGGAGCCAGCAGCACCAGCCCGGCATTATCAACAAACGTCACCTGCGTACCTACAGGTTCTTCCTCCTCTGGCAGGAGCATTTCCTGATGCTCATCTTCCTGTCCGTTATCTGAAAAAACCTCGTTATCCATTTGGCCACCCGGCGCTTCCGCGCCTGCTGCCGGCAGACGTCTGTTCTCCGGTAAAGAAATTTCATCACTACCTTCCCGGGCTGGTATCATGTCGTTGGTTCCGCTGGCCAGCAAACGCTCCACCAGCAAGAGCAGCGACTGATACACACGCTGGTATACGGCGTTGTCTTCGTGCCGAAGCAATTCGGCTATATCGTAGTGCGTCGCATCGGTTATATACGCCACTCGTTCCTGCAACTTTCCGGCGACGGCCATCAGAAAGGAACGCGAAGCAAACACTCCACCGCTGCCGGCGCCTGTCAGCACGGTTAAATAGAGAACGATCATTTCCCTGTCAAATACTTGCCGCTGCGGCGAGGGCATCTCCCGGGCTACCACATCCGATAGCTTACTTACCGCCGCCCAGTCCTCCGGTGACATATACAACCGAACTATCTCCAGGCAAAGCGCATCCTCTACCGCATATACTATCCGGCGCACTACATCTGTATGTTGCAGCAGGGGGAACAATTGCCGGGCGAATTCTCCCGGAGCCTTTTGCAAAACAGCCTTTGTGACCGCGGCTATATCCGGTCGGCCGGAAACATTCCAGGGCAAAGCGCCCCTCCTGAAATAGTACAGCAGCAAGGTGATGAGCTGTTCTGCGGAATATTCATCCGCTACCTGTTCCTTATCCTCCGGCTCGTTGTGGGCCGGCGATTGGTTAGTGGCAGTATGGGCGGGCTGCACCTGCCGGTGAACGGACATCCGCTCCGCGAGGGCTTCATCCAGCAAGCGGGCCAGTTCGCCTTCCAGGTCTCCCAGGTTGGCAATGTCCACCTGCCCCAGGTCCAGTTCTACCTTATCGATGCTGACCGTGCCGTTGATGCCATTATACTTATCCAGCACACTGGCCAGTACCCGCTGATGATCGATAGCCGACACGGCCTCAGCAAATACAGAAGCATTAGCTTCTATATCCGCTACGGTATCAAACCGAACCGTGCCTACCAGGTGATCATCCTTTCTTCTCATTCTTCAGATTAATGGCGCCCGCGTTAAATCCTTTGGCCAGTGAACCGAAATCAGGAAGCTTGATGGATTCCATACCGGGTATGTTCACCGTATTATCTTTCCGCAGGTTTATTTCGGTATTCATGCCTTCCGCCGCTTGTATATTGGCTACTTTATATCCGCCCTTTTCTATCGTTATCACATCTCCCGCCTTCAGTCCCGTCATTTCATATTTACCTTCGGCATCGGTGATCACTTCGTTATCGCCATACACGATGCGCGCGTCTTTCATGGGTACGCCCTTTTCGTCAAAGATCACGCCGGCCACCGACTCATTCGTCATCCTAGCGCCCTTCGGCACTACGTTCAGCACCACTTCCGACCGCACAGAAGCGCCATCCATGGTTAGTATCACCGGTATATTCTCCACACCGGGCGATGTGGCCCGTATTACCTTCAGGTAGGGCTTACCGTTCTCTGAAGTAATGCCAATCTCATTATCCCCGGGCGTGTTAAACACGCTATACTGTAGTTTACCTATCGTCCTCGCCGTTACCGGGCCATCAAATTTCATATCTATTTTCCCCGCTGTTTCCAATTGGTAAGGGTAGTACTTAGTATACGTTTTGCTGTCTCCCTGGGTTACGGTATAGGTACCGCCCGGTACTTTCATCTTGCCACGTACAAACAGGTAGATGATGCCTTTCACTTTATTCTCATCAAAATCTCCCCTCAGTTCATAGTACAGCGCATAAGCACCGTCGGATATAGCGCCTGTCTTGCAGCTCAGTATAAGTGTTTCATTCTCCCACATTGCGGTCAGCTTTTTGTATTCCTTTTCACCGCTGTCCAGTATCTTCACTTTTTGCACTATATCGCTGCCACCTTTGTAGAAGCCCATGGCGTCTAGTTCCAGCTCAAACGAATCTGTCTCTTCATTGTAGACCGCCTGCGTCCGCGCCAGTTTATTGGCGGACGTATTTTCGTAGTCCACCACCATTATTATTGGCTTCTGCATGGGCGATACTAACGCTCTCTGGCTTCCATCGCACAAATCCGTCTGGCACTCACAATCGCACGAAGCGACTCCCGGAAGCGAAAAGTCGGCGACAACCTTCCCACCCTGTGCCTGGTCGGTTACCATCAGGAATGTCTCGCCCCTGCGCACCCCTGCCAGGTGCTCCGCCCCGGGGGATTGCTCCGCAAGTATTTTCAGCGACGATACATCTCCCGCCGTCAGCACCGCCATGCGATACTTGTACATATACCAGATGCGGTATATCGGCCGGAAGAAAATCACGTTCATTACATTAATAGCCGTATTCAGTATCTGTATGGCCGAGGCGATGTTTTCCTTCTGTGCCAGGTAATACACCTCAAAGAACACATTCCATACCGACACGTAGTAGTACTTATACTTATTATAGTCAAACTTATCCAGGCATTCCTGCTCCAGCAGCTCCCGCATAATTTTTATCGACGAGAATACGGAATCGTAGTAGGGCATAAATTTTCCGGAGTCCTTCACCTTTACCAGCACTTCCCGTACACCCTCCAGCCACCGAAGCACCTCCTTCAGGTAACCGGTGGCGCGGTCGCGGTAGTAGCTGTATTCCTCTTCCAGGTCGGGGAAACTGCAGGTGAGCGCCTTGGTCTGTGGCTGTATGGATACCGTACTGACAGAGAACGGCAAATTATACGACCTCCGTATGGCGTCAATCTCGTTCTTAGCCACAGGCCCTGTCTTGCCTATGTGTCCCTCTATGCGATAAAAGTTTCCGCGTGCCGTATCGTATCGCAACAGTTCTTCCTGCGCTATGGGCAGCTGGTACCCCCGCATCAATGTCAGCTTGTTGCGGCGTGTAAGGCCGTAGTTCCATACCCTGCGGACGCCCTCTACCGAAGCGGCCGTATAGTAGTATGGTATGGCCCTGTCGCCTATGGGTGCTTCGTAATCCTTGCCCGAAATCACCTTTATTGTTGTATCCGCAGGATTAACGCCGAAACCGGCGATAATGCGCACCAGCCGCTTAAATAGGTGCAGCGTCTGCTCATACAACATATATTGTCCGCACACGATAGGAGAAGGAACGAACGAATGACGGTACTTAAAGTTCAGCTCGCCGTACTTCTCTTCCCGGTAGGCGGCCAGTGTTTCGTAGGTCTCAGGCTTCCCCAGCATTACATGGAAGGGATGTACGTGCTCGTTGCCACCGCACTCCCCTACCAGGTCTGAGACTGCATCCAGCAGTTCGTTGTAGGCATCCACCACATCGCGCATAAAGTCGTACGAATACTGCACGAAGGCCTTATCGCCATCGCGCACCGATTTCATTCGCGTTACAAATAAATTACCCAGTGTCTGGGCGTTCAGGGCCGGCACCTCCCCCTTCAGCTGGTTTAGCTGGGTCTCAAATATCCAGGGAAACTTGCTCAGCAGGTTGTCAATGGTTTGCTGGTAAGCGGTCAATACGCTGTTATCGCAGGGATACTTAAACACATCCGCCAACTCCGCCAGGCTATCTACTTCCTGCAAATTACCGTCTTTGAACATGCTCTTCAGGTAGAGGTAGTTGTGCTGAAACAGTATACTTTCTTTGCCCTTATGGCCCCGGCCCGGCTCGGTATGGTACGGTTTGCTGCTGGCGGCGTCTACCAGGTTATTCACCACGCTAACCGGAACCAGCAGCGGGCGCGGAGTAAAATCATATATCTTTCCCTTGTCATCACAACTTTCATCCAGGCATTTGGCTACATTCAGCGCCTGCAGGTCAAAGACCATCACCAGCACCATACCGTTCTTATCATTATTCGCCAGCACGCTCTTCACAGCCAGTGTCTCGGAATCATACTCGTCCTGGGTTATCAGCTCATACACTGTGGTACTGGCTATATTGGCCACATCTTTGAACGGGTCCATATCCTTCAGCCTGCCAAACACGCGCTTATGCGTGTAAGCCACCTGAGCGCCATTCTTCACCGGTTGCCGGAACACGATAAGGTAGCCCGCTGATGTAATGGCGCATCCTTCGTCTATCAGCACGCGTGCGTTGTTGCCGCTGGCTATCCAGCTGAACGTCAATCCACATACTATGCCCGTACCCATCAGCTTGTTTCGGGTGTACCGCTCCTGCTGGTACAGGTAGCCGGCCAGGTCGTTCAGATGATTATATGTCAGCACCTGGTTGGGCTGAAAGAAAGGCATCTGGCTGTAAACAGGATCGATTAATTTAAGTGCCATGATTATGTTGCAATTAAAATGTTCCTAATATTGTTTGATTCAGTATTACCGGGTTATCCGTCGATGGGTTGTCGCAATCGTGCAGGTGTCCTTCAGGATAAACGTTGGTAAGTGTATTCAGTACTTTTATAAGTGCTTTCAGTTTTACTTTCAGCACCGTCATATTCGGTTTTGTCTTTTTGTTCTCTTCAAACCACTCATTGTAGGCTGTTTCCAACCGGTACATATCATACATGCTCACCCAGCAGAACTTAGGCAGTATATGGGCCGGCGTCTCCCGGTGGATGGTATCCTCCGCAAATCCCCTGAAGTCCATGTTCCGGAAACGCTCGGTCCAGTAAGGCAATACGGCGCTGATGCGGAACGAATAATAATCGGTTGTGGGGCAATCGCAGTCAGGATTCAGTTCTTTACTGAGCGGGAAAAATCCTTCATTAAGGTCGGCTAGATTAATGGTTTCCAGAACCGGCAGCGGGCGCAGCAGGAGGTGTTCTACCACGTGCATCCCTTCGTCGGCATACACTCCTTTCAATTGAGCTATGCCGGCGATCGCTTCCGCCTGCGTGGCATACACCGGGGAAACCGCATAGCTATCCGCCGCACCGGGGGTTACCCGCACTTCTATACGGAAACCACCCACTGTGGCCCTTGCTTCTATATATGCCGCACCCACTTTAGAGTTATCCTCGCTAATGACGATCAGGGCCACCCTCTCCATCGCGGCAAAAGCCTCCGGCATGGTATCGTACTCCTGTACAGAACCCAGAATCTTACCCGGGGCGTACTTCACCTCAAACTTAAATTTAGGCCCGGAGGCTACTACCGTAAACTTGTTCAGCACCAGGTCCCGGTTGTCATTTATGTTCATCCCCAGCATCAGGGTCGCGCGCTGGTGAAGCCCGGATGCATTGGCAGGAACGGGAATGCGGAATGTGTCATACTCCAGCGTTTCGTCTACGCTCAGCGAAGCGGGCGGCGTTGGCACCACATCGCAATTACCGGCGGAGCAGCATTTATAATATTGTCCTTTGCCGCGGTTGTAGCTGAGCACGTGATAGTTTTCCAGGAAGCTGAACTTATCAGCGGAAATCTCCGCGGCGGTCTTTCGGTCACCCCCTTCCGCCGACTGTGTCAGCGATTTAAACATCATTGCTGCATACTCGGAGAAGTTCTCGGAAAAGCGGGCCAGCAAATGATCCTGGAATCTTGCACGGCGCTCCAGGTCATCGTCTCCCGGCTCTGTTATGGCTTCCAGTTTCCGGCGGTAGTCGTTCTTCTTATTATTTACAAATGCTTTCCATTCGGCCGCATAGGTATCAGGGTCATCAGGGTCGGCCCCGGCAGGCATCGCAAAATCGCTGAGCAAGGGAGCCGTACCATAAAAATTCAACGTCTCCGGGTCGGGCATCTGCGCGTTGGCGGGCGGATTGGCATAGTGGTATTCGTCCTCAGCATTCCGCAGGGGCACATCGTAGACCGGCTGCGAAAAATAGGTCTGGTCGGTACTGTTGCCTACCGCAAACAGGTCCTTCAATTTACTGAGCTGCGATAGGTAGTTAGCCAGCAACTGGTCAAAAAACAGCAGGTAGCCTTTCAGCTGTTTTATCTTGGCCTTGCGGGTATCGTCGGCATCCGAAGGTATGCCATCACGGTTCACCCCGTACACAAACGGCAATTCGTTCTGTACCGAGTAGTACTCTTCCAGTTGGTAACTGGTTCCCGCAGGGGGTAGTATGTCATTCAGTATCTTCAGCGATGGGTTCATCTTGGGCTTCGACAAGCCCGCCTTCAGGTCATTGTATATCCGGTTAGCCACCTGCCTGTTTGCCAGTATAGGCATGTCGCCCTTGTAAAAAACAATCTTGGAGCGTAGCCGGTCCAGGTTCAGGTGGTAAGAGGCCGGCACGGAAATGTCCTTATTCAGATCCAGCTTCCAGAACTCACCCTCCGTTTTGGGCAGGCCATTGAAGTAGTTGGTTATCTGCAGGTACTTCACAGCTGTCACTCCTTCTATTCCCATTACCAAGTTATACAGGTCCGACACATACACTTCCCGGAACAGGGTAGACTTGCGCAGCTCTTCATCCAGCAGGAAACCGTGCTTCAATACCGGCCCTTCAAAGATCACATCCGTCGGCACACCTTTCTCTGCCAGTTCCCGGAGCAGGTAAAAGCGGACCGGTGGCGAAAAAAACGTATCTACCAGGAAATAGATTTTCCCGAGTATGGTTTCCAGGTCTACCGTATTGTCCGTTTCTATATCGGCACATACGGCTATCTCCTGCGACGGGACTATGTTTATTTTTATCACGTCTTCGCACAGCCCGCGGGTCTTCTGGTAGGTACAGTACACCTCATCTATAATAGCAGAGGCTTTCTGCACTTTAGCGCGGAATACGGCGAATATCTTGGCTATTATCTCCAGGCGTGCGGTTGCGTTGGCTACATTCAGTTCAGCCCACATCTGGTTCTTCAGGTCCGATAGTTTGTCGCCTGTCTGCACCGGCTGAATGTGAAACGCTACACCGGGGATGGACACCGTAGAGGAGCCCATCTTCAGCGTCAGGTTAAACGTATTAAGCGCCGGTTTGAAGTTATCGACGGTATAACTGGTTATTTTGCTGGCGGCTATCTTTTCAATGGATGTGGTAACACTGCTCTGCCCGGGATAGCTCTTTTCCATGCTCAGCGGAAAAATAAAGCGAACGAGCGCCTTGCGGTAACCGGTAGCATCGCGCATTTCCCAGTCGGTGCTCAGTATGTTCAAATCTCCCAGCACAGCGTCTTCTTCCAGCAGCAGGTTAAACTGGTAGAGCCCTTCTATATTCCGTGGCGTATAGCCCGACGCCGCATCGGGCCTCAGTAATATTTGCTTCTGCGGTATACTGGTACGTATATAATAAGCGGGCCGGGTAACGGGCGCGGTACAGGGGTCGGCACCGTCATAGGGCATTATCCAGGTATTGTCCGTGTACGGCAGCACCCAGGCATTGTCCACTCCTTCTACATCAATGATTTTTTTGCGGATATCGTCAATGCTTACGGGGTTGCACGGAAGTATCTCGCGTGCGTTAAAGAAATCCTTGGTAGTATCACTTTGCAGGCGGGCAAGTATGTCCTCCATGGGCAGCGATGTGCGGTAAGCCAGGTCGGTCACCACGTAGCTGAGCGCTTCCATAATGGTGATACCGGGATCATGCACGTTATAATCCGTCCATACGTCTTTGGAGAATTGCTCTATATACTTCAGGCCAAATTGACGCAGTTGTTCATAGTCCTGCGTTACAGGGCGCTTTACGTTCTTCGTTATGCCGTATTTATTCACCATCACACCAGCGTAATATTGTGTTTAGGAATACCGTTCTCATCATTGCCTACCGAGGTAAGTACCGACCGGGATGTGGAGGCCACCGCCGACGCGTCTTCTCCAGCGTTCAATTGCACACCATCTACCCGGTGTACTATCCTCAGGTCTTCCAGGTAGTCTACATAAGTGCGTTGCTCTATGAAGTGTACTACCTGGGAGGCGTGCAGCTTACCACCAAAGCGGATGCTTCCTGCATTGCCGTCTATCCAAGGAGAAAGGAAGGTGTGCAGATCAAAACCCAGTTGGCTTCTATATGCCAGTTGGTCCAGGCAGTCCTTTATCTTCACTTTGCATTGCACTTCTATGGTTTCGTACTGCGGGTTCACCACGTGCAGCGCTACGTGCCCGCAATGCAGGGGCTTTATGTGCTGGTTGCAACTACCTTCGTTATCCATCCCGTGTATGAAGTTCTTTATATCCGCCAGCTTTGAAGCGCTCAGGGTGGGCTGGTAAATATTGCCCGCCTGCAGGTTGGTGATAAAGGGAACGGTTACCAGCATTACATGGCCGGGCAGGTTCTCTTTATACTTCATTCTGCCCGGGTTGCCGGCAGGCACATCGCAATCAAGTGCATACCCTGTATGATTGAGGCACTTGGCCATGTACACCTCGGGAAATTCATTCAGCACCAGCCGCTCGTGGTCCCAAATGGTGATAGCACGGCGCTTGTGGCGCAGGCGTTCGGCGCTGCGTGTATAGAACGCAGCCCCATCTTCTACCTTTTTCCCCCCATAGGAGGCGTAGGGCTGCATCACTTTCTTAATAGCATTGTCTGAGCCCGCCAGCTTGGCGATTTTCCCGGCACCCAGGGCTGTGCCCAGCCTTGCCGGGTCGTTGCCTTTGTCTGCAAAGGTGGCCTTCACCGCATTGGTCTGGACTGAGAGCAGGTGTGGCAAGCCACGGGAGCCCGTTTCTATACCGGCCATTATCCAGGCCTGCCCTGCTGGGAAACGGGTAGTGGCGGTATCTATATCATTGGGGACGGTAACGGTGATGATGCCCGATTTCAGCAGGTTACCCGTGGTGTCTGCTACCAGGTAATGAGCCAGGTCCTTCCAGCCGGTAGCCGACAGGTACCACCAGCTAACCGCCGGCGGGTCAACAGAAATATCTTCAGACCCCTCATTGGCCTGTATCAGTAAGGAAATATTCTGTGTAGGCGTTACATCAGCTATACCGATATACAACGCCGACTCAAGCTCCTTATTGGCCACATCCATGTCGGGGAGCAACTCGGTATCGCTTGCCGTCTCCTGCACACCAAAAGGCAACAAATGGAAAAACTGGCCTTGTTCCTTCTTGTACTGTCCATCCAAGTAGATATCCTGGCTGGCGGTGTAGCCCAGTTGCAGGCTCTCCAATACAGGTACGTAAGGTTGGTTGGGTATCGTGTTCAATGTGTGCCGGGCATTAAAGGCCACCGTCTGCTGGGCGAAAAGCTGCGGCCATACACCATTGCCAAAACCCAACACGGGCGCTCGCAGCACTAAACGCACAAATCCGTTTTGCGATTGTGCGGTGTAGGCTTCCGACCCGGCTGAGTAGCTGTCGGGCGTATCGAGCGCTTTCGCTAGATTAGACACAGCCGGGCTGATAGATACCGAAGCATTGTTTATGAAAGCGGCGCTGCTGTTAAGGGACTTCCAGCCCTTGTTGCGCAGCAGGTCAACGCTAACCCTAAAATCGGCGTTGGAACTAATTCCGATATAGTTTGTTGTAGTAGTGGCGTGTTCTCTTCTATAGGCATAGTGTGTTGCCAGGTTGGTGTAGTTCAGCCAGTTCAGCGACAAGCGGACCGATGACACCATCTTATGCGCCAATTCGGCGTGGCCAATGTAGAACGGCGAACCTATCTTAGGCACCGGGCCAAACAACTGTACCGGCTTGGAACTGTCTACCTCACCAAATTCATTGGCCAGCGAGAAATTAGCTAACTGGTTTACATCTGTTATTACGGTAATCCTGGAAAGAGAAATATCCTTCATCTTTTCAAAAGCCCCGTCATTGGCATCCCCTTGCACCAGCACAAATTTCATCACGGGGTATCTGGTATCCAGGCCGCCATCACACACCTTAGCATCGTAGCCCACCATAGGTTTATAATGCAATGGCAGGGCAATCCGTATAGTGAATGTACGGTTGGCGGCATTACGCAAAAAGGTCAGGGTGCAATTCTCCGTAACTCCGTTCTCGTTATAAATAACTTCTTCCCATTGCTTTTCACCGGAATAGTGAAGTTTCAGGTGCCGCATAACCGCGGTAGCATCCAGCAAGGCCGCGCGGGCATATCCTGCATCATCGGTCTTAAACACAAAATCAATGGTTCGCACCCCTTCTGTCAGGTGCAGCGCGGGAGAAGCGATACAGAAGCCCAGTACGGCATCGGACAGGTTGTTCCCGAATGCCTTCCACGAGGTATCAGCTCCGGTAAAGGAAGCCCCCTGCCCGTCTGCGCTGTTCACGACGGGTGCCGCGTAAAAGCGCTTAACGGCACCACTGTTGCCCATGGGCTCCAGGTGAACCGCTTTCAGCCCGGTTACCTGCGCCTGGCTGATAGTCACATCGTTATCGGTTTTGTAAAGAAGCGCCTTCCCTGTTGCGTCCTTTCCTCCCTGCAGCTCTGTACCTGCGGGAACCAGGTGTGTGCTTACGTTGCGGGCCGCCTCAAAAATAATATGAGCTGAGTCAGGCGTAGCCGGAGCGGGCTGTATCTGCAATACCCTGTTGTAATAATACTCCAGGTGCTTGCGGGTAAACCCATTCATGTCTTCCTGCAGCAGGCCGAACATTTTCACAAAAGCAAGCAGCAGCCCATGATGGCCAAAGTGCGCCGACTGGTGCTCCAGGCTTTGCTGTAAATAAGCACCCGCGGTGGCTATGATGCGCGCGTACGCCTCAAAGGCCCTCTTGAATATCTGCTTCAGCTGTATGATGGAATAATCCACCCGGTCTTGCTGATTGGACAGGCCTTGTCCATAGAAGCTGGTTGCATCCTGGAGGGTATCAGCGGCCAGGGTAGCTTTATACGCGCTCCATGTAGCGGCCAGCGGATAGCTATCTGCGTCTATCCATACGTTGTCAAAGGTACCCGCCAACACTGACTGGCCATAGCTGAACTTGAATTCATCTTCTGTAGCAGGAGTAGGTTGATACAGGTTGGCCGATGGTATAAAGGTACCCGCCTTCAGGTACGCCGCCGCGGCCTGCCGGAAGTCGGACACAAGGTTGTTCTTTATCTCTGTATGCAGTGCCGTGCGCAGCGGCATGTATACCGGCACCGAAGAAAGGAAGCCATCTATGTTCCGGTAGAGCGAGAACAGGATGTCCCACAGTACCCGGTAAGCTTCGTTTCGGAGAGCGGTGGTACTACCGCTTTCGTATAGGTTCGCATATTTGTAAAAGGTGATATTGGGCAGCGCCTGCTCCGTAACGGATATTCCCGCGTAGTTAAATGCCTCATCGGAAAGGATGAGCGGGGTCCAGTCTCCATCTATCGCGTAGCCGCTCTGTCCTGCTTCTGGAATTTTGTAGTAGTTTATCAGCTTTGCATACCCGCCTATAAATACCAGCAGGTCCGCCACCGAACGCTCGTCCGGCAGCACATAAGAAGGACTCAGTGCCGCAAGCATGCGTTCATCGTGCCGGGTACCGGGGATGAAGAGCTCATTCTTTTTAAAGCAGTTGTCACTCATATGTTAGTGCCTTCTTTTATATAATAAGGATACACATAGTTCGCCCTGGAGTTAGTGGCATCTACCCTGAAGTCCACGTTTATCCACATTACGCCTTCGTTGGCCTTAAAGTCTACGGTCACTCGTTCCAGCGTAATGCGTGGTTCGTAGTAGATGATAGCATCCTCCACCAGCTTTTTTATATAGGCGTCCATGGTGGTATTCATGGCGTCAAAAAGGTATTCTTTCAGGTTGCAGCCATACTCCGGCCGCATAATGCGCTCCCCCAGCGTGGTAGAGAGCAGTATATTCAGGCTCTCCATAATGTCCTGTACGCCGGAAGACATAGCCGTGCTGCCGCTCATGTTATCGAACGAGGGAGGGAAACTCCATCCTGTACCTATAAAGTCCAATTTGTCGTTCATTTTCTATCAGTTTATCGTTACAGTAGGGCAGCCCACTACGGCGCTGGCCCCGCAGATACAGGTATCACCCACCCGTATTGCTGGTTTTCCGCATATCAGCACACTGGTGCTCCCCATGGTGAAGGGGCTCGTGGTAGGCTGGTGCGTATTGGGCGGAAGCACGCACACGTGCATATCGCCGGCTACTGCCGCCGGCATTCCGCCTATCATTACTGTAGCCGCGCCAGGGCCGGTAATGGCACCGCCGTGGTTGGTCGTATCTCCTACTCTCGCTGCTGCTGGCATGTGCTCTTTTATTAATTGATCATTACCGAAGCTCCCTTCAGTGCCGCCGAACCGCTCGAGGAAACCTCCACGGAACTGCTGCCCTTTACGGTAGCCTTGGTACTGGCTTCAGCCTCAAATTCCTTTCCGCTGATGCCTATAGTGCCTGATGGCCCTTCTATCGTAATGTCTTTTATACTCTTTATCACAATTCCATCTTCACTCATGGTTATTTCGTTACCGTTCTGGTCTTTTATCGATACTACTTTCTGGTCTTCGTCCATCTGCAGGCTGTTCCCGCCGGGCGTCAGCAGCTGAATGATTTTCTTTTCATCATCAAACCACAGCTTCATCTTCTCCCGCGTTACGAAGCCTTTTTCATGATTGGTATCTTTGGCCTGCACCACGGCGGGCTTGGCCGAGCTATTCATCATACCCAGTATCACGGGGTATCTCGGGTCGTTGTTCACAAATCCTACTACCACTTCGTCATCCACCTCAGGACGGAAGAAGCTGCCCCGTTCCTTACCGGCATCCAGCAGTGCGTGGCGTGCCCATACCCCTTGTGCATCATTATCTACCATGGGCAACTTCACCAGTACCCGGTCCTCGCCCAGGGGGTCTTCTTCCAGCTGCGCTACTATCCCAACCTGTAGCCCGCTTACGGCAGGCAGCATACCTTCTGCGGGGAACGAATTCACGTCATGCTCCTTTATAAACCACTCTTGCGACAGGCCAATCTCTATATCGGTCATCCAGTTCCCCTGGTTTATTTCGTGGCGCACTGCCGACACGAATGCTTTTCCGCTGAAGCGCTCGCCTACCCCCTGCATGTCTATGATGACTCCGGGTTTCAGCTTGTCGGAACCCTGGCACTTCAAGCGGCCACGTATCTTGCTTAGGGCCGATTTCTGCTGCAGGCTTTCGGCCCATGCTTTCAGTTCGGGTTCGGTCAGCGAGGTCGACATCTTCACATCCATCGTCTCATCCCCCGTCTTCCCCGAGAGGTCATCTCCCGATACATTACCCTGTTGTTCCAGTCCCGCAGGGGCCTGGCCTTCCGCCTCGGTTGCCGCTTGTCCGGCCATATCCCAGCCACTTGCTTTCACCTCCTGGAATTGGTGACGGGCGTCCATCTCCGCATCAAACTCTATAATATTCACCCCAAGCCGTAGTTCCATCACCGCCGCTCCGCCCAGCTCCGGCTTACCTATCTTAATTTTGTCCGTGTCGGTAATCACCAGCATGCCATTGGCCTCCGCCCGGCTCACTATCATATCCCAATCGGTGCAGTTGTATTGCACCATTTCCGGGTGCTCCACCGGTGTGTCGGCTACATCTGCGTCCACGCCGTATGCCTGCAACAGGGAGGTAAACAGGTCGCTGTCCTTCCGCCCGGTAAATATTTTATTCTTTCGCGCCTTTGTGGCCTTCACCGCGGAATGTCGGCAATCCACGGTCAGGAATGTAGAACCGGTACCCTGTAATTTCAGGGACTGTTTCACTACTATACCTTTAAAGATGGGCACATTCTGGCCTTTATAACCGGCGGCGATTTCTATCTCAGAACCAGGAAGAAAGTCGGCCTTATTACTCAGCGGAAAATCGCCCGTAGCCGGTTCCCCATCCAGGAAGATGAGGCGCGCCAGCGACAGCCGGTTAACAGTGCTGTTCACCACCAGCGACACCATATTGTAGTCGGCCGGCATTACAGCGCCATTCACCTTCACTTCCAGCGATGGTGTATCCGTATTGCTATTTTGTCCACTTTCGGGCATCTACTTATCACTGGTTAGTGGTGGAAAATATAATCTTTGCCCGGTCTTCAGTTTCCGGAAATTCACCAGTCCGTTGGCGCGGGCCACGTCCAGGTAATAATCATTGCTCTCGTATATACGCTGTGCCAGGGCGGGCAGGCGCTCTTTATCTTTTACCAGGCGGTAGTGGGTGATGTCGGGCGACTGTGCCTTGTCGGTGAGCACCCGCTTCTGGTCGTTTACAAAGCCCAGGAACTTCGCGGTTATCTTCGCCCTTAGCGGACGACCATCGCTGCGAAACAAGGTAAAAGCTACATCAGCATCCTTCAGCACACAGTCAAATACCAGGTAGCTCCATACTATCCGCAGGTAGTTGTTCTTATGCTTGCTCCCTTCGTAGCTATATGCCAGTTTCAGGAAGTCATCCACCTTCTGGTCTACAAACACGCCTTCTTCATTCTCCACGCCGGTGCAGTCCAGGAAGAACTCCAGGTTCAGCTCCTGTTGCTTCATGTTAGAGAACTTAGGCGCAGAAGGAGACGAACCCGCCGGAGCCTTCTTGTCATATTCTATCTCGTACTTCAGGTTGTACTTAGACGGATTGAACATGGCCGTAAAGGTCTCTTCCCGCTTCTTATCCTGGGCAAACGTCTCACTGTCATACGCTTCGATAGTGAGCTTCACCAACTGGCCCGATTTCGCTTGTTCTGACATCAGCGTTCCTTTTTGTCGTTAATGATCTGCATTACCTGGCTGATACATTCCTTTACTATTTCTTCCTTAGGTACTGGTTCCTGCTCGCCGGAGGTGGCATTATTGCTGCCTCCCTGGTTGGGGTTCCCCACTGTGGCACGAATCACCAATTCCCTTATTTCTACCGGCATACTATGCTTTCTGTTGTTTGTAATAATTGTAGCTCAGTTCCAGAGTTTCAATCACCAGTTCGTTTGCCTGTGCTTTCAGGTCAGAGGTCGCCCATTTTACCGGCCAGCACTTCACAAACTCCCATGTTACCAATGGTTCATGATCGGGATTCAGCAAGGTCACGGTAATATCCACCGGCTTGAAGTCGAAATTGTCAATAGCGTCCCTGGCCCATTCTATTACCTTAGAATCAGGCTTCATCCCGCGTTTCAATACAAGGTTCGGGTATTTGGCGCCTTTGGGGAAACGGTACACAAAGCGGTTCTCGCCACCCTCTGTAAATTCCTCCGTGGTCATCTCCTTGTTCAATCCGGAAATTTCCTGGAAGTTGATCTCCGATTTCGCGCTCTGGTCGCCAAACTTAAACTCGGCCTTGAAATGAAACCCGACCGGCGGATATTCCATTTCATTGTCTGCCATGCTTACGCTGCTTCTATTGAGAATCCTTCGTGCGCCAGCTCAACCGACTCAATAGCCACCTCGTTACCACTGGCCTTCAGGCCGGGGCCTTCCAGCTTTACGGGAAACGCCTGCTTCACTTTCCATATCATTACCGGGTTATGCTCCTCGTTCAGCAGCTTGATAGTAATATCGCGGCGCTCTATGGTGTTCATCTTCACGGTATTCAGCCAGGCGAACAGTTCGTTGTCGCCACTGAACACGCCGCGCTTCAGCGTGATGTTGTTAAACTTCTGGATACCCGGCATCTTGCGCACATGAAATTCAGGGCTGGCACCGTCGCGGTACTCTATGGCCTGTATTTCGTAGGTCAAGCCGGACACTTCCGTAAATCCTATATTAGAACCGCCCCAGTCCACTATGAAGTGAAACACCGGCAATGGATAATTTGCTGCCATTTTAAGTATGTTTTAGTTGTTAACTGTTTTTTTTGATGTCTTGATTAATGAACTAAGAGGTCTGCACTTTGTGAGAGAACTCCAGGATAATGAACTCAGCAGGACGTACTACTGCCATACCTATCTTCACTATCATACGGCCCTCCAGTATATCCACAAAGGTCATGGTCTTGTTCAGCCCTACTTCTACAAAGAACGCTTCCTCCGGCTTGGCCCCGGCCAATGCGCCCTGGCGCCACAGCAGCGTGAGGTAGTTCTCTACCATGCTCTTCACCTTTACCCAGGTATTGGCATCATTGGGCTCAAAAACCGCCCACGAGGTAGATTTCTTAACCGACTCCTCCACCATATTAAAGAAGCGGCGCACCGATACATACCTCCATTCATTATCATTACCGGCAAGCGTGCGCGCACCCCAAACCATGGTGCCCTTTCCGCTGAACACGCGTATAGCGTTGATAGACTTACCTGCGTTTACATCTACATTCAGGCCGTCTTGTATGTTATCGGTTATGTTCACCAGCGTTCCCGTCGCATAGTTAATGCTTACATTGGCGGGGGCTTTCCATACTCCCCTCTCGTTGTCTACACGGGCGTACACACCAGCCACAGCGCCCGATGGAGGCAATATGGTCAGGTTGTTGTTTATGCTGTCTACTATATTCTTGTACACAGGCCACATTTTCAGCAGCGACTCTTCCTTGGTCTTTTCCAGCGCTTTACCATAGGCCTGTATGCTGCGCACTATGTTGTTCAGGAACGAGAAGAGGTCTTTGAAGCTGGCCACCGCCGTTTTTATGTTATTGAGGCGGGCGGCATCATTGGCGGCGGCACCCATAGAGGCGGCTCCTGCCGGCATGGTATATGTTTCAAAGGTCATGGCCGGTGCTGCGGTAGTAAGTACGGCATCGGAGAAAACCTTGTTGGCGCCCGCTATCATATCAGCATTCCAGTCAGCCACCTTCTTGAACTGCGCGGTGATTTCGGTAGACGCGGCCGCCGGCAATGCCGCCGGGGGCATTGGGTTAAAGCCCAGCGCATTGTGCGTAAAGGTGACCAGTTCATCGCTTTGCATGTAGGCGGCATCCTTATAGCCAAAGTCATCTATAAACACGATGAGGTTGTAGAGCTGTATGAGCAGTTTTTTCATTTCCGCGGCCGCCTGGTTGGTCTTGGTCGTCTTCGCTCCGGCATTCGATTCGGCTTCAGCTGCGGCCACTTTAGTGTTGGTAGACTGTACTGCCAGGTCGAACGCCCCTTCCAGCGAGGTAAGCGTACCCGTATAGCCATCCGCCTTTATAGCGGCGCTGCTGAGCGCCGTGGTAATGATGGACTGCATCTTGTCATTGTCGGCCGATATGTTGTTCAGGTCGTCTATCAGCCCCTTGATAGCTGCGGTATCTGCCACGGAGAATCCTGACACCAGGCTCTTGAGGTCTATCACCACGTTAGAACCCGCCTTCACTATCTTGTTCTTTATATCGCGGTAGTGTACGTCTTTCTTCATGTTCACCTTCAGCCAGGGCGTGTACGCCGCGCCATACTTCAGGTTATTCATCCCTATATTATCCCGGAACTCCTGCACCTTAGCGGTAAGTTCTGTTTTGTCAGAAGCTTTCACTATGTCCAGTATCGCTACCCGGTCCATCAGCGCCGCAGATTGCGTCAGTGCATCCGACTGCAATTTGTACAGGTCAGCCGCGGGGGAAAGCGAAACCGCATCGGGGAAGACGATCATGGTAGGCTCATCTATTTCGTTCAGTACTTCCAGTCCGCCCCTCAGGCCGGTGGTATTGGTGCCGTAAGAGATGGCCTCGCTGTAGTTGCCCACACTGATAATGTAGCAATCACCGCCTCCATTCGCATAAAACAGTTGCATAGAGCTATACAGGTAGTACAGCAGTTTGTTCTCCGCTTTCACTACCTGCCCGTTCGCATCCAGTTCCACCCCAAACCCCGTAGCCACATCAAATATCAACTGGGGGCCTTTACCGAAATACAGCTCAAACTCCACCATAGAGCTGATCTTCTTGTACTTCATTGTAAGAGACTCACCATTGGTCTCCTCCGCCTTTTCGGTGTACCCGACAAATGCAGGAATCGCAGTAGGCACCTGTGCCACTGAAGGGGGAAAGATGGAAACCTCGTTCACATACACCCCGGGTGTTTTAATTGATGTGTAAACCATTTGATACGTTTTTTGCGATGAAAATTTTTGATGTTATATGTTTACAATTATTCTTGTTGCTAAGGCGCTGCCCTCTTTCACTATCGTTCGCGCCGATGGGCCGGGCAAGTTGGCCAGTACATCGGTGGGGGTCACCAGGTCGGGTGTCACCAACCGCAGCCTCATAGGCCGCTGCGAGAAAAGAAGTGGATTGTCCGATTTAAACTTCACATAGCCCGCCGCATCATCAGCGGTCACCACGGTAAAGGTCTGCACCGGCTCCGCGCCCACCGGCTCGTGTTTTATGAACAACTGGCTGGCCAGCAGGGTGGCCATAGGCTTGGGGCGCAGGTACACCTCATACACCCACTCCGTAGGCCGTGCGGCCAGCTGTACCCGGTAATGCTGCAGCGGGGCTACCCCTGTCCACGCGGCGTCGCCCCGGTAAGTGATCTCCACCAGCGCGAACGTACCAGGCCGGTAGTCGGCGGTGCAATAAGCAACCTCATCGCTGTCACCGCTGTTCTTGCGGTGGCGAAGGGTATAAAGCCCGTCGGCCGCCGTGGTAAGATCTACCGGCACCCCTTCCGGCTTATCTGCCTCTTCATCATCTGCCCTTGCCCTTATCGCTACCGATTTCAGCAGCGCACCGGCGGCATCCAGTACTTCCAGCACACTCTGCTCCGCCTGGAGCGGCACATCGTGCACAAATTTCAGTGGCCGGTGCAGCACGGAGTTGTTCAGCGCCCCGTTCAGCAAACTGATATCCCCGGTAGTATTGTACACCGTATTCTTCAGGAAGAAAACGCGGTCCTGTTTCCAGCCATTCACATCGGCGTAGTACCACAGGTCAGGGTTCTGCACTACGGCGCGGAACAGGAATCGTTCTTCCTGGTTTATCGGTTTAAAAGCGGTAGCGTCATCCGTCAGCGGATTGGCTTCGTAATAAAGTGTGATGCCATCGGCCGACGGGCGCGACAGTATATGAAAGCGCGATAGCTGCTTCCGACAAAAAGCAGTAGGCTCCAGCAGCACATCATTGTGCGCCTGCCCATCTACATAATAGGCAGTGGTAAACCCTACTTTGAATAGTTCTTTGTACCGGAGCTTCATCCCTTCTGCTTTTTATCGTCTATGGATATTTCCGTGATGAACGGCGCTTCCGCGGCGGCCACCGACTCGCGGAATGCCAGCATACGGCACTTGTAGGTCACCGAAGGCAGGTATTTGGCGCCCAGCGTGGCCCAGAGGTGATTGAGCTGCTCAAAGGTCAGGCTTACCTGGTCTATAATCAGCTTCTCCAGGCCCGCGTTCATCAGGGCGGGATGCTCGTTCCGGGTAAACACATTCCGGTATTGAAAGAAATACACCACCTGGTCCAGCAGCATCAGCGAGCGCTCATAGGGAGGCACTACTCCCTGCACTATATCAGAGTACGCCGAGAATTGTATATACAGGTTCAGCTTTATATCCGGGTTCACCACATGCACCTTGTCTTCCGGCGTTCTCAGGTACGGAAGCTGCGACTTGCCAACGGTTTCTTCCTCGGTATTCACCAGGGTCATCAGCACATAGTCGCCCCCTATCTTATACAGGTGGTTCTCCTGGTCTACTATATTGGTGAGCACGACAGGGTTCACAAGCGCCCCCGCCGAGTTGAACGGATCCTTAAGAGTAATAAACGTATTTAGCTCGTCCTTCAGGAAGGACAATGACGAATGTATCATACGTATTGCGTACGTTAAAAAAGTTATTCTACTGGCCTAAATAACCGTATACCGATACTGGTAATCGTCTTAATTCCTCTGGCTAAAAAAACTACTGATGTCTCCTCTGTTTATACCGGCGATTGCAAACACCGGACTATAAACTTAGATAAAACTTTACACTAAAAAAGTTATCTGCACTCTTTTTTTGTTAATTCATCATTACATAATAAAAGGGTTACCCTTCACCTGCACGAGGAACAAAAACAGTCAGCGATACACTCTTCCCGCGAAAAGCTTCACCATGCTATACACTATGATTGCCACGGTAATTTAATGGTATCAACCCGGGAAACGCCCACCAGCAAAGGGTTTCAGAAGACACACTACATCAGCAGCTTCCATCATTTCATTGTTCTGCTACAAATAAAGAACACTGCGAAAACAAAATCAACCGTCAAACGACGGAGGCTGATAAATATCAGTTCCGAAAGCACGAACGACAAAGCGGTGATTTCACCTTGCCGGCACACACAACTATTTGATTGTCAACTACGACAACCTTTCTGCAATAGAAAAACAACCCGTCAAAAATATTTTTAGAAATTTTTACCTGCACACCATGCCACTATAAGTACCCTTTACAAAAAATAGGTAACGAATGGGGAGGATGAAATTGAAGCTTTCTGCCTATTTTTAATCAGTGCTGATTTTAGGGGAATGGCGTATGGAAAAAGCTGTTACTAAGAAAAATCTAAATTGCTTTCCCTCCCAAATACATAGCGATAAATTTCAATCTTTATAACACTTACATTTACCACAATTCAAGATAACCTGACTCGTCATCGATATGTACTGTATACCCGTTATTTACAAGATGATGCAATATGCATCTGCCTTTGTAATCAGGAGTAATTACATTGATTGATGGAAGAAATTTTTCTTCAGAATAAGCTCTGAGAATTTTTTTACTATTCATATTGCTGAAACGATCACCGTCATCTAATGAAATAAGATAAGGAATAAGCATCTCATATTGTTCTTGGCTAACCAATAAATCTCTCTGGCTGACCATTAAACGAAAAATGTAATTGCTGAAGTCCATCCGTGAAAACCGCTTCTCGAAAATCAGTCGATATAGCGATACTCCATATAAGACGACATAACCTTTTCTATTCTCAGGCGTATAAGTATCATTTTCTTTCAAGACTCTTATGGGTAATGAAATGTAATAATGGTCCAGAAAAACGCTGTCTGTAGACATTTGATAAGCATCAATTCTCCTTTCATAGGTGGACCTCTTAGTCCAACTACAAGACGCCAAAAACACTAACAGTAATACGACAAAATGCTTTCTAATATCCATCTAACAAACCTTTTATTACGTCCCTATGGTATTCACTCAATTCACGCTCTGTGAAGGTATGACCACAATGATAATAACAGTCTACGCTATACGATGGGATAACAACTGTGTTTTCAACAGCAACAGCCCGACCTACAGCTCGCGAAATTATATCCAACACGTTTGCCGGTAACCGGTAGGCACGTTGGTATGCGGGAATGGCATTGGGGAAAAGGTGGAGGTAGCTATCTTTTAAAGAATAAGGTTAATAAACTCTTCATAGAACTGCTCTTAAACCCTAGTATCATTTTTTGGACAAGGTATCTGCGTTAACATTGTAACTTATAATCTTAATACCGTCTTTCTCTTTAATAAGCATGAGAGTTTCCTTAGACGCAAAATTTGAACGTTTGACGCTACATTGGAACAAATATTTTATCCTAGCATCAGTTCCAACAATATCTTCCGTTTCCCATTTCTCAATGCTATAACTCTCAACTTTGCCTAAATCATTAAAAGCTAAATTATATATATTATTCAATTTCTGCGTATCTGTAACTTCAAAAAATCTCTTATCAAATAGCTTGTAGCTCTCTTTGTAGTTTTCATTTATTAGTAACCCATAAAATTTATCAATTATTTCTTCTCCATCTTTTCTATCTTCCTCTCTGTTGATGTAGGAAGAATTGAAATGACAACTGGAAATAAATAAGCAAGTCTGAGAAATAGCTATAAAAAATAAGGAAATAAATAATCGTCTTATATACATTTTTGCGATAATTAAAAGTTTAAAGTAATTAATTAGTACAGTCGAATAAAGCTATGAGTGGTCCAAAACCTATATTCTCCATTCGTATCTTTTCTGAACACTTTGTAAATATAAGTATTTGCATCTTTGTCAATAGAATCACCTATCATTATCTTATCACCTATAGGTGGCAAAAAAAATCTAACATCAATGTGAGATCTAACATGGCAACCAGTCATACAAGACAATACCATAATTATAGGTAATACATATTTCATAACCAGTCACTTTTCTTCTGAAAGGTATAGAGATATGTGCCTTCCGCCCTGATTAATGCCAATGTATCTGAAAATGCCGGTTTGTATACACTATCTCCAACCTTTGCTATACGTGAAAAAATTTCACCATTGTTTAAGTTTTTATCGGTGTATGGATAAAAACCAAACTCCTCTGGATTATTGTCAAGAATGAAATTTGATGCCCTGGAATACCTATCTATCTTAATAATTCTTCCAGATAATTGAGCCGAATTAAATATGTCAAACTCCCTATCGGCTTTCTTTGTTTGAAGTAGAGTGCTTGCATAAAGTACAGTTAAAATCACTACAACACCTACTATAATTCTTAACTTTTTTTTCATAGTCTATCTTTTCCAAAAATCGTGTAAAATCCAAGTATTGCTTACTCCCCCTGCCGCATTTGCGAAAAATTCAAACAGATATCGAGGCTCGCGTGTCCCATAAAACAAGTGCGGAGACCAACATCGCTTTTCGCTCTGCCGCTCTCCGCCCTTAAAATGTCCCCAGAACAGGAATCGAACCTGCACTCCCTTGCGAAAAAATCAAACAGATATCGAGGCTCGCGTGTCCCATAAAACAAGTGCGGAGACCAACATCGCTTTTCGCTCTGCCGCTCTCCGCCCTTAAAATGTCCCCAGAACAGGAATCGAACCTGCACTCCCTTGCGAAAACCAGATTTTGAGTCTAGCGCGTCTACCAATTCCGCCATCTGGGGGTTTGCTGCGTGTGTGGCAACTCCTTCACAATCAACAACTGCCAACTGCTACTGAAAACTGCCAACTGAAATCAGCGGGCAGCAAAGCTATCAATTCTTTCCTTGATGCGCAACAGATATTTTTTTCGGAAATAATAATCCTTCAGCCGCTCCAGCAGCGCTTTGTCGGCCGCTTCTGTGCCGTAGGCGGCTACCAGCGGCGCCACCTCCCCGGCCCACTCCGCCAGCTGGCTGGCCAGGGTTCCTTCAGCCGCCTGCTTCAGGCTTTCGTTGGCGGGCTCCATTTCGTAATCACTTACCGCCTCGTTCAGGTCCATCATTTCCATCAGGAAGGCGGGCGGCAGCGTGTATTTCTCTTCCTCTTCCAGCAGGCCATGCAGCTTCAGCACATAGGCCATGGTGGCGTCGGTGTCGGTCAGCACGCGGTAGGCTTCGTTGTTCAGCGCGCTGGTCCGCAGGGCCTCGTCCCGCGTGGCGGCGTCGGCCAGCGTAAACCGGTCGGGGTGATACTTCCGGCTCAGCTCGTAATACTTCTTCTTCACCTCACCACCATCCGGCCGAAAAGTCACCGGGATATTATATAACTCGAAATAGTTCATCTATCAAACATTCTATTCAGCCTCCGGCTATTGAACCATGAAGCTGGCAGAAACCGTATTTTTGACAAAAGTAACAAAGAAGATGGTTATAGGACTGATACGCGAGCGAAAGACACCACCCGACGAGCGGGTACCCCTTACCCCACGGCAGTGCGCTTATATAATGGCGCGCTACCCTGGCGTCACCATAGTGGTAGAACCCTCCCCCACCCGCTGCTATACCGACGACGAGTATAAGACCGAAGGTATAACACTTACCGAAGACCTCAGCGCCTGCGATGTGCTGCTGGGTGTAAAGGAAGTAAAAACAGAATACCTCCTGCCCGGCAAAACCTACTTCTTCTTTTCGCATACCAAAAAGAAACAACCTTACAACCAGCCCCTGATGCACGCGCTTATTGAAAAGCGCATCCGCATGATAGACTATGAGTGCCTCACCCATACCGACGAGCAGCGCATACTGGGGTTCGGGCTGTATGCCGGCATTGTAGGCGCGCACAACGGACTGCTTACCTATGGAAAAAAACACCGACTGTACGACTTGCCCGCCGCCCATAAAATGCGCAGCTTCCAGGACCTGCTGCTGGCTTACGAAAAAATAAAACTCCCCAATATAAAGATAGCCGTAACGGGATCGGGCAAGGTAGCCGCCGGTGTAATAGATGTAATGACCAACCTGGATGTAGAGCCCGTGGAGCCGGAAGACTTTTTTAAGAACGAGTTCAACTATCCCGTGTACGCCCACTTCAAGGGCCGTGCCTTGTACGCCCGCATAGGCGATGGCTCCTTCCACCGCGACGACTTCCACGCGCACCCGCAGGAGTATAGCTGCCTGTTTCCGCAGTACCTCTCCAAAACGGACATTATTATGAATGGCATCTACTGGGATAAGAACATCCCCCGCCTGTTTGAGAAAGAAGACCTCCGCCGCTCCGACTTCCGCGTGAGCGTGATAGCCGACATTACCTGCGATGTAGATGGCTCCGTACCCATCAACGTAGGCGCCTCCACCATTGCCGACCCGGTATATGGCATAGACCGTAAAACGCTGGAACGCGTAGCGCCCTTCCAGGATACTACCGATACGGTAGATGTAATGGCCGTAGATAATCTGCCGAATGAACTGCCGCGCGACGCCTCGCAGTATTTCGGCGTGCATTTTGAAAAGTATGTACTGGGGGAACTGCTCCAGGGTGAAAGCGACATTATAGAGCGCGCTACCATCTGCAAAGACGGGCGGCTTACCAGCTACTTCCAGTACCTGTCCGACTACGCTTATTAGTCCGGTTTCATTATCTGCCGGGCGGCTTTTTCTACCGTGTCGTACTCGGGTGCCATGCCCGCCAGCACGGTCTTGTCGGCGCTCACGGTGCAGCTTTTCAGCAGCTCTGTGCTCAGCTCGCCCAGCATCAGCTTCAGTACTGCCGCCGGTATGGGCGCGGGTACCTTTATGCCGCCTTTCAGCTTCGCTATTGTTTTCATTAGCTGGGCCTGGCTCACCGGGTGAGGTGTCACGGCATTATACACCCCTTGTATGGTAGCCCGCTCCACAGCGTGCAGCATCATACGGCACAGATCCAGCACGTGTATCCAGCTGATTACCTGGCGGCCATTGCCAAATATGGGAAGCACCCCCATAGATGCCGGGCGCAGCAGTTGCGGAAACATACCATCCTCCCGGCCCAGCACTATCCCCTGCCGGAAGATAACCGTGCGCAGGAAATCATCCGCCTGGCGCACTTCCGCTTCCCACTGTTGGCAGGTATCTGCCAGGAAGTCGTGGTAAGGGGCATCCGTCTCCCTAAAGAAGCTATGCCCTTCCCGGTCCGGGCCATAATAACCAATGGCCGAAGACGAAATAAGCGTTTGGCACCGCTCCCCATACTCCCGCAGTTGCTGCACCAGGAAGCGGGTGGTATGTACCCGGCTGTGTACTATCTCTTCCTTGCGCTTCTTTGTCCAGCGCTTGTCGGCTATGCCTGCACCGGCCAGGTGCACTACCGCATCCAGGGTTTTGAGGTACACCAGGTCAAATTTGCCTGCGTAAGGGTCCCAGAAGGCGTAGTGCACATGGGGCACATCGTGCTGCTTCATGGGCGTACGGGTAAAAATGACCACATCGTGGCCACTGTCTTTCAGTAGTGCGCAAAGATGCCTGCCCACAAACCCCGTCCCACCGGTGATGCCTATTACCGCCATAGCTCAAATATAAATAAACAATATCTTCCTTAGCCACCAACATCTTAAAAATCAAGCCATAGCATTGCGTCCTCTCCCACGGGAAGCCTGAATTGTTAAATAGCCGGGGAGGAATACAATAATAAACACCCGGCGGCGTTTATTGTTTGAAACATTTTTTCTCCTAACCAATACCAGTCTATAGATGGAACAATTTGTACTCTTAACTTTTACTGAATACCCAAACGGCAGATCTGTGAAGATGGAAAGAAATGAAGGAAAATCGGTGCTGATGAAGCGCGTGAAGGCATACCTTAACGAAGCCGCCGCCGACCTCCTTCAGCCCCGCCCCGAAGCGGTTACCCGCCTGCTGGAATTGGCCCGTCAGTAATGAACGCACAACTCAAAAGCCGGTTAGTTGCTACGCAAGTAGTACCTATATTGGCTTTTGAGTTCCTATTTCAGGCAATTCCCTTTACGCTAATTCAATCAATGTGATCTCCGGCATAATGCCGAGGCGGCCGGGATAGCCCAGGAAGCCGAACCCCCTGTTTACATACAGGTGCTGATTGTTCTCGGTGTAGAGGCCCGCCCAGTTTTTATACATGTACTGTATGGGGCTCCACTTCATCCAGGGTAGCTCTACGCCAAACTGCATACCATGGGTGTGGCCACTGAGCGTCAGGTCCACATCCTTATACTTTTCTATCACCTCAGCATCCCAGTGAGAGGGGTCGTGCGAGAGCAATATTTTAAACGGCGCGTTTTTCGTTTCTATGCCGGTGTAGGCCTTCGCCATATCGCCATACATATGGAAGGGGCCATTCATTCCCCGCACGCCGGCACCGGGTATGTTCTGCACCCCTATCACCCCTATACTGTCACCACCTCTTTCCAGCAGCACGTGCTCATCCATCAGCAGCCTCCAGCCCATATCGGCATGCAGTTGTATAATGTCTTGCAGGTTTTTCGCTTTCGCTTCCAGGTTGGGCCACTGGGCGTAGTCTCCGTAGTCATGATTCCCTAAAGTGGAATACACACCTAAAGGCGCCTTCAGGCGGGAGTATATCTCCTTGTATTGGGAATCTACCTCTATAGTGCGGTCGTTCACCAGGTCGCCCGTAAAGAAGATCACATCCGGTTTCAGGTCCAGTATACGCTGAATGCCGGAAGCTACCGCCTCGTGGTTATCAAAGCTGCCGGTATGTATATCCGATATCTGTACGATTTTCAGTCCCTTGAATGCCGGGGGAACCTTAGGCGAAGTGATGCGGACGCGGCGCACTATGTACTTATACCGGTTTCCCATGCCGTAAATAAAGCCTCCCAGCGAGACACCGGCGGTAATAAGCGCGGCCCGCATAATGAATACCGAACGAGGCATCAGGTCGCCCGTGCGCTCGTCTATTTCATCCTTTTTAGGTACAATCTTGTTATATACCCAGATACCAATACGGCGCAGGTCATTCAGCAACAAGAGAACCACGACCAGTACCTTACCTACCACCAGCCCGAACGACAGCGCGATATAAACGTTGCGCAGGATGGTGGGATATTGCGTCCAGTCTATCTTCCGGAAAAAGAACATCCCCCCTTCCAGGAACACGGTCATCACTACATAAAGCGCCATAGTGGCCATCGCGGCAGCGCGCGGAAATTTCCGGACAGCCGAGCGCATGATCAGGAAACTGTAGAACTCCGCCAGAACCAATATCAACAATAAAACCAGGAACTTCCAACTCATCGCCTTAGTATTTTATAAACTCTTCTATTTGTTGTTCTATCGCCTTTGCGGTAGCCTCCTTCAGCAGGCGGCCTTCCGCGTCCATTTCTTCGTTGATGCGCGACAGGGGTAGCTTGTTGTACAGTACGTTCACCCGCATGTAGTGAAGGATGTTGGTCATGTGCTCTATACCCCGCAGGTTGCCGCCCCGGCCATCAGCTACGCCTACCAGCATGGCCTTCTTGTACCACCAGCAGTTGCGGATGTCGCTATTGTCTATCAGCATTTTAAGTATACCGGGAAAGCTGCCGTTGTATTCCGGCATCACGAACACGAACTTATCCGCCGGCAGCAGGTACTGCTGCTGTATGCGGCTCAGTTCTTCTCCTTTTTCCCATACATTTTTATCTTCCAGGGAGAGCAGTTGCACATCAGTAGCCTGTGCCGATAACAGGCTGTAATACAAATTCGCCACCCGCAGCGTCATGCTGTCCTTACGATTGGTTCCGGCTATTATGGTTATCATTTGCAGCAGCAAAGGTACAGGGTTTCCCCAAGTATTGATAACCTATTACATATCAGCTTATTGCCGCTATCTATGGGCTGGCGGCTGTCCTGCCGTCCGCATTACCGCTCAAAATTCCGTCGTTTGACGGATGGACAGGAATAAAATATCTATTACCTTTAATGGGTTGGCCTTCCAACCACTGGCTACCGGCACCAACCGCCTGGAGATAGCCCACCTGCCCCCCACTATCTACTTCCTCCACACACCAGGAGAAGTACATAAAATTGTGATTGAATAACACCCATCGTGAGTTAGCTAAAGTCTACCCATTGCTTAACAGCATACTTTTTCCCATTCCATTTCACGAGTGGCCGCATCATACCGGGCCCACCAAGAATAAAAATCAGAATATCCTTTTGTTGCGCCTCTCACCGGTGAGTAGCTACCTATATTATCAAATACTTTCCGGCATGTATCTGCTTCTATTACAAAAATGGACAGCGAACTTCCGGAGTTCCCGAATTCACAATAATTACCGTACTCTATCAATACCTCGGGTAGCTTGTCGGCATTAAGGTCTTTGGTATAAACCCGCACCGTATCTTGCCATCTATTTCCACACTCATCATCTGCATAGAATCCATCCTTGTTTTTAGAAAGGGTTAGGTTCATCGCTTTAAAGATACGCTCTTTCAGTTCGTCTGTAAGTACCGGCGCTTCCGTCAGTTGCTGACTGTCATAGTCTGTTATGTATTTAAAGAGTAGCGCTGCGCCAGGGCTCAGCTTACTTTGGCTTTTGTGCTCCTCTTTAGCAGACTCATTCCCGGAAGTACACGAAGCGGCGAGGGAAAGTGCGGAAATAAATATTGCAGCAATCGTTTGCTTGGGCATAGTTATATGTTGAGTTTGGTAGAGATAAAAGTACCAAAACATCTTGCTAAAACAAAACAGCTTCAGAAGACGGATGCCGTTGAAACTCAATACCGCCGGTAAACGAAGATGAGTATCCCTCCGTGCATTTATTAATAACCGTTAATAAATAAACAAGCCGCCCTGCTTTTTCGCAGGGCGGCCTCTATTTATCAACCTGTAAAATAAGTGGCTTACAATCCCATCATTACACCTACGTTAAAGCGTACGTTCTGGTTCAGGTGGGTGGCTCCGTTTTTGGTTACATCCAGCAGGCCCTGGTAGTAGTTAGCATCCAGGTTCAGCCAGGTGCGCGGCGCTACTTTCACGTTCACGCCTGCTCCGCCTTCAGCGCCCAGGTCCATCGTGCGGTACATCTGGGTATTGGTGGGGGTGGCCATTACGGCATCGGTGGTGTTGTTGGTGATATTGGTGGTGTACTGGTCTTCCTGCACCTTAACCCCTACGGATGGGCCGAGGTAAAGCTTGGGGCGTACATTGTCGCCATAGCTGCCAAAGAAGTAATAAGCGCGTGGCGCCAGGCGGAGGTACACGGGGTCTACACTCCGGCGGTAGCGGTCGCCGCCCCACATATACTCATTGCTATACCCCTCGTGAGAGGCGGTGAGGTTAGCGCCCCAGCCCCAGTGCTCGTAGCGGGAGTAGATAAATGCTACCCCCAGGTGCGCCGATGGCTTGAACTGTTGTCCGTCCATATTGCTCATCCAGCTATGCCCGAAGCCGCCTACCGGCCCCAGCGACGCGTAAGATGGTTTAGTAGTTTTCTGTGCTTCCTGGCCAAATGCGGTAATTCCTGCCAACATGGTCAATCCTAATGTGATGATCGTCTTTTTCATGATTCATATAATTTGTCTCACCGCAGTGTCATAAAAAGGCGTGCCACGGGCGATGCCCCGCCACCGGTTAGCAGCGGGCAACCCTGTAATTATCAGCCATTTATATCCCTGCCATTTCCCACCCCATCCCTTTACTACCCGCCCGGCGGCGGTTGGGGGATTTGCTCTACGAATGGTGTGGCGCTAGCGGAGTTGCTCACTCCCAACCCTCTTTTTCGTGCTGCCGTTCTCTTTTTGTAGGTTTAGGACATGACAGCCGAAACGCAACGCCCGGCCCGGATAGCCGCTATAGATATACTGCGGGGTATAGTAATGGTGCTGATGGCGCTGGACCATACCCGTGACTTTTTCTCCAGCGCCCGGTACAGCCCCACCGATATAGAACAAACCAACGCCTTTATGTTCTTTACCCGGTGGATAACACACTACTGCGCGCCGGTATTCATATTCCTGTCGGGCACCAGTGCGTTCCTGTCGTTGCAGCGGGGCAAAACCCGCGGGCAGGCATCGCTGTTCCTGCTGAAGCGGGGCATATGGCTCATACTGCTGGAGCTAACCCTGGTGCGCTTCGGCTGGCTCTTCAACCTGGACTATACTATGATCTTTGTGCAAGTGATATGGGCCATAGGGTGGAGCATGGTATTCCTGTCGGCGCTGCTGTACTTGCCCTTAAGGTGGCTGGCGGTATTATCGCTGGCCATTATAGCAGGGCACAACCTGCTGGATGGCATACGTGCAGCGCAGTTTGGCGACAACGCTCTTTGGTGGAACCTGCTGCACGAGCAGGACGGCGGGAAGATAGGTAATGTCCGTTTCTTTGTAGCCTATCCGCTGGTGCCCTGGATAGCGGTAATGGCGTTGGGGTATTGCTGCGGTAGCATCATGCGGCTGGAAGCGCCACAACGACACCGCCTGCTGACACGGATGGGTATTGGCTGCATCGCCGCATTTGTGGTGCTGCGCCTGCTGAACCTGTATGGCGACCCTACGCCCTGGCAGGAGCAGGATACCCTCACCAAAACCATCCTCTCGTTCCTGAATGTAGAAAAATACCCGCCCTCCCTGCTCTACCTGCTGATGACACTGGGGCCTGCCCTGGTAGCCCTGCCACTGCTGGAGCGGGTGAAGGCCGCTGCGATCGCCCGGTTCTTTACCGTATTCGGGAAGGTGCCCATGTTCTATTACCTCATTCATATCTACACCATACATGGCCTGGCGCTGCTGCTGGGGCTGGCGATGGGCTTCCCCCTCAGCCAGTTTACCAATGGCTTCTTTGGCGGCGAAAGCGACTGGGGCTTCGGGCTGGGCGGTGTGTACCTGGCCTGGGCAGTAGTAATAGCCCTGCTATACCTCCCCTGCCGGTGGTTTATGCAGGTAAAAGCAAGGAGGAAAGATTGGTGGCTGGGGTATTTGTAGCCTATCACGTTCCTTCTTAATTCTTCTTATCTTACAGCTATTAAACCACACTGATGCAAGACTTCCACACCATACCCGTGCAGATAGCCGACGGAGATAACTCCCAGGCGTTCTTCTCTTACCAGCCGGCTACCACGCTGGTGGTATTCGTGCACGGGTTCAAGGGCTCGGCGCTGGGTACCTGGGACGATTTCCCGGAGGCGGTGACCAACGATGCCGACTTTGCGCATACCGATTTCATCTTCTACGGGTATGATACGCTCAGCGCCTCGGCATCCTTCCATGCCACGGCCTTCAAGAAATTCCTGGAGCGCTGTGTGCATCCATTGGCAGGCAAGGTACTTCCCGCTACGCAGGGACTGCCGGAGCGAGTTTATACCAGCATTATACTGGTAGCCCACTCACTGGGCGCGCTGGTAGTGCGCCAGGCGGTAGTAATGGCCTGCAAGCAGGATGCCGCGTGGCTGCCCAAAATATCGCTGCTGCTTTTCGCACCGGCGCATACAGGCGCCCGCGTGCAGAAACTGGCCAAAGAAGTGCTTTCCGGCTGGACGGCCCTGATATCGCCTTTCGTTACTTACCAATACCCGGTGTATGAAGACCTGGAGCCCGGCTCGCAGTTTATAGCCACGCTGGTAGATGAAACCAAAAAGCTGCTGGCCGATAAAAAGTATCCCTGCAACATAGCCCGCAAGGTGATATGGGCGGAGCGCGACCGGGTGGTATCGCAAATCAACTTCTGCGACGACCCCGACGCCGAACTGGTATACAAAAAGAACCACGTAAATGTCTGCAAGCCGGATGCCACCTACACCCAGCCGGTAGACTTCTTAAAGGAACTCCTTCATCAATAGCCCGCAGCCATGAACAACCAACAGCGTAACCTGGCATCGCTCACCTCAGAGTACAAAGACAACTCCAAAGCCGCGAAGGGCTACACCCTGCTGCGTGGAATGATGAACGACCCCAACCCGGCCCACCTGGGCAAAGTGGCCCACCTGCTGCGCTACCACGCGCCGATAGGGGTTTACGACGAAGAACTGAAACAGCGCTTTGCCGTAGACCAGCTCATAGAATATTACAACCTCTGCTTTGTGGGTGCGCTGGCGGGCTTCCTGCCGGCAACGCTGGATGCCGATACCACCCGAGAGATAAAAAGCATACTGGGCCACCACGATGTGAAGCCCTACTACAGCCAGTACTACCCATACTACCTGGCCAGCGTAACCCTGCACTACGCCACCCATGGCCCGGCAAAGGACTGGGAAATAGCCCGGAACAGTACCGGCCTCTTTTACAACTTCCTGATGCTGAACCGCAGCATAAAGCACGACAAGGATATAGAAGTATTCCTGAACCTGCTGGACCACGTAGCCTATACCGCCCCAGACGGCAAACGCATAGCCGATATAGCCATGCTGATGAACGCACTGAAAAGCAAAGAACAAATGGGCGCGCTGCTGGCCGACCACACAAGGCCCGCGCTCGCTAAGGCGCTGTATGGCTTCTTCAAGTTCGGCGAGTTTCTCAGCAACTTTAAGACACTGCTGGACAAATCGGAAAGCTACCCCGCGCTGCAGTCGGCTATGTGGCTATACCATGGTTATTACCTCGACCGCCTGGGAGCGGAAGTAAAAACGGCCTTCCTGGACGGCTTTAAACACATAGCCGATAACCTGGCGGCCAACTATACCGAGCTCTTTCCGGAACCGGAAGACGAAGACGACCAAGAAGAAGAACAGCTCAGTGCCGATGAACAAAAAGAGAACGTACTGGCCATTATGAGCCGCATGCGCGATAACATACTCTATGTGCTGCAACCCCGCTACAAGGAACCGCTGGAACGCTACTGCAACGGCGGCTAACGCTACCGTAAAATAACACAGGCGTGCACCCTTCCGTATTGCACAGCCCATACATAAAGGATATATTTACATAAGCCGGTGGCCGCTGCCACCGGCAGGCTTCACACACCTAAAACATCTTAGTTATGAACAAGTTCAGCATCGACCTCCATTGCCATCCCTGCATGAAGCCCTTCGCGTGGAGCTTCGATAAACACGGAAAACCCGGCACCAACAGCACCAGGGATACCGACCGCTCCTCGGCCTGGCACTACGACCCTCCCCAGGGCAACGATACACTGCCACAGGCTTTTGGAGTCACCAAATTTTCGCAAAGCGATTTCGCTACGCTTACATACGGCAACGTGCGACTCATCTGCGCCTCCATGTACAGCATAGAGCGCGGATTTGTATGCATGGAAGGACTGGACACGGGTCCGCTGGCCGACATCTGCGCCAAACTGGTGAGCAGCCTGGGCGCTAACCGCATCAAATTCCTGCAGGAAAACAAAGACTACTTTAAAGACCTGCAAGACGAATACGCCTTCTACAAATCGCTGAACAATAAAGTGGTGCGGTATATGAACACTAAGCGCAAATACGTGATGGTGGGCAACTTCGCCGAACTGGAAGAGGCCATAGCCGCCAACGAGCAATCAGGGGTGGAAACGGTGTACGTTATCTCCACTGTGGAGGGCCTGCACAACCTGAACACCGGCATAGACTACTCACAGCCGCCCAACGAGGACGAAGTAATGGCCAACCTCATCGCCTTAAAAGACTGGGAATACGCACCCTTCTACGTCACCTTTGCCCATCACTTTTACAACCAGCTTTGCGGGCACGCCAAAACCATGGAAGGCTTCAGCAACCTGCTGCTGAACCAGGACCTGGGGCTAAACGAAGGCTTTACCGACCTGGGGAGGAAAGTGCTGAAAGCCCTGCTCTCTAAAAAGAACGGTCGCCGTATATACATAGACATAAAGCACATGAGCTACAAGGCCCGCAACGAATACTACAACTACCTGAAGAACGAATACCCCGCCGAGTACGCCCGGAAGGAATTCCCGCTTATTATCAGCCACGGGGCTTGCAACGGGCTCATCAGCGAGCGCGACCCCAACTACCACCCCGCCCTGCAAAAAACAGCGCCCTACATGTACCAGGCCGACATCAACTTCTACGACCACGAAATAGTGGAGGTAGCCCGCAGCGGCGGTATTATAGGCCTGCAACTAGACGAGCGCCGTATCGCCTCCACCGCATACAAAAAGAAACTGCGTGTCTCCGGAAGCAAAACAGAACAAAGGCACTCCAACAGCAAAATGCTCTGGAACAACATTCAGCATATCGTGCAACTGCTGGACATGCACGATATGTATGCCTGGGACTGCATGGCCATCGGCTCCGACAACGACGGCATGATAGACCCCATCAACCAGTTCTGGACGGCGGAAGACATGGACGACCTGCTGCAATACATAGAGCGCCACGCTTACGACTTCTTTAAAGACGAAAAGACCATCCTGAAAAACGACTACAACCGCATCTCGCCCGCAGAGGTGGTAGACCGCATCTTTCAAAGCAATGCCTACGAATTCTTCCGGAAGTATTTTTAGGGGCGAATAGAAAACAAGCACACCCCCTGCCAGGCTTCAACTGGCAGGGGGTGTTTGCTTATACGGCCGTGACAAACAGCTACGCCTACGCAACTAGAGAGAAACAATCACCCGCGCTATCACTTCTATCAAAAACACAAGTACTCCCCCCCTTCATAAATCCAAACACCCCTTTCGTATAGCCGGGAGGGCGATAGGTAAAGTTACCCCTTCAGGCCAGCCCGGGCGATGCACTTTTGTATCCTAAACAGAGCTTAATTATGAAAAAACTATTTACAGCTTGCCTGGTACTGATGGCTACCGCGGGCTTTGCACAAAAACTGACAGTGTACAATAAAGACGGTAAGTGGGGCTGGAAAGATGAGAAAGGAAAAAAAGTAGTGATAGAAGCCCAGTACCAGGCCGAACGCGGTTTTGATGAACAATCCGGGCTGGGAACGGTGAAACTCAATGGCAAATGGGGCATGATAGACAAGACCGGCAAAACTATAGTACCCTTTGAGTACGAAGATTTTGGCAGCATGCAAAGCAACGGTTGGATCAGCGCGAAGAAAGACGGCAAGTATGGCTTTATAGACAAAACCGGCAAAGAGGTAATGGCACCCAAGTACGATGTTATCCGCACCTCTTCTATGGGCGAAATGTACTTTGTGAAATTAGGTACCAAATGGGGCATGATGACCCTGGAGGGTAAGGAAATTACCGAGATAAAATATGACAACCTGAGTATGATAGGCATGAAGCCTTATAAATACAGGGGCACCGCCAATGGACAGGCTACCAGTATTTCTTTTGAAGGGGTGGAAGAAGTAGCCCTGGGCGCAGACCAGAGCAGCTCTTCCTCTTCAGACAAAAAAGATGCCGGCTCCACAAAGAAAAAGCACCTGTTTACCTGCCAGGGATGCGGCAATACAGAAATAATGGAAGGTAGCTCCCGCCCCTCTCCTAACAAAACACACTGCCGCTCACCAAAAGTGAAAAACAGCACCAGCCACTCGTGGGACTATACCAAAGAAATTAAATAAACACACACCACATCCGTTTACCATACCATATGCCTGCTACCAGGCAGCAACACAAAGGCAGCCCCACCGCTGCCTTTGTTGCGTTTGCGGTATGCAACGCACAAAAAAAGCAGTTGCAATAATGCAACTGCGTTCTTGTTTATCAAACAGGGGTAATTAGTGCGCACATACCGACGTGATAGAGGGGCTGTTATTCACCAGCGTTCCGCCATTCTGATTCACGGTTACCTGGCACCCTGCCATATTGGTAGCGGTACAGTCGTTGAGCGTCAGCTTAGATACCTCTATCTTATCGCCCACCGCTATGTTGGCCTTTCCCGCCCAGATACCGAGGTCTTCCGACCCGCCGTCAGCTATTTGCAGGTGGGTGAATATATTGTCGGGGTGATTGGAGCGGATGAGGATACCCTTCCAGTAGGCTGCACTGGTGTTTTTGCCGCGTATAATTACCGGGTCGGCAGCGGTACCGTTAATGGTGAGGGAGGCGTTCTCGTTCACGCCCAGGCCCAGGCCCTGCCCAAAACGTATCTCCGCGCCCGCACCTATTACAGCGGTACCCGTAAAGTTCAGGCTCCTGAGCGCATAGTAAGGCAGCGGGGCCTTGGCGATAGCAACAGCGCCGTCCACCTCTGCATTGCTGGTAGTGGAGTAAATACCAATGAACGGCGAACCGTTTCCGGAGAACGTACAGTTGCCCAGTACGAAGCTGCTATTGAGCAGGCCGGCATAGGTAAGGATGGGCTCATCGGTGCAGTTGCTGATGTTTAAAGAAGACACCGCTATCTGCGCCCCGTCCGATACCGCCAGGCCCACACCATCCGAACCGTTTATGGTCACGTTGCTGAGTTCCGCCCGGTGCCATACGGTAACGGCCGACTTTAAATCGACAATAGACCCGGCAAGGGAGGTGCTGAACGTTACATTCCGGCCCGCCTGCAATATGTTGCAGAACGAGAGCCTGGAGGTGCTGTTCTGCGACCAGATGCTGATACCATTCCAGGTATTGCCCTGGCCGTTGCCGCGCATGATAACGGGCTTATCGGAGGTACCGGAGGTCACTATGGCCGCATTCTCTTTTATGTTAAGGCCGGTGTTTACCGCAAACTCTATGGTAACATCCGGGTCTATGGAAAGCGTGCCGCCCGTAACTTCTACCTCGCAGTTTACAATGTAGTCCACGCCGGTGGTATTGTGGTTGGTGAGCTGCATGCCCGCCGTTATCTGGCAGGGCAGCTCTATAGGCTTGCCCGTCTGGGGATCAGGGTCCTTTCTATCGCAGGAAGCCATAGTGGCTATCAGTGCCGCAATGGGGATGAAGCGTACCAGTTGTTTCATAAACGTCGTTCTTTTTTTAAAAAGTTGGAGTGGAAAAATTACCGGGACAAAACTGCGACGAAAGGTGCTGTCATTATTAATCACAAACCGCCATATTCATTTATAGCGGAAAACCACTAGGTTCTGAAGCGGGGCGGGGAACCCAACTTGCCTGCCATAAGCTCAAAAGTAAAGGGAAGGGGTGTTTTTGGAAGAGGAATGCAGTACTGGCGCGGGTTTCGGGAGATGAAAAGTAAAAACAGGGTAAATTGAAGGTAAATTTTAGGTAAAGAATACTACCACAAAAGTAAATTTAGCTACCAGAAAAGTAAATTATAGGTTATGAAAAGTAAATTTTTGAGGGGGAAATTAACTTTTGAATTTCTGGCGTGCCGGTGATGCCCTCTGCTTTGATAGTGTAAAGGTAGGAGAACGTTTGGGGGTGGACAAAAAAGGATGTCCACATTGGGATGGGGTTGGAAACCTGGGGCAGCGGGGATAAATTCGTTTTTGTATATTGTAATACAAACTCTAAATACTAGAAAACTCATGCTAGCAGAATTTAAAGGCCAGAACGGCAGAATAAGAGTATTCGAAGATCATCTTGTTTTATCTCGCGATACCATTGGTGGATTTATAAGTCAAGGTGGATATTCAGGTGAACGGAAATTCTTTTATCAAGACATCAGTTCGTTCGAATATAAAAAGCCGAACTTCTTTGGGAATGGATATTTCAAAGTAATCGTTCCTGGAACTGTAGAAACTAATGCAAAAGTAGGGTTGCTTAGTTCATCACTGGAAAGTATGAGGGACCAAAATACAATTGTGCTACGGGCTTTTACTGCTAAAGTTGGTGATGAGACCGAGAGGATATATCACCTGATTATGGAGAAGCTCACGGAAGCTAAAAAGAATCAGAAATTAGTAAATACTACATCATCTTCAACTAGTAAAATGGATGAATTAAAGAAATTAGGAGAATTAAAAGCAAGCGGAATTTTAACTGAAGATGAGTTTCAAAAGGAAAAGGAAAAGTTACTAAACAGCAAGTAGAGATAAAGTATTTTACCACTCATTTTTTAACAACATTAATAATTGATGATGTTAATGATGCCAACAATACAGATAGCTCATTGTTCTGAGATGACGCTACCAATATCTTAATACAAATTAAGGGTAACACAAAGCGAAGTAAAATTTTGGAGATAAAGTCTAAAATGACTTTGATTCTCTCGGTATGCTCGGGAAAGCTTCCTTTCGGCGGAATTTTCTTACTAGACATAATACACCTTAATTTTCTTTAGGTGTCATCTCATTTCCGCAATGCGATGATACGTTTTTTTCCTGAGAATTTCAAAAATCTATATTGAACACGTTTACTTCGAGTGAAAAAGAAAAAAATAACACCCAAATTAACAGCAACTTACAAATTAAAATATACCATAACGTGTGCATAAGTAGTGGTTGAATTACTTCTATTGACGGTATTTTGGAATGTATATTATATATAATTTTGTGTAAAATTATGTCGTAAAGCTCTAATAATCATAAATAATGAAGGAACATCGAATCAAAAATTTTCAAGATTTTCATAACCTTATTAATCATAGATCTTTTCGAACGTTATACCGTGGACATAGCAATGTAGATTGGAAATTAGTCCCAAAAACAGGTCGTTCACCCTATTTAAAACTGTCAGAGAAAACTACGTTAGACTACTTTAAAAGAAGCTCTATGCCCTATTTGAAAATATCACCGCAAAACGACTGGGATTGGTTAACGTTAGCACAGCATTATGGAATTCCAACTAGACTACTAGATTGGACTTCAAATCCACTAGTAGCAGCTTTCTTTGCTGTAGAAGAAGAATTTGATTGCGATGCGGCCATCTACAAATATGACTACCAAAGTAGAATCAAATTGGAAGCGACGGATCCTTTCACTGTAAAAAATATACAAGTCGTTACGCCATTTGCAAGCTCTGAAAGAGTACTAAGACAAAAAGGAAATTTTACAGTTCATCCTGAACCAACAATTGAATTCGTGAAACCCAAAACCAATGAAAGTTTAGAGAAATTAATTATTGAAAAGAAATACAAACCTCTTTTACGTGCTGAACTAAGGACTTATGGCATAACGCAATTTGAAATTTACGGAGACATTGATGGCTTATCAAAATATATAAATTGGCGAAATACTTTTATCGATGACCTCGGAACATAGAATTACACTTCTACATAATATATCATCAGTCGTCGCATCTTACCGTACATGCCTTGCTTTATTATATTTTTTAACTATGATATTTCTTTAATCATTTAGCTATTATCAATAGCCTCATCCCAATATTCGTAATGCTCATTAAACCACCCTAAGTGCTTTGAAAGACCTTCTAAGTCTGGGTAAATAGTTAAATAGTTTACCCCATAGTGATTCAACAGAAAAATCAGTTGTGTCTTTATTTCTTTGGGTATAATCACCTTCTCTATATTTTTGGCAACATGTTCATCTAGTAGTTCCAATGTTGGCTCGTTGTGAATTGAGAAATAACTATACTGATTTATTACCCTACTAGATGGCGTTGCTGGCTGAACAAATTTTATAGTATTTATCCTGATTTCAAAAGGGTCAGGCTCTGAGTCATATATCATCGATTTAGGTTTAACTACATATATCGCACCATCTCTATCAGAATTTTCATTGGCAGCAAAAAATGCAGCAATCAGGGGCGTATGAGACCAATCAAGGAGTCGAGTCGGCAACCCAGTATGTTGGGCAATAGCTAAATAATCCCAATTATTCAAGTCGGCAGATTGAATATACATCTTAGCACGTCTTTTCCAATTTCGAAAAATTTCACTATCTCTTACATTCGTGTAGGGCTTTCTACCTGCCTTCGGAACTAACGCCCAAGCCTGATCACTTTGACCTCTAAACTTATAGCGTTGGGATTTTTGATATTTTTTGAATACCTCATGAATGTCATCTACCTTGTCAAGAGTAACAGTGTTCATATACCAATTGTCCTTTTCTAATCAACTAATATACGTAAAACGGAACGCAATTGAACAACTCTCCCCACCCCACCTTAAACCCACCAATAAAACGAAGGACTCCCGTCCGGCACTAGAGAGGTAACAATTTGGGTAAGGCTGCCCCTCCAGCCCACACACCAAACAAACACCCCGGTCTCACACCGGGGTATCGCCGCTTGCAAAACATGAAAACATTTACTATATTAGCCTGAAAGCAGGCGTATGTGGTCTACCATTCCTTATATCGTTACCCCAATCTCCTTACTCGCATTTGGCCTCGCCATCCTGGCCGTCATAAAAAGGGCGAAGATCAAAGCTGATATCGACAGGCTGAACGGAGTGGAAGGGGAACAGAAAGCAAAACTGCTCGCCACGCTGGAGTACCAATACCACCTGGATACCGACCGGCTCAGCCAGTACCAGGTATTT
>JAEUVZ010000030.1 GCA_016786665.1 Flavipsychrobacter sp.
ATGAAACGCTTGATGGCGTGCGTGCCGGTAGTGATGGGGCGGAAGATGTCGTTCTTGCCATCGCCGTTCGGGGTAAACACATTGGGCAGTGATACCACGCAGCAGGCCTGTGCATCCAGCTTGGTCGACTCTTTAGCGGTACAGCCGTATGGAGTGCTTACGGTCAGGGTTATTTCCTGTCCGTCCATTACATAGGCGTTCACTACGGGTGCATAGTTGTTGGTAGAGCTGAAGAAGCGTTCCGGAGCCCACTCGTAAGAGTACATCGCGTTGTTGTCTATAGCCGAGAGGCGTACGCTGTCGCCAATACACAGGGTAGTGGTAGAGGCGGTAAAGCGCGCGTCTGGCTTAGCGTGTATCAGCACGGTATCCATGGTAGTGGTTTCACAGGCGGTGTTGGAAACGGTTACGCTTACCTGGCGCAGGCCGGTTCCGTCCCAGCGTACCTGGTAAGGCCCTTCGTTGATGTTGTTGAATACATTCACGCCACCGTCAAAGGCCCATACGTAAGAGGCTATCTCTGAGTTGTAACCGCCGATGCCCACTTTCACGCTGTCGTTGATACATACGTCAGAAGGCATGCTGATGGTTACTTCAGGTACCACTACTACGCGTACATTGTAAGTGTAGGTGGTGTTACAACCCTGGTTATTTACATTCAGCGTCAGCGGGAAGGTGCCGATAGAATCGAAACGTATGGTCAGCGGTCCTGCGGTGTTGGTCATGCCATCCAGCAGGGTAGCGCTGTCGGGCAGAGTCCAGGTGTATACTTCAGCATTAGTTCCGTTGCCGGTATAAGTAAAGGTGAGCGTATCGTTTTCGCACACCAGCGGACGGGAAGCTACAAAGGTAGAAGTAGGCAGGAAGTGAACGGTAACGGTGATAGGAGCGCGGGGGCTTTCGCAGCCATCCACGGTCTGGCTCACATACCAGGTGCGCACCTGCGGGGTGTTGGTAGCCGGTACCGGTGTGGTTACCAGGGGCGTACCGCCGGTGAGGGTGTTGTACCATTGCAGGTTTTGTCCTATGGCGGTCAGTGGCATTTGTTCGTCAAACTGGCACTGGGTCACATCCGCTACAATCGGAGCAGGAGGTATTTCCGCTACGTGTATCTGTACGGTGGTTTTGGGGCTTTCACAGCCATTTACGGTTTGAGTTACATACCATATAAAGTCACCGGCCACCAGTGTAGATGGTGTAGGTGCGCCAGGCAGCAGTGTATTGGTAGCATCGTACCACTGTATGTTCTGCCCGTTGGCAGTCAGCGGGGTAGAAGGTTCGTCGCGGCAATAGTGTACCGGCCCGGTGTACACGGGCGCTATTGGCTGAGGTTTCACCGTTACTGTCAGCGGAGCGCGGGGGCTCTCGCAGGAGTTTTGTGTTTGTGTTACATAGTAGGTGATCACAGCAGGCGTACCGGTAGGCGGGGTAGGCGGGGTAGTGCTGCCGACACCCCCGGTCTGGGTAGTGTACCAAAGCAGTGCGGTACCGTTGGCCGCCAGGGGAACGGCTACATCATACTGGCAGTATTCTATAGGCGCTGTTACCGGTGGCGGAGGTAATGGAGTGATTGTTACCGGAACCACGGTAGCGGGCGATACGCAGTTGGCGACAGTCACCGTTACATTGTAGTTACCCGCATAAGAAAGTTGAGCGTTGGTGATAGTGGGGTTCTGCTGGGTAGATACAAAGCCCACCGGACCGTTCCAGTTGAACGTACCATTCGGAACTGTATTGGCGGAAAGCACGATGGTGCTGCCCTCACACACCGGGCTGTTGCTAACGGCTACAGGAGCCGCCGGTATTGGTGGGTCGGTAAGGGTGGCATTCACAGCGTTGGAGGAACAATTCGCCGCATTGGTGACGACAATATTGGTGTAGTTGCCCTGGGTCAGGCCATTGATGACCACGTGCCCGTTGGCATTGGAGTTAAAATTTACAGGGCCTACCGGGTTGCCGCCCAAGAGGTAGGTAATGGTGAAGGGCGAGTTGGGGGCCAGGCCGGTGAGCGTAATAGAGCCATCGGTGCCGCCGCAGGTAGTTGGGTCTGCTTCGGTTACAGAGGCGATTACCGGCAGAGGGAGTACCTGTACGTTCACGGTGTCGGTATCCGGTCCGCAAGCACCTATGGCGGTTACTATGTAGTCGCCTGACATGCCCGCTGTGGCATTGTTGATAGTAGGGTTCTGCAGGTTGGAGTTGAAGTTTAGCGGGCCTGTCCAGTTATAGTTGCCGCCGGCAACGTTGGTGGCGGTCAGGTTAATGGCATCGCCTTCGCATATGGGGCTGTTGCTTCCGGCGGTTACCGTAGTGCTGCCGCCGCCCATTTGCATGGTGTAGAAAGCGCTGTAGGTAGTACCGTTCATGGGGTTGTTCGCTTCCAGTATAGAGGCGCTGGTGATACCGTTACAGTCAAATATGTCAATACGTCCGCCGCCGCCGTTGGCTACCTGTACGTTCATAAACAGCGAGCCCGCCTGTATGATGCCGGTAGAGGAGTTGCAGGTATTGGTGTACACGCTGAGGTTGGCCACGGTAAGGGTGTAGGGAGCTCCGTTTATCTCAAAGCTCACTATCTCGCCCTGGTCCATAGCGGTACACTCAAAGCGCACACCCATTACCGGGGTGGCAAAAGTGTATGTGTACATCCCGTTCATGTTGCCGGAACCTATCCAGTATGGGCCGCCCTGGCACCAATAGGGGTAGTTGGTAGCGCCCGGCCCGGTGGCCAGTACGGTTACGTTCACGCCACCCACATTCTGGGTTCCGGTCAGGTGGGTTATGTTTACATATTGCGCCCGGGCCTGGTGGGCCAGTAAAGAGGTCAGCGCCAGTAAAAAAAGGTAAATTCTTTTCATGTTTTATTAGACAGATGAGGTGATACTAAAGGTTTGTATAATCTGATGCGAAATTAAAGAAAACCTATAATATATTAAAATAACCAATTGTTTATAGTCCACATAAAAACGCCATAGTATCCACATTATCGGCATAGGTATTTACCGAGGGCCTCTGGGCTTCGCCAAACGGAATGGCTTTTCTGCCGATAACTGCTTGTATATCATTGCTTAGCGACAGCCTTTCCAGGGTGGGAGCCAGCTGGCTGTAATACTGGTAGTGTACCACGCTTACGGCAGAAAACGGCAGTTCATTTTCCACCAGCAGTACCGACTCATTGGTCATATACGGCACTTTGTTCAGCAGGTAGAGGGCCAGGTGGTAGTCGTAATTGTTCTTGTACTTATGATGGTGTATGTAATCCTCGTATTTTTTGAAGGCCAGCAGCAGCCGCTCAAAGTTATAGCCCTCCGGCACCTGTAGCTGGGTCACGTTGCGGCATCCCAGCCCGTAGTATAGGAACACATCATCGGCCAGCCGGTTTAGTTCCTCGTCTGTTTCGTCGCCTTCCAGCACGGCTACGGAAGTGCGGTTCTTCCGTATGATATGTGGAAATTTTGCAAAGTACTGTTCAAAGTAGCGGGAGGTATTATTGCTGCCGGTAGTGATGTAAGCATCGCAGCCTTTCAGTACATCGCCTGTTTGCAGGTATTGTTCCGTAGCGGGTTCCCATTCCGCCAGCTTGTACAGCAGGTGCTGCATCAGCACGGTATCTTTAGAGGAGAGCTTCAGCAGCGCCTTGTGGCCGGTAATAAAAACGCACAAGAGATCGTGAAAGCCCACCAGGGGAATATTGCCGGCGCAGACTATCCCTACCAGTTTGGGCTGCGCGGGTAGTTTGTAATTGCCCAGCCATTCCCGCAACACGTCCTTTTGCAAAAAATGATGAGCTATGTTATCAGCCGCCAGGGCAATATGCTCCGGGGTAAACCAGGGGTTGGCTACTTTGGCCCTTAGCTGCACTTCCTGCCACGTTTCATCGCCGGAGCGCATGTATTGTCCCAGCTTGTCCAGTAGTTCTATACGGGTATCTAAAGAAAGCATAGTCGGTACCTTGATTGTGGCTGCGAAATTGTAACTTTGTGCCCACATAATCTAAAAAACGAAGAAGATAATATGGCAATCAAGATAACCGACGAATGTATCAACTGCGGAGCGTGTGAACCTGAATGTCCGAATAATGCTATATACGAAGGTGGTGTAGAGTGGTCTATCACCGATGGTACCGCCGTGAAGGGCTCATTTGTATTGATGGATGGCTCTACAACCGATGCCGCCGCCCGTCATCAGCCGGTAGCTGTAGATACCTACTATATTACGCCCAATAAATGCACCGAGTGCCAGGGCTTCCACGAGGAGCCCCAGTGCGCCGCCGTTTGCCCGGTAGACTGCTGCGTACCCGACGAGATGTACCAGGAAACCGTAGACGAGTTACTGGCCAAGAAAGAGAAACTCCACATGTAAATAGTAAAAGCCCCGCACAGGGGCTTTTTTAATGCCCTCCAGGTTTTGACAAAAGGTTAGATTGTTTATTTTTACAATATTCAACCTGGCCTTATGAATAAACTCCTGCTTCTCCTGCTCATCCTGTTGGTCACCACCGGTTCATCCGCACAGAATTACCATTGTTTTACTCCCGGTAGCAAACAGTACTACATAAACAGTGATAACTATGTAAGGGGCATCCGTATCGATTCCATTATTTACGAGGGCAGCGACCTCATTTATTATCCGTTCAGGACGGCGAGAGGCCATTATGCCAATCATGCGCCCCTTGATTCTACCGGCGGTAGCTGGATAGGAGGGCGGGTGGTTAAAAAGCAAGATGGAACATTCCTGTTCGATAATCATTGGGGCGATACTGTCATCATAAAAACGCAGGCTGCCACAGGCGATGAGTGGGTATTCTACCAAAACCAGTCGACGCAATATTATAAGGCTACCGTTACGGCTATAGACACGATGTCGTTCTTGACGGTACTCGATTCAGTAAAGAAGATAACCATTACCGCATATAGTGGCCAGAGCCAGAATACAGCGGACCCACTCAATGGCCTTCAAATTCTGCTAAGCAAATCCCATGGATTTGTGCAGGTGTTTGACTTGTACCTGTTCCCCTACCACCCACAGGATTCTATATATCAGCAGGATAGGGACTATTTCCTGGATAAATCATTAGCGAATGCAGCCCCCAATGTAAACAACAGCACATTCAATATTTGCGACTACAATTTTGGTAGCGTCAATCAGCAGTACGATCGCGCACCGGGTGATGTTTATTTTTACAGTGGATGCCTTTACTGTCAGTCGGGCAGTTTTAACCCAAATCATTTTCGCGCAGATACGGTCATGCAGATCAACTATGTGGGTTCAGATACGCAATATGTGTACAATGGTTGGCAGGCTACCCGGCACTTTAATGTTACTACTTTCCAGCAGTATTATTCGTTGCAGTACCACGACTCTGCACTGTCTTTTTGTGGTACGTTTTGCCCGGAGTATGAGGATAATCAGTTGATGCCCGAGGAAGTGGGAGAGCGCTATATCTGGCACTATTACCCTGTCGATACTACTTTCTGCACTGTCGGGCCGGCATATATGTTTTCGCACAGCCACATGACCTATCCGGCGATGTATGCGCACTTTTTTGAGTCTGGTGATTTCTACATTAAGTATAAACCCGGCATCGGTATGGTGGACGCATATGTCTTACATGGAGGAGGGTCGCCGCTGTTTTCTTACCGGCAATTACAGTACTATAATAAAGGAGGCAACACCTGCGGCGACTATCTCACCCCTCAATCCTTAGATGTAAACGATATCAACAATCCGCTTGCCGTTAACATCTATCCCAACCCCGCACAAGATGAATGTGTGATAAATGTAAGCAGCCCCGCTAAAGGTGCAGAAGTGAATATACTGGATGTATCCGGCCGCGTAGTGCATCGCCAACTACTTACCGGCAGCAAAACGAACGTACCGCTGGACTCCTTCAGCCCGGGTGTTTATTTTTTTCGCCTCCAACTGGATGGAGCGGTTATTAATAAAAAAGTTATCATTACGCGGTAATCAGTTAGCAGTTAGCAGTTAGCAGTTTTGCAGTTAGCAATTTGCAGTTAGCAGTTTCCAGTTGGCAGTTGGCAGTTGGCAGTTTGCTGTTATCAATTTGCAGTTTCCAGTTTTCATTGCGAGGAACGAAGCTAGTCTAACCAGCTTCTTAGGCTCCCATCCTACAGGTTCCATAAACTTAACCTAGCCCAGGCAAATCAGGAATGTCAGCCTGGTCCCTGCCTAACGTCCGACCGGACGGTTCAACGTTATTTTGTGTAAAAGATGCTCCATCCCTACCAACTCGGCACATGTTGCAATGGCGGTAATGCTTACCCCCAGCACACCGTGCAGGTTTACGTTCTGCCCGGTTAGCAGCAGGTTGGGAATGCGGGTGCGGGTGGCAATGGTTGTTTCGGCGGGTTTGTTCACATCCTTCAGTATTCCGTAGAGGGAACCTTTGGGCGTAGCGGTGTAGTCGCGGTAGGTGAGGGGGGAGGCTGCGCTCTGGGCTACTATATTGCCTTTCAGCTCGGGTACACGCTCCAGCACCTTGTTCAGCAGCCGTTCCGAGCGCCGTGCTTTAAAGTCGGCATACTCTTCGCCCCTGTCTTCCTTATGCCCGGTATGGTTATGGGTATGCGCCCACCGGGCCACTTCGTCGTAGTGCATGTAGGCAAGAATAGAAAGGCTTTCTGCGTAGCCGGGATTGTGTTCATCCTCTGTAAAGAAGAGTGCATAGTTTGCGGGCCACTCCTGCGGCTGGTAGTGAACGGCCTGCCAGCTATCTTCTGCGGCATTCCAGTACAGGTTGTAGCGGCGGAGCGGTACCGTGCCGGGCGCCAGCACCAGGTTCAGCATAAAGGTGGATATGGTTTGCTCCAGTCCCTTTATCCGGTTCCGGTAAGCCGGGCGAACCAGTTTGCTTTCCAGCATGCCCAGCAGTGCTTCCGGGTGCAGGTTGGCTACGAAGTGCTTTCCATAGTAGCGTTCGCCCGCAGCGCTTTCCGCGTAGCGCAGTTCGCCGTTCTCCTCCACCAGCTTCACTATTTCGGTATTGCGGTGCACCTCGGCCCCGTGTTGCTGCAATTCCTGCCAGAGGAACTTGGAGAGCTGCGAGCTACCGGGCACTATCTTGTGCGCGCTGTGTATGTAGCTTTCCAGCACCAATGCATGCAGGTAAAAGGGGGTTTTGCCTGCTTCCCCGGCATACAACAGGTTGTTACCGGCGAGCACCTGACGCAGCCGCGCGTTACTGGTAATACTGTTGAGGGTATCCACCAGGCCCCAGCCGCTTACGGCCGATTTTTCTTCCGGGGAGCCGGCCCGCAGGCGGTATAGCGGAAAGTGGTCGCCTGCCTGGCTCACCGTCCGCACATATTGCTCCAGGGCGTCTTTTTCCCGGGGAAAGTAGCGGGCCAGTTGTTCGGTAAAGTTTTCTTTGCCTGTCGCCTGGGGGTATTCCGTTTCGTCGTTGCCAAAGGCTATACGGTCAAATCCGTTGGTGTCAAAGGCTTTCAGGTGCAGTTTGTCCATAATGCCCACGTACCGGAAAATGGAGTGCAGCGTGTGCCCTTCGCCCAGTCCGCCTATATAATGTACACAACTGTCAAATACCTTCTTGTGCAGCGAGAAGGTTTGCAGGCAGCCGCCCAGTTGCTTGTCTTTTTCCAGCAAGCATACCTTCATGCCTTCTTTGGCCAGCAATACGCCGCTCAGCAGCCCGCCCAGGCCACCACCTATTATCACCACGTCGTATCTGCTGTCCAATGGGGTATTTGTTTACGAGGCTGTTACCTGCATCATGCTTTTTATATCGTTCATTATGCGCAGGGCCAGTTGGTTGGCCATTTCTTCCGATTTGCTTTCGGAGTAAACCCGTATGATGGGTTCGGTATTGGAAGTGCGCAGGTGTACCCATTCTTTATCAAATTCTATCTTCAGCCCGTCCTCGGTATTGACAGGCTGCCCGGCGTACTTCTTTTTTATCTGCCCGAAGATGTGCTGCACGTCTATACCTTCCTGCAGTTCTATCTTGTTTTTAGAGATAAAGTAATCGGGGTAGCTGGCGCGCAGTTGGGTCATGCTTATATCCAGCTTTGCCAGGTGGGTGAGGAAGAGGGCGATACCCGCCAGTGCGTCGCGTCCGTAGTGCAGTTCGGGTACTATTATTCCTCCGTTGCCTTCGCCGCCTATCACGGCGTTGGTTTCTTTCATCTTCCGTACCACGTTCACTTCGCCTACGGCGCTGGCGGCATAGCTGCCACCCATGGCTTCGGTTACATCGCGCAGCGCGCGGGTAGAGGAGAGGTTGGAAACCGTGTTGCCTTTCCGGTTGCTGAGGATATAGTCGGCCACGGCCACCAGGGTATATTCTTCGCCAAAGAGGCTACCGTCTTCATTCACAAAGCAGAGGCGGTCTACGTCGGGGTCTACAGCTATGCCCAGGTGGGCCCTCGTATTCCGAACCTCGGTACATAGGCCCACCAGGTTTTCAGCCAGTGGCTCCGGGTTGTGGGCAAAGTGCCCGGTCACTTCGGCGTTTATAACCACTATGTCGGTTACGCCCACAGCGCGCAGCAGTTCCGGCACCGATATGGCCCCGGTGGAGTTGACGGCATCTACCACTACTTTAAAGTTGCGGGCGCGTATGGCCGCCACATCTACCAGGGGATGGGCCAGTATGGCGTCTATGTGCTTTTGTATGTAGCTGTCATCGTAGCGCAGGCTGCCTATTTCGTCTATGGGGGCGTATACCGCCTCATCGCGGTCGGCATAGTCCAGTATCCACTGGCCATCATCGCCGCTCAGGAACTCGCCTTCAGCGTTCAGCAGCTTCAGGGCATTCCATTCTTTGGGGTTGTGGCTGGCGGTGAGTATAATACCGCCACCGGCATTTTCCATTTTTACTGCCATCTCTACGGTAGGGGTAGTGCTCCATCCCAGGTCTACTACGTCAAATCCCGAGCCCTGCAGAGTGGCCGCCACCAGGTTGCGCACCATTTCGCCGGAAATGCGTCCGTCGCGGCCTATTATTATTTTCTTATTATTTCCCTGTTTCCGTACCCAGGCACCGTAGGCGGTGGTGAACTTTACCACGTCTATGGGGGTAAGCCCGGTGCCGGGTTTTCCGCCTATTGTTCCTCTTATGCCGGATATCGATTTGATGAGTGCCATATATGTTTCTTATTGGCTACGAAGATAGCTCGGATAGCAGTGTAATTGCTAACTAAATTTTAAGAAAACCGTGCGAAAATTCCCCCCATTTGGGACATTTTTATTAAGTAACTTGCGCCAAATGTTTTCTAATATGTATTTATTGTCAAAGTGTGTGCTGCGCCGTGCGTTATCGGTAGTAGCATTTACTGTAGCGGCAGTGGACTTCGCCTCGGCGCAAGACCTCTCTGCAAAGCTGCCAACAGACCCTAAAGTGATAAAGGGGAAATTCGCTAACGGGCTTACTTATTACATTCGCCCAAATGGCAAACCGGAGAATAAGGTGGAGCTGCGCCTGATGGTAAAGGTGGGCTCTATAGTGGAAGAGGACGACCAGCGTGGCCTGGCGCACTTTATGGAGCACATGAACTTCAACGGTACCAAGAACTTTAAGAAGAACGAACTGGTAAACTACCTGCAGGAAATAGGCGTTGAGTTTGGCGCTGACCTGAACGCATACACCGGTTTTGACCAGACGGTATATATATTACCTATACCTACAGACAAGCCCGGTAACCTGGATAAAGGTTTCCAGATAATAGAAGACTGGGCGCACAACGCGCTGCTTACAGATAAAGATATAGACGATGAGCGCGGCGTAGTGCTGGAAGAAAGCCGCATGGGCAAAGGTGCTAACATGCGCATGGTAGATAAGTTTCTGCCTAAGATGGTAGCCGGCTCTAAGTATGCCAACCGCCTGCCGATAGGTACGGATGAGATACTGAAGACCTTTAAGTACGAGCGCATCCGCTCTTACTACAAAGACTGGTATCGCCCCGACCTGCAGGGTGTGGCCGTAGTGGGCGACATAGACAGCGCCACCGCCATGGCTTACCTGAAAAAGCACTTTGAAGGGTTGCAGAACCCTAAAAAGCCACGTACCCGTGAGTATGTGGAAATAAAGAACCGTACGAAGCCGGAGGCTATGGTGCTTACCGATAAGGAAGCTACCAACTCGCTGATATACACCATGTTCCCCTACAGCAAGAAGAAGGACGTGGTAACACTGGGAGACTACCGCGAATCGCTAAAGCAGGCCCTGGCCCAGCAAATGCTGAACCGCCGCCTGAACGACCTGGCGCAGAGCCCCAATCCTCCCTTCCCTTTCGCACAGGTGTCTTACGACAACATGGGCCTGATACATGGCTATGAAGGACTGGCGGGTATCACCATGTTTGGTGAGGAAGGCCCGGAAAAGGCGCTCTTCGCGCTGAACGCGGAACTGCTGCGCGCCAAAGAGTTTGGCTTTACCGAAAGCGAACTGGAACTAGCGAAAAAGGAAATGCTGAACAGCGTGGAAAAAAGCTACAACGAGCGGACTACTACCGACAGCAAGCGCTATGTAGATGAATATGTGCGCAACTTCCTGGAGAACGAAACAATTCCGGGTATTGAGAACGAATATGACTACTACAAAACCCTGCTCCCTACCATACAGGCATCGGAAATAAGCGGCCTGGTGAACAACTGGATGAAGGATATGAATACTTTCACCCTGATTACCGCCCCGGACAAGCCGGAAGTAAAACTGCCTACAGAACCGGAACTGCTGGCGATGGCAGCAAAGAGCTATAAGCAGACTGTAACCGCCCAGGAAGAGAAGAAAGTGGCCAATACACTGATGACCACCAAACCAACCCCTGGTAAAATAGTGAGTAAGCAAGCCGAAGCAGACTTTGGCGCTACTACCTACACCCTTAGCAATGGCGCGAAAGTGACCGTGAAGAAGACCGACTTTAAGAGCGATGAAATACTCTTTAAAGGCGTGAAGAAAGGCGGTAAAGGACAATACGGTGTGAATGACAAGAACAACGTAGTGTTTGGCCAACTGATGAACCTAGTGGAAGAAATGGGCGTAGGTGACCACACACCAGCTGAAATAGAGAAAATACTGGCTGGCCAAACGGTGAGCATGGTGGCCCAGGTAGGCGACATTAGCAGCGAACTGGAAGGCGAAAGCTCTGTGAAGGATTTTGAATCGATGATGCAACTGGCGCACCTATACGTTACCAAGCCGCGTAAAGACCAGGCGCTCTTTGACGCGTTCAAAAAGAAAATGAAGATGCAACTGCAGTTTGTGGCCGCTAACCCCCAGGCAGCCTTTACGGATACTACCTTCAAAAAACTGTATAACAACAACCCGCTGGCTAACAGCCCGCTCCCTAAAGCCGAGGACCTGGATAAGATAAACCTAGACCGCGCTATGGAAATATACAAGAACGAGATAGGTTCTGCTGACGGGTACCACTTCTTTATAGTAGGTAACGTAGACGAGGCGAAGCTGGAAACTATGATAGAAACCTACCTGGCGAGCCTGCCCGTAAGTGGCAAGACCCCGCAGATAAAGGACAACGGCGTGCGCCCGGTACCGGGTGAACTGAAGTTTAAGAAAGGTAAGGAAAAACAAAGCCTTATCCTGTCGGGCTTCTTCGGCGAGCTGCCTTACTCTGAAGATATGGGACTGAAAGCGCAGGCGCTGGCAGAGATCATGAACATTAAGGTAATAGAAGAACTGCGTGAAAAGCTGGGTAATATTTACTCCGGTGGTTTCAGCGCACAGGTGGAAAAAGAGCCTTACCCGCACTATACCATCATGATGTATCTGCCTTGCGGCCCTGAGAACGTAGACAAGCTGCTGGCTGCCGCACAGGTAGAAATGAACAACCTGAAAGAACGCGGTCCTGATCCCAAAGACCTGGAAAAGGTAAAAACACAGTGGGCTGAAAAGCACCGTACTAACGTGAAAGAGAACAGCTACTGGTTCAACAAAATGGAAAGTGTATTGTTCTGGGAACGCGACCGTAAGACGGTGTTCGACTACGACAAGTGGATGAACAGCATAACCGCCGCTGATGTGCAGCAAACGGCCAAGCAACTGTTTGATAACAAACGCCGCTTCACCTCCGTTCTGTACCCTGAAACGTTCAATACTGACGGAGCCCGTAGTTCCAACTAATAACACTACAGGCACCTTATAAGAAAAGCTCCTCCCATTAACTGTTGGGAGGAGCTTTTTTAATATGCAGGGTGGTTGTTATGCCGGCAGTAGCAGCGTAAACGTAGCTCCTTCGCCCGGCCTTGCATCGGCCCATATGGTGCCACCATGGTTTTCAGCTATTTTTCTGCAGATGGCTAGACCGATACCCGTCCCTTCATATTTACTCTGACCGTGTAGGCGCTGAAAAATGCTGAATATTTTTTCCGCGTATTTATTGTCGAACCCGATGCCGTTGTCGGAAAAACGAATTTCCAGGTAACGGGCAGATTTGGTGATTCCTGATTGAATTACTTCTCCCGCTTTCAGGTAACGGGCGCTCACCTGTACTTCCGGCGCTATACCTTCCCGCGCGAACTTCAGGGAGTTATTCAGTAAATTCTGAAACAGTTGCCGGAACTGCGCGGGCACGATGGATGCTTCGGGCATATCGCCCAGGTGTATTGCCGCGTTTTTCTTTTCTATTACATGCTCCAGCGGCAGCATAGCTTCTTCAAAAGCTGTGCGGAGGCTGTATTGCTCAAACGCTTTGTTGCCCGATATGGTGGATACAGTCAGTAGGTCGCTGATCATGAGCTGCATGCGCAGCGCGGAGTCGTTTACCTTGTCCAGGTAATTCTGCGCTTCCGGCGATAGTTGCTGCCGATGGGTATTCATCAGTATGCTGGTGAAGGTGGTTATTTTACGCAGCGGTTCCTTCAGGTCGTGGCTGGCGATATAGGCGTAGTCTTCCAGGCTGGAGTTGGAGACCTGGAGTTCGATATTCTTTTGCTGCAGTTCCATCTGCGCTTCTACCTGTTCGGTAATATCGACGGAGACATTCAGTATCTGCTCTACTTTACCGGCAGCATCCCTGTCAAAGACGGTTCCGTAAGTGTGCAGCCACCGGTACTTGCCGGTAACATCCAGCACCCGGTATTTGAACTCTTCCACCAGGGGGACGGCTGTGTTTTCCGGGCTATTCGCCTGTGTTATCACGCGGTTGTTTCGTTCCACCAGCGCATCCAGGTCATCGGGGTGCAATCGGCTGAGGAAAAAGGATATGCCTTCTTTAAGTACCTCTTCCGGCCTGTATCCCAGCATTTTGCTGATGCCCTCGCTGACAAAGTTGTAGCGCCCTGTATTGATGTTGTAGGTAGTGATAATAGACGGCGCCGTGTCGGCTATCTTGGTGATGAATTCTTCGTTGGCCTTTATCTGCTCGCTGATGAGTACATCCTCGGTTACGTCCTGCACGGTTCCTATTACCTTCAGTACCTTGCCGCGCGCGTCCAGTATCGGTTCGGTAATGCCCTGCAGCACTTTTGTTTTGCCTTGTGGTGTTACGATACGGTAGCGGTATTCGTGCTGTTTTTTGGTGTCCAGTACCTGCTGCACCATAGAAGCCACAAACTCCCTGTCTTCCGGGTGGCGGAACGCCGTGGCGGAGGCAAGGTCTACCTTTCCGTTGGTGAGGTTGGGTGTATCATAGATGCGGAACAGTTCGTCGCTCCAGGTTACTTCTCCGGTTGCCAGGTCCCACGTCCAGTTGCCGATATGCGACATGGCCTGTGCGTGTTTGTAGAGCGCTTCGCTGTTTTGCAGGCGGGTAATGAACCGCTCGCGTTCGGTAACGTCCTGGAGGGTGCCGTGCAGTTTGGCGGCAGTGCCTGATTCGTTGAGCAGTACCTCGGCCTTTACGTGCAGGTGTTTTATGGTGCCGTCGTTCAGCACCGCCCGGAAGTTGTACTCCTGAGGCTGGTGGGTTTCGCGCAATGCCTTAATATGCGCCTCTACCAGTTCGGTATCGGCGGGGTGGCGCAGGTAGATAAATTCGTCGCGCTTGTGCGGACCTGGTTGGGGTTCCATTCCATAGATTCGGTACACTTCCTCGCTCCACACTATTTCATCGCTATCAAGGTCCCATGACCAGTTGCCAATATGGGAGAGCGCCTGCGCCTGTTTGTAGAGCGCTTCGCTTTTCTGCAAGCGGTGAATAATATGATGGCGTTCCGATACATCCATAATGGTGCCTTTCATGCAATAGGGTACACCTTCCTCGTAACGCACGATGCCGCGTGACCAGATTATCTTCTCTACATTGTTCTTACAGTAGCGGTATTCACAATCGAACACGCCGGTTTCCATCATGGCCTTCTGTATAGCAGCGGTGACCCTTTCCCGGTCTTCCGGGTGCACGTAGTGGATGAACGAGTCGAAGTCGGTAACGTCATCCAGTGCAAATATCTTCAGCAACTGCGGGGTAACGGTTGTCGCCTCGTCCTTCCCGAAAATCCATTCGAAGCTGCCAATTTCGCCTATGGCCTGTGCTTCCAGTAGTTGCTCTTCCCGGTAAGCCAGTTGGAGAGAAGAGCGCTTTTCGTGCTCCATATCCAGGGCTATGCCCACTATTTCCAGAGCCGTACCCGCATCGTTGCGTTTAAAGATGGAGTAGTAGTGGCGCATCCAGCGGTACTCGCCCTTGCTGTTCTTCATCCGGTTCTCCAGCCTTATGGTATCCGTATCGCTCATGCCGGGAAGCAGTAGCTTTATATCTTCCTGCTTTTGCAGGTCTTCCGGGTGTATCACCAGTTTGTTAAACTCATTGCCCAGCAGTTGTATGTCTTCCAGCGTATAGCCAAGGTAGTGCAGGTAGTGCTCGTTGGCATACTTTACCTGCCCGGTTTCTATATCGTACACATAAGTAAGGCCGGGGGTGGTGTTGGAGATTTTCTCTATGAAGTGGAGCTGCTCCTGTATTTTACCCTTCAGTATATCAAAGTGGACGTTGGTAGAGAGGGTGAGGGACTCAGAGTCGAAGGCGTCCATCTCCTGTATGATGCTCAGCATTTCTTGTGCGTCGGCGGTGTAGCCGGGCAATAGCTTCATCATAGCTTTCTTGCGGATGAAGGTGCCGAGTGTAATATCTTCGGTGGCTATCTCATCGTTGGAGATGATATCGAGTTCGTTGTCTTTCCACTTTCGGAGACCTTCTTCTATATGGCTTCTCAACTCGTTGGCCGCCACCTTGTCCAGGAACTCACCGTGTCCCTGTATGGTCATTTCCAACAATTGCTCCTCGGGCAGGTGGGCAATCAATTTCATGATTGGGAGGTTGGCCTCCCTGGAGAGCCTTAACAACTCGCGGGCGTACTCCTCCATATGGTGCTCCCTGATATAGCGGGCAAATGCCGGCCAATGTGAAAAGACAAGGGCGGCACCGCTGGCCGGCGTATGCGTTTGCTGCGAATTTTCAGTAGGGGCTTCTTGCACAATCATGATACTGGTTTGCTCCCGGTAAAGACGGGATAGTTTGTTTCAGCGTGTGCACAGTAAAATTAAAATATCGTGCCACGTGAGAAAGACGGTGCAATACGGGTTTGTAATGTGGTGATTATCATTTATGTACAAAAAAAGCCACACATAATTGTGTGGCTTTAACTATTGGTTGATATTTTTACTTAAGATGCCGGTTGGAGTGCCGCGCGAATCTGTCCTTCTATATCTTCCATTACTTCCGGGTTATCGGACAGGAATTGCTTTACGGCATCGCGACCCTGGCCAATTTTACTGTCACCGTAGCTGAACCAGCTACCGCTTTTTTGCAGGATGCCCAGTTCCACGCCCATATCTATTATCTCGCCTATCTTGCTGATACCCTCACCAAAGATGATATCGAACTCTACCTGGCGGAATGGCGGCGCTACTTTGTTCTTCACAACCTTTACACGGGTGCGGTTACCACTGGCTACGTCGCCATCCTTTATCTGGCTGATGCGGCGAATGTCGAGGCGAACGGACGCATAGAACTTCAGGGCATTACCGCCGGTAGTTGTTTCGGGGTTGCCGAACATAACTCCTATCTTTTCGCGGAGCTGGTTGATAAAGATGCAGCAGCAGCCCGTGCGGTTGATGGTGGCGGTAAGCTTACGCAAGGCCTGGCTCATCAGGCGGGCCTGCAAGCCCATTTTGCTTTCACCCATTTCGCCTTCCAGTTCGCCTTTGGGTACCAGCGCCGCTACGGAGTCTATCACTACTACGTCTACCGCACCGCTGGAGATAAGGCGGTCGGCTATTTCCAGCGCCTGCTCACCGTAGTCGGGTTGGGAGATGATGAGGTTGTCTATATCTACACCCAGTTTGCGTGCATAGCCCGCGTCGAAGGCGTGTTCCGCATCTATGATAGCGCAGATGCCGCCTTTCTTTTGCGCTTCGGCAATGGTGTGTATGGCTATTGTTGTTTTACCCGAAGATTCCGGGCCGTATATTTCGATGATCCTTCCGCGGGGGAAGCCACCTACTCCCAGCGCTACATCGAGCCCCAGCGAGCCGGTGCTGATGGTATCTACCGCTGTTTGTTGTTTATCGCCCAGCATCATTACCGAGCCCTTGCCATAGTCCTTTTCTATCTTGTCTATCGCCAGCTTAAGTACCTTCAATTTTTCGTCTACTGCCATTGTTTTACCTTTTATAATTACAGAATGAGTTACGTGGTTGTTTTTTCAAATTTAGTGAAAATGCCAAGCGCCTCCGGAAAAGATATCAACGATTTATCCCCCTTGGTTACTTGATAAAGTAAAGGTAAACAGGTGTGTTCAGATTACGATAAAATTGTGGATATCTTGGTTGGTTGTCTGATTGGGGACCCCTCTATCTCCTCTGAAGGGGAGGACTGTTTGGGCGAGGTGTTGTGTTGTGCAGACATCCCCCAAACCCCTTCGGCTGCGCGCAGGGCTAGGCAACAAAGGGGGAATGGTTGGGGTATTATGATTGCTCGTCGAAATAGTTGGGTGGATAGATGCGTGTGTTGTAGCGGGTAGCGGTCTCCATGGCCTTTTGTTTCTCTTCGGCGGTAGGTGGCGCCGCGGGGGGCGGTGTATCGCCGGTAGCGGGGCGGCCTACTTCGCGGAACATGGCATCGAGCCCGGACGGGCTTACAATGCAGAGCAGTCGGGCCATAGCTTGCGAATTGTTTTTGAACGCATGTACAGGCCCATTGAGCGGTATGGTTACCATCGCGCCTTTTTCGGCCAGGAAGACCTGGTCTTTGGTGCGCATTTCCACTTCTCCTTCCAGCACATAGAAGCTTTCCATAAACGCGGGGTGCTCGTGCGGCAGCGGCCCGCTGCCGGGAGGGACGTTCATCTCTATTATGGCCATATTGCCGTTGGTTTCATCTCCGGAAAGAATAACCCGGTAACGGGAGCCGGCTATCCAGAGGTGTTCGCCGCCGTCGGGCGTGGTAATCAGCAGATTGCTGGTAGTAGTGGTGTTCTCCATAACACTAATATAAGAGAAATCCGATGGATGGTGTGTAGCATGGTTTACTTACACGGTAAATATTATTGTTAAACTGAAATCGCCTTGTGTTTTTGTAAGTGGTTGATTTTCAATGCTGATTAGTTTTTATAGTTACATTTTACTTACATAGGCTTACATCGTAGTGTCATTATGCTGATAGTCAATTACAGGATAACCACAGTCAATTACATCATGATAGCAGACAAATACACTCAAGTCTATTTTACTTACATGGCTATGTAAGTATGTGTGGCGGTGGACAGATAACGAGTGCTGTTAATGAAATTTTGGGCAGCATAGGGTAGGCAGGCTTTTGGGTAAAAAAGCGGGCATAAAGATACGAAATAATAGCCGGGGAAGCATGTGCCGCCCACGGCTACGGTATAATAGTCGTAAAAATGTAGATAGCGAACAACACCAGCAGAACAACCCCCTGCAGGAAGTTGGTGCGGCCGGTGCTGAAGGCGAGTATGATGGTGATGAAAGACAAAGTGAGCAGCACGATGGACTTGGCATCGATGCCCAGTGATATGGGCATGCCGGTAATGGCCGTAACCGCTGCAACGGCGGGTATGGTGAGCCCAATGCTGGCAATAGCGGAGCCGAGGGCCAGGTTCAGGCTGGTTTGCAGGCGGTTGTTGCGGGCGGCGCGATAGGCCGCTAAGCCCTCCGGCAGCAGGATGATGAGGGCGATGATGATACCCACAACCGACTTGGGCGCGCCGAGGCTTACCACACCGGTCTCTATAGTGGGTGCCAGCGCCTTGGCTATGAGCACTACGGCAACCAGGCAAGCCAGTAGCAGCAGGAGGCTGGCGATGGCTACCGCGTTGGCGGGTGGTGCCGCGTGTATCTCTTCGGGGTTGGTAATGGCGAGTTCCTGTTGTTTGTCTTTAGGTATTTTGGGGAGGAAGAAGTCGCGGTGGCGACCGGTTTGGGCGATGACAAACGCGGCGTAAAGGATGAGTGAAATGATAGCCACAAAGATCATCTGGCTGGTGCTGAAGGCGCCACCGAGGGCACTGGTAGTGAAGTTGGGCAGAATAAGCGTGAGTACCGATATGGCAGTGAGCGTGACGAGTGAAGCACTGACGCCCGAGGCCGTGAAGGTCTGCTCCCGGAACCGGAGGCTGCCGCCGAGTATGCAGATGCCGATGATGCCGGTAAGGATGATCATAACCGCTGCAAATACGGTATCGCGGGCAAGGAACTCAGTGCCCGCCCCGCCCGCCAGCATGAGCGAAACAATAAGCGATACCTCAATGACCGTGATAGAGACCGCCAGCAGCAGGGTGCCGAACGGTTCGCCCACGCGGTGGGCCACAACTTCGGCATGGTGCACTGCAGACATGACCGCGCCGATAAGGAGCACGGAGAGCAATATAGTGAAGACGGTTCCCGCACCTGCCGGGCTTGCCAGGTAACATACCCACGCCAGAACGGGGATTGCAATAGTCCAGAGGGGGAGTGGAAGTTTGAGCTTCATGCGGCAAAAATAGCCCAAAATTACCGGGATGGCTTTGTGTGGCCGTATGTGGTTGATAGTGATGGGGTTATGTGGAGGAGGGCGCCCCCTGGTGCTATGGAGGGGGAATTACCGACGCGCCCATTTGCCTGATTTAAGTTACGCTGTCGCTAAACTTAAAGCAGTGGAGGGAGTGGGGGGCAGTAATAATATTTTTTTGAGATATAGTAATGTTGCTTTAATTTTAGTACATCGCTTAATCCTTATAAAACCGATGTTTATGAACCTGTATAAACTCTTTGCTCCCGCTATAGTTCTTTCGCTGGCCCTTACTTCTTGCGGGCAGAAAAATTACAATTGTGTTTGTGCCGGCGACAAGATATGTGGTACTCCATATATAGTTGAGGAGATAAACGGCAAAACCAAACAGCAAGCTAAGGCGAAATGTGATACCTATGATGCGTATCATCCGGAACTGGACATGACTACCAGTTGTGAAGTAGAAGCGGCGGATTAGGTAACTCTATTCTCGTCAAATAAGATCGGTCGAATTGTTTTTTATTTTCCATTAGGTATTCTCCAGCAGCCGCATGTAGTAGGGAGACTATGCCCAGCATGGACATCCCTGATTTTTATTTGCCTGCTTTAAGTTACGCTGTCGCTAAACTTAAAGCAGAAGTGTAATAGATTACGCAGTATTGTTTGTTTTAATTTAATTATTATCTTCATGCTAATTATTTCACCCACTAAACAAACCTGAATATGAGTAACAAACCTAAATCCGTACTGCGTACCTGCCTGCTTACCTTAGTCCTGGTTGCGACTTCTTTTATTACCATTACCTATACCTCGTGTACCGTTGACAAATGCAAAGATGTTGTCTGCCAAAACGGAGGCACGTGTGGGGAGGGCAACTGTACTTGTCCTGCCGGGTATTCCGGTACCCTGTGTGCCACTGCCGATGTTACTAAGTTTTTGGGAACCTATACCGGGGCTAATACCTGTGGCGGTTCTATTGTTACGATAGTGTCGGGTGCGACACCTACAACTTTCCATGTGCCCTCTACAATCGGTAACGGTTCTTGTGAAAAGAGCTTCAATATAGTAGGCAACATGAATGGCAATAATTTTACGATTAACCAGACCGTGACCGACAATTGCGGCAACGTATATACTATTACCGGTAATGGCTCGCTGGCAGGAAATATGCTTTCCGTTTCGCTGGTTTACACCTCGGGAAGCAGCTCCGCTACCTGTTCCTACAGCGGCTCGAAGTAAAGGAGTTCGTTTTTCAAACATTAAGAAAGCCCCGGCCAGGGGCTTTTTTTTGGGACAAGCAGATTGCTTTTGGTATGGCGCTTTATTGTAAGAGCCCGTACCGGCCCGGCGACAGGGGAAGTGCCGACGCGCCGGGCTGGGCTTGTTGGGGTTTGCTGCTTAGCCGGGTGTGGATTTGCACTTCGATAAGTGGGGGGGAGTACTAACTACTTAATATCACAAATCGCATCATAAAAGGTAGTGTAATACGAATAGCGGGAGGATGATGTGTATTGGATCGCTTTTGCCTTACATTGGCCCAGCACTTCTTCCTTTTTTCCGTACAACATGGTATCAACACTGCCGTTGGGTTTTGTGATGCCATATTCGGTGATGGTGAGTTCGCAGACGCAGGTGTGCTGTTTGCTACAGGAAGTGAGGGTGACCGCTATGAAGAGTAGGGTGAGTAGTTGCTTCATGGGGTGAAGATAAGGAAGAGCGGGATAGGTAGGGAGTGATCGTAAGATGGTTTTGTGTTGGCATCCGGACGCGATAGGTCATTACGTACCAGTACTGAGTAAGAATACACCGGAAATGGTATTTGCTACCCGAATAGCCATCGCTACTTTTGCAGCCATAAAAAACATCAGAACAATGAAAAGGATATTATTAGTGGCTTTAATGGCAGTGGCGGCAGCATCTTGTACAAAAGATAAAGACCCGGAACCAACACCCCCAAGCACTACCAACGATGCAGCCGGCAACTGGACCATCAAGGTATATGACGGACTGACACTGGCATCACCCGCAGCAGGAACTCTTACTATGGCGGGTACTTCCGCGACCGCAGGCACGGCCAATATCGATGTGACCTTTGATGGCACTAACCACAATACGGAAGAGGACACTTACGCACTGACCAATAGCAATGCTAATATAGCCTTCACTAAAACCAGCACAGGTTCTTTCTCGGTGCTGAGTGGTGGTGGCACATGGGTGATCAATACCTTAAATGCTACAACACTGAAAATGACCAGCACTAATGGCCTGGTGATAGAGTGTACTAAGTAGTGCTTACCGTGACATTTATTCAACAGCCTGTCCGGGAGGATAGGCTGTTTTATTATAACCCTTAACTGTTGAAGGCTTGGAGAGGCTTTGTTCGGCTGGGTGATGGGTTCGACCCTGCTCACCATCACAGGTTCGCCGATCAGGAGATCGGTTGCCGGTGCGGCGTAGTTGGAGACTACGCCGAGCCGGGCAGCAACGGGATTTTTACCACTAAGTTCCAATCCTTAAGCCGTCAGTAATTTTATCAAAAGCCAACTCAAAATCTTTTTCCTCAAAATCTCTGTTATTAAATTCGCTAAAGTCAAGTGCATTAACTCTCTTTATTTCTTCTATGTTCTCCGAATATTCATTTGCCTGTTCCATTGGTCTGATTTGAGATTTTTTTACTTTGAACAAGTAATCATCAATTGTAATTGGGAAGAAAACATTCTCCCATGATGCCTCCTGTTTGATGCGAGCGGTAGTAAGTTCATACTGACAAGCCTTACTTTTTATAGAATTTTCTGACGCTATGAACAAAAGCTTATCGTGTGCTGTAATTCCAGCTGTCATTATTTCTTCTAACGGTTTGCCTCCAGGAGCATCTTTTTGCCACATAAATGTTCGAATCCCTTTTCGATTTAAAGCGTCGTTTATTCTATTCGCAAAGATGTAGTCTTTAAAACTATAGGAAATGAATACAGTTGAAAATGTTTTTGCGGTTGTCATTCCTGATATTATATCTTTTAACTGGACTCGGTTTTTTATGTTGAAAAATTCAGCAAGGATTTCGTCATTTAATTCGTCACTTTGCAGAATTGTTTGGAAATCCATTGTAGCATAGCTTTCAAACTGAAGTTTCTTTGTAGTTTGTATACACTGATCATCAAGATAACAATCGATAAACCCCGACTTGTAGAGAATTGTATCGCGAAATCGACTATTTTTAAGGTTAATCGAATTGAAATTTGTTGTATCTAAGATACAATCTTCGAAAAGCAGATCAATAAATTCATCATCTCTTAGAACATTTTCTTCCTCATAATAAAATAAGCCCTCAAAATGTGAGCTTTCTAACCTAGAATTATAGAATCTAAGATTCTCAGCTGGGTTCAATCCAATAACGTTACAGCTAATAAGCAAGCAATTGCCAAATGTCAAGTTAAACACACATCCCTCGTCCAGCTCTACATTTCTAAGTTGACTATTGATAAAATATACGCCATTCCAATCATCTTCCATATGTGTAAACCGGCAATTTCTGAGGTTACAATTTTGAAATTCACAATTCCGAAACAGACAGTAAAATCCAAATATTCCAACAAAATCACAGTCGATAAACTTTACACTAAGGAATTCGATGTCGTGCATGTCGTCATGGAAAGAAAAATTCCGGAATGTTTTTCTTATTACTCGATTCTTCCTTTCAAAAAGCCCTTTCTTTTGAATACCGATGTTTTTTGGCGAATTCTTTTTTAAGAAACTCATTAACTGAACCGTGCCTCGTATCTCTGTTTTCTTGTCTATCATTATATTCTGCAATATATATTAATGTATAATTAGAGTAGTTCGAAAAATAGGATATTTCTACTCTTTTGTGGATAACTCCCACCCATCCTCACCCCCCTTTTTCGTTATTTTGTCTGAACCCGGATTTATCGGATTAAAGGATTGCCGGGCTTATAGGTTTTACCCATTATTACAGTGTAACAAGGCGCATCGTGAAGTTCTCTCATCTACATAATCATACGCAGTTTTCGCTCCTGGATGGGGCGTCTAATATTGGCCGCTTGTTTAAGAAGGCGGAGGAAGATGGCCAGCCCGCTATGGCTATTACCGACCACGGCAATATGTTCGGGGCTTTTGAGTTCGTGTCGCAGGCATGGAAGAGCAAGAAGGTGGTGGGCACGGATGAGAACGGTAAGGAGATAACGGAGCCGGTGGTGAAGCCGGTGGTGGGTTGTGAGTTCTACCTGGTGGAGAACCGGCATAAGCGGGTCTTCAGCAAGGAGGATAAGGATGTGCGCCGCCACCAACTGCTGCTGGCCAAGAACGAGATAGGCTACCAGAACCTGGTGAAGCTGTGCTCCATAGGCTATATAGAGGGCCTGTACGGCAAATACCCCCGCATAGATAAGGAGATACTGCTGCAGCACCACGAAGGGCTGATAGCCACTACCTGCTGCCTGGGCGCGGAAGTGCCGCAAACGATACTGAAGAAGGGCGAGGAAGAAGGGGAGAAGGTGTTTAAGTGGTGGCTGGACCTGTTTGGCGAGGATTATTATGTAGAGTTTCAGCGGCACGATATACCGGAGCAGATAAAGGTGAACGAGGTACTGGTGAAGTTTGCCCGCAAGTATAATGTACCCATCATCGCCTCGAACGATTCCCACTACGTGGACCAGGCGGACTACAACGCGCACGATATACTGCTGTGCATCAATACCGGGGAGAAGCAGAGCACGGAGAAGATGAAGGACTTTGACGACGAGGGCGGCTCGGTGAGGGATAAACGTTTCGCCTTCTACAACGACCAGTTCTACTTCAAAAAGACGGAGGAGATGCTGGACCTGTTTGCCGATATACCGGAGGCGCTGGATAATACCAACCAGATAGTAGAAAAGATAAAGCCGCTGAAACTGGAGCGGGATATATTGCTGCCGCACTTTAAAGTGCCGGCGGAGTTTAACGACGACCAGGACGCTTACCTGGCGGATATAACCTGGAAAGGGGCGCACGAGCGCTACAAGGAGATAACCCCGGAGGTGGATGAGCGCATCCGCTTTGAGCTGTTCACTATAAAGACCATGGGATTTGCGGGGTACTTCCTTATCGTGTCCGACTTTATAAAAGCGGGCCGGGACCTTGGGGTGTTCATAGGCCCGGGGCGTGGTAGCGCGGCGGGGTCGGTGGTGGCCTATTGCACGGGCATCACCAATATAGACCCGATAAAGTATAACCTGCTGTTTGAGCGTTTCCTGAACCCGGAGCGTAAGAGCATGCCCGATATAGATACGGACTTTGACGACGTAGGCCGCCAGAAGGTGATAGACTACGTGGTGGAGAAGTATGGCAAGCGGCAGGTGGCGCATATCGTTACCTATGGCACCATGGCGGCGAAGAGCTCTATAAAAGACGTGGCCCGCGTAATGGACCTGCCGCTGCCCGACAGCAACGCGCTGGCGAAGCTGGTGCCTGAGCGGCCCGGCATATCGCTAAAACGGATACTGAACGCCCCGCTGAAAGGGGAGGGTAGCCTGGAACAGAAGGAAGGCCTTGGCGGCGATGAAATAGCAGGGGTGGAAGCCCTGCGCAAGCTACGCGCCGATGGCAGCCTGCAAGCCCGCGTGCTGCAGGAAGCCGAGAAGCTGGAGGGATCGGTGCGGAATACGGGCATACACGCCGCGGGCATCATCATAGCCCCGAGCGACCTTACGGACCTGATACCGGTGTGCGCTGTGAAGGACGTGAACCTGCTCATTACCCAGTTTGAAGGTAACATCATTGAGAATGCCGGCGTTATCAAGATGGACTTCCTGGGGTTGAAGACCCTGACCATTATAAAAGACGCGCTGGCGCTGATAAAGCGCAACTATGATATAGATATAGACATTGATACGATTCCGCTGGATGATGAGAAGACCTATGAGCTGTATCAGCGGGGCGATACCAATGGTACGTTCCAGTTTGAAAGTGCGGGTATGCAGAAGTACCTGCGGGAGCTGAAGCCGGATAAGTTTGACGACCTCATCGCGATGAACGCCCTGTACCGTCCCGGGCCGCTGGAGTATATCCCGAACTTCATTAAACGGAAGCATGGAGAGGAAGTAATCACCTACGACCTTCCGGAGATGGAAGAGTACCTGAGCGATACCTACGGCATTACCGTGTACCAGGAGCAGGTGATGCTGCTGAGCCAGAAACTGGCGGGCTTCAGCAAAGGTGACGCCGACGTACTGCGGAAGGCGATGGGTAAGAAGCAGAAAGCGGTACTGGATAAAATGAAAGGCCAGTTTGTGGAAGGGGCCAAAGCCAAAGGCCATCCCGAGGACAAGCTGAACAAAATATGGACCGACTGGGAGGCTTTTGCCCAGTATGCGTTCAACAAATCGCACTCTACGTGCTACGCCTTTGTGGCCTACCAGACGGCCTACCTGAAAGCGCACTACCCGAGCGAGTTTATGGCCGCGGTACTGAACAACCAGGGCAATATAGAGAAGATAAAATTCTACATGGAGGAATGCCAGCGCATGGGGCTGCAGGTATTGGGCCCTGATGTGAACGAGAGCCTGAAGGGCTTTTCGGTAAACAAAGAGGGCGTGGTGCGCTTTGGTATGAATGCGATAAAAGGCGTGGGCGAGGCTGCCGTGGAGGACATTATAAAAGAACGCGAGCAGTCGGGCCCGTATGCTACGGTATTTGACTTTATAAAGCGGGTGAACCAGCGGACAGTGAATAAAAAATCGCTGGAAAGCCTGGTGCTGGCGGGAGCGCTGGACAGCTTTAAAGAGCTGCACCGGGCGCAGTACTTCTACGCCCCTGCCAACGACCCTGTGACGGGCCTGGAGCGCATTACGCGGTTTGGGAACCAGGTGCAGGCCAGCACCTCCATGGCGGGCAACAGCCTCTTTGGCGACGCGGCCATGCCCGAGGTGAAGCCCCCGGCGATACCCGACTGTGAGCCGTGGATACTGAGCGACTTCCTGGAGAAAGAAAAAGAAGTGATAGGCATCTACCTGAGCGCGCACCCGCTGGATGGCTATAAATTTGAGATGAGCCACTACAATATATTGCCCATCAGCGAAGTGGAGAATAACAAAGACCGCACGGTGCGTATAGCGGGCTTTGTAAGCGATGCCGGGCACATGACCACTAAGAAGGGTAGCAAGTTTGGCAAATTCATGCTCAATGATTACTCCGGGCATATGGAGATGGTGTTTTGGGAAGATAACTACGTGAAGTACGGGAACTACCTGGTGAACGGCCAGAAGCTGATGATAACGGGCTCGTATAAGGAGCACCGTTTCCGGCAGGGTGTGATGGAGTTCCAGATACAGGATATTATACTGCTGGACCATGTGCGTAAAAAGTACACCAAGCGCCTGCACGTAAAGGTGCCGCTGCAACAGATAACCCAGGATATGGCCCGGTTTATAGAAACGAATGTAAAGGCACACCCCGGCAATACGGAAATGGTGCTGAACATATATGATGCGGATAGCGAAATGGTGAGCAAGCTGAGAACGCACAACAGCAAGCTGGAAGTGAATGATGAGATGCTTCAATACTTTACGGAGCATGAGGTGTTGTACTCGGTAGAGGTAGTCTGAACCCGGGGTTAGGGCTGATTGGGCTGATTTGCCGGGAGAGTTGGGGATTTCTTAGTGTTATCTGCGCACGCCCCGCTCCTACGGAAGTCGGCACCAAGCTAAGGTTGCCCATTCAGTGCAAACGGTATCTGTAAAATCAGGATTCTTCATATGCCCGGTTAATCCGTTCAATCAGTGAAGTCCCGGTTTTTACGGTCCCCCGGTTGATCCTTTTAAGAAGTAAATTCCAGTTCAGATGGCGATTATTCCTTAAATTTGCTTTAATTGTATTTTATGAATTGGCACGAAAATATCATTTCAGAACCCGGAGTATTATTCGGTAAGGCCGTAATAAAAGGTACCCGCGTGCCTGTAGACCTCATCTTTGAAAAAATTGCGACGGGTTATAGTTATGATGATTTACTGGCAGCCTATCCAAGGATAACAAAGGCTGATATACTAGCATGCATGCTCTTTGCTGCGGATAATACCAAACATGAGAAAGTACTGTCGGTAGCATGAGTTACGCTCTGATAGTAGCAGATGAAAGTGTGGATATTATGTGATTCCGCTATATAGATATTTCGGTTAGCTATTAGGGTGGGATGGTAATTTGGTATAATTTTGTCTTTCCAATTAATTAACCATAAAATAAAAGGAAAATAAAATGGCAGCGGTTTTCACGGATGCGAATTTCGATTCAGATGTATTGAAGGCAGATCAATTGACAGTAGTAGATTTCTGGGCTCCGTGGTGCGGACCATGCCTGGCTATCGGCCCCACTATTGAAGCACTGGCAACAGAGTATGACGGTAAGGTAAAGGTAGGCAAGCTGAATGTGGATGAGAATCCGAACGTATCTATGGAGTATGGTATTACCAGCATTCCCTGTGTACTGTTCATAAAAGGTGGCCAGGTGGTAGATAAGCAACTGGGCGCGGCTCCTAAAGCTGCATTTGAAAAGAAGATTCAACAGCACATGTAGTTATTGCCTGTGCGGCATAAGAAAAATGGGCTGTCTCAGATATCTGAGACAGCCCATTTTCGTTTTGGTGGAGCGCCTGGCTTTCTATCATAAAGTCATCAAGTTACCGAGAGCGTCTACTTACAGTATTTCGTAGACATCTTCGTACACCGAAATGGTTCCCTTAGCGGTTACTTCGGCGGGCATGTAGATGACAAATACCGGTATTGGCCGGATGTTTTTGGCTTTCGGCCGCTGGTTTTCCAGGCATTCATCCATAAAGTTGTACGGAAGCGGTTCTGTGAGGAACAAGTTGGCCAGTTCCACAGGCTTCTCCAGTCGGATGCATCCGTGGCTGAAAAAACGTTTCCGGGCCTTGAAGGAGGGCTTTACGTTGGTATCGTGCATGTAGATATCAAACGGATTGGTGAGGTTGAATTTGATAATCCCCAGCGGGTTATCGCAACCTGGATCTTGCCGGAAGTTGTAAGGGAAGTTGCCGACGGTGAACTTCTGCCATTTCAGTTTGGTAGGGTCTACTATCTTGCCGTTCTTGTCCATTACGCTCATGTTCAGGTTGGCGATATCGGCTTCGTTCTCTTTGCAGAAGGGCAGTATCTCTTTGGTAGCGATACTGCGGGGCACATGCCAGAAGGGGTAAGTTGTTATACGGTCGCAGTATGCGGTGAAGCGCGGTGTTTCGGTGGGGTTGCGCCCGGCTACCACCTTCATGGTAAGGGCAATGTTATCGTCTTTGTAATACCGCAGGCGGGCGGCGGCTATATTCACCACTATAAACTCGTCAAACTTAAAGTGGTACATCCAGCGATAGTAAGCAAGCGTGGCCTTTATCTTTTTTACGTTCGGTGTGTTCTCTTCTTCTATCTGGTCGGCCAGGCCCATCAGCAATACCTTATATTCTTTGTCGTTCGGCTCCAGCGACGAGGCAAAGCTTTTCAGGCTTTCGGCGTTGGTTACCTCCAGTAAGCCGGTAAGTATCTGCTCGTCGTCTTTATTGCGGAATTTTTTGGATAGTTCATCGTAGCTCAGCCAGCCGTCTATCTTCGGTGACTTTATCATGTCTTTGCAGTATGATATAGCCGCATCGGTAAAGTAGACTTCCGCGCTGCGGGCTTCGGCAATGGAGAGCTCTTCTTTGTTCAGCTCACGGAGCATTTCGGGGTGATAACGCTTTTTGGCCAGGCCTTTGTAGTTGCATTTCTCCACTAATTCCAGCATTTCCCGGCGCAGCGAAGCAGAGCGCTTTGTAGGCGCTGACCAGAATGACTTTTTCTTCTGGCAGAATTTATTGGTGAGCGTTGGGAAGTTGAGCTTTTCCTTAGACGATGCAGGCACCGGGGCCGCCTGGCCCGCTAATCCGCCCAGTTGAAATAAAACAATGCAAAGAAGTATCCTTATCCGTCCGGTCATTATCAGTGTGGTTAATGCTGTATGGCACTACTAGGTGCAGGCAAAAAGCAAAGTTCGTCCTTTTAAAGGGTATTTCATAGTTATATATTTGCAAAAAAACGAACGTGTTTGCCGGGCTACTCCAGGAGTTTACCCTCTTTATCCATCTTTACCCTGCTGGTGCTTTGCCCGTGCTTTACATCAAATGCATAATCGGTGCGGCCGTTCTCTTCAATCTTTTCTACGTCAAATATTTCGTGGCCGGGATAGCTGGTGGTTACCGATTGCAATACAGCCTGCGGCAGATGGTCGGCATCTATGGCAGTGATGTGTTTTATAATTTTCCCGTTCTTATCTATCCATGCTTCATTGCGCTTTTTGCTCATGGTAGTGGTGAACTCCACCGCGTATATGGTAGTGGCGGTAGGGGTGGTGTAGGTATTAGGCGACCATTTGGGGTCGGCATGGTTGGGGAATTTTTTCAGGAACGCATCGGTGACCGCCGCGGGAATGGTGGATGTATTGGATATATTCTGCTGCGCGCTGACAGAGAGCGAAAATGCCAGGGCCAGCAGTAGGAATAGCTGTCTCATATGTGCGTAGTTTGATACGCATTATTGCATAAAAAGTCGTACCGCGGGCAGGGTGGCATGTTTTTGCTGGGAGCAGGATAAAAACAAACGACTATGAATACTCCTGAAATGGAAAACCTGACCGGCGCCGAAGCCATCGGGAAAGTAAAAGAACTGGCGGAAGCCGCCCGTATTGGTATGATGATCACCCGGCTGGGTTCGCAGCCCCTGAGCATACGCCCTATGGCCACCCAGAAAGTGAATGAGGAAGGTTATATCTACTTCCTGGCAGTGAAAGGGGCGGACTCGGTAACGCACATTAACGAATCGCCCGATGTGCAACTGGTGTACGCCAATGCGGGCAAATCGGAATACCTGTCGCTGTATGGGAGGGGAGAAGTGTACCGCGATCAACAAGAGATAGATGAAATGTGGAGCGACTTCGTAAAAACCTGGTTCCCTGAAGGTAAGGACGACCCCAACCTGGTCATCATCCGCTTCAAGACCGAGACGGGTTACTATTGGGATACCCAGCATGGTAAGGCCGCCCAACTGCTGGGCATGGTAATAGGCGCCATTACCGGTAAAGAAACCGATGACAGCCAGGAAGGCAAAATAAACGTGTAAGCTAACTTATCTGCACTACGGGCCGCTTGACAACAGGCGGCCCTTTACTTATATTTAGCTGATGAAAACCGCCACCCCTAAAAACATAGACGACTACATAGCCGGCTTTCCCGTAGAAGTGCAGGAACTGCTGGAAGAGGTTCGCGCCCTGGTAAGAAAGAACGCACCCGGAGCGAAAGAAGCTATTAAATATGCCATGCCGGCCTTTGTGCAGGAAGGCAACCTGTGCTACTTTGCCGCCCACAAAAATCACCTGGGCTTTTACCCGGTTCCTACCGATGGAACGCTGCGGGAAGAGATGGCCCCCTACAAGCAGGGGAAAGGCTCTATACAGTTCCCCTATAAGCAGCCATTGCCGGTGCAACTGGTAGCCCAGCTCGTAAGATGGAACATTGAGAGACTGCGTTCCTCTTAACTGCCTGTGTTAACGGCGGAAATAACCGCATTCGTAATGGCGGAATAGAGTGCCTCCGAAAGCTGGTCGTAAGCTTCCTGCCCGGCGGTATCGCCAAATGATATATCATTCCACGAGCCCATGCCGCCGAACACATAAGCACGGCGGGCGGCGGCCAGTAACTGCCGTGCCGCCTGCTGATACTCCCCTTGTGGTAATACACTCCCCAGGAAATCATCGTTCACGGGGGGCGGTTGCTCCAGTGCCGCCAAAGCGCCGGCGAACACAGCCGCCCAGTTGTCTTCTCCGCACCGGTGAGCGAAATCGTGTATCTGCCGGAGTGCCTGTTGTAATTGTTCGTGTGCCTGGCTGTGGGGTACCTGCTGGTCGGTTATGGGCTGGCGTTGTATAAAGGCGCCATAATTGACCGTCCATATCTGCTGCTGCGGGTCGTCGGGGTGAGTTACCATCCAACGGTTGTTCCAGTAGATGGATGTCTTGCTGTATACCGCTTCTATCATCCAATTGCCCCCACCGCCCACAAAGGCTGCCAGCTGGTGGTCTTTTGCCATTCCCTGCTCCTTAGATGGCTGGTAGTAGAGCCGGAGCTTCCTGCATTCCTGCTTTTCCAGGTACGCCATCCATGCGCCGGGGGTAGCCGCTACCACCTTCTCCTTTGCCTTGCTGAAAAAGAACAGGCGCCGGAACTCGCTGAAATCTACCGACCTGCAAAAGTAAAAGGCTTTATTGCCGGGAAAAAAACCTTCCGGCAGCGGCTTTCCCTGCAGGTAAGCATTGCCAAACGTAGTGAGTGCTATAAGCTGAGCCAGCGTTGCCGTCATAAACAGAGATAAAGGGCGGAAATTAAATAAAATTCAAAATTTCCCCTGTATTTCACTCTGCCTTATTTGTATTAAAGAAAAAAATGCATTATTTTCATTTGTACTAAATCGGGAATTATCATGGCAGAAAAAACAGAGCAATTGCAGAATCCTGTTGAAGTATGGTACAGGGTTACGTATTCCAATCATTACTATCCCCCGATAAGAGAGCTTCGCGTGCAGCGGGACGATATACAGGACGAAAAGCGGGTAAAGCAAAACATGAGCCGTATGATACGGCAGGGTGCGTATGCCAGCATTATTCTCTCGCTGTGCATAGCAGGCTGCATTTTTATAGCCGGACTGGCCGCCTACGCACAAAAGGTTACTATTAAAGACATAGCCTGCTTTGTGGCCTTTATAGGCATTAGCTACCTGTGCCGTGTAGACAGTATAAAACAAAAGAAAGCCAGCCTTGACTTCTGGAACTACACACTGGATGAAGCTGGGCTGCAAAAGAAAACAGATAGCGGCAGGATAATGATCACGTTATTATTCCTCGCCTTTGTGGCTGTAGCCGTGGCGGCGTTCTACCATGTATTTATTCCATCCGGCCACTAGCGGTGGTACTTGATAACAGAATGGGCTGGCCGATAGGGCCAGCCCATTCTGTTATGCACTTGTATGCAGTGATTTAAGAACTGGTAGCCGTCTCCAGCACTTCCACCTTTATGAGGAGCTTTTGCTGGCGTACCGTGCGCTGCGGCGAGCGCTGCTCATCCTGTCCCTTGTTGCACCCACCGTGCTGTCCATCCTCCAGCGTATCGCTGGCTACCAGCAGGAGGGCATCGCTGCCGGTGTAGTTCTCATCGGGTGTGTACACCAGTACCTCGCTTTCGTTGCCCGTTACAATCGCGCTGGTGGCCGAGTGCCCCGCCGGTGTAGCGATACTGTACCCGGTGGCGGAGTAGGGCAGTGTTAGCCGGTACTCCTCGTTCTTGTCTACCGTGGCATTAATGGTTTGTTCTGAGATGATCACCGGAATACTGCCGGCAGGTGTGGTCTCCGCCTTGTTGCACGATAACAAAGCAAGCATTGCGGCTGCTATGCAGCCTGATAAACGCATCCGTTCCATAAGCTGGATATTGTTTTTTAAAAGCGTGATGAAATATTTCCCCGTACTACCGGTAAGTACAGGCCTTGCAACCATGCGCACCGGCTACATAACCTATCAGACGCTTTGTTTATTGGGTGTCCTGCGGTAATAGGGGTGAATGACAGAGATATAGGGGCGAACGCACCCTAAAACTGACCGACATCACCCGTTGCCACTGACGATACTCATGACCGGCACGCTGCGAGGTGGGTACATTTGCGTAAAGCACACTACATGCAGGCGCAAAAAATAAAACGGTATGTATTAGCATCGGTGTTGGGGATTGTTGCACTTAATGCATTGGGCGGAGGCTACTACGGCATGTCCGGGGCAAAAGGTATTCCACTATCGTGGCTAGATGGGTCGCCGTTCCACTCGTATTTTATTCCCGCACTGGTTTTGTTCGTTGGCGTGGGTGGCAGCTGCGCTGTTTCGTTCGTTGCCGTACTCAGGGGGGCTTCCTTTGCGCGCATGGCGGCATTGCTCAGCGGGTTGCTGCTGCTGGGCTGGATACTGGTGCAGGTAAGCATTATAGGATATGTATCGTGGCTGCAGCCTGCAATGATTGTAGCCGCCATAGTGATACTAGCTCTTGTATGGCACCTGCCCGGCCTGCCGGGCAGGTATAATAAAAAGCAGGGACCATAAAGCCCCTGCTTAGCTACTTTTCAGTTGGCAACCATTACTTTCCGGCGAGGTACTCGTCGAGGTTGGCGAGGCCGGCGGTAAAGCCTTCCTGGAAGCCCATAGATACAATAGTCTCCATGTCTTCTGCTTTGTCGAAAGTGATATCTATTTTTACCGTGGTGGTACCATCCGCTTCAGAGAAGAGCATGTGCCAGTACATTAGTGGCATGTCGTTGTTGAATTCGAACTGCTCGTTGCAGAATCCATCTACCGCTGTGATACTCTCGTGCGGATTGATGGTATTGTAATCGTTCCGGCAAAGGTGGCGTTCGCCTTCCGGACCTACCATAGCGTAGTGCCAGCTGCCGCCTTCCCTGAAATCCATTTTGTGTGTTACAGCCTTGTAGGGTTTAGGAGCCCACCATTGGTCTAGTATCTCAGCGGTTGTCCATGCCTGCCATACCAATGGTAGTTCTGCGCTGAACGGGCGCGTTACGGTCATTTTCTTGTTTGCCGGGTCTTTTTCGAAAATTGCCTGGTGCATCATTTTTTTTGTTTTTTCAGGTTATCTAATACGGTATCGAGTTGGCTGAAGCGAGTCTCCCATAGTTTGCGGAACTGCTCCATCCATTTATCTATTTCTTTCATCTTGTGGTAATTGAGGTAGTAATATATTTCCCTGCCGGCGTGCTCCTGCCGGAGCAGCTCGCACTCGGTGAGTATCTGCAGGTGTTTGGATATGGCCTGGCGGCTACTTTCAAACTGAGTGGCCAGTGCATTGGGCGTCATAGCGCTTACCGCCAGCAGGCTGAGAATGGCCCTGCGGGTAGGGTCGGCAATAGCCTGGAAAACATCTCGTCTCATATACTTGCAACCGTTTGATTGCAAATGTATGTGCAATTGTTTGGTTGCGCAAATTTTTGGACGGAAATTATTTGTAAAAGGAGTATGAAAAAGGGATGCGTATCGCATCCCTTAAAGTTATTTCTTGCTTACCCAACCATTCATCTCGTAGCGCAGGAGTACGCCGTCTTTGAAGGAGAGATGCAATACATTCTCCTCGTACTGGTATTGGAGCAGGTGTACATCACGGCCTATTTTCATGTTACGTGGCATACCCAACGAAGCGACTACATCCTCTACCGAAGCGCCGATATTCAGTGCCTGGTTTTGTTTGGGGTCCCAATGTTGCTTTGCCGGGGTTCCATCGGTCACCGTACACTCCACCAATTCGCCGTTTTGCCAGTTCATCTGCACCATGTTGCTTCCCGCTGCGTAGCGCCAACTGGCGTGTTCATCTTTGCTCATTTGCCCGGTGGGCTTACCCAGTAATTTTTCCGCCTGTGCCTGGGTGGTTTGACCCGGCTTTATCTGCAGCCAGGTAGAAGCGTCTTTGCCGCCCTGTGCGGATGCCTTACAGGCAACTATCACCGCGGCAGCGAGGAATAATCTTTTCATGAGTGGATGTTTACCGGAAATAACGCCGGAGATAGCAGCTGTAGTATGTGTACAGAGCATATATTGGCTGCAATCATTAAATTTGAAGACCTAAACTATTGTGTATGCATAACCTGGAGCGGGTATATAGAATGACGTTCGCCAGCGTATATCCCCTATACATTAAAAAGGCGGAGCGGAAAGGGCGTACTAAAGAAGAAGTGGATACTATCATCTACTGGCTGACCGGCTATAATGAAAAGACCCTGCGCCGGCAAATAGACAGCAAAGTTGATTTTGAATCGTTCTTCGCCGAAGCTCCGCAAATGAATGAGCACGTAGACAAAATAACGGGGATGATATGCGGCTACCGGGTGGAAGAGATAGAAGACCCGGTGATGCGTAAAGTGCGCTACCTGGATAAGTTGATAGATGAGCTAGCCAAAGGAAAGAAAATGGAAAAGATATTGCGGGCATAACAGCCCGCAATACCGGAATATCAGAAGCGGAAATTGATAAAGAACCTGTTGGAGAAGGTGCCAAGGTCGAAGTCTGCAAGCCCGGTAGTGTTGCCATTCGTGTTAGTAGAACGGTACGACAGCTCCAAAGGAGACAGCTCCGCACCAAAACTTACTTTATTGAACTGGAACTTGCCGCCAATGGTGGGCACGAAACCGACATAAGTCATGCTTACGGAGCTACCTGATGGCAGCAGGCGGAGATCGGTAGTAGAGTAGTAGGTGCTGCCAGGCTCCCGGTATTGTTTGGCTTCCATTTCGTCGGTGAAACCGGTGCCGGTACCACCCCTTACCTCCAGTGCGGCGAACAGGTACACCTTCCGGTAAAAGTGCCGCTGCATTTCTACACCACCACCAATAAAGGCCATATTAACATTGGTATTACTGAATACGGAATAGACCGTATCGCCAGAGGCGGACCGGGCAGATGGGGTGACGGTGTGTATGCTGTATCGTGCGTATGATGCCAGCGTGCGGTAGGCGGTGTTGGGCTTTACCCAGCGCTTGTACATGACACCCGCCATTAATAATGAATTATCGGAGCCGGAGCTGATAACGGAATTGTGGAAAGTGCCTATCTCGTTCCGGGGGCTGGGCGGCGCTACCAGCGTGCTTTGCGTTTCCTGTGCGAATGACGGAAGCGACAAGGCTATACCTGCCAATACTAATACGTTTCTGTACATGATGAGTGATTTGTACCTGAACGTTAAAGGTATGGATATATTGTGCTTAGGCCAGCTCCGAGTAGTAAGTAACCCTACTCATTCACCATTCCTTCGGCTTGTTCTTTGCTGTCAGCCACAACTACTACGGTGTCTCTTGTTTCGTCGTAGTGGGTGCCGTGCTGTTCCAGCGCCCGCTGGTCGAAGTTCTCTGAGTTTACATCAGCGGATACTTCCCGTACAAATTTGTAGTTCAATTCTTCTCGTTCAAACAGATAATGTGCCATAAAGCATGAGATGTAAAAATCGTGCCTTTACTCCTTCAACGAAAGAGAGCACGCAGAAAGTATGAATGTATAGGTACAAAGAAGAGGTGTTTCCGGCTGAATTCCTTATAAGCAAAGAGGAGGCCCATAGCCTCCTCCCTGGTTGTTTGAAAGATGTGATTGCTTTAGAACTTGAAATTGTAGGTGATGCTGGGTATTATCGGGAATATAGAAACCTGTTTCACCTTTACGTCTATGCCGGTATTAACATCGCCTTCGGTATCCAGGTATATGAAGTAGGGGTTCTGGCGGCTGTAGACGTTGTAGATAGAGAACGCCCAGCTTCCTTCCCATTTTCTTTTCTTTGGCTTCTTGCGTTGCGGCTTGTAGATAACAGAAAGATCGAGGCGGTGGTAGGCAAATACCCGGTAGGCGTTCAGTTCGCTGAACTGCTGCACCAGGGAAGACTCTATAAAGTACAGATTGGAGGGCAGGGTAATGGCATTGCCGGTAGCATAGATGAACACCCCGGAGAAGACCCACTTCTTGCTGAGCTCGTAAGAGCCTACCAGTGAGAGGTCGTGGCGGCGGTCGTACTTAGCCGGGTAGCGCTTACCGCCATTCAGGTCGGGAAACTGGCGGGTTGTCCATGCCAGGGTATAGCCTATCCAGCCGGTGAATTTGCCCCGGGTTTTGTTGATAAAGAATTCGGAGCCGTACGCCTCGCCAGTGCCGTAAACGTAGTCCAGTTCGGGGTCGGTGAGGGAGCTGGGTAGATATCCCTGGCGGTACTCCACCTGGTTTTTCATGTCCTTATAGTACACCTCTACCGATGCCTCTACCTTATCGTCGAGGAAGTTGCGGAAGTAACCGAGCGAGTATTGCCATGCCTGCTGCGGGCGTACGCGCAGGGTACTGGGCACCCATATGTCGGTGGGGAGGGTAGAGCCGTTGTTGGAAAGCAGGTGTATGTACTGGTAGCTTTTGGCCACGCTTGCCTTTACCGACGAGGCATCGTTGAACTGGATGCGGGCGTTCACCCTGGGCTCCAGTCCGCCATAGTTCTGTATCAGCTGTCCTGATCCGTAAATGGTGCTGTCTATGCGCTGGTTGCGGTAGTCGTACACATAATCGGTATAGGGGCCAATCTGCCCGAACCATGAATAGCGCACACCCGCGTTGATACGCAGCCATTTATTCACGTCAAAATCATCCATGATGTAGGCTCCGGCTTCGTGAGCATATTTTATGAGGGCGTTGTCGGGGTTCAGTTCTACCGAGTCATTGAGGCTTCCCGAAATCTGGTTCGGGATGAACTTGTGGTAGGTGTAATTGACACCAGCCTTTATGTGGTGGTTGAAGGTGGTGTAATAGTCCAGGTCGCTTTTTATGTTCCAGTCGCGTACACCGGAAGACAATTTGAAGGTCGCCTGTTGCGCCTTGAACGACGAAGCAAAGTCGTAGTCGTTGTACACAACAGTGGTATTGGTAAATATCTTGTTGCTGAACAGGTGGTTCCAGCGGAGGGTAGCGGTGTTGTTGCCCCAGGGTATTTCGGCGCTGAAGTTGCCGCTTTCGCCCTGGAAGCGGAACTTATCAAGGCCCAGGTAGCCACTCAGGTATATGCGGTCTTTGTCGGTAATGTTGTAGTTAGCTTTCAGGTTAGCATCATAGAAGAAGTATCCGGAATTGCTGAGGGCACCCTTTACAAAAGGTTTCAATACCACATCGAGGTAGGTTCTGCGGCCGGAGAGCATAAAAGAGCCCTTGTCTTTTTTAATAGGGCCTTCCAGCGTGAGGCGGGAAGCAATCAGGCCGATGCCGCCCTCCGCGTGGTATTCTTTCATGTTTCCATCCTTCATTGATACATCCACCACAGAGGACAGGCGGCCGCCATAGTTGGCCGGCATTCCCCCCTTAATGAGTGTTACATTTTTCAGCGCGTCGGAATTAAATACCGAGAAGAAGCCGAAAAGGTGGCCGGTGTTGTAGACCACAGCATCATCGAGCAATACCAGGTTCTGGTCGGGCCCGCCCCCGCGCACGTAGAAACCGGAGTTGGCCTCGCCGGCAGCCATTACGCCGGGCAGCAGTTGTATGGCTTTCAGTATGTCGCTTTCGCCCAGTATCACCGGCAGGTTCTTTATCTTATCTACCGACAGACTGACAGTGCCCATTTCGGTGTTCTTTACGTTATCGTTGCCCCGGGCATATACTTCTACTTCAGCCAGCTGCACCTGGTTGTTCATCTGTGCGTCGTACTGCATGTCGGTTACCAGCGCCAGTGTATCTACGCGGGTGATGTAACCTCCATAGGCAAATATGACCGTGTAATTGGATGCCGGTGCGGATATGGAATAGAAACCATATGCATTGGTAGTGGAAGTCTGCGAGAGTTCCTTTATGTGAATGGTGGCGCCTATCAGCGTTTCGCCGGTTTCGGCGTCCTTTACGTAGCCGCTCAGGGTTACCTTCTTCTGCGCAAAGGCAAGTGCCGGCAAAGCTATGAAGAGGAGGAAAAGTAAAATGTGCTTGTTTGCTCGTGTTATCCGTTGCATTTCTCTTAAAATCTTAATGTATCGTTTCGGCCACTTCTCCGTATTCCAGCATCTTATTCCCGAAATAGGGGTTTCTTATTTCTTTGTCTTTACTCAGCCAGTAGGCTCCTTTGTCGTTGAAAGCGCCGGGGCAGTACTGGCGGTAGATGGTAACGTTCCTGAGGCCGCACAACGTAATGACCTGGTAAAAGTCGCTGGAGATAGCGGCAAAATGTATTCTCTTTTTCTCGCAAGACTCGTCCATCATCCCGGTCAGGTCGCGAACGCTGGCCTTAATGCTGGCCAGGTGGACGAATAGTTTTTGCGATACGCTCTCCATGCCGCTGAACAAAATAGGATCCCAAAGGCTGTCGGTGTTGCTGACGAGCAATGCCGCCGCTATATCGGCCTGTGGGGCGTTGGTGGCTACCAGGGCGTCTTTCAGTTTGTAATAGGCGGCAAGAGAGGCGACAAGGTAGCGGGTGCCTTTGGCGTCCAGTTTACTTTCCGGGTCAGATTTAGCGGAGTCGGCTACGGTGGTAGCGGGTGCGTTGCTGTCATTCTTCGGCGCGCCGCCTGTACAACCCGCCAGGGCTACTAGAGTATATAATAAAACGGCAGATACCAGACGCATCCCGGGAAAAATTTATGCAAAAGTAAAGTATGCTTTAATGCTAAACGCATTCGTCGTAATTTTGTTTTAGTTATGCTGATCTCATTACAGAATATTTCATTTTCATTCGGTTCCAGGACAATATTAGAAGACGCCAGCTGGCAGATAGGTACGGGCGAGCGAATTGGCCTCGTTGGGAGCAATGGTGCCGGAAAATCGACCCTTCTACGGCTCATTACGGGCGCTTACTCTATTGATAAAGGGGCTTTTAATAAACCCAAAGATGTAACTATCGGGTTCTTTAACCAGGACTTATTAAGTTTTTCTACGGATAATTCCATCCTTTCGGTATGTATGCAGGCTTTTGAAAAAGCGCATGAGCTGGAAAAAGTGATGGAAGATATACTGAAACAACTGGAGTCGAAGCCAGATGACGCGGTATTGCTGGATAAATACAGCCACGCCCTGCATGATTTTGAAGTAGCCGGGGGCTACGAAATGGAGCACCGTTCGGCGGAAGTACTGGAGGGCCTTGGGTTTTCCACCGCCGACCTGCAACGCCCCTATAACCAGTTCAGCGGGGGCTGGCGGATGAGGGTGTTGCTGGCTAAGATGATGCTGCAGGCCCCTGACCTGCTGCTGCTGGATGAACCGACCAACCACCTGGATCTTCCGTCTATAGAATGGCTGGAGCGATACCTGGTGGGATACCCGGGCAGCGTGGTAATAGTATCGCACGACCGGTATTTCCTGGACCGGATGGTGACGAAGATAGTGGAGGTGTGGCAGCGCGACCTGCACCAATACAGCGGCAACTATACGTTCTTCCAGAAGGAAAAGGCGGAACGCATGGTGCTGCAGCAACGTTCGTTTGAGAATCAGCAGGACTATATCCGCCAGCAGGAGCGTTTCATTGAGCGGTTCAAGGCGAAAGCCTCCAAGGCCGCACAGGCACAGAGTGCCATGAAGAGACTGGATAAGCTGGATAAGATAGAGGCGCCGGACTCCAGCATGCCCACCATGAACATCAACTTTGATGTGGCGGTAACCCCGGGTAAAATAATATCGACACTCACTAATGTGAGCAAGAGCTTTGGCGAAAATAAGATACTGGATAACACCAGTGCAGAGATACTGCGGGGCGATAAAATAGCCCTGATAGGGGCCAACGGCCGTGGTAAATCTACATTGCTGCGGATAATAGCCGGTACCGAGCCTATAGAAGGGGAACGTAAAGAAGGGCATAATGTAGAGGAAAGCTTCTACGCCCAGCACCAGCTGGAATCGCTGAACATAGAAATAGACCTGCTGGAGGAAATGAAACGCAGCGGCAGTGGCAAAACAGAAGTGGAGCTTCGCCAGTTGCTGGGTTGTTTCCTGTTCAGCGGAGATGATGTATTCAAGAAAATAAAGGTGCTGTCGGGTGGCGAGAAGGCGAGGGTAGCGCTGGCTAAGGTTATAGCCGCCAAAGGCAACTTCCTGATGCTGGATGAACCGACCAACCACCTGGATATGCAGTCGGTAGAAATGCTGATAGAGGCCCTGAACGAGTATGAAGGAACCATGATACTTGTATCGCACGACCGATATTTTATCAGCCGTACCGCCAATAAAATATGGCATATCGAAAACGGGAAGATAAAAGAGTTTGTAGGCACATATGATGAGTGGGTGGTGTTTGAAGAAGAGCGCAAGAAAAAACTGGAGTCCGCAGCCAAACAGCAAGCAGCACCCGCCCCGGTAAAAAAAGAAGAACAGCCGGCGAAAAAGGCGGAACCATCTAAAGCACAGCAAAATAGCAATGACGCCGAGGTGCGCGCTATGCGCAAGGAATACCAGAACCAGCAGCGGAATTTCCAGAAGCTGGAGGAGCAGCTCAATAAGCTGACCGAAGAGAAAAACGCATTGGAAGCCAAATTGGGCGACCCCTCGATTTATGCCAACAAAGATGAGTTCCAAAAGCTGGATAGCCAGTATAAACAAGTATCCGCCCGGCATGCCGATGTGAGCAGAGACCATGAGGTTGCTTTTGAGAAAATGATGGAACTGGAGGAAAAGATTGGATAAACGCGATAGTCTTAATACTTTTATAGAAGCACATTCCTGACACAAAAAACTACTCATTATGCCATCAATGGATATAGCCAGCAAAGTGGACCTGCAAACACTGGATAATGCAATAAACGTTGCTAAGAAAGAAATAGATAACCGCTACGATTTTAAAGGCAATCACGTAGTGATAGACCTGAATAAAAAAGACATGACCATAGCGCTGGAAGTGGAAAGCGATATGAAGCTGACACAGGTGGAAGATGTTATCCGCAGCAAAGCCATGAAGCAGGGGCTGGAAGCCAATAGTTTTGATTTCAGCAAGGACTTTTCCGCATCAGGCAAATATGTCCGTAAGACAATACCTGTAAAGAATGGCCTGGATAAGGATATGTCGAAGAAAATAGTGAAGATCATCAAGGACAGCGGGCTGAAAGTACAGGCAGCCATCATGGATGATATCATCCGCGTGACCGGCAAGAAAATAGATGACCTCCAGGCCGTCATCCAACTCTGCCGCACCTCCAATCTCGACCAGCCGCTCCAGTTCGTGAATATGAAAAGCTAGAGTTAAGGCCGGGCTTAGGCTGATTCTCCTGATTGGCCAGGGCTTATAGTTATTCGAATTTTTAACAGCTGGTCCGGGATTATACTCGGACCAGTTCATTTATGGGAGGGCCATAGTGATTTGAGTGTAAGGGGCGGTAATTCTATCTAACCAATCCGCCACTATTTTGTATATTTGATATATAGACATTATGAGTTTCACTGATAAGCATATTGTGGACGCGTATTCAGCCCTTTTTGAGGGTCTGAATAGTGAAAGTAAGCTTGAGCTTATTGAACGCCTTTCTAAATCTCTGAAGATTGAAAAGAAAAAACGAGAAACCCGTTTCTTCAAGTCGTTTGGAGCTTTCGCTTCAAAAAAAAGTGCGGAAGATATAGTTGCAGATATTAAGTCGAGCAGGAAATTTCGGAGAAAGGAGATAAAGCTTTGACGAAGTATTTATTCGATACCAGTATCTGTGTTTTTTTCCTTCGCGGAAAACTCAATTTAGATGACACTATTCGTGCGGTAGGTCTTGAGAATTGCTACATTTCAGAAATTACCGTTTTTGAATTGTGGTATGGAGCGGAAAATAGTGATAACCCTACCAAATCGCATAGGTCAGTTAATGCATTTTTAGCCGGATTAAACATCATACCTATTTCCGGTTGCGTTAAGAAATATGCAAAAGAGAAAGTACGGCTTAAGAAGGCCGGAAAACCTATGCACGATGAATTTGATTTGCTAATAGGGGCTACTGCGATTGAACACGGATTGATTCTTATAACAGATAATGTAAAAGATTTTCAACGCCTGAATGGGTTGAAAATTGAAAACTGGATGGAGAGAGAAAGAAAATAGAAAGTTGCTATTATAAAGTGACTAGAAGCTAACAACCGCATCTTTCAGCAACGGCTGCACCCAATCCTTCTCACTCACAATAGCATCCTTCAGGTCTATTTTCCAGTCGATGTCCAGGTCCGGGTCGTTAAAGCGGACACCACCTTCTGCGGCTTTGTTGTATAGGTTGTCGCACTTGTAGAATACCTCTGCGGTGTCGCTGAGCACAGAATAGCCATGCGCGAAACCTCTCGGTACCAGGAATTGCAGTTTGTTCTCTGCTGAGAGTTCCACGCCGTACCATTGTCCGTATGTTTTGCTGCCGGGGCGTAAGTCCACTACCACATCCCAGATAGCGCCTTCCAGCGCACGAATGAGCTTTGTTTGCGGGGTGGGTTCATTCTGGTAATGAAGCCCGCGCAGCACATTCTTCACCGAGCGTGCCTGGTTGTCCTGCACGAATGGGGTAGAGAAGCCCGCCTTGTCCAGTAAGGTTTGCAAATTGTAGCTTTCGAAGAAGTAGCCACGCTCATCTCCATGCACTTTTGGCTCCAGTATCAGCAGTCCTTCAAATGGTGTGGTTATTACATTCATTAGTTGGCCAGTTGTGCTATTACTTCCAGGAAGTTGGTGGCTATATAGTTCAGTTCTTCTTCGGTCATTTCGGTGTGTATGGGGAGCGATATGACACAATCCTGCAACATGTTGGTGGTTGGGAGGGGCGTACCGGCTACGTTATATTCTTTCAGCATCTCCTGTTTGTGGCAGGGCACGGGGTAGTAGAGCATAGAAGGCACATTACGCTCCGAAAGAAGTTTCTGTACCTCATCGCGGCTCACATTCTTCACCTGCAGGGTATATTGGTGGAACACATGCTTGCTATATGCCGCACGGAAAGGTGTAATGATATTGGGATTGCCTTTGAAGGCATTGTCGTAATAGTCGGCCACCGCGCGGCGGGCATCGCAGTATTCATCCAGGTGTTTCAGTTTCACCCGCAGTACTGCTGCCTGTATGCTGTCGAGGCGGCTGTTGCAACCTACCATTTCGTGGTAGTAGCGCACCTTCTGCCCGTGGTTGGCTATCATGCGCAGCTTTTCGGCCAGGGCGTCGTCGTTGGTGAACATTGCGCCGCCATCGCCATAGCAGCCCAGGTTCTTGGAAGGGAAAAACGAGGTAGTGCCCATCACTCCCATTGTTCCCGTTTTTACCGTACGTCCGTCGCTGAAGGTGTAGCTGCCGCCTATGGCCTGTGCGTTGTCTTCTATCAGGGGAAGGCTGTACTCTTTAGCGAGGGCCATCAGTGGTTCCATATCGGCCGCCTGGCCGTAGAGATGCACGGGTATTATCGCTTTTGTTTTGGCTGTTATCGCCTGGCGCACGCTGTCTATGTTCAGCGTAAAGGTATCGGCATCTACGTCCACAAATACCGGAGTCAGTTTCAGCAGGGCTACTACTTCTACGGTAGCCATATAGGTAAAAGACGGGGTTATTACCTCGTCGCCGGGTTGCAGTCCCAGTGCCATGAGGCCAATCTGGAGCGCATCGGTACCATTGGCACAGGGTATTACATGCTTCACTCCCAGGTATTCCTGCAGTTCATTGGAAAATTCCTTAATGTCTTTCCCGCCGATAAAGGCGGTGCTGTCAATGACTTCTTGGATAGCCGCGTCAATTTCCGGTTTTATTTTCTGGTACTGACGCTTCAGGTCAACCATCTGGAGTGGATGCATACGAATTAATTAGTGGGTGCAAACCTACGCCATAGCCCGCATTTGGCAAAACAGGCTGTTTGTGGGTTTGACTCCCGGCTCGCTATATTTGCCTATCTTCACATCTGCAACCGGGCTTTACGAATGAAACGTGCTTTATTAACTATAGTTACACTGCTGTCGCTGGGCTTACCCGCAATCGCCCAGGACGATGATCTGTTTGGCAATACCGGCTCTACCACGTCTCCGGAGGGCTTTTTCATTACTATGAATGCCAACTTTGACGTGCCTGCCGGCGATATGGCCGACCGCTTTGGTATCAGCTACCGTTTTGGCCCTTCGGTATTATACAAAACGAAAAGTAACTGGCTGATAGGCGTGAAATGGGATTTTATTTCAGGCGCTAACATCCGGGAGGACTCGCTGCTCATCAACCTGGCCAAAGATGGCGGTATCCTGAATCAGCAGGGCGTTCGCACCAATGTGAACGTGTATGAACGCGGATATGTAGTAGGCGTGCAAGCGGGTAAGATGTTCCCGGTGTTTAAGAAGAACTCGGCGGGCAGCCTGTTTGCACTTACCACCCTGGGCTTTGTGCAGCATAAGATAAAAATATTTGACCGGGAGAAATCTATATGGTCCATCCGCGACGAGTACAATAAGGGGTACGACCGTTTATCAAATGGCATCATGGTAGAGGAATTTGCCGGGTACAACTACTTTTCGAAGAAAGGATACTTCAGCTTTTATATTGGCCTGAATATATCGGCGGGCTTTACCGCCGGCCGCCGGGAGTTCCTGTATGACGTGATGCGCCCGGACGATAAGGGCCGGCTCGACATACTATACGGAGTAAGAGGAGGCATACACATACCTATCTTCAAGCGCAAATCGGAAGAGTTTTATTTTAAATAACCAGATGTCTGTCCTTTTATACTGGCTGGCGGTACGTGCCTATGGTTTTGCCATCCGTATCGCATCTGTCTTCAACCGGAAGGCGCAGCTCTTTGTATCGGGCAGAAAAAATCTCCTGGAGCATATACGTTATGCGCTGATGAATGAGCGCCGGCCCCGTATATGGATGCACTGTGCCTCGCTGGGGGAGTTTGAGCAGGGGAGGCCCGTACTGGAGCAGTTGCGGGCGACTTATCCCGGCCATGCATTGGTGCTGACCTTTTTTTCGCCCTCGGGCTATGAAGTGCGTAAGAACTACCCGGGTGCCGACTACATTTTTTACCTGCCTACCGACAGCCCGCGCAGCGCGGCGCGTTTTATTTCCTTCGTTCAGCCGAAGCTGGCGATTTTCGTGAAGTACGAGTATTGGTATTTCCTGCTGCGCCAGCTGGAGGTAAAACACATACCGGCCATTCTCATTTCCGCCATCTTCCGGAAAGAGCAGCCGTTCTTCAGGTGGTATGGCGGCCTGCACCGGAAAATGCTGAACTGCTTTTCCCGGATATTTGTGCAGGACGAGGCCTCTCGTCAGCTTTTGCAAACCATAGGGGTGAACGATGCCCAGGTAGCGGGTGATACCCGCTTCGACAGGGTGGTGGCCGCTGTACAGCAGGCTATACCGCTGCCGGTAGCGGAAGCGTTCTGTGCCGGTGGCAAGGTGCTGATAGCGGGGAGTTCCTGGCCGGAGGATGAACGCTTTCTGCGCCGGGCATGGGAAGGGATGCCCCCGGGCTGGAAATTGGTGATAGTGCCGCACGAAGTGCATGAAGCCCACATTGCCGCGATAGAACAACTGTTTGGTAATGAAACGGTACGTTGGTCGCGCTGGAGTGACGAGAGTGAGGCCCGTGTGCTGATAGTAGATACCATAGGTGTATTATTGCCACTGTACCGGTATGGCCAGCTGGTGTGGATAGGTGGCGGCTTTGGAAAGGGGATACACAACACCCTGGAAGCGGCTGCTTATGGCTTGCCGCTGGGCTTTGGGCCTGAGTACAGCAAATTCCGGGAGGCGAAAGAACTGATAGCCTGTGGGGCTGCGTTCAGCACCTCTGCGCCTGCCGACCTCTTGAATTGCATCAGCAACTGGGAGAAGGACACCGCTTCTTATGAACGTGCGGCCCATGCCGCGAAACATTATGTCCATTCGCAGGCAGGTGCTACGGATATGATACTGAATTACCTTTCTGAAAAGAACGAGCTGATCGTGTCGTAAAAGAGCTGCCCGGTATTATTCTCGTCGTTGGCATCCCCTTCGTTCACAAACAATACATGCTCATTCATCCATTCCAGCGCTTCGCTGTAGCTGTCGCATTTATTTATCGCATCCAGGGCCTTCTCGTAAGCCTCCCTGTCATTGCCGAATAATTCACTCATGAAAAGGTACTTATCGTTGATGCCGATATTATTGCGTATGTCGTAGGTTTGGGGTGGCACGTATTGAACTACCGGCGGTGCGGGTGCCTCTACTATGGGTTCGGGCTTTGATGGTTCGGGCTGTGGTGCCGGGGCTTCGTGTATGGGTTCCGGTTCTGCAACTGCCGGTGGTGTGTTTTCGGCTACGGGTTCAGGTACCTGTGCGGGTTGGGGCGTTGCTGCCGTTCGGCCACTAGCTGGCAGCGAATGGGTAAACACTACGCGGCCTCTCCACTCCAGCAAGTCGGCATATACTACCTTTACATAGTCCAGCATCAGGTCTATATCTATCGCGGTATTCTTTTCTCCTTTAGCGGACAACTCTGATATTTTCTGTAAAAGCATTTCGATCCGTTGCATATATCCCTGGTTTCAGTTTCCATAAAGATAAGGATGTGATTTTAGCTTTCCATTTATTGGCCCTTGTGTATTAAATTGTGGCGGATTTTTAACAAAGAGTATGTTCATAGAGCCCAACCGGTCGCTGGTAAAAAAAGGATGGATTGAAGTAATATGTGGTTCCATGTTCTCTGGTAAAACGGAAGAACTGATACGACGGCTGAAACGTGCCCAGATAGCCAATCAGAAAGTGGAAATATTTAAACCGGCGATGGACATACGCTACGATGATACCGACATTGTATCGCACGATGCTTCCCGTATACTGTCTACACCCATTGTTAACTCGCACAACATCCTGCTGCTGGCTACGGGGGTAGACGTGGTAGGTATAGACGAGGCCCAGTTCTTTGACGCCAGTATATCTGAAGTGGCGGAGCAACTGGCGGCACGGGGCACGCGCGTTATAGCCGCCGGGCTGGATATGGACTACCTCGGCAATCCTTTTGGCCCCATGCCCTCGCTGCTGGCGCGGGCCGATTATATCACAAAATTGCATGCTATCTGCATGGTTTGCGGAGATATCGCCACACATTCGTTCCGGAAAGTAAAGGTTAACGGGCAGGTGCTGCTGGGCGAAAAAGACCACTACGAGCCTCGTTGCAGGCATTGCTACTACAACTCTTAACGGCGGGTATTGTTTTGTAATGTATTAAGGTGAGGAATTCATTTTCTTACAAGGTGCGTGCGGCTTTTAAGTCCGTACCCACCACAAAACCGGAACTACGATGAAAAACCTGCGTATCCGTAAAAAGCAAATATCCATGTCTCTTACCGCCCTGGAACTGGACAAATATGTGGTAGACCTAACGCTGAAGAGCCTCTTTCACAACTCGGACAAAAGTGAACTGGGCTTTGAAAGTGATATATTGGCAAAGGCGAAAGTAAAGCTCTCCAAAAAAGAGGTGGCGCGGCTCTGGAACGTGCTGGCGACATCGGTATGGGTAGCGCCCTCGGTAGGGTTTGGCCGGGCGGGTAAATTGGAGCTAACCCAGGCGGGCTATCAACTTATGTCACAGTTTGGCGGCTACCACGAGTACCTGGCATCGGTAGAGAACAGCCAGAAACCGCAAACCATAATACTGCCAATATCTGTAACCGACGACTCCGGGCCGGGCGAAGAGCAGGAGCCGGCACCCCCCGCCGCCGCCGCAAAGAAAAAATAGCGGTAACCGGATTATCCTCTATTTTTGTGTATGCTTCGTCTATTATTGGTGGTTTTTGCCTGCGTGGCTGCCACCCCCGCATATACTCAGTCGTCTGATGAATGGACATTGGAGCGGAGCGTGCAGTATGCGGTGCAGAATAACCTCACCATTAAGCAAAGTGAGCTGAATGCGCGCCTGGCTAAGTTTACCTTGCAGCAGAGCCAGCTGCAACAACTTCCTAACCTGAATGGCAGTGCCAATTATGGCCGGAGCTTTGGCCGCTCGGTAAACCCGGTTACCAACCAGTTTGAAGAATCGAACTACGACTTCCTGAGCCTGGGCGCTAATGCCAATGTATTACTGTTTGGATGGTTTCAGCAGCGCAACCTTATTAAGAGTAACAAATTTGGGCTGGAAGCCTCTAAGGCCGACCTGGACCAGATGAAGAATGATATATCGCTGAATGTTGCCAATGGTTTCCTGCGCGCGGTGCTGGCGAAAGAGCAGATACGCATCTTTGAGCGCCAGGTGGAACTATCGAAAGCGCAACTGGCGCAAACCGACGCGTTCGTGAAAGCAGGCAGGCTGCCGGAGCTGAACCTGGCCCAGTTGCAGGCCCAGGTGGCCAACGACAGCGCATCGCTGATAAACGCCATCGCGGGTTACAACTCGGCATTGATAGACATGCGCGCCCTACTGAACCTGGACTTTACGGTTCCCTTTGACATAACCGTACCGGAGGTGAAAGTGGGCGACCAACTGGCCCTGCAAAACATGAACCCGGGTATGATATATGAAGAGGCCCGCCGGAACTTTGGAAGCGTGAAAGGCGCCAAATATCGTGTAGACGCGGCCAGCAGCGCCTTTAAAGCCGCACAGGGCGGGCTATGGCCCAACCTGACCGTGGGCGGGCAACTGGGCAGCAACTGGGCCAGCTCTTACCGGGTAGTGGATGGATATACCGTAGGGGGCATTCAGCCCACGGGGGCTTATACAATTGACTCGGTTAACCAGGTGATTTACCAGGTGTATCAACCTTCCGTTACGCCCCGGTTCATAGACGTTCCCCTGGGAAAGCAACTGGATAATAACCTGCGCCAGACCGTAAGCCTCAACCTGAACATTCCCATCTTTAACGGTTGGCAGGCGCAGTACAACGTGCGGCAGAGCAAAATAAACTACCTGCGCCAGCAACTTAACCTGGACCAGGCCGAACTGACCCTGAAGCAGAACGTATATGTGGCCTACAACGAGGCGGTAAACGCCGTTCAGAAGTATAACGCGGCGGAGCGGGGGAATGCCGCCGCCCAACGCGCGCTGGAATTCGCCCGGCAGCGATATGAACTGGGCCTTATTAACACCGTAGAGTACCTGGTAACACAAAACACCGCTAATACTTCAGCTTCTAATTTCGCGATTGCTAAATATGAGCTGATATTTAAATTAAAGGTGATCGATTATTATCTTGGGAAGGAATTGAAACTATAACAACACTATGGCTGATCTTAAGGAGGTATTGCTGGAGGCTGTAAAAGAGGCGGGCGCTATCGTGCAAACGTACTTCCAGGGCCAGTTTACGATAGAGAGCAAAGATGGTATCAACAACCTGGTGACGGAGGTAGACAAGCTTTCCGAAGACAAGATCATCACAACTATCAAGAAGTACTACCCGGACCACTCCATCATCAGCGAGGAGTCGGGCGAGGAAAAACAAGACTCTGAATACCAGTGGATAATAGACCCGATAGACGGCACGGTGAATTTCGCTCATGGGATACCGCTGTGCTGCATCAGCATAGCGCTGAAGAAGGGTAACCACCTGCTGCTGGGTACTGTGTACAACCCCATGATGAACGAGTTGTTCTTTGCCGAGCAGGGCAAAGGCGCTACGCTGAATGGCCTGCCCATATCGGTATCGAAAAAATCTGATTTCCGGAAGGCGTGCCTGGTAACCGGTTTCCCCTACAAGTGGCCCGATGAAAGGGAACACCCTATAAAGGTGTTTGAGCGCTTTGTGCTGGAAGGGCTGCCCGTTCGCCGCCTGGGCTCCGCAGCCATAGACCTTTGCTGGGTAGCGTGTGGCCGGTTTGATGGTTTTTGGGAATATAACCTCAGCTCGTGGGATGTAGCGGCCGGCTACCTGATAGTAGAAGAGGCCGGTGGGCGCATCACGAACTTTGACGGTGACGCCTACAGCGTGTTCGACAAGCAGACCCTGGCTACCAATGGCCTGATACACGAGGAAATGCTGCGGCTAATAAAGAACCGCGACTAGTATTTACCTTTTTGCTCCGCTTTTGCACATTCTTTGCGTTCTTTGCGTTTCAGAACAACAGCATCTATGGAAGAACGTACGGAAATATCCTCTCTTGGCGAGTTTGGGCTAATAGACCGCCTGACCATGAACAACGAAACGGTGAACGCCGGCACTATATTGAGCGTGGGCGACGATGCCGCGGTAATAGATACTTTTGGCAAGCAGGTGGTGGTTTCTACCGATATGCTGGTGGAAGGGGTACACTTTGACCTGATGTACACCCCCCTGAAACACCTGGGTTACAAATCGGTAGCGGTAAACCTGTCCGACATCTACGCGATGAACGCCACACCTACCCAAATTACCATGTCGCTGGCTATCAGCAGCCGTTTTTCGGTGGAAGCCCTGGATGAGTTTTATGATGGGGTATATGCCGCCTGCGACCGCTACGGTGTAGACCTGGTGGGTGGAGATACTACCACGTCGCTCAAGGGGCTGGTCATCAGCGTGACGGCGATAGGGGAGGTAACCCCCGATACATTCGTGACCCGGAAAGATGCCCAGAAAGGAGACCTCATCTGCGTGTCGGGCGACCTCGGCTCGGCCTACCTGGGCCTGCAGCTGCTGGACCGGGAGCGACGTATATACCTGGAGCATCCGGGTGTGCAGCCCGACCTGGGAGACCGCGCTTACATAGTAGGCCGCCTGCTGAAGCCGGAACCTCGCGCCGACGTGATAGAATGGCTGAGAGAACAACAGGTAACCCCCACAGCCATGATAGATGTGAGCGACGGACTGAGCTCGGAAGTAATGCACATTTGCCGGCAGAGCAACCTGGGCGCGGTGCTGTATGAGGACAAACTGCCGATACACCAGGAAGCCCGCGAAATGGCTTATGAATTTAAACTGGACCCTACTACCTGCGCGCTGAGCGGAGGTGAAGATTACGAGCTGCTCTTCACCATAAAGCAGGAGGACTACGAGAAAATCAACACGCAGGAACTGTTCAGCGTCATCGGGTACACTACCGAAGCATCGGAGGGGCTGCACCTGGTAACCAAGCAAGGCAACAAACACGCCCTGGTAGCGCAGGGATGGAACGCCTTTGAAGGTAAAAAATAGCGTGATGCTATAATTGGTGAAGAATTTTTGTATTTTACAGCATAAATCAATTGAACGCATGAAGTTTTGGAAGCATACGTTTGTCGCTATGGCTGCATTTGTAGGGATAGGGTCAACCGTTTTATATACCTCCTGTGAAAAAGACGGTTGCCTGGAGCTGCGGTGCCTGAATGGCGGCGCGTGTTCCGATGGTTTTTGCCGTTGCCCCTCCGGTTATGAAGGACCTACCTGCGAAACCCGCGTGGTAGACAAATTTCCCGGCCGCTATATGGGCGAAAACCGCTGTGTACAGGACACTACCGAGTATCCTAAGTTCATAGATACGGTGGATATATACCTGAGAGATTCGGTAACGCTGGCCGTGGTGCAGCGCAGCAACGCACAGGATACCTTCTTTGGCAAAGCAATGCCTATAGACAGCGACCTGGGTGTGGCCATCCGCACTATCGAATTCCCTGACGATTCTTCTACCGTCAACTTTGTGACTAAGGTGAGCGCGGAGCTGGATGAGGCGAAAAAGCGCCTTACCTTCTACACCCAGCGCACCAACCTGACAACAGGTGTGAAAGTGGATTGCAAATTCCTCGGGTTTAAATAAAGAAACAGAACAATTTTTACAGGCCGTCTCCATAGCATTTGGGGACGGCTTTTTTGCAGGCCTCTGCCGTGCCGGGCATCGCCGAAAATCAGTAGATTTGCCACATGTCTATCAAGGTATCTTCCCTTACAAAAATATACGGAACGCAGAAGGCGGTTGATAATATCTCCTTCGAGCTAAAGAAAGGTGAAATAGTAGGTTTCCTGGGGCCGAACGGCGCGGGGAAGTCTACAACCATGAAGATGATAACGGGGTATATACCGCCCACCATGGGTGCCGCAGAAGTGTGTGGCTTCGATATACAGAAGTCGCCCATGGAGGTACGCAAGCGGGTGGGGTACCTGCCGGAAGCCAATCCCCTGTACTACGATATGTATGTACGCGAGTACCTGGCCTTTACCGCCAGCATTCACCGCCTGGGGAAGAATGCGAAAGTACGTATAGAAGAGATGATAGCACTCACCGGCCTGGGTAAAGAAGCGCACAAAAAAATAGGAACCCTTTCCAAAGGGTACAAGCAGCGGGTGGGCCTGGCACAAGCCATGCTCCACGACCCCGAAGTGCTGATACTGGATGAGCCCACATCGGGCCTGGACCCCAACCAGATAATAGAGATACGCGACCTGATACTGAAGATAGGCCGCGAGAAGACCGTGCTGCTTTCCACCCACATAATGCAGGAAGTGCAGGCCATGTGCAGCCGGGTTATCATTATCAGCAGTGGTAAGGTAGTGGCCGATGACGCCATTGCAAACCTGAAGCAGGTAAATACGGAGGGGTCGCTGGTGGTGGGCTTTGAAAAAGAAGTAAGCGACCAACTGCTGCACCAGCTGAAACTCGCCAGTTCCTTTAAGAAGGCCGGTGACAAGCAATACATACTGGCTACGGAAAAGCCCGAAGAACTCCGTAAAGAACTGATGCAGTGGGCACTGGCCAACGACATCAGCATCGCCTCTATGAAAGCTGAAGAGCGGTCGCTGGAAGATGTATTCCGAACGCTGACGAACTAGTAGCCAAGAAGATAGCCATGCAGCTCATTCCCGGTTTTTACTATCATTACAAGCACGTACCCGAACGTGGAGTGCATCACTACGCCTACGAGGTGCTGGGCGCAGGTAGCCATACCGAAAAGGAACAGACATCGCCCGACAAATACGTGGCGGTATACCGGCCGCTCTACGAAAGCAGCTATGGCAATGAGATGTATGCTATACGCCCCCTGGCCATGTTCCTGGAGCAGGTAGAGGTGAACGGAGAACAGGTGCCCCGTTTCCGGAAGATAGAGGATGAATCGGTTATAGCGGAACTGGAACGCATCCGCAACCGCATGTATCCATAAAGAGTAGCGCTACCGGCACTTTATGCTGCCTAATATCTGCTGGAAGCCCCGTTTGTTCTTTTTCCGGTCTTCGTCGGCTTCCTGCGGATTGAGCATGACCATATTGCCGCAGCCCCGGTAGACTATAATACTGCCAGAGAACGGAAGCCCCAGGTAAGAGACGGTGTACGTCACCTTACGGGCGGTGTACGCTCCAATAATCGCATCGGTGGTATCCGGCCCCCATTTGAAATCTTTTCCTTCGCTCATGCTGGCCGAGTTTTCCGCGTTCTGCATACAGAGCTGTAGAAAGGCATTGAGGTCTGCATCTACACCCAGATATATAAAGGATATGATGCCGCTTTCGTTATCCCCTTGTTTCTCGCAAGAGAAGTAGATTGCGTTCTTTTCGGGCTGCACATCAGTGATGCCCCAGCCTTTGGGTATCTTAAAGGTAATACCCATTTGGTCGTACCGGTCCTGGCCGTGGAGGGCGGTGGTAGATATAACAATGGCCAGGAAGAGGAGCAGGTGTTTCATACACGCATGGCTTTAGCGGGTGTTGCTAAAGTTACCACACATCCGGCAAAAGCGGCTTAGTAAACGGCGTCTTTTTCGAGGTATTGGCTTACATACTCGTATATGCCTTGTTCCAGTGTATAGAAAGGCCGATCGTACCCGGTAGCCAGGAATTTCTTCATGTCGGCACGGGTAAAGTACTGGTATTTGTCGCGGATGTCTTCCGGCGTATCTATAAAGGTGATGGTTTCCTGCATCTTTAGTGTATCGAACACGGCCGATACCAGGTCGTGAAACGTGCGAGCCCTGCCGGTGCCTATATTGTACAGCCCGGAAGAAGGACAGGCCATCAGCAGCCATACGCACATGCGCGCTACATCTTTTACATAGATAAAGTCACGCTTCTGCCCGCCATCCTCAAAGTCGGGGTGGTGAGAGCGGAACAGCTTCACTTCGCCTTTTTCCTTTATCTGCCGGTAGGCGTGCAGTATTACAGAAGCCATGCGCCCCTTGTGGTACTCATTGGGCCCAAAGACGTTAAAGAACTTTACCCCATACCAGTTGGGCGGGTTGCTTTCCTGTTGCAGGGCCCATGCGTCAAAGTCATTTTTAGACTGCCCGTAGGGATTGAGCGGCTGTAGCTGCGGTACTATTTCGTGGCTGTCGGTATAGCCCAGTTCACCGCCGCCATAGGTGGCGGCAGAAGAGGCGTAGAGCAGGGGAATATTATCGCGGGTGCATAGTTCCCATACTTTCTTGGAGTACTCCAGGTTCCATTTACGGTGTACCTCATAGTCCATTTCGGTAGTATCGGTACGTGCGCCCAGGTGGAATACGGCATCAACAGAGCCGGGATTGGCGGCATACCAATCAAAGAACTCTTCCCGGTCTATTTTGGCCAGGAACTTTTTGTTTTCCAGGTTCCGGAACTTGCGTTCGTCCGAAAAATTATCAACCAGGATAAGATTTTCAAATCCTACCTGGTTGAGGTATCCTGTAAGGTAGCTGCCTATGAAACCGGCAGCCCCTGTAACTACAATATTGTGGTGTATATGCACTAGTGTACTGAAATGCTAATCTTAGTGGTGCTCAGCGGGAGCGTGCGCCGCGGAGTCGTGTCCTTCAGCAGCAGGTGCGTGGTGTACCGCATCGGCATGCCCACCTTCCATCTTCGCATCGCCATGCCCGGCAGCTGGGGCTGCAGAGTGTGCCGCATCGTGACCGCCATCATCGTGGCTCATCACGCTAACGAAATTGATGGCCGCAATAAACAGGAACGCCAATAGCAAAATGAACCAGAAAGACGCCGAAAAAGCCGTCTTTGATTTCGAAATATCTATTTGCGGGCCTTCGTGGTGATGTTCTTCGTGATGTGCTTCGTGCGACATGTTGACGTAAATTTAAATGTATTGTGTTTGCAAAAATAGAAATTTGAACCGATTTCCCTAAGCAGGCGATAGATAAATATTTATCTCAAGAGAGCTTCCCTGCCTGTGGCGCTTGCCTTACGTTTTTGGTTTCGGGGGTTCCATTACGGCGCCGCACTTCTCGCAGGTTCGTTTATCGGCATCTGAGTAGAAGCGCTCCATCACCGGGGGCAGCTGCTTCACAATGTCTGTAAGCTCAAAATACTCTTCATAGAGCTTTTCATCGCATTGCTCGCAAAACCACATAAAGCCATCCATTTCCTTGCCCTGGCGCACCTTTTCTATCACCAGCCCTACGGTATCGGGGCCGCGCTGGGGTGAGTGCGGGGTTTTGGGGGGCAGCAGGAACATATCGCCCTGCTTCAGCTCTATATCCACCGCTTTGCCTTCGTCTATTATCTTTACTACTACATCGCCTTCCAGTTGGTAAAAGAGCTCTTCACTTTCGTTGTAGTGGTAATCTTTGCGGCTGTTGGGCCCTCCTACTACCATTACAATAAAGTTCTCCACGTCCTTGTATACCTGCTGGTTGCCTACCGGTGGCTTCAGTAGATGACGGTGTTCGTCTATCCACTTATTGAGGTTAAAAGCTTTAGCGATTGCCATAAGTCAAAAAAATTAGTTTCTATATGTAGTATGCCGTCGGCCTTCGGTAGCACTCACCAAGCGCCGGCCCTAGCGTAGTACCTTTATTTTTACCGTTTCTATCCGGGTATCGCTCACCAGGAGGATGTCAAACTCGTGGCGGTCTATAATAATGCGCTCCTTTATTTTGGGTATGGTTTCGTGGTTGGCGATAATATAGCCGGAAAGCGTTTCCGATTCGTCGGTAGGGAAATGGAAGCCGTACTTCTCATTCAGGTATTCCACCTCCATACGTCCGGAGAAGATGAACTCATTTTCCGATATCTGCTGTTCCACATACTCCTCTACGTCATACTCGTCGTTTATGTCGCCAAAAATCTCTTCCAGCACGTCTTCCATGGTAACTATCCCCGCGGTACCGCCAAACTCGTCTATAACCCATGCAATGCTTTTGCGCTCGCGGGTGAACTGGTTCATGAGGTCTACGGCACTCATTGCCTCCGGTATGGCCGAAATGGTATGCAAAATATCCTTTACAGACTGCGGCTTGCGGTAGAGGTCTATCTGGTGCAGGTACCCTACGATATTATCGATAGAGCCATCGTACACTACAATTTTGGAAAGCTTTGTTTTGATGAATTTCTCCCGTGCCTGTAGGATGGGGGTGTTTAGCTCTATGGCGATCACCTCGTTTCTCGGCACCATGCACTTGCGGATTTTTACGTTCACCAGGTCCAGGGCGTTTTCAAAGAGCTCGGTATTCACCTCTGTCGGGTCTGCCGACTCGTGTCCGTGGAGGCTCTGCCGCACAAATGTATCCATGTTCACCCTGCTGAAGACTTGCTGGTTATCGCGCATGCGTACATTGAACAGATGCTTGAGGATAAACTCTGAAATGGAAACAAACAGGGTAGCGATAGGGCTCAGCAATTTATTGAGCAACCATAGTACCGGGCTGAAGAACGACAGGAACTGCTCCGATTTGGCCCGGAATATAGCTTTGGGCAGCAGGTATGCAAAAATGAGGAGTATGAGCGTGGCCACCAGTGTATCGAGCACCAGCCGCAGATAGGGATGTTTGTAAGGTTTTATCAGTTCGCTCAGGAGGCCTTCGGTGAGCGATGTCATAAGGAAACCGTAGATAACCAGGGCGATATTTAAACCCACCAGGCAAGTACCGATGAACTCGGACGAGCGCTCCATGAACCGGGCTATGATGCGCGCGGTAAACGAGCCTTGCTTTTTCCGCAGTTCTATATTCAGCTTGTTGGCGGAGGTGAACGCTATTTCCGTTCCCGCGAAAAAACCGATAAAAACGATGCAGGTGATTATATACCAAATAAGGTTAGTATCCATATGCGTTTCCAAAGATAATAAAAGGTATTCCAATTACAGCGGGGTGAGTGGTGCCGGTTGCCGGTATCATGCGGAAAGGAAGCCCTCCACTATGGCAATCAGTTCTTCGGTCGCCTTGTCCAGGTCGTCATTCACCACTATTTTGTCAAACTGATTGGCGAAAGTTAGTTCGAATTTGGCTTTGTCGATGCGCTCTTCCAGGGTTTGCGGGGTTTCGGTGCCCCTGAGCAGCAGCCGCTCGCGCAGTATATCAATGGAGGGCGCCTGTATAAAGATAGACAGGGCCGTGCGCGGGTGGCGTTTCTGGATGGCCAGCGCGCCATTTACATCTATATCTACCAGGGGGAAACGGCCGGAGTTCCAGATGCGGTTGAGTTCTGACTTCAGGGTACCGTAGTATTTGCCCGTGTAGACCATTTCCCACTCCACGAAAGCATCGTCTTCTATCATCCGCTGAAACTCGGTATCGGTGTAGAAATAATAGTCGCGTGCGTGTTCTTCGCCCGGGCGTGGTTTGCGGGTGCAGGCCGAAACGGAAAAAGCCACCTTAGGATAGGCCGCCAATACCCGCTTCACCAGTGTGGTCTTCCCGGAGCCGGAGGGAGCAGTAATAATGATGATCTTTTCTGATATCACAAACCTGTGTATAAATGGTATGCGAAATAACAGAAATAATCCCAAAAAAGGAAGGCGAAGCGCAGCCGCACCGGCCCTTAAAAACAACAGGCGCCCTGGAAGCGCCTGTTGTGGTAAAATGTTCTGGTTTCATTGTTCCCGTTCCTGGTAAGGGCGGGCAATAAGTTGCTAGCAATATGTTTCAAAAGCCTGTACCAGGTTGGCAGCTATCATCTGCGCCGGGCGGCCTTCTATCATGTGGCGCTCTATCATGTGTACCACCTTGCCATCTTTCAGCAGGGCGATAGCCGGGGAAGAAGGTGGGTAAGGCATCAGGTAGGTACGAGCCTGCTTTACCGCGTCTACGTCAAACCCCGCGAAGCTGGTGTACAGGTGGTCTGGTTTTTTGGTGGCGTGGTGCACTGCGGCCAATACACCCGGGCGGGCGGTGCCAGCCGAGCATCCGCATACTGAATTAATGAACAGCAGGCTGGTGCCCGGCTGTTTCAGGGCCGTATCTACTGCATCGGTAGTAGTTAATTCTTCAAATCCCCCGTCGGTCATTTCTGCTTTCATGGGGTTAACTATTTCTGCTGGGTACATTTTGTATGTGTTTTAAACCGCAAATTTACGGTTTCGCGGCGATTATGCCCTAATGTATTGATAGGTAAAATCAATCTCCCCAACGGGGGATAACGCACAAATTCGTACATTAAGCCGGAAATTCTTTTTATATGAAACGAATACTATCGTACCTGCTATTGCTGGCAGGGTTGGCTTCCTGCCAGGGAACCGGAAAACAGTCCGGCGATGCGGGTGGCGACAGCCAACGGTTCACGCAGTTGCTGGATGCCTACTGGGAGCGCAAAATGCAACTGTTTCCGCTGGAAGCAACCGCCAACGGCGACAACCGGTACAACAACCGGTTCACCATTACCATAGCACAAAGCTTCCGCGACACCCTGTCCGCCTTCTACGCGGATTTTCAGTCGCAGCTGGCGGAGATAGACAGCACAGGGCTAACGGTGGAGGAGCAGATGAGCTATGGCCTGCTGAAGTATGAACTGAAGATGGGCGCTGAAGGATTGGAATTTCCCACACATTACCTGCCTATCAACCAATTCTGGGCCCTGACGCTGGACCTGCCGCAACTGGGCTCCGGTACCGGCAACCAGCCTTTTAAAACCGTAAAAGATTACGACAACTTCCTGGAGCGCCTGGGCGCATTCCCCGCCTGGACCGATACAGCTATAGCCAACATGCGCAAAGGCATAGCCGCGGGCTGGGTGCTGCCCCGTGCGCTGGTGGTGAAGATGCTGCCCCAGTTGGAAGCCATGATAGTGACCGATAAGACAACCAGCATTTTTTACGGTCCGCTGCGCCTGATGCCCGATAGCTTTGGTACCGAGCGCCAGCGACTGACCGCCGCCTATGGGCAGGCAATTGACAGCATAGTGGTGCCGTGTTACCGCCGCCTGCATACCTTTCTGCAAGAAGAGTACCTTCCGGCGGCAAGGGCCGGCAGTGGTGTTGGCGCATTGCAGGGTGGTGATAAATACTACCGGTACTGCATCCGCCAGTGGACCACCACGCAGCTATCGCCCGACAGCATATACCAGACCGGCCTGGCGGAAGTAGCCCGGCTGGAAGCGGAGATGAATAAGGTAAAAGACGCTACCGGCTTTAAAGGAAGCCTGAAAGAGTTCTTCGTATTCCTGAACAATGATCCACGGTTCTATCCCTTTACTACCGCACAGCAGGTGCTGGATAGCTTTATGGCGATAAAAAAGCAGGAAGACCCGATGCTGAAAAAGATATTTGACCACGAACCTAAAACCACCTTTACCATCCGCCAGACCGAGAAATTTCGCGAAGCCTCGGCCAGTGCGGAGTATAACCCCGCCTCGGAGGATGGCAGCCGGCCAGGTATATTTTACACGCCCATTCCCAATGCGCGGAAATTTAACGCCGTGGGTATGGAAACACTATTCCTGCACGAGGCGATACCCGGCCATCACTACCAGATATCGCTGCAGCAGGAGAACAAAGACCTGCCTAAGTTCCGCCGCTTTCTGTGGTATGGCGCTTATGGCGAGGGGTGGGCGCTCTACTCCGAAACGCTGGGTACCGAGCTGGGCCTGTACCGCAACCCCTACCAGTACTTCGGCCACCTGAGTGATGGTATGCACCGCGCCATACGCCTGGTGGTGGATGTGGGCTTGCACCACAAAGGGATGAGCCGCGAGGAGGCCATCAGTTATATGATGGCGCACGAGCGCATCAGCGAAGAGGAAGCGACGGCCGAGATAGAACGATATATGGCGATACCCGGCCAGGCGCTCTCCTACAAAATAGGACAACTGACGCTGCTGGCCGAGCGGGCAAAGTATGAAAAGCAGCTAGGAGCTAAATTCAGCATTTCGGCATTTCACAATGAGGTATTAAAATACGGCTGTGTACCTTTGCAAGTGCTACAGGCAAAGCTTGCCGCCTGGGCAGAACAACAATAGATGGGATATTTACACATAGCCACACGCAGCCACCTGGACCACCTGCTGAACAAGCGCCCCGGGGAAACGAAACTAGGGGAAATGGTACAGGTAGTAGCTGCCGGTAACTGGCAGCAGGAACTGGCAGCCAGTAGCGCGCGCTTCGTGCTGCTGGGTATACCGGAGGATATAGGTGTGCGCGCCAATTACGGGGTAGGGGGGGCGCATACCCTTTGGGAGCCGGCGCTGAAAGCCATACTGAATGTGCAGCATACCCAGCGCCTGAACGGGGAGCAACTGCTGGTGCTGGGCGATTTTAATTTCCGCGACCTGATGCAGCAGGCCGAACATGCAGACGTGCAGCGGCTCCGGGAACTGGTAGCGGAAATAGATGAGGTGGTCTTCCCCGTGGTGCGGGACATAGTGGCTGCCGGAAAGATACCCATAGTGATAGGCGGCGGGCACAACAATGCTTACCCGCTGCTGAAAGGCAGCAGCGAGGGTGCCGGCAAGCCCGTCAATTGCCTGAACCTGGATGCCCATAGCGACTACCGGATAATGGAAGGGCGGCACAGTGGCAACGGGTTTCGGTATGCCAGGAAGAAAGGATACCTGGACCTGTATGCCCTGGTGGCACTGCACGAGAACTACAATGCACAGGAGGTAATTGCCGAACTGGAAGCAGACCCGGGAATCTTGTTCAGTACTTACGAAGATATATTTATTCATAAGCGCCTGGACTATGATTCGGCGGTGGGTAATGCCATCGCTCATACGCGTGGCAACAGGGCTGGGATAGAACTGGACCTGGACAGTATAGAGCACATCCTTTCCAGCGCGGCCACGCCCAGCGGTGTTAGCGTGCTGCAGGCACGCCAGTATGTAGCCGCCTGCGCCCGAAATGTAAACGCCGCCTACCTGCACCTGGCGGAGGGAGCCGTAAAGATGAAGCATGGAAGGGAGGACCTCTATACCGCCAAACTGGTAGCTTACCTGGTGACGGACTTTATAAAGAATGTACCGGTTTAATACCCGGTGGCATGGCATTTATGTGGGTGTAAGTACAACATAACTATGCTATGAAAAAACTAACGTACCTCTTTATTGGTTCCGCACTTGTATTGGCCTCTTGTAAAAAGAAGGGTAATGACGACCCCGCACCCACTCCTGTACCTGAAACGCCTACCGCACTGGTAAAATTTGTGAATGGCGCGCTCAATTCCGGTGTGTTGTCGGTTAAAATAAATGATACTACGCTGCAGCCGCTTACCGGTGGTGTCAACTTCCTGGGTGTTAGCAGCTATACCCGTACCAGTGTGGGCGGCAGTACTAAAATCAGCTACATATATCCAAATACCGGTACGGTTTTCCAGGAAATGACCTCGGGCCTTAGCGCGGGCAATTATTATACTGCCTTTGTGGCGGGAGAAGTGCCCGGGAATATTGCGATGATGGTAACAAGCGACGATGTAACGGCACCCTCAGCGGGAAAATCAAAAATCCGCCTCGTGAACTTATCGGCCGATAACTACAATCTCAGCTTTTATGTGGGTGGCCCTAAACTGGACTCGAACGTGGCCTACAAAGGTGTAACACCTTTCTACGAGGTAAACGCCGGCTCAGCTAATATAATAGCACAAGACCCCATGCAGGTTGGTAACCAGCGTACACTGAATGGCCAGATGCTGGAGGCGGGGAAAATCTATACGATCATCTTTACCGGGAAAACCAATTCAACCGGCGATGCTGACTTAAAGCTCACCGTTGTTAATAATAATTAGGAGTTACCGTAGATAACATCATTAACAGGCAAGGCGCGGAAAACTTCCGCGCCTTGATTGCTTCTATCTTCTGCCGGGAACTTAGTTAGTCCCCTTCATCCATTAGTTTGATGCCGGTTTGCGTCAGCTCTATTTTTTGCTGCCGGTAAAGGGCGCCTACCGCCATTTTAAAGGCCTTCTTGCTCATCCCGAAAAAGCTGTAAATATCTTCCGGCGCCGACTTATCGTGGTAGGGCAGGTAGCCGTGGTGCTCGTGCAGCAGGTCCAGTATTTTGCCTTCTTCTCCCGCTATCCGCTGATAGCCCTTAGCGCCCAGTGCTACGTCTATTTTATTGTCTTCCCTTATGGTTTTTACATAGCCCTTCTCGCGGTCACCATCCTGCAGGTCTTTAAATACTTCGTTGAAGTAGAGCAGCCCTATATGGCGGTTGTTGATAATGACCTCGTAGCCTATTTCGGTTTTCCGGTAAATGAGCAGGTCTACCTGCTCACCTTCTTTAACGGTAAGTTCTTCGTTATCCAGGTATTGGTTGAAACGCTCTGTAGCCGCTACGCGCCCCGTGCGTTCGTCTATGTACAGGTACACTACGTATTTTTCGCCCACATACATACGGGAGCGCTGCTGCGACAGGGGTATGAATAAATCTTTCATGATACCCCATTTCAGGAAGGCTCCATGTTCGGTAATGCTCACTACCTCCAGCGATACAATATCGCCTACTACGCCCAGCGGCTTCATGGTGGTGGCTATGAGCCTGTTTTCAGAGTCGTGGTAAATAAATACTTCAATCTCATCATCTGGCTGCAACCCCTCTGGCACAAAGCGCTTGGGGAGCAGTATTTCTTCGCCGTCCCCATCCAGGTAAACGCCGAAGTCAACCTCTTTTACTACTCGTAATGTATGATACTTTCCTGCCTGAAGCATGGTATAAATTTGGGCAAAGGTAGTCTATTGTTTCCGGGTATGCCCTATGCCGCAAGGCATAAGGCAAAGGAGCCATTATGGCTCCTTCTTTCCTTTTTTAGCTTCTTCTTTTACTTCCTCTTTTACCTCTTCTCGTATTTCCTTCACTACCCGCTGGTTTTCCGGGCGGTTGAGCGCGGTGTACTTGGGCCGTTCATCGCCCAGCAGCACGCCCCATTGCTTAAAGTTTTCGGTGCGGTCGAAGATGATTTTCAGTATGGCCATCACCGGCAGGGAGAGGAACATGCCCGCTACTCCGGCCAATGTGCCGCCTATCACTACGCCCACAATGCTCACAAATGCATTTATTTTCACTTTAGAACCCACTATACGGGGCATGAGTATATTATTATCCAGGAACTGTACGGCGGCTATCACACCCAGCACCAGCAGTATGTCGGAGAAATTGGAGGAGGAGGCGAGGGTAAGCACCACACCTATCAGGTTGCCTATCAGCGCGCCTACATAGGGGATAAGGTTCAGTATCGCAAAGATGATGCCTATCAATAATCCGTGAGGAATACCGAATATCATCATCAGCCCGCCTACCAGCACTGTCATATAGGTTACCTGTATCATCAGTCCCACCAGGTAGCTTTTGGTGATCATCTGTGTTTCGGTTATGGCCGCCGTCACTTCTTTGTGATTGGCCCGGGGAAACCACATGAATGTAAACTTCAGGATAAGGTTCCTGTAGAACATGATGAGGAATATATAAATAGGCAACAGGCCAAAAAATATAAGAATGGAAGTAAGCGATGTGAAAGCGGAGCCCAGGTAGCTACCCACGTTATTGGCCATGCCCCGGCTTTGCTTTTCCAGCATAGTCATCTGCTCGCGTGAGGAGTAGTGCATGGTATCGCTGATCCAGGCGCTGAGCATGTTCCAGTGCTGGGTCAGGTTCTTTTCCAGCGTGGGTATGTCAGAGACCAGTATGCCTACCTGGTAAGAAAAGAACCCCAATATGAGAATAATGACCAATATGGCCAGCACAATGGACATGACGATAGCCAATGGCTCCGGGAAACGGATTCTCCGGAAAAACTTGAATACCGGCATCAGCAGGATGCTTATAAGAAAGGCCAGGAGGATAGGGGTAACAATGTCGCGGCCCAGGTATACCAGGGCAAAAATAGCGCAGAGCCCGACCAGCTCTATGGAGCGCTTTACCGATAAAGGCATTTCGTTCATAATGGGAAAGATATATCCGAAGTTAAGTAAAAATTGTGCCAGCTCATCTGTAATGCACTGGGAATTAGCATGTAGAGACCGGTTATTGAGTTGCTTTCGCGCTAAACTTCCATAAACATTTCCCGTGCGCATGATAACTGATTCCCCCAAGCCCAATTCCTGCAACGAGCGCTACTGCCTTTGGTGTAAAACTTTTATCTTTGCACTCCCTGAAAAATTCAGTATTACCTGCATATGTTCGAAAATCTGAGTGAGCGGTTAGAGTCCGCGTTTAAATCGCTGAAAGGAGAAGGCCGCATTAATGAGATTAATGTTGCCAGCACTATTAAAGAAATACGCCGGGCCCTGGTGGATGCGGACGTAAACTATAAGATAGCAAAAGACTTTACCGACAAGGTAAAGGAGAAGGCTACAGGGGAAAAGGTGCTGAACGCAGTGTCTCCCGGCCAGCTGATGGTGAAAATAGTGAAAGACGAGCTGGCCGAGCTGATGGGTGGCACCGAAAAGGAGCTGGACCTGAGCGAAAAGCCAAGCGTCATATTGATAGCAGGGCTTCAGGGTTCGGGTAAAACCACGTTCAGCGGTAAGCTGGCGAATTTCCTGAAGTCGAAAAAGGGCCTGAACCCCTTACTGGTGGCTGCCGATATCTACCGCCCGGCGGCGATAGACCAGCTGCATGTACTGGGCGAGCAGGTGAAAGTGCCCGTATACAGCGACAGGGAGAATAAAGATGCGGTATCGATAGCGCAGGCCGCGATAGCCAAAGCAAAGCAGGACGGCAACCGGGTAGTAATAATAGATACTGCCGGACGCCTGGCCGTAGATGAAGTGATGATGACCGAGGTGGCCAACATCAAGAAAGCGGTAAATCCCCAGGAGATCCTCTTCGTGGTGGATTCCATGACCGGCCAGGATGCCGTGAATACGGCCAAAGCCTTCAATGAACGGCTGGATTTCTCCGGTATCGTGCTTACCAAGCTGGATGGTGATACCCGTGGTGGTGCGGCCCTTACCATTACCTACACGGTGGAAAAGCCCATCAAGTTCGTTTCTATGGGCGAAAAACTGGATACACTGGATGTTTTTTACCCCGAACGTATGGCACAGCGTATCCTGGGGATGGGAGACATCACCACGCTGGTTGAGCGCGCCCAGGCCCAGTTTGACGAGCAGCAGGCAAAAAAGCTGGAGAAAAAGATACGAGCCAATAAATTTGACTTTGAAGACTTTAAGGAACAATTGCAGCAGATAAAGAAGATGGGTAATATCAAAGACCTGCTGGCAATGATACCCGGGGTAGGGAAGGCGATAAAAGATATAGACATTTCCGACGACGCGTTTAAGGGCATTGAAGCCATGATCAACTCCATGACCCCATATGAGCGCAATAATCCCGATGTGATAGACGGCAGCAGGCGCAAGCGCATTGCCTCCGGATGTGGTAAGGATATAGCCGAGGTGAATGCCTTTATGAAACAATTTGACCAGATGCGCCAGATGATGGGGCAAATGAACAAAATGAAAGGTATGATGCCCGGCATGGGAATGGGTATGCCGTTTGGTAAAAGGTAACATATTAAATAAGCTAAATACAAAAGCTGCTGTAAGCGGTGCAAATAGTTTTAATGTGTTAACGTTTGCCTAATTACCGGGAATTTTACCAGCCGGAAGGGGTAACCCGATTTTGAATTTTGACTTTTGAATTTTATATTTGCAGTCCAAAAATTTATTGTTTCACACAAATAATTTCTATTATTTATGTCAGTTAAGATCCGCCTGCAGCGTCATGGCTCAAAAAAACGCCCTTTCTACTTTATAGTAGTAGCAAACAGTGTAGCACCCCGCGATGGTAAATTCATCGAAAAAATCGGTACCTACAATCCATTATCAATCCCTGCTACCGTTCGCATCAGCCGCGAGCGCGCATTGCATTGGTTACAGCGCGGAGCTCAACCGACTAACACCGTACGTCGTATCCTTTCTTTCAAAGGAGTACTGTACCTGAAGCACCTCATGCGTGGTGTATCTCTTGGCCTGTTTGATGAAAAAGCAGCCATGGAGAAGTTCGAAAAATGGAATGGTGAGCACGAAGTGCTGGTAGCTAACCGCGAGGAAGCACACCGCAAGCACAAAGCTGAAAAGCGCCATGCAACTATCCAGGATTCAGTACGCCGTGTAGAAGAGAAAATGGCAGCTCGCGTAGCTACAGCTGAAGAAGCTCCTGCTACTGAAGAAGCCGCTGGTGAAGAAGCTCCTGCTGCTGAAGAACAAACAGAAGGTTAGTAAACCGAAAGGTTTGTAAAATAGAAAAGCAACGGCAAAGCCCGTTGCTTTTTTTGTGCCTATATCCGTTTCGGTATACCGGTAACAACACAAGAAACCCGGCAGTGTTTAGCTGCCGGGTTTCTTGTGTTGCTGTAAGCAGCCTATATCTACTATCTGCCTTCGGCCATATTGAGGAACTTTTGTGCTTTTTCCATATCGCCGGTGGCCTGGTATATCATACCCGCCAGCCGGTAGGCCTGTTGTTGCAGGTAGGGGCTGTAGTCCAGCGCTGTGCTGATATTATCCAGTGCCAGCGAGAAGTTGCCCTGTGCTGCCTGCGCTCTCGCTAGGCCCAGGTAACCTTCGCCCTGTTGGGGATAGTTCTCTGTTATTTCGCTGTACAGTTGCAGTGCGGAATTGATATCTCCTGATTTTAAGGCTATCTGTCCGGCAAGGTCAGCGGTAATAATATCAATAGTAGATATCTCCCGGGCTTTATCAATAGCCTCTTTAGCTTCTTTCATTTTGTTCATGGTGTAGTAGGTGTTGGCCAGGTGCCCCCAAAGCTCTATATCGTAGGGGTCTTTTTTTATGGCTGCATTCAGGTAGTAAACCGCGTTCAGGGTGTCTTTCATCAGCATCGCGTCGTAGCCTTTGTAGCCCAGGCGTTCCGGGTCGTTCTTCAGTATGGTGGTTAGTGTCACCCCATCTGCCGTTACATTGTGTATCGCATTCTTGGCTGGAAAGAACCCTTTTTGCAGTTCTTCCCGGTCCAGGAAACGCCCGTAGAAAATGCCGTAGTCCCAATCGTCCGCATTCTTCTGATAGTAACGGACATATTTTATTTTCAGCGGAACCTTAGAGCGCAGCATGTACTGGAAGATAGGCTCCACACAGTTGGTGGCCAGCACTACGGAGTCCTTAGTATTGAGCTTAGCCAGTTCATTTTCGTTCAGCCAGTCAAAACCCTCCTTAATAGAGTTCATGTAGTAGTCGGTTTCATAGATGCCATACGCACCTTTTACGCCGCCAATCAGCTCGTTGAAATAGATGTACTGATTGGGGTGGTTGGCAAAAGAATAGCGCGCGGGTAGCGCTACCAGTATAGCCAATACACCGGCGATAGGAAGGCTGACGGGGCGCTTCTCACGGAACTTTTGCAGCAGGTAGTAAAAGAATACGGCTGTAGTGATGGCGATAGCAGGAAGTACGAACAGGGTATGGCGCATGCCGTCGTACACTACCGAATGTTTGTACACGATGTAGAATACAGGGAATGCCCAACTGAAAATAATCAACCACAGAAAGCGGTAGCGCGCCCGGAATTCTTTATTCGTGAGCATAACAATGGTGCCCGCTATTCCCACCAGCGCAAACAGCGGTAGGGTAATGGCGATAAATTTAGGAGTGTAATAAGCAGGCAGGAACGATGAATAAACGATTTGCCCTTCAAAGAGCATCTTCACGGTTAGAGGGTAGTCGCTCATCACTTTAAATGCCTCGTAAGGGTGGCTGATAGGGTCTTCCCAGGCGTACGGCCACCACACGCAGGCTCCAAAATAGCCTATCAGCAACAGTACCACTCCGTGCACTACCGTGGTTTTTACCGCGGCGCTGTTCTTATAGGTTTTTGATTGCCACATCGCTATAACATAGGCCAGGAACAAGTAGGCCAGCAGCAGCAGCCCCCCGATACGGATACCCAGGCACAGCATGATGGCTATACCCAGCAGCACCGTATATTTCCATTTAGGAGCAGCAAGATTCTCTACCCATAGTATGATGTAATAAAGTGCCATAACATAAGTAGCGGCAAAAGGAATGTCCTTTGGATTATTGCATATCTCGCCAAAGAAACGCGGGGTAAAGACGATAAAGAGCACGGCAAGTATTCCCCCAAGCCAACTGCCGGTGATTTTGCGGGCGAGCAGTCCGGTATAGATAATGCCTGTAAAGCCAAACAGCATTATCCAGTAATGGCGAACGATGAATTCGTTCTCTGGTTTAAATATGTCTATCAGCATAGCTGCTACCCCATCTACAATACCGCCATACAGCGTCTGGGTATTTTCCAGGTATTTTCCGGTAACCGCTGTTTTATCGGCGCCAAAAGTCTTCAGGTAGTTCCACACACTGGTACCATAGCGCCATTGGGTGGCATCATCTCCTGAAATGCCATAATCCGGTGTTATCAGCAGCAATACAAGAAAAATAACGGCCAGCAGCGCCCAGAAAATCTTGCGGTTATTTTTTTCGTCGGCGAAAAAATTCATGTTTGTAGTGTATTTTGCTTGCTAATATAGCTTTTGTTAAAGAGATTTTTGGATTTTAAGTTTTGAAATGAAAAGGGAACTAACCAATTCTATCAGGTACATTATGGATAACTGGCTGCCCCCCGTTATCCGGGATAATAAATACTTTATGTATCCGGCTTTTCATTTTTGGTTTAGGGGAGCCTACATCAACGAGATAATGGACTTTAAACGGAATGTATTCTATATGACAGATGCAGAATACTCCGGCATGTATGAGAAGATAAAGGTGCGTGCTAAAGACAGGCCCACCGATATGAACGATGCATGCGTTGATTTTTCTATAAGTAATATGGATAAAACGGCAACTACGCTCCTGGATGTAGGGTGTGGCCGTGGGTATTACCTGAACGAAATTGCTCAGAGAACACAGCTGCGCTTAACCGGCTGCGATATGATGGATAGCATACCAGGGCTGAATGCAGATTACGCAAAAGGTTTCGTGGAGCATCTTCCGTTTGCTGATAATACATTTGATATTGTAACCTGCACGCATACTGTAGAACATATACTGGATTTGAAACAAGCCGTAAATGAGCTAAAGCGTGTAGCACGCAAACAGCTGATCATTGTTACGCCACGTCAGAAGTATAATTACTATACGCTCGACCTTCACGTCAATTTCTATCCAATAAAGGAGTTGCTGCTGCGCGATCTGGGTGTAAAAGACGCACTTTGTGAGAATGTGGGGGGCGACTGGGTATGTATTATTGATATGGAAAAGGAGCGGGCAGGCCAATAGTTTTACGCCTTTTTCTGCTGGGCCCTGAATTTGCGCATTATGCGTATCAGTACCAGGGTGTCTTTTAAGGCCTTCTTTATAATGCGGGCGCTGGAACCCTTGCTTTCTCCGTAGGTGCGGGGCAGGTACTTTGATTCTGCTTCTATGACGCGTTTTTTCTGGTACAGGAGTTTGGCGCATACTTCGCTCTCTATTAGCGAACTGGTCAGTTCCAGGTGGAGAGCTTTTATGTCCTTGCGTTTGTATATTTTGGTCCAGTTCACATCTTTCACGGTAATGCCCAAAAAGATGGAATTCAGCTTTTTATTTACCAGCGAGAGGATGTTGCGGAAAAGACTGTAAGAGGTATTCTCTTTGCGGTAGAAGCAGACAAAATGGTTTTCCGGCACTTCTTTGAAGGGGAGGTATTCTTTAATGTCAAACTGGCCATCGCCGGGAATAAAGCCGACATTTTCATACCTTGCCTGGTCATATATGGTGCGTATAGCGCCACCTATGCCTTTGTTTACCTCATGTGTTATTACGCGTATTTCGGGGTGCTTTTGCGCCAGGTCGTTGGCCACTACCCGGGAACCATCAGTGCTTCTGTCGTCTACTATCAGCACTTCGTAGGTATTGGTCAGCTGTTTCAGCACATCTATCAGGTCGGTTGTTACCTTTTCCAGTGTGCCGGCTTCGTTATAGCACAATATACCTACAGACCAGGTTTGCATTTGCTGAATACAGATAGTAGTAATAAAAGAGTTACCCGGTAATGATATGCCGGTAAAAGTTTAGCCTGCAATATATTCAGGTTCTGCCTAAAAACGAAAGATATAAATGAAATAAAGAGCGAGGGGAGGAGTGAGCGCTCAATTTAATGCCGGTTGCCTGCTGCCGGCAAATGGCTGTTCCGTAGCCGTGTTACCGTTATTGTTATTTCCGGAGCTGCCAGGAGATACGCTATAAAGTACTACCAGCATTGCTATAATAATATATACACTGATCAATGTGGCTGTTAGCCACTTAGAACCAGTGTGCGCTTTGTGAGGTAATTGAAATGACATGGCTGTAGACGTTTCCGTTTTTGATAAAGTAGTAATGCCTCAATAAGCAGTGATATTTAACATTTTTACAGCAAATATTAAGCCAAATGTCATCAATATTAGGATCTCGGCAGTGTTATGTATCTACATTTTCAAAAAAATAAGCTGTCTCAGTTTATCGAGACAGCTTATTTAAACCATAGGTTTAAACTTTTATTTCAGCTTGCAAGAGCCATTAGCGTAAGCATAAGATGCTGAAGCCGCCTCGCACCAGGTTTTGGCGTCCTTCTTAGTCATTTTAGCGGCACCTGTGTTGTAAGGTACAGTTGTAGTAGTTCCGTTTAATGTGTAAGTACACTCACATTCATGGCTTTTCTTACAAGAAGTGAACATCATGCCTAATACGGCAACTGCAACGATTGGGGCAAACTTTTTCATAACTGGTTTTTTTAAATTTGTGACAAAAATAATTGTTTGAAGATTAATTCCTACTTTTTTTAGAGATATTTTTTTAAAATCTCTAATGCAAAGGTAGTCTGCGGATTGTCCCAAGCCAATACCATTTAAGTGGTATTTTTATCTACGTGCTGGCACGGATACCCCGCCAATCTCCCAACTTTTTGCCTAATGTTTGCCGTGCCCACCCTGGTTACGATAATTCAATATGTCGCGGTCAAAAAGGTACAGGCCGCTCTTGTCTTCGCCTATCAGCTCCATTTTTTCATTCAGTTCCCGGGCTACCCGTTCTTCTTCCACCTGTTCGGCCACATACCATTGCAGGAAGTTGTGGGTAGCGTAGTCCTTTTCCTGGAATGCCATATGCACCAGGTCGTTTATGGCTTCCGAAACCACTACCTCGTGGCGGATAAACTCTTCAAAAACACGCCTCAGCGACTGGAACGTTACTATTGGCTGGTCCAGTTGCGGCACAATAGCGAATCCCCCCCGCTCATTTATATACTTTATGAGTTTCAGCATGTGTACCCGTTCTTCTTCCGATTGCTGGTAGAAGAATTCTGTTACCCCTTGCAGCCCGGGCTGGATGTCGGCCCAGGAGGCCATTGCCAGGTAGGCCTGCGATGAGGCGGCTTCCAATGCTACTTGTTTGTTCAGTGCTTCCTGTAATACTTGGCTCAGCATAGTTTCTTTAATTTTTTTACGCTATGAATTTAGTTATTGGTTTCAAGTAAAACAAATGAAATTCGTGCCGTAACTTGTTAACTCTATGCACTGGCTAAGGGCTATGATACTATTGATGGGCATTGGCATCTGTCAAATGGAGGATGCTGAGGAGCGCTTATCGGTCCACTTCAGGGGGAAGTGGCTGATGGTGGAACGAGATAGCACCGGCTATATTATATAACCCCTGCAATGGGGATGAGGGTAATTATATAAGTATCCGGGGAAACAAAGTTGAGTTCTGCTGGTGGATGGATGGCATTGACTCCTTTGCTGTGAAGGAGTACGGGGAGGATAATAAGAAGTGTGTTTGGAAGCAGGGAGCGCAACAATGGGAGCTGGAACTGGTAGATGAATCCCGCAGCCTGGCTGTGCTGAGGCTATATATGCCCGGCGTAAAGGGTATCCAAAAATGGAATTGGACGGTGATGCGGGAAGATAAAGCAGCTAAATTGCGGGTGGTATCGTGTATGGATTACTGGAAGGAAAAAGAAGGAAAGGGGTACAAGCCGGGGCGGCATAAAGAACTCCAATTCCTGCCTGAAGAATACCAATAGGTTGATTTGATATTTTATAATGTGATTTAGCGCTATTTTTTTCTTGGCGGATAGGCTATAATTTCCGGATTAAACTTATTATATTGGTGCAAAATTCAGAACTATTATGAGGATGCGTTTTCTTCTTCTTCTTACTTTTTTAGGCTTTTTGTCGCAAAATGCCTCTGCGGAGCATATTCTGTATCACCCCAAGCCATCTAAAAAGGTTGTCAGGTTATACATGGACCGTTATGGCCAGATATACCCCAACAATGGCTTTAAGGCTGACCCTAATATCTTCTACATGAGGGGCGATTTTTGCCATTCTGAGTACGGGCGTTGCCGCCATGGTGATGTAGCCAACCTGAATACGTATTTTAACTACCACGATGAGCAGGGTTTTGACGAGGTGATGAAAGCATACAAAGTATCTTCTTTCGAAGCGCTTCAGAAAAAACTGCTGAAAGAATACGCTAAAACCATCAATTCAAAGCTGCGCGAAAGCAAGTCTAAAAAGCTGGTTTTCCTGATACACGGTTTTGATAACTCATTCACCTATTGGGAGTACATCCGTCTTCGCGAGCGTATTAATGACTATACAGGCGAAGATGATATAGTGTATGTAGAACTGTATTGGGACGCTCTGCGCGACCAGAATGCCGCATACTCTTACCGCGATGCGGAACTGAGCTCTTTATTTGTAGGGTACACGCTGCGTAAGCTACTGGCCAACGTAGACGAGAACATAAACCTGACACTACTTACGCACAGCATTGGCGCCAGCGTAGCTACACAGGCCCTGTTCAATGTAGACAAATGGAAAGACCGTTATTTCCAATACTACCTGGATGATATAGGCTACAGCCTGCCTACTCCACGCCAGGAAAACATTACGCTGGCGATGCTGGCTCCGTCTATCCCCGGTGTGCAGACGTTCAACGACATTAACCAGACTTCCATAGACGAGAACGACAACGAAAACTACAAGCGTATAGTGGTTGGTTACAGCGAGCACGATCACGTAAATGGTAAAGGCATGTACAGCATCTGGGCTTCGCGTTACGGACAACATGCGCTGGGCGTGAGCCGCAAAGAAGTACACCGCACCCACAGTACGGTTATAAATGAGAAATCGGACGTGAAGTTCCTTTCCGCTAACTTCACCGGTGATACCAAGAAGAATACGCATACCCTCTCTCAATACATGGAGCTGGGCCACTTTGCCGACTTTATCGATGATATTTTCGGTCAGTACTAATTAATGCGAACTTAATAAAGTTGAATAGCAGAGGGCTTCCACAAGGAAGCCCTCTGCTTATATAGCCGCTGTAGTCCTTCTATTGTTTTCCAGGTAGTATAATGGTAAAGGTAGTACCCAGGCCTGGTTGCGATGTGGCAGTTATTTCGCCATGATGGTTCAGCACTATCTTCTTGCACATAGCCAGGCCTATGCCCGTGCCGCTGTACTCAGTCTTACCATGCAGGCGCTGAAAGATGTTGAATATCCTGGCCGCATGCTCCTGGCCAAATCCTATACCGTTATCTGTAACCTCAATCTTATAGTACGTATTGCCGGGTGTAGCAGTCATCGACCCTGGTAAGGCGTCGTTATCTATAACCGCTGAGGTAATAGTGATGTGAGGAGGTATCCCTTCCTTTGCGAACTTCAGGGCGTTGGAGATAAGGTTGCTGAACAACTGCGACATCTGTTGCGGTGAGGCTTCCAAAGTTGGCAGGTGATGATAGCTAATGATAGCGGCCTTTTGGCTGATCATCAGTTCATAATCTACCAATATCCCGTCTATCAATGTATTCAAGTCTACGGTTCTGTAGGCATTTGCTTCGTCCCGCGATAGCTGCGAATAGTTCAGCACATCCCGTATCAGCCCTGTCATTCGCTCTGTGGAGTTATAGATTTTACCCAGGTAGCTTTTAGCCCGTTCCGGTATTTCTTCACCCAGGCTGGCTTCCAGCATCTGTGCGAATGTGCCTACTTTACGCAGTGGTTCTTGCAGGTCGTGCGAAGCGATGTAGGCAAATTGCTCCAGTTCGGCGTTAGAGCGGTGCAGGTTTTTATTAGCCGTGGCCAACTCCGCTGTTCGCTCAGCTACCACTTCTTCTATCTGCTGGCGCGCAATTACCTGTGGTGTAACATCTATGGCTACGGCCATGATATCTGATATAGAACCATCAGGTTCCCGTATGGGTTCCAGGCTGAAGTTGATGAATACATCCGTAGGTTTTCCGTCCCTTTTCAGGGTTGCTACCATTTCATTGGCTACAAAAGCACGCCCGGTGCGGCGTACATTGGACAGTATTTCTTCAAATCCCTGGTTAGCCACCTGCGGCATCGCTTCAAACACTGGTTTACCCAGCACATCTTTTGCCTCCACTCCCCAGAACTCGAACATCGCGTTGTTGGCCACGCGTATCACTGAGTTCTCTCCGCTGTATATGCAGGTGGCCATAGGCGCCTGCAATATTATATTCCGCAGATTCCGTTCGCTTTCTTCTATTTGCTGTTTGGCCCGGTTCAGGTCGGTTACTTCCGCGGCGGTATTCATTACTCCATAAACCTTTCCCCCGGCATCAAAAAGTGGGGTGAAGCTATAGTTGAACCAGAAGGACTGGAGCTTATCGTCTATCATTAAGTCTACCCTCTGGTTGCGGGCGTGGAAAGCCGTACCGGTTTCGTAGACGGTAGTAATCTGGTCAAAAATTTCCTGGTTCTCCAGCTCAGGTAGTATCTCAGTATATGTTTTTCCTATTACATCGTTACCCTTCCCCCATACGTCTATAATCGACTGGTTGGCAAATGCAATGGTCTTTTCCGGTCCTGTGTATACGCCAATGGGGAACGGAGCTGAGTGTATTATGCTGCGCACCTGCTGCTCACTGTCGGCTACTTTCTGCCGGGCAACTTCTATATCGGTTACGTTGGCCGCGGTATTCATCACGCCATATACATTACCGTCGGCATCAAAGAGCGGGCTATAGCTATAGTTGTAATAGAAGGTTTCCATCTGGCCGTCTACCATCAGCTCTATACGCTCGTTCCGGGAGTGGAATGCCTTGCCGGTAGTATATACCCTGTCCAGCGACTCGTAAAACCCTTTGCCTTCCAGTTCCGGCAGCAGTTCGCTGAAGGTTTTTCCTTCTACCTGGTTGCCTTTACCCCAGGCATCTTTGATGCTTTGGTTGGCAAAAGCGATTTTCATTTCTTTGCCGGTCATGATGCCTATGGGCATAGGGGCTGCTTCTATCACTGCACGCAGGCGTTGTTCACTTTCTTCCAGTTGGCGCTTGGCTATCACCTTCTCGCTACTGTCGTGGCAAAGTATCATCACCCCTGTTATATTCTTGTCGCTATCCCTGTAGGGCTGGTACACCAGGTCCAGGAAGCCTTCTTTTTTTTGTCCGTCTATCAGCACGTAGTAGGGATGATCGTATAGATAGACGGGTTCTCCCGATATACGCACCTGCTCTATGATATTTTTAAAGTAGGGCTCTGTTTCGGGAATTATGTCAAAAACGGGTTGGCCTATAATGTCTTCCCATTTCTTATCTATCATTCTTGCATATAGTTCGTTGGCCAGTTCTATACGCATTTCAGGCCCGTTCAGCAATACGATACCGAGGGCGGCCTCATCCATAAATTGCTGAAAACGCGTGTCCGACTCCTGCAGCTTTTTAACGGTGGTCACCTTTTCGGTAGTTTCATGGCATACTACCAGTACCCCCTCTATGGCTCCCGTGTCGCCTCTAACGGCGCTGTAGCCAAATGTCCAGTAAACATCTTCCAGCTTACCATTCCGGAAGATAGGTATTAGCTGGTCTTCGCTCCAGGTAGGCTCGCCGGTAGCTTTCACCTGTTGTATCAGCGGGTATATGATGTCCCAGATCTCCGGCCAGCATTCAATAGCTTTCTGGCCCAGTGCCATAGGGTGCTTACCTTCCTTTCCCAGGCTGGGACGGTACGCGTCGTTGTAGAACTGTATGAGCTCATCGCCCCAGAAGAGGAACATAGGGAAGCGCGACGAAAGTATGATAGATAGTGTGGTGCGCAGGCTTTGCGGCCAATTACCAGGTGAGCCGAGTGGGGAAGTGGCCCAGTCGAATGTCCTTGTTAGCGCCCCGAGTTCGCCCCCGCCTTGCAGAAAATAGTGGTCAGTGTGGGGTCTAATGGCTGAAATTTCCATAAAATCAATCCGGTTATAAAATCATGCCATCTAACCGCCGCTACCAGTGGGTGGTATATGCTTAATGGATAATTCGTTTGAGGATGTCTACCAGGTCGTTAAACTTATCGGGCTTGGTAATAAAGTCTGCCGCCCCCAGGGCTTTGGCTTGCAGTATAGTAGGCGGGTGCGCGCTGGTAGAAAGAACGATAACAGGAATTTCAGCCAGTGCTTCGTGCCGCTTTATTTCGGCGAGGAACTCCTGCCCGCTCATCACCGGCATATTCAGGTCAAGAAATATGATATCGGTAACCAATGCGCCGGAAGAGAGTTTTTTTAATGCGTCTACACCGCTGCAGAAGGTATGGCATTCGGTGGCGGGTGCGGCCCGTTCCAGCGCGGTGACGAATATCTCCTGGTCGTCTACATCGTCGTCTATTACCAGTATCCTGCTATATACCATCTCTTATTGTGTGTTAGGAATACTAAAACTGGCCGTGCATCTAAAGTACAATTTTAATTTTCACCAGTAAATGATGGGAGGATTATTAACAAAAAAAGGCGCTGAATCAGCGCCCGTTTTCGAGTTTATACCGGCCCTATACCGGGGCCCCAGGCCGCCTGGTTACAGCCAGCACTATGGCGGCAATCAGTACAATAACCAGCTGCACCGGTACTATCTCCACATAGGTCATTCCCGCCCGGAAAAGAGGGTCGCTGTCGTAACGCTCCCAAAATTCACGATTGCTTTCTACGTGTTTGGCTATTTCCTGCTCGGTAGCACCGTGCTGTTTCATGCTCCGTGCTTCGTAGGCAGAATAGGTTTTGCCAAAGTTCGCCGGGCCGGTAACCATCCAGGCAGCCACATACAGCGTGCTGGCTATCAGGGTCATCAACAGGCCGGCTTTAAATGCTTTCCCGAAGCTGATACGGCCACCCAGTTGTTTCTTCAGCCGCGCCATACCAAACCACATTACTACGGCTGCCAGTATCATGCTGGCAAAGCCGATGTACATGCCATATTCATAATTCAGGCTTCCGGTATTGAACAGGCTGCTGCCTCCTAACACTACGGCGCAGATAATTCCGGCGATAAGGCCGTAAACAAGAACAATTTTTTTCATGCTATATTTCTTTTTGGTTCAGGGATAAAGTAAGCTTGTCCGCAGAGAATTCCGTTCATACTAAAGTATGATTTAGCGTGAAATGCCTTCAAATTCATGCTTTAGAGCGAATGGGTCAGGGTATGAGCTTTAGTTCCTTTGCCCGGCTCACCGCTTGTGTTCTCCGTTTCACATCCAGCTTCACGAACAAATTTGATGCATGTGTTTTTATGGTATGTATGGAGAGGAAGGTCTTTTCGGCTATCTCCTGGTTGCTGTAGCCCTGGGCCATCAACTCCAGTATCTCCATCTCGCGTTTACTGATGCCCAGCTCATCGGGGGATGCCATGGGGTGGGGCACGGCTGTGGCAGCCGCAGCCGCTGGTAGGGTAATGTAGACAGGCTTTTCTACCACCACTTCTATTTCCCGGTGGATGATCTCCTTTTTAGGGCTGGTAAGTTTGCGCCCCGCCCATACCCCTAAGCCCGTAAACAGGATAGCCAGTATAGCGCCATATATCTCGAAGGAATGCGTCAGCACCAGGTAGCGGTACTCCACCCACTTGATAGTAACGGCCAGCAGCGCCAGCACCGCGCCTGATATGATGGCTTGCTTTTTCATCCGATGGGCAAAATTACTAATTTTTACTGGGCTGTCTTCGCTGTTGCATTCGTTTGATTAAATAGCTGATAATCAATGTGTATGTCGTTGGTATGCCAACTAATGCTGCAATAGAAAGGAGGGCAGAAAGGACCCTGCTTTGCTCACCGGCTGCTGCTATGTATGCGCCAATAAAGTAAGTGGTAAAGATGCAAAGCACTACTATACCTATGGCCAACGCTACACGGGCCGGCGCCGGTAAGGCTACCCGTTTCTTGAGTATAAATGTAGCCAGCGAATACCAAATTACAGGGATTATGACATACATTGGTTTGGGTTATTAGTGGGCTACAGGTCGGTTCCCAGGCCTTCTTCGGCCACCCGGTGCAGGTAAGTGCCATAGCCGCTCTTGATATATTTGTCGCCCAGTGTGGTAAGCTGGGTACGCTCTATAAAGCCCATGCGGTAAGCTATCTCTTCTATACAGCCTATTTTCAGGCCCTGCCGTTTCTCTATCACTTCTATGAACTGGCCGGCTTGTATCAGCGAATCGAAGGTGCCGGTGTCCAGCCATGCCGTACCGCGGTCAAGTACACCTACTTCCAGTTTGCCTCGTTCCAGGTAAGTTTTGTTCACGTCCGTTATTTCCAGTTCGCCCCTTACTGAGGGTTTCATGTTCCGGGCTATTTCTACCACGCTGTTGTCGTAGAAGTACAGGCCGGGTACTGCGTAGTTCGATTTCGGCTTCGCCGGCTTTTCTTCTATGCTCAGTACTTTAAAGTCTTTGTCAAACTCCACTACGCCATAGCGCTCCGGGTCGTGCACCTGGTAGGCGAAAACAACAGCGCCATCGGGGTTCACTTTATCCTTCAGCAGGGTACCCATGCCCGAACCGTGAAAGATGTTGTCGCCCAGTATCAGCGCCACAGGGTCATCCCCTATAAAGTCGGCACCCAGCAGAAAGGCCTGCGCCAGTCCGTCCGGGCTGGGCTGCACTACATAGCTGAATTGGCAGCCTATCTCGCTGCCATCGCCCAATAGCTTTTTAAATCCCGCCTGGTCTTCCGGCGTGGTAATGATGAGAATCTCATTAATACCCGCCAGCATTAGTGTGGAAAGCGGATAGTAGATCATCGGCTTGTCGTACACCGGCATCAGCTGCTTGCTCACGGCAATGGTAAGGGGGTATAACCTCGTTCCCGAGCCACCGGCCAGAATAATACCTTTCATCGATTAACTATTTGCGTATTGAGATTCGTAATATTTCTGATAGTCACCACTCGTCACATGATTCAGCCATTCTTCGTTCGCCAGGTACCATTCAATGGTTTTGGCCAGGCCTTGCTCAAAGGTTACCGAAGGTTCCCATCCCAGTTCGTTCTTTATCTTGTTGGCGTCTATGGCATAGCGCCGGTCGTGGCCGGGACGGTCCTTTACGTAGGTTATCAGCTTATCGGCGGTGCCGGGTTCGTTACCTATCTGTTTGTCCACTTCGGCGCACATCAGCTTTACCAGCTCTATGTTCTGCCATTCGTTGAAGCCGCCAATATTGTAGGTTTCAGCATTGCACCCCTTATGGTACACATCGTCTATGGCGCGTGCATGGTCTATTACATACAGCCAGTCCCTGGTGTATTTGCCATCCCCGTATACGGGCAGGGGCTTGCTGCTGCGGATATTGTTGATAAAGAGCGGTATCAGTTTTTCCGGAAACTGGTTGGGGCCGTAGTTGTTAGAGCAATTGCTGATAACGAACGGCAGCCCGTAAGTATTGCCGTAGGCGCGCACTATGTGGTCGGAAGAAGCTTTGGAAGCCGAGTAGGGCGACTGCGGGTCGTATGGCGTTGTCTCCAGGAAAAAGCCTGTTTCGCCCAGCGAGCCATATACCTCATCGGTTGATACATGGTAGAAGCGTTTACCTTCATAGCTTCCCTTCCAGGACTCCCGGGCGGCGTTCAGCAGGTTGGCCGTTCCCATTATGTTGGTCAGCAGAAAAGCGTTGGGGTTGGTAATAGAGCGGTCCACATGGCTTTCGGCGGCCAGGTGTATCACCCCGTCAAAGGCGTAATCTGCAAACAGCTTATTCATCGCTGCCGCATCGGTAATATCCGCTTTTACAAAAGTGTAATTCGGGGCGTTTTCTATGTCTTGCAGGTTTTCCAGGTTGCCGGCGTAAGTGAGGGCATCCAGGTTCACTATTCTGTATTCGGGATACTTATTTACAAAAAGTCGTACTACATGCGAGCCTATAAACCCGGCCCCACCGGTTATCAATACGGTTTTATCCATAATGCGAAAGTAATTGAACTCCTCTAAACGTGTTCATAAAGGTACCTAAATAACAAGCCCTTTGCAATATTATTGCAAAGGGCTTGTGTGAACCCGGTGTCTGAACCGGGATTAAACTGATTTATACGATTAGCAACGGTTCGTTGCGATTCTCACCATGAGTAGGGCCGGTTCCAACTATACCAGCTTAAACGTCTCAATGAACTTCGTGGTAAAGTCCCCTTCTTTAAACTTTTCGTCCTTCATCAGTTGCTGATGGAAAGGTATGGTCGTTTTTATTCCTTCTATCACATACTCGCTCAGGGCGCGCTCCATGGTGCATATAGCTTCTTCGCGTGTCTGCGCAACGGCTATAATTTTAGCAATCATAGAGTCGTAGAACGGCGGAATGGAGTAGCCCGCGTAGATATGGGAGTCTACGCGCACGCCATGGCCACCCGGTGTGTGCAGTACCGTAATGGCACCCGGGCTGGGACGGAAATCATTATACGGGTCCTCGGCATTTATGCGGCACTCTATGGCATGCATCTCCGGTTCGTAATCTTTACCGCTGATGGCGATGCCCGCCGCTATCTTTATTTGCTCTTTTATCAGGTCGTAGTTGATCACTTCTTCCGTTACGCCGTGCTCTACCTGTATACGGGTATTCATTTCCATGAAGTAGAAGTTGCGGTGCTTATCTACCAGGAACTCGATAGTGCCCACGCTTTCGTAATTAATGGCCCGTGCCGCCGCTTTGGCCGCTTCGCCCATTTTCTTACGCAGGTCGGGGGTCATGAATGGTGACGGAGACTCCTCCACCAGCTTCTGGTGACGGCGTTGTATAGAGCAGTCGCGCTCGCTCAGGTGGCATACGTGTCCAAACTGGTCGCCTGCTACCTGTATTTCTATGTGGCGGGGTTCCTCCACAAATTTCTCCATGTATATGCCGTCGTTCTTGAAGGCCGCGCCCGCTTCCGCTTTGGCGGAGTCGTAGTTGCGCTCTATCTCTTCTTCGCTCCACACCACGCGCATACCTTTACCCCCGCCACCGGCGGTTGCTTTCAGTATTATGGGGTAGCCCATTTCTTTAGCCAATACTTTGGCTTGCTCCAGGCTTTCCAGCAATCCCTCGGAACCGGGTATGCAGGGCACGCCGGCCTTTATCATGGTTTCCTTGGCTGTTATCTTGTCGCCCATCATGCGTATCATGTCGCCGGTGGGGCCAATAAACTTGATGTTGTATTGTTTACAGATATCGGCGAAGTTGGCGTTTTCCGCCAGGAAGCCGTAGCCCGGGTGTATCGCGTCGGCATTGGTTATTTCCGCTGCCGCCATTATGTGGGGTATGTTCAGGTAAGAGTCAGAGCTCTGCGCCTTACCGATACATACTGCCTCATCAGCAAAGCGTACGTGCAGGCTATCCTTGTCTGCGGTGGAATAGACAGCTACGGTCTTGATACCCATTTCACGACAGGTACGAATGATACGCAGGGCTATTTCACCACGATTGGCAATGAGTATCTTTTTAAACATAGTATCTTAATTTCTCAATGGCTCCAGCTGTAAGCTATAGCGTCCATTGATGTTTTAATTGATTAGTTATCGTTCAGCAACGTAATTGTTTACTTAAATGGCTCAAATTAATTGAGCCATTGAGGAATTGAGCAATTCATCCGTTGATTTACGCCGGTTCTACCAGGAACAGCGGTTGATCGTACTCCACGGGAGAAGCGTCGTCTATCAGTACCTTCACCACTTTTCCGCTCACTTCGCACTCTATCTCGTTGAACAGCTTCATCGCTTCTATAATGCAGATGGGCTGGCCCTGTTTTACCTCGTCGCCCACGTTTACAAACGGTGGCTTATCGGGGGAAGAGCTGCGGTAGAACGTACCAATCATGGGCGACTTTACGGTCACCAGTTTGTCGTTGGCCGCCGGTGCCGCTGCAGGTGCCGCAGGTGAGGCAGCGGGTGCTGCCTGTGGCGCAGCCTGCGGTGCAGGTGCCATTTGCTGCATAGGCATAGCCTGTGGCTGTATCGCTACATATTGAGTTTCACTTGGCTGAGCCTGCTTTATGGTGATTTTGAATTCACCCTCTTCCACGCTCAGTTCGCTGATGTTTGATTTGTTGATGATCTTTATCAGCTCCTGTATCTGTTTAAACTCCATAAAAATATTTTAGTTAGAATAAGAAACGGGTAATTATTGTTTTACGCGCTCTATGTAAGCGCCTGTTTTAGTATCTATCCGGATAAACTCGTTGGTATCCACAAACAGGGGAACCATTACGGTAGCACCTGTCTCTACAGTGGCCGGTTTCAGCGTGCGGGTAGCGGTATCGCCTTTCATACCCGGCTCTGAGTAGGTTATCTGCAACACCACGTTAGAAGGCAGCTCTACGCTCATTGGCAACTCGGTTTCGGTGTTCACCAGTACCGATACTTCCTGGCCGTCTTTGTACAGTTCCGGGCGCTCTATAGCGCTTTCGGGCATTACTATCTGCTCAAAAGTGGCGGTGTCCATCAGGTTAAAGCCGCTGTCGTCTTTATAGAGGAACTGGTAGGGGCGACGCTCTACACGCACGGGGTAGATGGTTTCGCCGGAGTTCCATGTGTGCTCTATAGAGCGGTTGTTGTCTACGCCTTTAAGCTTTGCCCAAACCTTGGCGGCTGAGCGCGCTGTTTTGTTCTGTCCGAATTCTACTACGGAATACAAGCTGTTATCTAATTTAAGGATAAGGCCGTTCCTGATGTCTGCTGTTGTAGCCATTTTTTATTATTTGTACGGAATGCAAATGTAATCATTAAAGGCAGAAACCGAAATTTCGGCGCAACGTGTTTTACCCCCATTTACCCCCAAAAATCACCTTTTCGACCGGATTATTACCAAAATCGTACGGAATATGGGCCAAAGATGGTATTGGCCGGGTAACGATAAGGTTGGCCTTCTTGCCGGTAGCTATCGTTCCCAGTTGCTGGTGCAGCTCCATGGCTGCGGCACCGTTCAGGGTTACGGCATTGATGGCTTCTTCCGGTGTCATTTTTAGCTGGGTGCAAGCAATAGTTAATAAAAGGGGCACATTGCCCGAGGGACACGAGCCGGGGTTGTAGTCGGTGGCCAAGCACACCGGCAGGCCGGCATCTATTATGCGGCGGGCGGGCTGGTACTGTATGCCCAGGAAGAAGGCGGCGGCCGGCAGCAGGGTAGGCATGGTGTCGCCATGCTTCAGGGCTTCTATTTCCGCATCGCCTACGCACTCCAGGTGGTCTACGCTCACGGCCCTGTGTTTCATGCCTACCTGCACGCCACCGGAGTAGTGCAGTTGGTTGGCGTGTATCTTGGGTTTCAGGCCATGCTTCCATCCGGCTTCCAGCAGGCGCTCTGTATCGGCCACGCTAAAGAAGCCTTCCTCGCAGAACACATCCATATAGTCGGCCAGTCCTTCCCCTGCTACTTTTGGGAGCATTTCGTCAATAATCAAATTTATGTAGCCTTGCTTATCTTCTTTATAATCAACAGGATAGGCGTGTGCCGCCAGGAAAGATGCCTTTACAGGCACGGGGGCGTTTTCCTTCAGTTTGCGTATCACCCGCAGCATTTTCAGTTCTGCTTCGGTGTTAAGACCATAGCCACTTTTTATCTCTATCGCGCCGGTTCCTTGTGCCATTACTTCGTGCAGGCGGCGCAGCGAGTGCTCGTATAGTTCCTCCTCGCTGGTTTCGTTCAGCCGGCGGGCCGAGTTGAGGATGCCACCACCGCGGCGGGCTATCTCCTCGTAGCTCAGCCCCTTTATGCGGTCCACGAACTCCTGGTCGCGGGGGGCTGCAAATACGAGGTGGGTATGCGAGTCGCACCAGGCGGGCAGCACGAAGCGCCCACCGGCATCTATGGTTTCATCGGCATGCATTTCCGGCATATCGTCCATGCTGCCGTAGCTGTGTATCAGTCCTTTGGCCACCAGCAGCCAGGCGTTTTCTATGCAGGGTATATGTGCCATGTCGGCCCCCGCCACCCGGCTGCGGCGGTCGAGGCTGTCTTCTACCTGGCAAAGTTGTTTGATGTTGGTAAGGAGTATGCGCATGGTGTAAAAGTAACTTCATAAGTTCATAGGTACAATGTATGAGATTCCCCCACTGTTTTAGGAGTCTCGTTTTGAATCAGGCAAATATGCGGCGGAGACTCCCATTTTAGGGATGGGGCGTGCAGTGGCTTCTGGCAGTATAGACTGTAAAAGAAAATGACCGGGAATCCCGGCCAATTAATACCTTTCATATTGTATCCTGTAAGCGTATGCCTGGTGTATGAGAGTGATACCGAATATCTTTTCGTACACCGGGAGATAGCAGAGCATCATGGCTTCTATCCGCGTCGAAAGACGGTACTCATTGGCCTGTACGCCCCAATTCCCATCCGTCACAGACTCATTAACAAAATAAATTTCCCGCTATTGTTAACGTGACAATGTTGAGATGTTTGATTAATAATTGGTTACAAATTCAATAATGTCAGATTAACAAAATAATTCATTTTTACCGTCGTTTGACGGTTGACAAGCCCTATTGCCGGAGTGTACATTGTGAGTATTCTTTTCACTCTTATAAATGTTGAATTATGAAAAAACTACACACAGCAAAGCTCCTGCTTTGCGCTGCAATCGTTTCTGCAAGTACGTGTTTCTTTCCCTCTGCGTTGCAGGCGCAGACCTTTAACCCTCCCTCAGCATTCGAATCTACCTATCCCGGCGTGGGCCCTGATATTGCCCTTACCAGTCATACCTCTGCTTATTCCTGGCCCCATTGCAACACGGTGCTTGGCGGCTACGAAATTTACCTGGCGGGATGGGATGATGTAAACGGGCTAATGCCTTCCCGCGTATCGTGGCAGCTGACTTTCCCCGGTATGCCCTCGATGGTATTTGCTCAGGGCATACTGCCTTACACCGGGGTGCGCGACCTGGAGGTAGGCTTCCTGAATGTGGGTGGCGATCCCCAAATACTGGTGGCTTACCACGAAACAGGCGTAGGGCATAAGCTGGATGTGTACAGCATAGCTTCGGGCTCACCCACATTACTCTATACCAATACCCTTTCTGCAATACCCAACTATACCCGCATCAGCATGGATTGCCACCTGGAATATGCGGTGGCCATAGCCTGGGAAACCCCCGCGGGCATCCGCACAATAATGGGCAATAATACCCCGGGCAGTATTACCTTCAGCCCCATTCTTTCACTCAATGCCACCACGGGCGAAACTACGGTGGACTGCGCTTTTACTCACGGTGGTGGACTTAATGTTCAGTATGTGTACTACAATCCCAACACAGGGAATATTACTGAATCACAATTCGACTACTGGGTGGCTATGGCACTGCCGTCCCCCTCTGTCATTACCCCAACTATTAATGACCTGAACCTGGTGGGCACCTGCCAACCTTGTGGAACAGCGGGAACGACAGGTATACCCATAGTGCAGGTATGTCCGTACCCAAATATTGATGGCTTGGGACACGGCCCCGATAACTGGGCGTATACCTATACAACGGACAACCAAAATATCAGTGTTCGCCTCCACGATATACCTACCAGTACACTCACTACCGTAATAGTAAATGATGGTTCTGCCTGGGGTACTCCGGCTATTAATACAGTTCCGAACAGGCATCCCTTCTGCGTTTATAACATGTGTGGTAGCATCATTGTTGCCTGGCATACTAATGCAATTGACTGGGCGGGTACCGGTGCCGTGGCGGGCTATGTAGGATTGAGCATGTCGTTGGACGGAACTGTGCTTATGTCTAGTCCTGATTACCTCACGGTTGCCAATAATCCTACATGGGCATCCCAAACCCCCGTTCTTTCAATGAGCAAGCAGGATGACGTCAACCAATTTACGTACACCATCTTCCCTGAGTGGGACCCGGGTGCAGCCGGCTACCGCATGGAAAACAAATTCCCGCCCATTTGCACTAATTCTTTCAAAGGTAATCCCAACGAAAAAACTGAAACTCACGTGCAGTGCAATGACCGTGATAGGCTGGCTGAATTCCATTATCTGCATGGAAAGGCTTCTGTGCAGGCTTATCCTAATCCGTTTACGAACACCTTCAAGGTGGCGCTGCCTACCAGCATGATGGGAGAGAAAGGCGACTATACCGTAGTAGATGCCTTGGGGGCCACTGTAATGCAGTTCAACGGTACGGCCGCAGAAGCTAATATCTATCTTAATTCCCGCACCAAGTCGCTGGCCGCCGGCACCTATTTCATTAATGTGAATGTAGCGGGTAGGCTGAAGGAGAGCGTAAAGGTGGTGAAAGCTGAATAGGCTGATTTTTTGTTTTTTGTTTTTGTTTGTGGGCGCGGCAAAAGTCGCGCCCTATTTTTATAGGTATTTGTGTAATGCATAAGACATAATGAAATAGGGCGGTTGGCAGGCAAAACTTATCTTTGTACCCGATATGAACACCCCCGAAGCGAAGCCGGCCTCCCGACCCAGATCACCCTGGTGGAAACGAGTCCTTAAGGTTCTCGGATATACCTTTTTGCTGCTCCTGCTGTTGCTGCTATGCCTGGGGGTGTATGTATATAACTCCTCCGACATAGAGCCACCCAAAGTGGCTGACACGAGCGCCTATCAATTAAAGAAACAACATATAGAAGGCGGCCTATACACCATTGGCGATAACTGGTTCCGCCGCAGTGAGAGCGGCCTCTATGAGCTGTATGTTTCGGGCGCTCCTTTTGAGCGTGGCGTGAAGAACGGCATCTTGTCGCAGCAACTGATACAGGAACAGGAAGTAGCCTTTGTGAGCCAGATAAGGCAGATGATCCCCTCTGAAAAGTACCTGAAGTTCCTAAAGTACATGGTGGGCTTTATGAACCGCAACCTGCCGGAGTACATCTCTGAAGAATATCAGCAGGAAATATATGGCGAGTCGCACGCCGCTTCGCCCGATTCCTTTAAATGGATAGGTACCCCTTACGCGCGTATCCTGAATTACCACGCCGCCCACGATATAGGCCATGCCCTGCAAAACATGATGCTGGTGGGCTGCACCTCGTTTGGCGCCTGGGGTGGAAAAACCGAAGATGGCTCGATGCTTATAGGGCGCAATTTCGATTTCTGGGTAGGCGACAAGTTTGCTGAACACAAGATGGTGGCCTTCTATGCGCCGGATAAGGGCCATAAGTTCGCCTTTATTACCTGGGGCGGCTTTACGGGCGTGGTATCGGGCATGAACGATAAGGGGCTCACCGTTACTATCAATGCCGCCCGGTCTGATATTCCCTGGGGTGGCTCGGCCACACCGGTATCCCTGGTGGCCCGGGAGGTGTTGCAGTATGCCGGCAACATTAAAGAAGCCATCGCGATAGCCGAAAGCCGCCGGATGTTCGTATCGGAGAGCTTCCTGGTAGGGAGCGCCGCCGATGGCAAGGCGGTAGTAATTGAAAAGACCCCTGATGAGCTGCACGTGTACGACCCTCAGCGCGATAATATACAATGCACTAACCACTACCAGGCACGGGAGTATGAGACCCAGGAACTGAACCGTGAACAGAAAGATAAAAGCGCCTCGGTGTACCGTTACCGGCGCCTGCAGCAGCTGATGGAACATAATTATCCACTCAGCCCCCAAAAGATGGCCGACATCCTCCGCGACCGCCGCGGTCTTGACAACGTCCACATAGGGGAGGGTAACGAGAAGGCCATCAACCAACTGATAGCCCACCATTCCGTTATCTTCCAGCCCGACAGCCTGCGGTTGTGGGTAAGGACCGATCCCTGGCAACTGGGAGCCTATGTGTGCTACGACCTTCGTAAATTATTTTCCGCCAAAGGCCTGCAC
>JAEUVZ010000040.1 GCA_016786665.1 Flavipsychrobacter sp.
AGTGTTACAAGGTTTGCAACGATGCCTGGAACGGCTATATAACGAAAAGCCTGTACAACCTCATTACGACTGGCAAAGGCGCACCGAACCCAAAAGATAAAGATGGCTTCAATGCTGAACTGGCTGAAAAGTGAAAACTGAGCTCAGCTATCTAAAACTCCTCGATTGACCAAAGAATAAGCCCTCCCAACGTGAATTGGGAGGGCTTATTACTTATTTTATGGCAACTCTAGCCTAGTATGTCATTCTTGTCTTCCGGCTGAGACCCAATGAAATTATCCACCATTCCCTGCATCATCGGGGGCAGTTTGCTTTGGATAAATTCTTTGATTGTCTGCACCGCTTTCACCGCTTGCTCTTCCGTCAGTCCGGCTTTCGTTTTCAGTTCTTCTATCAGGTCTTGCATATCTATCAGTTTAAGAATCTAATTAATTATTTATTGCGCTGTTTGCTGAGCTATGCCGCCTTTAGCAATTCCAGCTTCGAGTGTTCCAGCATCTGTGTGGCATACTCCAGTGTTACCTGGAACACATCCCCATTCTTCTCAGACGGCAAGTCGAACATCGCATCGGTAAGTATCATCTCGCAGATGGCCCGTAAACCGCGTCCACCTAATTTATACTCTATGGCTTTGTTTACCATATAATCCAGCGCTTCATCGTCCACTTCCAGCTTTACTCCTTCGTACTCAAACAACTTTGCATATTGCTTGATGAGGGCGTTTTTAGGCTCGGTAAGTATCCGCTTCAGAGATGAGCTATCCAGCGGATTAAGGTAGGTAACTACGGGCAATCGTCCCAGCAGCTCCGGTATCAGGCCAAACGTACGCAAGTCTTGAGAGTTCACATACTGAAGCAGGTTTGCCCTGTCCAGTTCCTTGGTCGCCTTTATGGCGTTGTAGCCAATGGAGGATGTCTGCACCCTGCGGGCGATCATCTTATCCACTCCTTCAAAAGCGCCCCCGCATATAAAGAGGATGTTTTGTGTATTCACCTTTACCATCTTCTGTTCCGGGTGCTTACGTCCTCCCTGCGGAGGCACCATCACTTCAGACCCTTCCAGCAGCTTCAGCATAGCCTGCTGCACGCCCTCGCCGCTCACATCACGGGTTATGGAAGGGTTGTCGCCCTTGCGTCCTATTTTGTCTATCTCATCTATGTACACAATACCCCGTTCTGCCGCCGCTACATCAAAGTTGCACGATTGCAGCAAGCGCGAGAGGATGCTTTCCACATCTTCGCCTACATATCCCGCCTCAGTAAATACGGTAGCGTCCACTATGGCAAAAGGCACCTGCAGCAGGCGCGCGATTGTTTTGGCCAGCAGTGTTTTGCCGGTACCTGTTTCGCCTACCATTATGATGTTCGATTTTTCTATCTCCACATCGTCCTGCGCCGGCATGCTCAGGCGTTTATAGTGATTGTATATAGCCACCGACAATACCTTTTTGGCGTCGTCCTGGCCTATCACATACTGGTCGAGGAATGCTTTCACCTCGCGGGGTTTATACAGCTTATGCTGGTTAAATTCGGGCTTTGTTTCCCTGGGTTTGTCCTTTTTCTTGTCATCACCTACTGCTTCCTGCAGCAGGTAGTGGGCGTTCTCTATACACTGGTCACATATGTTGCCCTTAAGGCCCGTAAACAGGATATTGACATCGCTTTCCACACGATCGCAAAAGGAACACTTTCTTTCGGTTTGTTTCGCCATCTTTTTCTTTACTCAAATGAAGGGCAAAGGTACAAACTATAACTGGCAAATAATTGAATATCTTGTTAATAGGTGGATATTAACCTCCTATTTACGGGCTGCCGGGTTTTGTTTTATCTTGCATCATGGCCAGCTCTCTCTTTGCTGAAAAATCTGCCGATTCTTACCGTTTTGCCGATGTTATACTGCCGCTGAACCTGCCGCAGGCGCTTACCTATGGCATACCGCATCAGCTGCAAGGAGTATTGAAGCCCGGCATGAGGGTGGAAGTATCGCTGGGGCGCAACAAACAATATGCTGCCATAGTAGAGCGCCTGCACAATGTGCAGCCCGAAGCCTATGAGGTAAAACCCCTGAAGAACATCCTGGACGACGCCCCGGTGGTGAATGAGGTGCAGCTCCGCTTCTGGAAGTGGATCAGCCACTACTACCTCGCCGCTCCGGGAGAGGTGATGCAGGCCGCACTACCCGCCCACATGAAGCTGATGGGCGAAACCCGCCTGGAATGGATAGGCGAACCAGATGTACTGTATGAATGGAGCAGGGAAGCTGGCATAGCGGCAGAAGCCCTGCAGCGTAAAAAAGAATTGACCATTACCGAGTTGCGGGAAGCAGTAGGCATAAGGTTCTTCAGCCAGGTAATTAACGAATTGATAGAACAGGAGGCTGTAGCCATAAACGACAGCCTGGAACCCTCCTACCGCCCCCGCAAGGAACGCGTCGTATCGCTGGCGGCAACTTACCACCAGGAAGAACAGCTCAGCCAGCTGTTTGACGAATTGCACCGTGCCCCTAAACAGGTGGAGCTGCTAATGGCTTTCGTAGAGCTCTCTCTTAAGAATGGCTTTGTAAAGCAGGCCGACCTGCTGGAACGCTCCGGCGCCAGCAGCGCACAAGTGAAGGCGCTGGTAGAGAAGGGTGTATTTGTAGTAGAAGAACAAAATGTAGACCGCCTGGCCTATACCGCCACTGAGCCGGCAAAAGAAATTATATTCAGCCCGGCACAGCAGCTAGCGCTTGCCGAAATAGACAAAGGCTTGTCGGAAAAAGAAGTGGTACTGCTGCACGGCGTAACCGGTAGCGGCAAAACATTACTCTACATTCACAAAATAAAGCAGTGTATAGCGGCCGGCAAACAGGCGATTTTCCTTTTACCGGAAATTGGCCTTACTACGGCGCTGGTGCGCCGCCTCTACGCTTACTTTGGCGAAGAGATGGGCGTATATCACTCCCGCTTTAGTAATAATGAACGGGTAGAAATATGGGAAAAGGTACGTAAGGGCCAATACAAACTGGTAGTAGGTGCTCGTTCGGCATTATGGCTTCCCTATTCTGATGTAGGCTTGATCATAGCCGACGAAGAGCATGATGGCTCTTACAAACAGAAAGACCCCGCGCCCCGCTTTCACGCGCGCGACGCCGCTATCTATTTCGCTTCGCTTTTCAACGCCCGGGTTATCCTGGGCTCGGCCACACCGTCGGTAGAAAGCCTGTACAATGTGCAGCAGCAGAAATATGCCTACGCCGCGCTTAAAGAGCGCTACCTGGGGGTAAACCTGCCGCAGATAGAAATAGTGAATGCTAAATCGCTGGAAAAGATGCGGCAGCTGGGCTATAAGCTACTCACCCCGGAGCTGCAACAGGCAATGATAGAAGCCCTGCAACACCGCAAGCAGGTCATCCTTTTCCAGAACCGGCGGGGATACGCCCCCTTCCAGCTATGCACTACGTGCGGGTGGGTACCGCAGTGTAAGAACTGCGCGGTATCGCTCACCTATCACAAAAGCACCGATAAACTTCATTGCCACTATTGTGGGCTCAAATCGTCCGTGATACATATTTGCCCCTCTTGCGGCAGTTCAGGGCTGCAAAGCAAAAGTTTTGGAACGGAAAAAATAGAAGAAGAAGTACAGCAGATGTTCCCCGAAGCCAGGGTGGCCCGTATGGACGTAGACAGCATGCGCAACAAGCAGAGTATGCCTCAGCTGCTGGAAAAGCTGGAGAAACAGAAAATTGATATCCTGGTAGGTACGCAGATGGTTGTAAAAGGCCTGGACTTTGCCCATGTAGCTTTGGTGGGAATACTGAGCGCCGACAGCATGCTGAGCTACCCCGACTTCCGGGTAAATGAACGCGCCTTCCAGCTAATGGAACAGGTAAGCGGCAGGGCGGGAAGAAGCGATGGCGCGGGCAAAGTATTGATACAAGCGTACAACACTACCCACCCTGTGCTGAAATGGGTACAGGAGCATGACGTGCGCGCTTACTACGACCACGAAATACGCGGTCGGGAGTACTTTGGGTACCCGCCATTCACCCGGTTGGTAAAAGTCACCTTTAAGCACAAAGACGAATCGAAGGCGGTAACACCCGCCACGGAGTTTGCCCATATGCTGCGCGCCAACGAAGCTATCACGGTACAAGGACCGGTACCCGCGTTGATAGCCCGCGTACGCAACCTTTATGTGCAGGAAGTATGGATTAAATGCCCCAGGGACTTAAAAACTATTGAAGCCGCAAAAGAGTCTATACGCCATGCCAAACAAACCCTTATGGCACAGCGCGGCAACTCCGCCCTGCAGATAATTATTGATGTAGACCCTATGTAACCACTTTTAACATATTTTGTAAATATAGGTCGTACCTTTACGGAAACATACAATACAAAGACTATGGTATTTCTCACAATAAAACCTCAATTCCTCCTCTCCATGCCAGGTGGTAGCGAGTGGATATGGATACTGCTCGTAGTAATACTTTTATTTGGCGCACGGAAAATTCCTGACCTGGCAAGGGGCCTGGGTAAAGGCATGAAAGAGTTTAAAGACGCTAAAGAAGGGAAAGACGAAAAGAAGGAAGAAGATAAAAAAGACTAGTCTGTACCAGACACAGCAACGAGGGGGCCTGAAAAAGCCCCCTCGTTTTTTTGTCTACTCAATATACCTATGTCAACTCTAGTTAATGAATGGATCTACAATAGCCAGTACCTGGTCTTTGGTAAGTGGCTCGTCAAACGACTCGCTGGCGGCATCGCCACTTACAAAGCCGGCTATATTCACCCCCGCTTGCTGGGTAATCTCTTCACCGTTGTAGCTGGCCTGCACCGCAGTGGTGCCCACGTTGCTCGCATTACCTGTTATCCAGGGCTTAGGGTTTCCCGCCACCAGGGGATCCCCTGTATTGTTTTTCCGCACCATTCGTATGTGCGATGCGTGACGGGCCTCCACTGAGTGGATATTAAGCGCCGCCGTCAGCACTGCATTATCTCCCATCAGTTCTCCCGCACGCCCTTTGTAAGCACGCACACCTGTGTCTTCAAAGGTTTGCGCTACGGCCAGGAACATGTTGTAGCTGGAGGTGGCACCAGGGAAGGCGCCTCCTGCGGTGAAGTCGAACGTCAGGCCCGATACCGGGGTACCGCCCGCTCCTTGTATCGCAGCTACCAGGAAGGAAACGTGTGCCGCTTCGTGCTGGTATATAGACTGGATACCGGCTAGCTGGGCAGCCGGTATAAATGGCATACCCGCATTATTGTCCAGCGCCTGCTTGTAAAAGTCCCGTTCCAGGTATTCCAGTGTCAGCGCAAAATTGAGCACTTCCAGTATGGAATCCGTACTACGCGCACTTCCACGCCCGTTTTGCCCATATGCTTTGGTAAACAATGAGCCGAGTGCAAAAGGCACTGCCGTCAGCGCTATTTTCTTGCCAAAATCTTTCAGCAACGAACGGCGCTGGCTGGTCTTTTCAAAAAATTCAGAATCCTGTTCTGACATCATCTTTAATATACTGGCGAAATTCATGGCTATCCGTTTTAAGAGGTTGGTAAATTATTCCCACTGATTTTAGACTTCAGAAATCCGGCTGCTGCCGCCAGTACTTCCGAGGGCATTTTATGCATGTCCATCCCGTTGGAATCAATAATATCTGCACTGCCAAAGGAATTCGGAGTAATCAGGTCCCGTATGTAGGCTGCGTGGCGCGCTTCTACCGATACTATTTTGCCCGCCAGCACCAGGTAGTCGCCGGTGGTTATTAGTTGTCCCGCGCCATTATAGGCTTGCACACCCAGGTCCTCAAATGTTCGTGCTGCGTTCAGCACGCTGGTACGGCTACCGAAATCTATAGCATCAAAATTCACTTCCAGCGCCGGTATCGCATTCCCGGCAAGCGCCGCTTTAAAAAATTCGCGGTGCGCTATTTCGTGATCGCGTATATCTGTCAGCAGGGCCTGCTCTGAGGCACTAAAGCCGGAACTGAACGAAGACTCAGCTACGCGTGTATAAAACGCCGCCTCCAGTTGCTCCAATGCGTATGCGTAGTTCAGTATGCCTATATCGCCACTGCCCAGGTCTATGGTGCCATCAGGCATCACCTGCGGGTCTTTGTCTTTCTTACAGGAAGACATAGTTGCGAAAATACCGGCAACCGCAAGGCCACCGCTTAGCGCCAGGAAGTGCCTGCGCGAGACACCCGACATTTGCAGAACTTCTTCTACCTGGTTTTGTTCCAAGTTTTCCTTTTTCATAGAAGTGTTTTTAAATCATGATTAAAATTCAATTCCCTTTCGGGTCATGTACGATACCGGGAGGGCTTCGGTTTTCATTGGAGGGCAGAAATCTGTATTTTTTTATGCAGCGCATCATAAATGCCTGGCAATCAGCACAAAAAATTCCGGGGCGGGATGCAAATAAAAAGCCCTGCCGCTATGGCAGGGCTCTAAGAGTGTTACCTGTAACTGGTTAGAAAGATGCTTCTATAAGCTCGTGATTGGCCACGGCACCAGCCATGTTTCCCGTGGCTACCGCATTCGCGACCGAACGCATCATAGATGAATTGTCGCCACAGGCCAGTACATGCGGTACTGTCGTCTTCTGGAAAGCGTCCACTTTTACATAGCCCTGTTCGTTCAGTTCACAGCCAAGCGTATGCAGCAGCTCTCCTTGCTGCACAAATTCAGGGCGGGCATAAATGGCCTTCAGGGCAACTTTACTATTGTCCTCCAGGCTGATACTTTCCAGCATTCCCTCCCGGTGGTTCAGACGGGCAATGCGGGCTTCTGTTATCTGTATACCATGCGCTGCTACACTCGTCCGCTGCTCCTCCGACAGCGTAGAGGTCCCATTCGTGAAAATGGTTAGCTTACTCGTCCAGTTAGATATCAACCGGGCATAGTGATAGGCGGCATCTCCATTAGCAACTATTCCGGTCGCCTGGTGCCGCACCTCGTAGCCATGGCAATAAGGGCAGTGTATTACCGACTTACCCCAGCATTCCTCAAAGCCGGGTATTGCCGGCATCTTGTCCTTTATTCCGGTAGCCACTATCAGCTTCTTAGCCCGGTAGCTGTTGCCGTCACTGGTCAGTATCTCCCATTGGTCGTCCAGCCGGCGGCCGGAGTTAACCCATCCACTGGCCAATTGAACTGTAGGGTACTGCAACACCTGGGCCCGCGCTTTGCTGGCGATTACAGCAGGGGTTTCACCATCTTGGGTAAGAAAGTTGTGCGAGTGAGGCGTGTGGCGATTGCAGGGTTGCCCATTGTCAATAATCAGCACCCTCCTGAGGGCTCTGCCTAACGCCATAGCCGCCGACAGGCCGGCATAACTTCCACCTACCACAATCACGTCCCATTCCCTGGATAATCTATCTTCCATATTACGTTGTTTTGATTCCAGGATATTAAACGGCACCACCACCGACACGGCTCCCAGCCCCAGTAATTTAATCAGTTCCCGCCGGTTGTATGTTTGATGCATGAGGCACTTAATATTCTGGATGAATTTTTTTTGTAAAATTATTGCAACTTTGTTGCAATAACAAAAATAGCTCTTATCTTTGTTCCAGGTTCGGGTACAGAGCAGAAAACATTTTTAGTCCTTAGATGTGCTTTGTTTCATAGGTGGAATTATGACCGACCTGCGATGGCCCGGGCATGAGTTGCCGGGCCATCTTTATTGTAACTCTACATCAAAGGTTGCCTCCACATCCGTAGATCCTGCAATCTTAGCGCGTTCAGTGGCCATCTTATTACGTGGTCCGTGAATCAGTTCTATTACCATAGTTCCCGTACCGGCACTACCGGTATTCCACTTACAGGTGCGGCCGAATGGCTGTCCGTGTTCATCAGTATCATAATGGCTCGTGGCGATTGATCCGCTACCTGCCGCCGGCAGGGAACTGTAATAAAAGAGGTGTACGTTCCGCTCTGTAACAATTTCCGGTGTTACATCTTTTGCCGGGCCGTCGCTTTCGTCCAGAACCCTAATGTCAATGTCATACTCGGTACTGGCTTTCAGCTTCACCTTGTCAGCTTGGAATTCATTATGGTTTCCACCAGTGCCGTTTAGTACCTTATACACAAAATAGTGGGCCCTTTGCGGATTAGCAGTTTCGGCCGCCCGAACTACCAGTGTGGTAATGAGTTCCCATTCCTGCACTACAGGGTTCTCTATTTGCTGTTTTCTATTCCGGGAGCAGGAGCTGACCACCATTGATACCAGCCCCGTATAAAAAATCATCTTTCCTATCTTCATAATAGTGACTTTTTTTATTAGGTGGCCGGAAACATATTGGCCCGGCCACCTAACTCTGTTATTACTGTTTCACCCAAGACTGGGCAAGGCTGCCTTCCTTACTATCTACCATTAGTATGTAGCTGCCCGGAGAGAAGCTATCAGTATCAATATCTATTACCTGGCTGCCGCTGGCTACATCAGTGCTCCAGCGCTTCAGGCTTTTCCCGGTCACATCCATAATAGTACAATTGATAGTACCGGTATTACTGCTGTGCCACTCAAAATGCATTACCCCCGTTGCGGGGTTGGGATATATACCTCCCATTTTCACGGTTCCGTTTGTAGCATAGTTGCTTACCGACGTGGTGGCAAAAGCAACTACCGGGAAGATGGCAAAATGCGTGAGCACCGGGGTAGAATTGTCGAAGTAAAAGTCCTTCCAATCCAAAGTAGTGTGATCGTGGTTGTGCCACCTCACTACATTACGTCCGTATTTAACGGTGTCAGATGCCGCTCTGCTACCAGCAGGCCCGTGCATTAACGCTATTTTCTTGGTGCCGGGATTGTTGTGCGCGTAGTCATCCAGGTTAAAGCTTACAAAAAAGCTGTCGGAGACATTGACATTGCTGTTAAAAGCTGTGTACGATGCTACGCCAGCCACATTTATACTACTTCCTGCCACCGTCTTCGTTGCCAGGGATACACCGGGGAGACCGGAAGAAGAAACACCATATACCTTATACTCGCAATTTTCTGTATAGGTACCTGCTGCCCCGCTGTGCCAGGCAATAACGCCCACCACCTGGTTGGCGCCGGAGATATAGTATTTCTCGGCCCACTCTTCATCAAAGTAAGAGTTATGTCCTGTATAGTACCCCGTCGTCGTGCCCGTGTATTGCAGTACCACCGGTGCCTGCAACGAGGGATTAAAATTTTTAAGTGTGTCTTGTGCTTCTGCCGCAACTGCCTGCAACAGGAATATGGATAAAACTATTTTTTTCATTTTATAATTTGAATAAACGTGATGTAATCCGGCAGGTGACATACTCCCCCATGCCGCCTCTTTTACCGAAGAAGTGTATATAACGGATATAACGTAGTTATTGCGAAATGCAGCGCATCTGCAATCGCACAACTGTTTGGGCCAGTGGCCATGTCAAGATTACCGCCATTACCGGCGGCCACATAAACGGATTAAGCTGAAGGGGGGCCCCTAAGCTGGTAGCAGAAGGGAAAAGGACTTATATACTGCCCTGCCTCACAAAAGAACAACGACTCAATAAGAGTACATGGTACTTCGGGTACTGCAGGAGGCGGGTAGGTAACAAATACAGGTAGAGGTATTTCAAGGAAATCACAGTGATGGTGTTCCCCTTCAAAATATAAACCCTCTCCATGATAGTGGTGTATGGTATCTTCGTGACCGGCAAAGGAGTGGACCCACTCCCTCGATAAATTACCGAATACCACCATTAGCACAAGCAACAGACCTACCTGCAGCCTGGCTCGCAGGCTGTTTCTCATAGTCCGGTATCTGTTGCCGCTTCTTTTCATTCTATGCGCACTTATTGCAATAGCCTGATATAAGGCAGTTTACGTGCTGAGGCTGGTATCCTTTAGGCACTTTGTAGGTAATATCTTCTTTAAGGCATTCTACTCTATCGCACTTTACACACTGGAAGTGGAAATGGTTGTGGGAATGCTTCTCGCCGCTGCATGTTCCGCACAGCGCATAGAAACTCTTGCCATCGTCTGAAACCACCTTGTGCGTGAGCCCGTCTTCGCAAAAACTATTAAGTATTCTGTATATCGTCACCCGGTCGGCTTTACCAGTCATCTTCTGTTCTATCATATCCTGGCTAAGTGCATAGCCGGCATCCTGCATTATCTCAAGTACTCTCTGTTTGGCGGGTGTATTCCTTCTTTTCATCACACTTTGTCTGCGTGCATCAAAAATAGGCCATTATCGCCACATAATTGCATTAATTGTTCTTATTCGTTAGCGGCCGGGCAAAGAAGAGCCCCGCTTAACGGCGGGGCTCTTGAATGGTATTCCGGGGCGGGTTAATTCTTGCCTATGATAAAGACAAAGGGGACATTAGCCCTTTCCCGTATGCATTGACGAACCTTCTGAGGCTGTTTTAACACTTTGTATTTCTGCAGGTCCACCACTTCCAATGAGTCGGTATACGACTTGCTGACGCGTGTATAACGCAGGTAAGATGCCAGGAAGATAGCCGAATATATGTCGGCGGCAATGATATCCTTCACGTAGTGCATCCATATTTTATCTTGGCCACGTAACATATCTATCCATTTTAATACACCCGCTTGGGGCGGTGAACTTTATTCAGGTCTGAGCCGCAGCCGCAACCTTTCTTAGCTGTACTACAACTTTGCGCCAACATCGTGCCAAAAAGCACCATCAATATCCAAACAAATCGCTTGTTTCTCATTATCAGCTACATAAATTTCTACTTTTGTAAAAATAAGGATAATTGCCCGCAAAAAACACAAAACGGATACTGGTAGCCCCACTAGATTGGGGATTGGGGCACAGCAGCCGGTGCCTGCCACTCATCACGTATTTACGAGGCCTGGGCCACGAAGTAGTAGTGGCGGGGAATACATGGCAGCGGTCCTTTTTGAGCGAATCGTGCCCGGGAATAAAGACTATCCACCTGGAGGGCTACAATGTAGCATATAGCAAAAAGGCAGGTGGTTTTATGTTCTCTATGTTTCGCCAGCTACCGAAAATATTGGCATCCATACGCCAGGAGCACCACTGGCTGGCAGAAGAGGTAGCTAAGCACCCTTATGATGGTATCATTTCGGACAACCGCTATGGCCTGTTTCATCAGAAAGTACCGTCGGTTATTATGACCCACCAACTGTCTGTTCGTACAGGGCTGGGTAATGCCGTCGATGAAATGCTCCGCCGCCTCCATTATAAATACCTGCGCCGCTTTCCGCAGTGCTGGGTAGTAGATGCCGGTAGTAACGCAAACCTGGGCGGAAAACTTTCGCATCCAAAGTCGTTGCCCGAAAATGCCGGCTACATGGGACTTCTTTCCCAGTTCAGGAAAAAGAACACGAATGGCAATCAACACCTGCTGGTACTCCTTTCAGGGCCGGAACCGCAAAGAACCCTGCTATCAGATATACTTTGGGAGCAAGTGCAGGCGCATAAAGGAGCGGTCGTATTCGTAGAAGGCAGTGATGAAATCAATGCACGTACCGGAGCCGCTGCACACATATCCTATCACCTCCGCCTGGCCACGGAACAGTTACAGCCACTACTGGAAGAGGCCGGCATCGTTATCTGCCGCAGCGGCTACTCTACCCTTATGGACCTTGTAGCACTGGGCAAAAGGGCCATCGTGATTCCTACACCGGGACAAACGGAACAGGGCTACCTGGCCAGCCACCTGCATCGTGCCGGTGTGTTCTTCAGCTGCCGGCAGAAAAATTTCAACTTACGGGAAGCTTTGCTGGCAGTTGACGAATTCCCGTTTAAACAATTAACATTGCAGCATTCTTTCGATATCCACCAGGAGGTATTGAATAAATGGCTCGAAACAATATAAAGACACCACCCGCCACGGCGGGCTGAGGCAGATGAACAACAAAACAAAAGCACACCTGGCACTCCTTGGAGCCAACCTCTTCTACGGTGCTGGCTTCACCGTCGCGAAGTCCATTATGCCGCGGCTTATTGAGCCCCTGGGATTCATTTTCATTCGTGTAAGCGTGGTAACTGTGTTATTCTGGCTGAGCTTTGCAGGTGGAGAAAAGTATCGTGCGAAAATAGAAAAAAGGGATTGGCGGATACTGGTACTGGGCGGGCTGTTTGGCGTGGCGCTCAACCAAATGCTGTTCTTCATGGGCCTGAATCTTACCTTCCCGATACATGCGGCACTGATAATGATGAGCACACCCCTGCTTATTACCATTATAGCACTTTTCGTATTGCGGGAGCGTATCAGCAGCAGCAAGGCGGCCGGGTTACTTATTGGCATCAGCGGAGCGATATTGCTGATGAGTGCCGGTAAAGAAATAACCCTTACCGGGAGCTCGGCCCTCGGCGATGTGTTCGTATTGATGAATGCTGCTTCCTATGCTATTTACCTGGTTATGATAAAACCGCTGATGCAGCGCTACCGGCCCATCATAGTCATTCGCTGGGTATTTTTATTTGGTTTCCTGTTCGTACTGCCGTTCGGGGGCCCGCAGTTTGTCGCTATTGACTGGAGTTTGTTTCAGCCCACTGATTACCTGGCCTTATCGTTCATCGTTATCTGCGTCACCTTTTTTACTTACCTGTGGAACATTTATGCGCTTCGCTACTTAAGCCCCTCTACCGCGGGAGCGTACATCTACCTGCAGCCCATGTTCGCCGCGTTTATTTCAGTCCTGTTTACACACGAGCAGCTCACGTGGGTGAAGCTGCTCGCAACTATGCTAATATTCGGAGGGGTTTACCTGGTCAATTTCGGTTTCCGCAGGGGGAAAAAACCCTAGGCGTTTTCAGCTATTTCTTTTAGCTTCTTCATGGCTTCCGGCCAGCGCTCGCCCATGTATTCCAGATCGGCGGGTGTCAGGTCTATCTCTACCTTTAGCTCTGTGGTGCCGTTTGCTTCACTGAGCGTATAGTTCTCTTCCGCATTGTACCACGGGGCTGACTCATTTATCTTCTCTTCGCCATCCGCTACCTCGCCCAGGTGCCGGAAACCCATATATTCGTTGTCGCGACGCTCGTGTACGCTGGAAACCATGCCTCTCCCCTTCCCATCCAGGAACAAGACTTTGCTGCCTACCTGCCAGTCCGACTCTGCCCGGGAGCCTTCCGCAAACGGGGCTGTCCATTGCGGATAGGTATCGTCTCCCCAGAGTACCTGCCACACACGCTCACGCGATGCATTAATAGTGGTTTTGAATTCATGCCTTTCCATAGTTGTCATTTTTTTGTTGTTAAAAACCGGCGAATAAATCATGCCATTGTCCTGCAAAGATGCGATACCTATTGATAACAGGAGCGGGGCAATACCGACAATGTTGCGGGCAAAATACGTCATGATACGCTACCTTTGTCCCAGCGCCTTATGGTATTCGACGACACATATTTTATGAAGGAAGCCCTCCGCCAGGCTAAAATGGCTTTTGATGCGGGCGAGGTGCCGGTGGGCGCCATTGTTACCTGGGGAAACAAGATCATTTCCCGTGGCCACAACCAGGTAGAACAGCTGAAAGACAGCACCGCGCATGCGGAAATGCTCGCCCTCACCGCAGCCTTCAATTCCCTGGGCAGCAAATACCTGCCCGAAGCAACCATATATGTAACAGTAGAGCCCTGCCTTATGTGCTGCGGGGCAATGTATTGGTCTAAAGTAGGGCGTATTGTGTATGGCGCATCCGATGTGAAGAACGGGTATCGCAAAACCACCGGTGATAACTTTCCGTTTCATCAGAAAGCGGAGCTGGCTCACGGTATTCTTGCAGAGGAATGCGCCCAATTAATGAAGGATTTTTTTCTTGCCCGCAGATAATGCTATACGAGTGGCATCACATATCAGCTGTCGTGGCCGGCCTATCGGAAAACGTGCCGACAGAGGTATTGGTAGGCGCTAAAAAAATAGGCCTGGTAAAGAAGGGCGCTACAGTATATGCATTTGCCGCTACCTGCCCGCATTCGGGGGCCCCGCTCTGCGATGGCTGGCTAGATGCCCGCGGCCACATCGTATGCCCACTGCACAAATACAAGTTCAATCCCGCAAATGGCTATAACAGCACCGGGGAGGGATACAAATTACGTACGTTCCCTATTGAAATCAGGGAGGGTGAGTATTTCGTAGGTATATTATCTTAGCACTCAAGATGATCATTCCACCATATTTGCAGCAAGGTTCTACTGTGGGCATTACCTGCCCATCAGGATATGTATCGAAAGAAAGGGTTAGCCATGCGATTACCGTATTGGAATCGTGGGGGCTACAGGTAGTAGTGGGGCAAACAGTGGGCACCGAACACTTCTACTTCTCGGGCAACGATGACGCCCGCCTGGACGACCTGCAATGCATGCTGGACAATCCTGGCATTGATGCGATAATTATGGGCCGTGGCGGATATGGAATGAGCCGCATCATAGACCGCGCAGACTTTACGAAGTTCCAGTCAAAGCCCAAATGGGTAACAGGCTTCAGCGATATTACCGTGCTGCACAATCATATTCATGCCCAATTCGGGGTTGCTACCCTTCATAGCCCCATGTGCGGGGCATTTACCCCGGATACTGAAAACAGCGAACACCTGCTGAATTTTAAAGCCGCACTCACGGGAGAGGCGCTTAGCTATGCCATGGCCCCCTCTTCTTTTAACCGAGATGGCTCTGCCGAGGCTATAGTTACCGGTGGCAACCTTGCTATACTGGCCCACCTTACCGGCTCGGCATCTGAGGCGGACACGGACGGGAAAATTCTCTTTATAGAAGACATAGGGGAACACCTTTACAACATAGACCGACTACTGCTCAACCTGAAACGGGCGGGGAAGCTAGAAAACATTGCCGCCCTGCTCGTCGGTAGCTTTACGGACAACCAGGATACAGAACGCCCTTTCGGGCAAACGGTGGAAGAAATTATCTGGGATAAAGTGAAAGAGTATGATTACCCTGTGTGCTATAATTTCCCCTGCGGTCACCAGGAAATTAATTATACACTTTCATTGGGGCAAAAGCACCGGCTGTCGGTAGATAACAAGGGGGGCAACCTGGAACTACTCCGATAGTTCTTTCCAGGCCTTCATCCCTCCACTGAGGTTTATGAGATTTTGGTAGCCGGCAGACTCCAGTCGCTGTATGGTGATGGTGCTTCGGATACCTTTCTCGCAGTAGAGCACTACTTCCCTGTCCTTAGGTATCTCGGGTAAGTGAGCGGGTATCTCCCCCATGGGTATATGCAGCCCGCCGATATGAAACAGTTCCCGTTCCCAGTCCTCACGGATATCTATCAGCAATACATCCGCATTACTATCCAGTTTTTCCTTTAGTTCTTTGGGAGATATCTGGTGCATCTTATTCGTCCTCTGAAACGATGGCTTGCCAGAGTTTGTCTTTCAGCTCTGTAATACCCATATTGGATGCCGCAGAGATAAAGATATGCGGTACATCCTCCGGAAGTGTCTCAGCTATCTCTTCCTTCAGTTCATCATCCAGCATATCACTCTTGCTGATGGCAATGAGCATGTTCTTATCCAGCAGTTCAGGGTTGTATTCTTCTAGTTCGTTAATGAGTACCTGGAATTCCTTTGCATGGTCGGCACTGTCAGCGGGTATGAGGAACAACAGAACGGCATTCCGCTCTATATGCCTCAGGAAACGATGCCCCAGGCCCTTCCCTTCTGCCGCGCCTTCTATGATACCGGGAAGGTCCGCCATACAGAATGATTTATTATCCCTGTAAGGTACAATACCCAACTGGGGAACCAGGGTAGTAAATGCATAATTGGCAATCTTTGGCTTGGCTGCACTCACTACCGACAAAAGAGTGGACTTGCCTGCGTTCGGGAAGCCTACAAGGCCTACATCGGCCAGCACTTTTAGCTCCAGGTGCTTCCAGCCCTCAATACCCATTTCGCCCGGCTGGGCATATTCGGGAGCCTGGTTAGTGGCCGTCTTAAAGTTGGTATTGCCCAGTCCGCCCTTACCACCCGGCAACCAGATCACTTCCTGGCCATCTTCCAGCACTTCCGCCTCCACATCGCCACTTTCTTCGTCGTAAGCTACGGTACCCAGGGGCACCTCCAGCACTATGTCTTTGCCATCGCGTCCGGTACAGTTATTCTTGTTCCCGTTCTCGCCGTTCTCAGCCAGTACATTTTTATGATAGCGCAAGTGTATTAGTGTCCAGAGCTGGGCATTACCTCTCAGTATTATGTGCCCGCCGCGCCCGCCGTCCCCCCCATCGGGGCCGGCCATAGGGTTAAATTTAGTCCGCGCAAAATGCGAACTACCTGCACCTCCTTTCCCGGAACGGGTGAAGATGCGTATATAGTCAACAAAATTTCCTTTCTCCACTAGGCTGGTAACAAATACTTGTCTATTTCTTTAGTCAGCTGCCGGAAGGTGTCTTCTATCGAGTTGTCCCCCTTCATGCGCTCCAGTTTGCCTTGCGCGTCGTAGTGGCCCGCAACGGCTTCAGTTTTGGCGTAATACTCCTTTATGCGTTTGGTAATCACCTCTTCGTTATCGTCGCTGCGGCCAGATGTTTCCCCGCGCTTCACCAGCCGGGTAATCAGTTCCGCCTCAGGCACCTCCAGGGATAGCACCAGGTGTATCTGTGTATTCTTAAATTCCAGCAACTTATCCAGCGCTTCCGCCTGCGCCTTAGTACGCGGGAAGCCGTCAAATATAAAGCCACGGGCATCCGGGCGCTCATCAATTTTGCTACTTATCATTCCTATCACCACTTCATCAGGCACCAGGAAACCCTGGTCCATGTATTTCTTTGCTTCCTTACCCAGCGGCGTACCACGTCCTACTTCGTCACGCAAAAGATCACCGGTTGAAATATGCACCAGCTTATACGCCTTCAGGATGTTTTCCGATTGCGTTCCCTTTCCACTGCCCGGAGGGCCGAACAAAATTAAATTAAACATAATGAGTTCCTATAAAAGATAACGGCACAAAAATAACCATCCATTTGGGAATAGTTACCAAAAGCATGGTTAACGGCGATAATATTTTAGTTAAAAAGCAGCGGTATTGCCCTTTTTAACCAAAACCAGCAGGCTTGCGGCCTTTACGATTCGTATTTTACCCTGCACAACAGCATTATGCAGGAAAACAATATCATCTTCAGCATACGGGGTGAATTTATCCTCTCTAACAATAATACTTAAATTATCATTCAGCTGTCTCTGGCTCGCCCCGTTTTTTTCCACAGTTAATGCACGGCCTCAGGGCCTCCCCATAAGTTGCTGTTTTATCCGCCAGTCATGTTCCTTGTATTGCCCGGGTAATACTCCCTCTATCTGGCAACTCCCTATCGCGTATCTAATGAGCCGCAGTGTAGGAAAGTTTACCGCTGCGGTCATCTTCCGTACTTGCCTGTTCTTTCCTTCCGTAAGGGTTAATGAAATCCACGACGTGGGAATTTCTTTCCGGTATCTTATGGGAGGATTCCGTTCCGGAACTTCCGGTATTTGTGAAATAATTTCGGCAACTGCGGGGCGGGTACGATACTGCTTTCCATTCACACTAATGTTCACACCTTTCTGCAGTTGCGCGATGGCTTCTGCGGTAATGCTTCCCTCTACCTGTACCAGGTATGTTCTCGGGTGCGCAAACTTTGGCTCCAGCAATTGATGCGTCAGTTGTTTATCATCGGTAAGCAACAGCATGCCTTCGCTGTCAAAATCCAGCCTTCCTACCGGGTAAATATTTTTAGGCAATTCAGGAAAAAAGTGCGCTAATGTCTTCTTATCACCTTCAGGTGAGAACTGGCAAAGAACCTGGTAAGGCTTGTAAAAGATGATGTATCGGTGCATGCACAACAGAATTGATGTAGGCGGAAACAAGCATGGGGCAAGGGTTTCAGCCGCTGTATAAAAAGAAAAAGTCCGGCTGTTGTGAGAAGCCGGACTCTATTAAGGATGGGTTAGTAAGCACAATCCTATCACAATATTAATAAGTTTTTCTCTTAGTAAAAAAAAACTTTCCACTTTTTTTAATCATGTTGAAAAAATGTTGACAACGCACCGAAGGCTTTATTTTCCAATCTTCGTTCCGCACGCATCTATCCTTCGGTAAGTAAGCACACGATACCTACCAGTCCTTGTCCATTTTCACCGGCACACCCTTCTCTTTCTGTTTCTTATCCTGAAGCTTTTTCTCTTCTTGCTGCAATGCATTCAGCAGCTGGTCGGCTTGTTGTTGCGATAGCTTGCTGGGCTGTGGTTGCGGACGCTGGTCTTCTTTGTCTTTATCTTGTTTGTCTTTATCCTGTTCGTCTTGCTTCTGCTGGTCTTTGTTTTTATCCTTATTGTCTTTGTTCTTATCGTCCTTGTCTTGCTGGTCTTTGTTCTTATCCTTGTTGTCCTTATTATCCTTATTGTCTTTGTTCTGCTGGTCTTTATTTTTATCCTTGTTATCCTTGTTCTGCTGCTGCTCGTTTTTCAGCATTGCCTGGGCGTATGAGAGGTTGTACTTGGCGTCGGCATCCTGCGGATTGTTTCTCAGGGTTTGCTTGTAGGCACCTATTGCTTCTTCCCATTTCTTCTCCGCCATGTAGGTGTTACCAATATTATAGCTGGCTCCCGCCTTGCTACCTTTGTCTTTCGCGTTCTTAAGGGCGTTATCCAGTACTTTTCGCGACGCTTCGTACTTCTGCTGCTGGTAGAGCGAGTTCCCGAAATTGAACATACCGGGAATGTAAGTAGGATTGGCTTTCAGAGCCTGCTGATAGGCGGCGTCTGCCTCTTTATACTTCTTCTGCTCATACATCTTGTTACCTTCCTGCACCAGCTTTTGATGCTGCGCATTCGCTACGGATGTTATCAGCAGTGCTGCAATCAATACTATTCCTGTCCTCATATCGCTGCCACCTCCTTTTTTTTGCCTGCACCCGGCAATAGCCATTCTATTATAAGTGCCAGTAAACCCGCCAGCAAAAAGTACTGAAAGAAACTGTTATATGTCATATACTCTACGTTCTCGCCCTTCACTGTGCGCTGCTCCATGCCTTCTATCAGCTCTATCAGCTTATCGGCGGCGGCATCGGTATTGGTGAGCAATGTATAGCTGCCGCCACCTGCCGCAGCCACACTTTTCAGTTCTTCCTCGTTCAGCTTGCTGACAACGGGCTGCCCCGCTTCATCCAGCTTTACGGAGTTGCTTTCGGGGTCGTAAAGTGTACTTCCCTGCGGTGAACCAACCCCAACTGTGTGTATCTTAACGCCTGCATCAGCAGCATCCTTTGCGGCGGCCAGCGCGTTATCATCGTGTCCTTCTCCGTCCGATATTACTACCAGTGCCTTGTACTTACGTTCCTTCTGCGAGAAGGATTTTTGCGCCATGGTTATCGCCTCGGCTATTACGGTACCCTGCGTGGGTATCAGGCTCGGCTTTGCATTCTGAAGCATCATCTTCATGGCGCTGTAATCAATGGTCAGGGGCACTTGCAGGTATGCGCGGCCGGCAAATACTACCAGTGCCACGCGGTCGTTCTGCATTTTATCTATCATTCTTGTCACCAGTTGCTTGGCACGAGTCAGCCGATCGGGCTGCACATCTTTGGCCAGCATACTTTTGCTCAGGTCCAGGGCTATCACTACATCCACGCCTTTGCGCTGCACTTTTTGCAGCTTGTCCCCTTTCTGAAGGTTCGCCCATCCTATGCCTATAGCCAGGAAAGCCACCGACAAAAGCACGAACTTCAATGTCACGCGGCCGGGAATGTAGCCGCGTATCTGTGAAGATATCAGCCGGTCTTCTCCCAGGGCACGAAGCTTTGCCCGGCGCCACACTATCATCCATACAAAAAGTACAATGATCAAAGGCAAAAAACCCAGTACTAACAAATGTTCTAAATGCTGAAAACGCATATTACTATATCAGGTAGGCAAATTTAATTGTAATGGCAAGTTACTGCTAACCGATAATAACTTTTTTAAAATTCTTTAACAGCTACAAAAAATGAGCCCCGGCTAAAAAACCGGGGCGTAATAAATAAACCACCAATATAAATCTGTACGTTCGTTATAGGATAGCTGGCCAATAGCCGGCAGTATTGCTTGCTTCTACCTCTATTGACGAAAAAATGGCTCTGAATGTTAGAGCCATTTAAAGAAATATTCTGTTTGTTTCCCGCCAGGGCAACGGTACTAATGCGCAATCTTATACTGATACCTGCCCGACTCTGTATTTATCTGCACCAGGTATAAACCACTGGTTAAATCCCCTACGGGAACAAGCATATCCGCATTGCCTGAATAGTTTTTCCGGTATACCACGCTACCCGAAACATTCATCACCACTACCTCTTTAACGCCCGCTACAGCTTCCAATCCCTGTATATGCAGGTAATCAGTGGCGGGATTGGGGTAGAGCGTAACTTGTTGCTGCAAGGTGTTCGACACTTTAAGGGGCCAAAGGCTGCCAATAAAGGCTTCGGTACTCTCTACAAAGGTAATATCAGTAAATGCCTGGTTGTTGCCACTCAGGAAGAACTGCAATGGTGGATTGTACTTCCCAAGGGCATCGCCATACAATTTATAGCTGTCGTAGTTAAGTCCGCCAAAGCTAAAGGTCCCGTCTATATCGGAATAACAATATCCCACAGGCACGTCGTTGGCGGTTGTTAGTATCAAGATGCGCTTATACAGGGTGTTACCTACCGTGTCGTTCACTACACCCGTAACATAGCCCTGGCCCGCCATAGCAAACACCATTGGCAGTACCACATCAGCCTCTGCGTTCGCATTCGGCACTACATCCGCCAAATTCCAGCTTAGGTCTGTACTATGGTAGGAGGGCATGTACTTAAGATAGTCAGCGGTATCAGCCGGCAGCAAGCCCGCCTTTACGAGGTAAGAGTCTGCCGACTGCAAGGGTATTTTAAATACATAGTACCCCATGCTGTCTACCAGCGTACTGTCTGCCACTTCATATACGTATCCCGAAGTAACGGTATCCTGGCGCTTGCGGATAAGGTTTACCTGTGCCTTGTCGGCAAAATTGCCGCCTTTGTACACATCTCCTCTTATATACCGGGCCGTAGCACAAACATTATTGAAATTGCAGTTGGCATTATTGTAGGGGTACAGTTGCAGGTTAGTAGCCGGGTTGCCGCAATTGAACGTCCGCACCTTGAAGATAATACCTATGGGCAGGTTGGTAGGCATGGTAAACGAGTACTTCCCGTATATATCTGTATGGGTAGTATCATAATAGGGGTATTGCAGGCCCTGGCTGTCCGTATATATCTCCACCAGCTGACGGAATACCAGTTGAGAGTCCACATCGCGAACCGTGCCCCGTATTACGGGCTGGGCAAACGATGCAGCGCTGCCGAACAGGAGAACGGTAACTACTAGTATATATTTCACTCCCCCCCATTTCATTCTCTTGTTACACATGGCGACAATTTCCTTTACTTTCTTTTACCACTTAGTTTATAGCCCATCATAAAACGTACATAAGGCTGTAAATATATATTTCGGATGCCTGCATTCGGGATATAATCCATCCTGGACAAATTCTGCTGCACCGACAAATCTACCGACAGTTTATCCCTGAACATCCAGGAGGTCCCCACCATATACCCCAGGCGCACTTTATTGGTGGTGGTGTTCGTGTAGGGAGCCGGATTGAGGGTAGTTATATTTTCTACGTTATATTGAAACACCTCTTCGGTTGTGGGTGCTTTCTTCTTATCCAGTATTAACGGCTGGGTATAAGAGAAGGTGTCCCTGCGCGTGGCACCGGCATAGTGCCGGGCATGCTCATCTATCTTCAGCACATTGCTGTAGGTAACTACGGGCCCTCCATAAAGCGACCATCCCCTGCCCAGGTTGTAACTGGCCATTACCGGCAGTTCCGCCTCCACCACCATGCGGCTTCTCAGGCTATGGCTCACCACCATAGAGTCGTGGCTCTGACGGTAGTAATAGGTCCACGTTATGGCGTTTGTAGGTATGCCCTGCGCGTTGAACGAGGAAATAATGGAATTATTGGAATCGCTCAGCGATTCTGTTATCCTGTAGTAAGAGGTAGGATCGCTTACGGTAGAATAGTTGACTCTGCCCAACTTAAATGCAGGCTGCAACAGCACACTGAATTTATCAGAAAATCCGAGGCGGAAGCTGGGTGATAACACGAATTTATGCGCCGTCTGCTTATAAAAGCCCTGTTCGTACCCAACCTTAGCGAATACATCCAGGAACAATCCATGCCTTATCTTCTCCGTCATTTCTTCTATCGCCACCTGGGTTTCCGCATTGGCTGACGCATCTTGCAGGGGGCCTATAAATGCCTGCAGGGAACCCACATCCGAAGCCTCATTTTGAACCGCCAGGCGCTTCAGGTCATCCGCGGGCGGCAGAAATTGCGTTTCCTGTCCTTTGGGCGTCGGCTGCTTTATGCCATCCTGCTGAGAAAGCAATGCACGTTGCGTTTGTGCAAGGGTTTCCGCAGCTGTTTTGTTTATGCTATCGGCAGGCAGGTTCGTTGCAGTGCGCTGCGCTACCTTTTCGGTGGTATCTTCCGGAGCGCGTGATGCCGGTATTGCTTCCGGCTTATCCGCAACTGTTAAACCAGAGTCGGCAGCGGCCATGGTATCCGGTGCGGAGCCCCGGGTCACATTCATTACCACGCCTTTGCCTCTTTTTCTCATAGCGGCAGCTATATCATCTTCCTCTTGCCCAGTGCTGTCTTGCTCTCTGTCGCCAGGCTGTATGCCAGAAGTTTGAGTCAATGTCGGTGCATCCTCCGCTTTCTGGCTGCTGGCAGTATCTGCCGTACCAGTTGTTGTTGCTACCGTACTTCCGGTATTCTTACCGGCAGGCACAGTAGTGTTAGCGGTTGTCTCTTTGCGAGTGGATGAACTGCTTTGTTCAGAACGTACTGGTATATCCGGCGTTGTGGATACTACCCGCCGTGGCGATGGGGGCTGTTGTTGCCGTAGCTTTTCGTTAACAGGTGCTGCCTCTTGCGGTGCAGACTGGGATTGGGGTACCGCAGCACCCGGCTCTGATTCACTAGTCGTAGCAGGGACTGCTGCTTCCGGCTTTTGACCGGCAGTTCCTGCCGGGGCGGTTGTTGCAGTCTCTTTTTTAGCTGTATGATTACCCTGGTGTGTCCCTTCTCCCCATATCCACCAGCCACCGGCCAATATTCCAACACAAGCGGCAGCCGTCCAGAACCATATAAAGCCTCTGCGGCGGCGGGGTTTCTCCTCCAGCCGCGCCTCCATATCAGCCCAGGCACCCACCGGCGGAATTTCTGTATATCCGGCAAAGGCATTCCTCAGCTGGTCGTCCAGGCTACCCGGCCCTTCCGCTTCCAACTTTGACTCCATATCCTCCCAGGCCCCCTGGGGTGGCACTTCGGCATAGCTGCCTAATGCGTCCCGGAGCAGGTCGTCAATATGTGTTTTCCCCTCAGCCATTCTCGCTTGCCTTAATAGAGTTTATCTTGTCTTTAAGCCGCCTGCGGGCATCGTTAAGATACCAGCGGCAGTTGCTTTCATTTATGTTTAACGCCTCTGAGATCTCTTTATGCATTAAGTTCTCAAATACGTACATGTTAAATACCGTTCGCTGCATGTGTGGCAGGCTGTGTACCACCTTTAGCAGTTCTTTGTAGGCCATTCCTTCCACTATATTCCCTTCCACGTAGCCATCATGTTCTTTGCCGTCCGTCTTTATCACCTCCTTCTCTTTCACCGTTTTGCGTATATGGTCGGTTATGGTATTTACCGCTATACGCCTCATCCATCCTTCAAATGCTCCCTGGAAGGAGTATTGTGACAGCTTGGTAAAGATCTTCAGGAACGAATCGTTGAGCATTTCCATGGCCAACTCATCATTATATTCATATCGCTTTATGATGCCATATATCACCGGGGAATACCTATCGTACAGCGCCCGCTGCGCTTTGCGGTCGTGGGCAATACAGGCTCGTATCAGGGTATGGATTTCCTCCTCCTTATAAGAGCCAGCAGGTATGTTTGTATTTTCAGCCAAAAAAACCCGGGTATATTTATATCATATATTAACAGAACATGGCTACCTACTAGACGTAATCCACATCCTTTTTGTTAGCATGGGCACAAATATTATTATAGACTATGTAAATGCGTACTTCAATGATTTATCGCATCCACCTGGCCTTCTCACTTGCCGCAGCGTGCCTTTTACCTTCTCTTTTTACCTCATCTGTATAGCCTACATATATCAGGCCCAGCACTATGTCTTCATCTCCCAGCCCCAGCATTTGTTTCATAGCCGGGTTATGGCTCATTCCGCCGGTGTTCCATATAGCCGCGAGGCCCAGCGCCTCGGCTCCCAGCAGCACATTCTGAACAGCCGCGGAAGCTGCTGCCACCTCTTCTACCTGGGGTATCTTAGGGTTGCTTCCCCGTTTCATGGCGGCAACTACCAGGTGCGATACCTTTTCAGTGGCTGCCGATAGCTTGGCCGGTGTTTCCGGGTTTTGTTTCTCCGGGTCTGTATGTGTGGTGTAGAGGGCCCCGTGGTCTTTACCAAAGCCCTGTAACGCCTCCCCTGAAAATACAAAAAATTGCCATGGTTCCGTACGGCCATGGGTAGGTGCCCAGTGAGCCAGTTCCAGCAATTGCTCAATTTGTTCATCCGGCACCTTCTTGCCGTTCATCGCAGCTGTCTTTACGGTGCGCCGCCCTTTTATTATCCGGCTCAGTATCTCAAAATCACTTTGCATGGCACAAATATAGCACTCCGGCCAACGGGTAAGCACTATTTACACCAAACCAGTAACAAATACCGCTCGTATCTATTTTATATGCGCCTCTTTATACCCATACTGTTTCTTTGCCTGCCGTCACCGGCTAAGGCTCAGGCAATAGACAATGTACGCAGCTACCACGCTCCGGGGGACCACTACATGCGGCTTACCTACGATAATGATTTTTTCACGGCTACCGACCGCTATTATACACAAGGGATAGGCCTGGAGTACGCCAGCCCCGCCGTGCAAAAATCGCCGCACAATAAGATATTGCTCCATCCTTTCGCGGGCTCAGAAGTAGCAGGCATCAGCATAGAGCACAATGCCTATACCCCCAGCAATATCATTCCTTCCACAGTGCTGTACAACGACCATCCCTATACCGCCGCCCTGATGCTGCGCGCTTTCCGGATAGTTACCGACACGGTACGGCTGCGGCGTTTCAGCGCCACCCTTAGCCTGGGCGTGCTGGGCCCCCACGCCTCCGGCAAATGGATGCAGGAGAGCATACACCGCTGGCTCGACAACGTGCAACCCGGGGGATGGAAACATCAATTGAAAAACGATGTGGTTATCAACTACAATATCCATTACGAGCAGTTGCTGCTCTCAGCCGGCGAGTACATTCAGCTACATGCCGATGCCGCCCTGGCGGCAGGCACGCTGAACAACCGGCTATCCGCAGGTTTCAGCCTGGTGACTGGCTATATACGGTCTCCGTACCTGCCGCGCCACAAAGGCGTCCGGGCATACCTGTATGCGCATCCGCAGGTTTCGGCGGTAGCCTACGATGCCACCTTGCAAGGAGGCATTTTTACCACCGGCAACACCTATACCATTCCCGCCAGCCAGGTGGAACGATTTGTATTTACAGGGCAGGCGGGTATCGTGCTTTGCTGTGCGGGGCTAAGCCTGGAACACTTCTACGCCATTAGTTCCCGCGAGTTTTCCACGCAGGAATCCTTTTACTGGGGTGGGCTTCGGCTGGGCGTTAGTTTTTAGCCTGCTGTAAATAATAAAGCAGGAGCCCACGCTCCTGCTTCTCTCATTGGTTTGTGTTCCAGAGCCTTATCACTCTTAGTTTTTTATGGCGCGTAGCTGACGCGTATATACCCGGCCTCTGCAGCCTGTACTATTTTCTTCTTATTATCTCTTACCAGCTATATGAAATACCCTTGCAGGAAATGCTCGTGGCATCGTTGGGTATTGTGAAGCAAATATACAGCTAAATCCGGTTTCCCGGCCAGCCCCCCTCTATCTTCTACCGGATGAGGGTTAGGTCACCTTTTAGCAGTGTGCCCTGGTCGTCTTTATGATTGCCGCCGGAATAGCGAAGCATATAGTAATAGGCTCCTATGTCTTGAATGGCTCCCCGGAAAGTACCGTCCCATTTGCTGCCAATATCTTCTGTATCAAACACACACTCCCCAAAACGGTTGTATATCCGGAAGTTGTACGAGAGCGGCAGCGCGTAACAACTGAATACCGGGCCAAAAGCATCATTAATCCCATCTCCGTTCGGCGTAAAAGCGGAGGGCAGCCAGATGCAATCGTCCCAGCTTCGGTACACCACTTCTATTTCGTAAATGTAGCGTCGGCAACCTCGCCAAACCGTTACGGTGTATGTACCTGGCTTTAGAATGTTAGTGTAGGCCAGGGTATCTCCATGCGCCCACAGGAGGCTATCTCCCGCCAATGGTGTACTAAGCTGCATGGGAAATGACGATGCATGTACCAATGTATCAAAGTGCACGTCAGCTTCGCAAAGCACTACGAAACTATCCAACACATACTTGCAGTTGCTGTAGCTTTCTACCCAATAGGTACCGGGCGCATCTACCCAAACCGATGACGCACCCGCGCCTGTGCTCCAGAGGTGCGTTCCTCCAGCCTGGCTGGCACTGAGCAGCACGGGAAAGGAAGATACTGTTATTATATGGCTAAGCTCCGCAGAGTCTACCAGGCACACAACAGTTATGGTGTCCGAACGAAAGGAGCAATCGCCAGTAGCGGTCACCCAATACATACCCCCACTGGTTACGGTAATTTCCCTTACGGAGTCTCCTGTACTCCAGGCATAGGCCGCTCCCGTTACCGCCGACGTGATGGTAGCCGGAAAGGCTTGCACGAAAACAGTGTCGTGCGCCGGTGGCGGAATCTCCGTAACACATACATCATCCACATACATATAGCAGGTGCTGTGAATGCTGTCGGGGAAACCCGGGTATGTCGTATAAATCACCCGGTAGTTGAGGGGCAGGCTGTCTTTAAAGTAGCCCACCGTCAGCCATTGTTCCCCGCCATGCGCTTTATACACTCCCTTTACCTGCTCCCATTTAGCGGTATCAGTAATAAATGTATGGCGCGGGTTTACTACATCAGGCGGGCCGGGAATAGACAGTTCCGGCTGGCCGAAAGGGTAAGCGATGCTTATTTGTGTATCGGTAAGCCGGGCGCCCACCAGGTCTACTACTATTTGATTGGCACTTCCCGGTAGGTGATACGTCATATTCACAAAGAAGCTGACAAAGTAATTCTTCCCGGCTTCCAGTGGCGCGGACAACCGGGTTTCCAGGTACTCACGGTAGTCGCTCACGTGCGGCGTAGCCGGCCAGCCGGATAGCATCGAAATGCCGGCGCAGGCGTCACCGCCACGTGGTTGTTGGTAGTCGTTATACGTATTGTATGGCAGCGTGACGAGGGGATTGGTAGCACACCTGTTATAATAGTCGGGGGTCGTATTCCAAAGCGCTGAAACCCACGAAGCCGCGGTTGGAAAGTGGGAGTAGTCCTCAGAATAGTAAATCATCCCCCTCGCCTGCGGACAATCATTATACACCTCAAAACCCGGATTCGGGACGAGATTTTGCGCTGTGGCTTCGATTGCCAGCAGCAATAAGATGATGATGCAAGTGCCTCTCATTGTTGGGTATAGAAGCGGGTGTCGTGTTACGTAAGTTAATATAATTAATTATTAAAATCTCTTCTGTTTTACCGGCGGGGAGTTCGTAGCTCCCCTATTTCATAAATCACTGTTAATTAACCGTATTTACACCGTAAAAAACTTGCCGGAATTTGGTGAGTCTGTTTAATTATGTTTCTTTCGCCGCTCGATAGTAAATCCGTTACAGGAGAACCGGGGATAATGAAAAACGATTATAGGGAGGATACGTGCGAAGGCCAGGAATCGCGCGCTCAGATTTGTCAGCTATTAAGAGAAAAGGAGGAGTTGGACGCCATTCTTTCGTCAGTAACAGACATTGTCTGGTCGCGGAAAGCGGGGGACGACTACAAGCTGCTATATATTAATCCCGCAGCTACGGCAGTGTACGGCTATTCGCCTGAAGAGCTCATCAACACGCCGGGGGTACTCTTTGACCAACTACACCCCGATGACCGGGGAAAGATGAAGCAGGAGATAGAGGCCACCATTCGCGATGGCTGTGGCCAGCTTGACTATCGAATCTATCACCGGGATGGTTCGTTGCGCTACATGAGAGGGAACGGGGTAGTAAAAAAAGATGACGAAGGGCGCCCGGTAGTTATCAGCGGCATCTCTACCGACGTGACCGAACTCCGCCTCACCGAGCAAGAGCTGCGTAAAAAAATTGCTGAAATTGAAAATATTTTCGAGAGCATTACCGACAGCTTCATTTCCCTTGACAAGAACTATCGCTTTACCTATATAAATAAAGAAGCAGAGCAGCTATACAATATAAAGCGCGAAGAGCTGCTGAACAGGGAGCTCTGGTGCGTCTTCCCGAATGCCAAAAAACTACGTTTCCATACAGAACTGGTGAAAGCTATGACCGAACAGGTACCTTGCTCGTTCGAGGAGTTTTCACCCACCGCCGATATCTGGGTATCGGTGAACGTATACCCTACCGACAACGGCCTGGCGGTCTATTTCCGGAACATCACGTCCGAACGCACATACCTGCAACGCATAGAGCAGCAAAATGAGGTGCTAAACGATATAGCGCGCACCCAATCGCATGAAGTACGCGGGCCGGTAGCGCGTATCATCGGACTGGCGGAGCTCCTTAATCACACCGACGCTTCAGACCCCGCCAATTCAGAAATTATACAAGGTATAAAAACTTCCGCGCTGGAGCTGGACAGCATTATAAAGAAAGTAGTCTCCAAAACTTCCGCACTTACTAAATAAAGAAAGGGGCATTCAGCCCCTTTCTTTATTGTCATCTCCTCACCATTAGCGCAGATACAGCAATTCGCGGTATTTAGGCAGTGGCCAGGTAGTATCATCTACCAGCAGCTCCAGTTTGTCTGCATGGTAGCGTATCTCGTCAAAGTGCGCTTTCACTTCTTTGCAATACATGTCGGCACGCTTGTGCATATCGGGTTCGTTGTTCGCCCGTTTGCGCGCTTCTATCATCGCTTCCACATTGTCGTTTATCTTCTGAATGTGGCCGCTTATTACTTTTAGCAGGTTCAGCTGCGCAGCGTAGGTTTCTTCGCCAAGCCCTACCTCTTTCAGGCCTTTCACGTTATTCAGCAATACATTCTGGTAGTTTACTGCCGCCGGCAGTATGTGGTTGGTGGCCATATACCCCAGTATACGGGCTTCTATCTGCACCTTCTTTACATAGTCTTCCAGCATTATCTCGTGGCGGGCTTCCAGCTCGCGCTTGGAGTAGATGCCGTTATCGAAGAACAGTTGCTTGGCCTTCTCTGTCACGTATGCTTCCAGGGCCTCGGGCGTTGTCTTAAAGTTGTTCAGGCCGCGGCGTTTTGCTTCTTCCGCCCATTCGTCGCTATAGTTATCTCCTTCAAACAGGATGTTGCGCGACTTGGAAATATAATCGCGCAGCACATGCATGATGGCGATTTCTTTTTTCTCTCCCTTTTCTATAAGTGCATCCACTTCCCGCTTAAATTCTTTCAGCGTATTGGTCATTATCGTGTTCAGCACCGTCATAGGCGAACCACAGTTGGCTGAAGACCCTACCGCGCGGAACTCGAATTTATTACCGGTAAAGGCAAAGGGAGAGGTACGGTTGCGATCCGTATTATCCATCAGCAGTTCAGGTATCTGCTTATGTATATCCAGCTTCAGTATCACTTCGTCCTGCTCGCTGAATTTGTCCTTCACGCGTGTCTCCACTTCGTTCAGCACTTCTGTCAGGTACTTACCTATGTACACCGATATGATAGCGGGAGGAGCCTCGTTGGCACCCAGGCGGTGGTCGTTATTGGCCGAGGCTATCGCTGCGCGCAGCAGATCGGCATGCTCGTGCACCGCTTTGATGGTATTAACGAAGAACGTCAGGAACATCAGGTTGGTACGGGGCGTTTTGCCCGGAGAGAGCAGGTTTACACCAGTGTCTGTGGCCAGGCTCCAGTTGTTGTGCTTACCGCTGCCGTTCACTCCGGCGAAGGGTTTTTCGTGCAGCAATACTTTCAGCTTGTGGCGCTTGGCTACTTTCGCCATTACGTCCATCAGCAGAGAGTTATGGTCTACCGCTATATTACACTCTTCAAACATCGGGGCGCACTCAAACTGGCCCGGCGCCACCTCGTTGTGACGGGTGCGCAGCGGTATACCCAGCTTGTACGACTCCTGTTCAAAGTCTTGCATAAATGCATAGGTACGCTCCGGTATAGACCCGAAATAGTGGTCTTCCAGTTGTTGTCCTTTCGCAGGGGCGTGGCCCACCAGGGTGCGGCCGCACATTACCAGGTCAGGACGGGCATTGGCCAGTGTTTCATCCACCACAAAGTATTCCTGCTCCCAGCCCAGGGTAGCGGTTACTTTAGTTACATTTTTATCAAAATAATGACAGACATCTACCGCCGCTTTATCCAGCGCAGCTATCGACTTCAGCAGGGGCGCTTTATAGTCGAGCGACTCACCATTGTATGCTATAAAGATGGTGGGTATGCAGAGTGTCTTGCCGTGTCCGCTCTCCATAATGAAGGCTGGAGAAGAGGGGTCCCATGCGGTGTAGCCACGCGCTTCAAATGTAGCGCGGATACCACCATTCGGGAAGCTGGAAGCATCCGGCTCCTGCTGTATCAGTGCGTCTCCGTCAAAAAGCTCAATTGTCGCACCGTCGCTCTTAATGGTAAAGAATGAGTCATGCTTCTCCGCAGTAGTGCCTGTCAGCGGCTGAAACCAGTGGGTATAGTGGGTAACGCCGCGCTCTTCCGACCACGCTTTCATACCGCTCGCTATCTGGTCTGCCATACGACGGTCTATCTTAGAACCCGATTTAATAGAGCTCATCAGGCTTTTGTAAGCCTCATCGCTCAGGTATTCACGCATGGTACGCCCGGTGAATACATTGCTGTTAAACATGGCCGAGATCTTCTTCCCGTTGTAGTGAGAGATATTTTTCTCTTCTTTAGCAAGTTCATTTAAAGCCTGGTGGCGGAGAGATGACATAAACATTAAATTTTGTGCAAATCTAATAATTTTTTGAAGAAATGTTTATTTTCTATCAAAATTATGACAAAAATAAAATGTTATAAAATAATCAATTTGACTTAATGACTAGGGTATCATCTGCGAGTCGACCACGTATGCACAGGAAAAATAAGGCTCTATATGGCTTTCCACTGTTAAAACCCTGTTGGGATTCATTAAATTTAAAATTATTGTTATGTAATACTTTTCCGGGAAAGCTGAAATGGACTCTATTACCAAGTGGTCAATGAATTCCACTCCTCTCATGCCCTGCCATTTATAGGCCGCTTCCTTGGCGCTCCAGGCCATCGTCAGCATTTTAGGGTCGTTATTAAACAATGCCTGCTCTGTTGCCGACAGGTATTTATGCTGCAGCAGGGTCATCCGTTCGTGCCACACCTGCAGGTCTATTCCGCATTCGTGGTAGGGGCTCACAATGGCAGCTACATAGGGCCACGAGTGCGAAATAGAGAAAAAATACTGGTTATCGGCTATACGTGGCTTGTCATGGTCGTCGGGTCGGATGTTCAGTACCGGGAAATCTTCCTTCAGGTGCTTCAGCAGAAAGCGGCCGGCCAGGTGTTCCATACGGCGCTTTTCATTCTTTATGTCCGGCTGCACGCCTGTGCGCGCCACAAAGAACGATTCCGGCTCATCTATCTTCCAGATAGCGGCCAGGCTATCGTGGCCTACGCTCCATTCTCGGTATAAAGGCATCACCCAAAATTAGCTTCTTGCCATAGATAATCAACAATTTTCGCTGACTTATAAACATTATACATTGTACGCTATCAACCTGCCCATTAATCAACCCATCAACCACTATATTTGCCCTATGATCCTCTCCGACGGAAAGATTCTCGAAGAAATTGAAAAGGGAACTATCGTTATTGAGCCTTTTGACCGCAAGTACCTGGGCACCAACTCTTACGATGTACACCTGGGCAAGCACCTTGCCGTGTATAAAGACGCTGTGCTGGATGCCAAAAAGCACAACCAGATAGAACATTTCGAGATTCCGGAAGAAGGATATGTGCTACAGCCAGGCATGTTGTACCTGGGGGTAACCGCCGAGTATACGGAAAGTCATGAGCACGTTCCCTTCCTGGAGGGGAAATCCTCTACCGGGAGACTGGGCATAGACATTCATGCCACAGCCGGGAAAGGCGATGTGGGCTTCTGTAATACCTGGACCCTGGAAATATCCTGCGTGCACCCGGTTCGTATCTACGCGGGCATGCCCATCGGCCAGCTAATATACTTCCCGGTAGATGGGGAAATAATGACAAAATATAACAGCAAGAAAAATGCGAAATACAACGACCGCACCATACGCCCGGTAGAGAGTATGATGTGGCGGAACGAGTTTTAATTACCTTTTAGAATTGTGTTTGTAAATAAATGGAGGGCCTTTCGAGGGCCCTTTATTTTTAACCTTAGGGCAACTTTAACACTCAAATATTTACTTAACAGTTATAAATAGATACTTTCACACCTAACGTTTTACATATTCATGCCGTCTATTCAGGCACAACATTATCTAACTTCAAAAAAAAGATATGAAGAAAAGTGTACTCCATTTTATTGTACTGGTGGCATTAATGGTTCTGGGCTCACGCCAGGCCAACGCCCAGGTAACCGGTATCGTCGGCTATTACAACGATAGCTCTTACACCTACTGCAACACCCCAGCTCCCGTAAGCGGATTTGGCTTCCTAAGCCTGATGGGTAACCCGCTGCCCAATGACTCGCTCACATTCTACATCAACTACGGCGATGGCACCGATACCACTTACAAGGTACTCACCCAGCAGCAATACACGTTCACCATCAATCACACGTACATGACCACCGGCATGTACCAGATTAACATCATCGTTACCAACACCAACATGGTAGCCGATACATTTACCGGCCAAACGTACAATATTACCAATACCTGCTCGGCCCTTACCGGCCTGGCGTGGATAGATGCCAACGCCAACTGTACATATGATGTAGGCGAGCAATACCTGGCTGGCCACTTTATGAAAATAACTAACACGGCCAACTCCATAGTGTACTATGCCGCTGTAGATACCAACGGCGTCTATAATATAGAAGTGCCCGATAACTTTACCTACCAGATAGAACTGGCCAACATACCCGGCTCCATAGTGCCTGTGTGCCCGGTTACCGGAATAGCTTATGAAGCTGTTTCCGGCACGGGAACCTTTACCAACAACTTTGGGTACGAATGCACTACGGGCAATACCGACTTCTCTGTTGCCGGTTGGGCCAACCTGTTCCGCCCCGGCCATACCCGCCACTTTGTGGTAACAGCCACTACCAACAACTTCTGCGCCACTTACCCGGCTACGGTTACGCTGGTGCTGCATCCGCTGCTTACCTACGCCAGCACTACCTACGGCCCCGCACCTTCTGTTGCGGGCAACGTACTTACCTGGAACGTGAGCTCGCTCAGCCAGCTCAACAGCCTGTATTCCTACATGATGGTAACCTGCGATTCTTTCGCCGTACTGGGAGACACGCTGTGCAATACCCTCTACATTACCTACACCGGCACCGACAGCATTACCGTGAACGACACGGCTGATATCTGCCGCCTGGTAAGCAATTCATACGACCCCAATGATAAATCTGTGTTCCCTGCCGGAGATGGCGCACTGGGCCTGATACCCAACGGCACTACCCTTAGCTACCTGGTAAACTTCCAGAATACCGGTAACGATACTGCTTACGACGTGGTAATAGTAGATAGCATTAACAGCAACCTCAACATAAACACATTCCAGCTGCTGGAGGCTTCGCACCCGGTAAATGTTACCTGGCTCGCCGGCAATGTCATCAATTTCCGCTTTGAGAATATCTACCTGCCCGACAGCAATACCAACGAGCCGCTGAGCCACGGATTTGTATCGTATAAAATAGATGCGCTTCCCGGCCTGGCCGATGGTACCACCATTACCAATACCGCACATATCTATTTCGATTTCAACCCGGCTATCGTTACCAATACTACGCTGAACACCATAGACATACCTACGTCTGTGCGAAACATCAGCAATGGCAGCCTTACCGCCAGGGTATTCCCTAACCCGGCCAATAATGAGCTGGCCATCACTACCGACAACGCTTCGTTCTCCGCGCAGCTGTTCGATATGGTAGGCCGCCCGGTGGCTACTTCCGTAACCAACAATGGCAAAGCGGTAATGAATACCTCATCGCTGGCCAGCGGCATGTATATTCTGCATATCAACGCCGGAGGAAAGGAAATGACTACTAAGATCCACATACAGCACTAATTGCTCATAGCGTTATAAAACGGCCCGGAAGCGTATGCTTCCGGGCCGTTTTAATGAATAGTAGATACTAATACGCCTTCTTAATAACTGTTGGCAATTTTTGATAATGGCTGCTTAAATCCTCACAGTACAGTCTTTTTCTTCGTCTAAATAACTTGAATCTCAATTTTTATTCACTCAAAAATTTTTACGCCATGAAAAGAACAGTACGTTTTCTTTCCGTTTTTGCGGGCCTGTTTTTGTCTCTCTGCGCTACGCAGAAGGCCGCTGCCCAGGTCACATCCATCACCGCCAGCTACTTCGACAGTGCCACGCTCTACTGTACCACTCCCGCCCTGGTACAGGGATGGGGTAGCTACTTTGTAACAGGAACTATTTTAACCAACGATTCCATCGACATCAGCATCAACTTTGGTGATGGCTCCAGCGATAACTATCGCGTTGCTACCCAAACACAGGGCGGCTTTAACTTCAGCCATACCTACAATACTACGGGTAACTACCAGGTCTCCATCACACTCACCAATACCATCAACACCTCTGCTACCGACAACGTAATGGGCAGCGTAATGACCATTACCAACAGCTGCGCGGCGCTTACCGGCATCGCGTACCTGGATACCGATGGCGACTGCACGCACGATACAGGGGAGGAATTCTTTGAAGGCTACCTGATGAAAGCACGGAACACCTCTACCAATGTGGAATACTACAGCTACATTAATGATATAGGCCAGTACCACATTACCGCTCCCTCGGGTGCAACCTACGAGATAAGCATGGCCAACCAGCCTACCTCGCTGAACCCGGTATGCCCAGGCACGGGTATGGTAACGCAGACTGTATCGGGCGGTTCTTACACCCACGATTTCAGCTATCAGTGCAATACCGTAACTACCACCGATTTCTCGGTAGGCGGAAATGCTTTTTCCTGGAGGCCCGGCTTCAACCGCACTATGAGCGTAATGGCGGGTAGCGACAATATATGCGTGCCTTATCCTGCTACAGTTACCCTGTACCTGGACCCGCAACTGAGCTACACCAGCACACTTTGGGGTACGGCTCCTACCAGCACATCGGGCCCTATCGTTTGGAATGTCACCTCTATGAGCAACCTGCTTTCGCTCTATTCTTACCTCAGCATCTATTGCGATCCGGGCGCTACTATGGGCGATACCCTTTGCAATATGCTCGTAATTACCTACACTGGCGTTACCGATCCTAATCACGCAAACGATACTATCCAGATTTGCGCGCCGGTAAACAACTCTTACGACCCGAACATTAAAGATGTATTCCCTGCCGGCGAAGGTGCCCTCGGAAAAATTGCTCCGCAAACTCCGCTCACCTTCACTGTTCACTTCCAGAATACCGGGAACGACACCGCCTACGATGTAACTATCGTGGATACACTGAGCGCCCACCTGGATGTAAACAGCTTCCAGTTCATGGAAACTTCTCACCCGGTTAACGTAACGATACTGCCCGGCAATATCCTGAACTTCCGCTTCGAAGATATCTACCTGCCAGACAGCAACACCAACGAACCCCTCAGCCATGGCTTCCTGGTGTACAAGGCTACTCCTAAAATGGGCCTGGCCAGTGGCACCGCCATTAACAACACCGCTTATATATACTTCGATTTCAACGATGCCATCATTACCAACACTACGCTCAATACCATTGATATACCAACGGGCGTTTACAACGTAACCAATGGCTCCATAGCCGCTAAGGTATATCCTAACCCGGCCAACAATGAGCTGGTAGTATCTACCGAAGGTATCAGCAACTTTACCGCACAGGTATTCGATATCGTTGGCCGCCCCGTAGCCACTTCCGTTACCAGCAATGGCAAAGTGTTCATCAACACTTCTTCACTGGCAAACGGTATGTATATACTGCAGGTATCTGCAAACGGACAGGAAATGACCACGAAGATCAATATTCAACACTAGTTCTTTTTGTTCAATTACAGCTAATAGACTCTAACAGAAGCGCCCCCGGAAGTTCATCCCGGGGGCGCTTTCTTTTTCCCGGGGGCACTCCCGGGCATAGAAAAGCCTCCCGCATTGGGGAGGCTTACTATATATTTTATACTCTTGTGCTAATTAGTGAGCAGCAGGAGCAGCAGCAGCAGCTGAATCTGGAGTAGCAGCAGGAGCTACAGGGCTGTCAACTGGAGTAGCAGGAGCTGGTTCAGCTACAGGAGCAGCTTCAGCAGCTTGTTCAGTTGCAGCTGTAGAATCAGCAGTACCTTCTTTGTTTTCACCGTTTCCGCAAGAAGCGATGAACAGACCCATTGTCAGAGCGAAAATGCTTAATTTGATAAATTTCATAACTTGTTATTTTAAAGATTGATTTCACATTTATACGCCAAACAGGAAAAGGTAACCCGAAAAAATAAAATATTTATTTTTTTAATTGACAATTAGCTGAATATCAATCAATACAAGCATTGAAAATTATTATTGATTCGGGCTGCCGGCACCTGCCTTTTCGGGATTATCTCCCGGGTGGCCTGAACCCGGCACCTTACTCATATCTGTTCTTTTCTCGCCGGTAGCCTTGTTGGCAGGCTCCCCAGTAGCATCGGGCATATTTTGCCCGGATGGTGCGTTGCCCTCCACTGGTGCGTCGTTCCTGTTCTGTCCCTGGGCGTCATTCCCGCCCGGCATGGTGGCTGGCGGCGTATCAACAGCTGAGGTAGGCTCGGGTATAGCGGGCATTGCGGTAGTATCCGCATTATGCTCATCCTGGGTACCCCCACCGCAGGAAGCCATCGAAAGGGCGGCCACAAGCAGCAGGGCGCTCATTTTTACTGTCTTCATGGTTTTGTATTTTAGTTTCATCTTATTGATACCATATTTATACCATCAGCCTACCTCCACACACCTACACACCCAATAAATTCTTAAAATGGCCCCTGTTCCAACACATAGTAACACCTATCAGCATTACTTTTTACCTTTACCACAGCGGGATTCCACATACTTAACATCTTTTTTCAGTTTTTGTGGGTTACTTTTCCCTTAAATACGGATTAATCTGTGCAGAGCCCGATTAACATAGAACAGCAACTATTAGCCGATTTAGCCCGAGGTGACCGGAAAGCGACCGAACAGGTCTACAAGCAGTATTACAAAATGGTAACTGCCTGGATACAGCAAAACGGAGGCTCGGAGGCTGATGCGGCCGATGTTTACCAGGAAGCGGTTACTATATTATTCGAGAAGGCACAGTCCGAAGATTTCCGGCTTACCTGCAAACTGAGCACTTACTTATTCGCCGTAGGGAAGCACCTGTGGTATAAAAAAGTACAACAGTTGCAGAAACGGCCGGGAGCGCTACCAGAAAACTTTGAAGACGAGGGTGGCGATGTGGCTTACGAAGATGATATCAATAGCCACCACGAGCGGGAGCTGCATTATGCAAACCTGGACAGCGCCCTCGGGCAACTGGGCGAGCCCTGCCGATCGTTACTTAAAGCGTTCTACCAGCAAGACAAAAGTATGCAGGAGATCGCGGCAGAATTTGGGTACACCAACCCGGAGAATGCCAAAACACAAAAATATAAATGCCTTACGCGCCTTCGAAAGATATTTTACGGCGTGCAGGCCAACGGAAATTGAGAATGGCAATAGAAAATAACATCTGGAAGCTGGCGGAAATGCACATTTCGGGCGAAATGACCGAAGTGGAGCGCATAGCCCTGGAGATGCGCCTGCAGAACGACCCCATTTTTGCAGCAGAACTGCAGGAGTGTATCAATATGCTGCGCTCCCTCAACGGCAGCGCCCGCCAGAAGCGCTTCCGCTCCATGCTCCACGACATTCACCACGAGCAGGGCCGCGCCGCTGCTACCAAAGAACCCCGCACTATATCCCTGCGCACCCATTACCGCCGCATAGCTGCGGTGGCCGCAGGCATTATGCTGCTCGCCTCTACGGGTACTTTCTGGGCGGTAAATACTACCACCAGCAAGAGCGTGAGCCAATACACCAAGCTCCGAAAGGAAGTAGACAACCTGAAACGGTCGCAGATAGAACAGGGGGCCATCATCAAAGACATCAAGTCTACCACTGAGAAGGCCGCTAATACGCCGGCTATCGAAGCGCGCATATCCGGAACCGGTTTCGCCATTACCAACGATGGCTACTTTGTTACCAACTACCACGTTACAGAAGGCGCAGACTCCATATACATAAAGGACAACACCGGTAAGTACTACAAGGCCTACCTGGTGAATTACGATGCCCAAACCGACATTGCCCTGCTGAAAGTGGAGAACAAATCTTTCCGGTTTGGCAAAGGGGAGATTCCCTATTCCTTCGCTCCTAAAAAAGCGGCTCTTGGCTCTTACATATACACCCTGGGCTACCCGGGTGAGGACATTGCTTACAACGAGGGCTACATCAGCTCCCGCAATGGCTACCAGGGCGACTCGCTCCAATACCGACTGGAGCTTCCCTCCAGGCAAGGACAAAGCGGCGCACCTGTTATAGACAATAAGGGCAACCTGATAGCCATCGTTTCGGGCAAGGAAACACAAAGCAAGGGCACCACTTATGCGGTCAGCTCTATGGCGCTGCTGAAGCTGCTGCAGGACGTGCCCCGGGAAGTGCGCATGAACCTACCCAAAGCCAACAAGCTCTCCCGCCTCTCCCGCGAGGAACAGATAGAGAAAATGCAATCATATACCTTCTCGGTTAAGGTTTACAAATAGTCATATTCGTACATAGAAAATACGCTACCTGCCGCCCCACACATAAGGGGCGGCAGTTTTGTTATAATAATGCCAATCATTCCATACATATGGCATTTGCCATTTGTTATTTATATAACTTTACCGGCCTGATTTACGCATGAGCCTCATAGACAATTTTCTCAGCAGCAGAAATAAAAACCCCCTTGGGGAGATGAAATTCACGGATCATATAGACGATCTGCGAAAGCACATCATCCGGTCGGTCATTGCTGTTCTTATATTCTCCATCATCGCGTTTATCAATATTGAGCGGATTTTCCAGGAGGTAATTTTTGCCCCATCCAAGCCCGACTTCATCGCCAATCGCGTGATGTGCGATTTGGCCAAAAAGTTTCATATCGAGAACCTGTGTATGGAGGGCGTACCTATGGACTTCCAAAACACGCAGCTCTCCGGCCAGTTCATGCTGAGCTTTTCTTCTTCGTTCATGATCGGGTTCATCCTGGCGTTCCCTTTTGTTTTCTGGCAGTTCTGGCTGTTTATCAAGCCGGCGTTAAAACCCTCTGAAGTAAAGCAGGCCCGCGGTATCGTCTTCTGGAGTTCATTACTGTTCTTCCTGGGTGTTCTCTTCGCCTACTACGTTATTGCGCCCTTCACCATCAGCTTCTTCGCTATGTACACGCTGAGCCCCCAGTTCAAAAATATCATCACCATTACCAGCTACTACGACAACATGAGCGATATAGTGCTGGGTATGGGCGTGGTATTTGAACTGCCTATCGTGGTGTACTTCCTTTCCCGCATTGGCATTATTACCCCTAAGCTGATGCGCGATAAACGCCGTTATGCTATCCTGATACTGCTCTTCCTGGCCACAATTATCACCCCGCCCGATATGCTTAGCTGCTGGTTCGTGTTCATACCACTTTACCTGCTGTACGAAATAAGCATCATCCTCAGCGCCCGGGTAGCCAAACAACGCGTTCGTAAACAACTAAGTCAATAATATATGCAGACCGCCTTCAACAAAGACCTTCCGCTGGCTATAGGTGCCGACCATGCCGGTTATGAATACAAAGAAGCCATTAAACAATGGCTTACCGAACAGGGCTGGAACGTTTCTGACAAAGGGACGCATGGCCCGGACAGCGTAGATTACCCCGATTACGCCCACCCTACCGCCAGTATGGTAGAGAAGGGAGAAGCCGGCGTAGGCATACTGATTTGCGGCAGTGCGAATGGTGTCTGCATTACCGCCAATAAACACCAGGGCATCCGTGCCGCGCTCTGCTGGAATGCTGATGTGGCCTCGCTGGCCCGCCAGCACAACGATGCTAACATTATAGGGCTGCCCGCGCGCTTTGTATCGCTGGAAGAAGCCAAGCAAATGGTCTCTATATTTCTTTCTACTGCCTTTGAAGGTGGCCGCCACCAGAACAGGGTGGATAAGATAAGCTGCTAAACAATACAGAATATTAAAAAAGCGAAAGGCACCTTACCAGGTGCCTTTCGCTTTTTAGTCTATCGCTTCATACTTTTTTATGAACAGTTCCAGCGATGTATTCTCGTGGGTAAGATACACGGTCTTTTCCCCAAAGAGATTGATAGTATAGTCGTCGCTGAGTTTCTGCGTCAGCGTACAGCGCACAATGTATATGCCCGGTTTTACGTCTGGCGCCACAAACGAGGCCGTATATTTATCGTCCGACTTACGGGCGGTAATTATCTCCCTGCCATTTACGTTGTGCATGGTCACCACCGCATTGGCGAAGCCAATATCTATTATCTCATTCTTCTCTTCTTCATATAGCCCGCTTACATCCAGGTTCAGCACTACCACTACCTGCGGCACCACGTCACCCGTTGGCGTATCCGGCTGCAGGCTTGCTGCAGGGGGCGTTTCCTCTTCCTCCGCTGTCAAAGCCATGGTAGAAGATAGCGCCTCCAGTTCTTCCTCTTTGGTCTTTACATCACTCCCCGGCCCGCCTTCGGTGGTTTCTTTATACAGGTCGTTTATTACGGCCGGGCTCGGCTCCCCTACCGGCATTTGCTCCTGGTGTGCCGGCGAGGGTTGGGTGGGCGTTTTAGCCACTACGGCATGGTATTCCGGCTCTGGCGGTTTCGTCCGGGTGGCTGCCGGTATTTCTGCTGCAGCTACCGGGTGCTCCGGGAACAGCGCCGATTTCAGACGTTCCAGGAAGCTCATCAGCCCGCCGGAAAACAGGCCGGCAACAAAGGAGAATACGATAGTACCCTGCGTGGCATTCACGTCCGATACTTCGCTGTGTCTAAAATAATTGAATGCCAGTATCAGTATAATAGTAAATACCGGCGCGTAGAAAAACTTGGCGGCCTGGTACGGAACCTCCTTAGCGCTAAACGCACCCCATCCCCGGCTGCGGGCAATTACCCCCAGCGCGAACAGGTTGCTGCATATCACACCGAACAATACCCAGAAAATCATCTCCAGGTACATATATGGCCCGCTGAGCCAGAAGTAGGAATCTACCTTAATATCCAGGTCTTCCAGCAGTCCCGCTACTTCGCGTCCGCTGTAGGTGCGTATGTAGCTGGCAATAACTGCTTCATCTTCCTTGCGCACCTTATTATCAAATTCGGTGCGTACATACAGGAGGGCTTTATTTATCCGGCAACTGTCATCACACACCTGGCTCATCTCTGTGCGCGGTTGCGGTTGAGTGGCCTGCCGGAACGAGTCCATGTCCGGAGGAAGGGCAGTAGTATCCACTACCTGGGGTGCCGGCGCTACTGGGAGTGCCGACTCGTAAAGTATGCGGTTAAGCTTTTCTATGTTACTGCGGCTGAACTGCCGCGACTGGTAGCCATTAAAAACACGGGACTGGTGCGTATATATGTACAAGCCAGCCCACACAAAGAGGAATATGACCAGGAACGCAAACCATCTGCCGGCTGTTTTATATGGCGGGGTACTGCCTTTTGAGCCGTTGTCAATAAGACTATTAGACATTTTTACACTTCATTTTAAGGAATCCGGGGTACACTTCCCTCTGTCTCGCTCTATATGCAGATGTCCAGGGCTTACAAATAACGCCTGGATAATGTGAAAGTAGGCCATCCATAGGAATTTTACAAATAGCACGATGCCGCCGCCAGGCGTAACGGGGTGCAAACGTTAATTTTTTTAACAGTAAAACCCCGTCAGTTAAGGCGTCCACGCTGGTTTTCCGGCTATTGGTTAAGCGTTTGTTATCCGCTTCCTAACACAGGGTTAAGCCGGCCGGTTTATTTTGAATCGCCCCCGCACTACCCCCATCTTTGTGCAGCAAAACGATTCAAACAATTTTCAAAACAATAGTTCAAACAAAAGAAATGAAAAAGATCATCATCATCGCCGCAGCTTTTTTAGGCCTGGCTTTTAACTCAAACGCTCAGAATGCTTCTGCCACCGCTACTCAGTCGGTGAGCCTGACGCTCTCTAACGCTATCGCTATCACCTTTACCGGTTCCGGTACCAACACGGGTGGCGCGGTTACCCTGCCGTTCTCTACGGT
>JAEUVZ010000073.1 GCA_016786665.1 Flavipsychrobacter sp.
ACCCTGCACTTTGGCACAGCCGTAAAGCGGAAGCAATGCCGATGAAATCTACAATGTTGATTGATGACTCCTCATATACCGGTGATGTATGAATTGCTACTCCTGCGGCTACATCCCATATCTGAAACCTACTATCCCGTGTGTCGCGGCAGGATACGCTGTTAATGAAGAGTGCATTGGCCGTAGGCCTTGGAGTAGTAATTAATAAACTTCTCTGACGGACGTGTTTGTCCCACTCAGCATAAGCTTCGCGCTTTGAATCATAGCTCTTATAGACTGCGTCATCACCATTGACCAACCGCCTTACTTCCGACCAGGGTTTATTAAACACACCGGTTTTTCTTCCGCGAAATATTACATATGTCTTACTCATGAACTTCTGGTTTAAATGATATTTTTTCAAGCTCAAACTGCTCTTTTATCTTAGGTGCGTAGATGTTGTCAATACACCATTTAAGGGTCCGGATGTCTCTTTCGCCCTTATGTTTTTCGAGAATATTGTCAAACATTTCATCCCATAAGTCCTTTTTATAGGTACTATCTATTGAGGATATCATATGAAATAAGTCTCTGCCATGCTCGTCCCCAATAGAAGCACATTCATAACAGCGGTCAATCAGCTCCTCCTTGCTATCGATCATATTTATACCATACTTCAGCAGGATAGCAACAGCCGGATAGATACCGTGATATTCCAGTGCGCATGTAGTGTCATATTCTACCCAGTGCATATCATCATCGAAATTATCGGCCTCATTCTCTTCAATGTAAGGTCTCATAGGAAACAAATCGTCGATTGGAATGAAGGTGTTAACGCCGAAGACACAGTGTTCTTTCGGGCAAGGGTAATACTCCTGCCACCTTGTTTCTATTGCGTTCTCAACCTTGACCTTAAAGACCTGTTGAAGATATTTCCGGTAACGCCACCATTTGTTCTTGAATATTGATCTGGTCTCTGAATGCCCAAGGAAAGCATAGATTAGGATCTTTTTGCCACCGTCATAATGTATCCATCCTATATTCAGAAAGGTTGCAAGCAGCAAGAGCATTTCGTTTCTCTTGTATGTATCAGCAAGGATGGGGTTGTCCGCAATACTGACGGGGAAGACACCCATCGCTGTACAGTGCAAGTCACCTTTATCTTCCGACTTGTTTAATCCTAGATAGAGATTGTTAATGCTATCATGAATGCCTCGTAATGCTGCACGTTGAACCAGATTATGAGTTTCGAATTCTGGTTGAAGAGTTGATATCTTCTCATTCTTAGTTTGCATACTATTTGTCTTTAAGTGTTACCAATATTTTAGTTATTATCGTTTGCGCCCTTGCGAGGCATCTCCTTGCCCTTAAGTTGTCTACGCCCGTCCCACATGCCGTCGGCATCAGACGGGCGTAGACGAACCTATTTTCTATCAAAGTCAGCAGGGATTTCACCCCATAGATGTGTCAGCCATTTTTCGACTTTATTATGGTCTGGATTTGCCCTGAGCCACTGTTCTGCTTCAATGATCTGAGTTAAGATCTTCATGTTGGTTGTTGCCCCCGACTTTGTCTTTCTTTTTCTCACCCAAGCCATGGCGGTTGTACTGTCAGTATAGACTATGGCATCCCGCCCGGTCTTTTTACAATACTTCAGCGCCAAAACCACGACCAGGAATTCACCTGCATTATTGGTTGCTCCAAAAATGGGCTTTGAAGTGTACAGGGGCACTCCCGTCGCATAATCCATAATCTGATATTGCATTATCCCTGTTGCACTGCTATAGCAGGAATCAACCACAAGGGAGTTAAGCTGGGGAGCAGAGCTGTTCTGCTCCCCAGTATTGTTATAGTTATTATTGCTCATCATCGATATTGTTAGCGTTAAATGAATCACGTTCCAGTTTTGCGGCTGCCTCAACTTGTGACGCATAGATGTTCTCGTAGCACCACATGAAGGTTTTGATGTCGCGTTTTCCCTGATGGTCGTTTAGTATACCTGTGAAAATGTCATCGTAAGCTTCCCGGTCATAGCCTGGGTTCAGGTATGCCAAGCTGTGAAATGCTATCCGTCCTAAGCGGTCACCAAGTGAAGCACACTCATAGGCGCGGTTTCTAAGTTCGGAAGCGGTAGCGGTCGTATCGATCCCATATTTCATCAGGAGGCTCACGTACTTGACTACTTGAGAGTACTCTTCTGCATAGACAGTTTCATGCGCGGCCCACAATAGATCTTCCTCAAGGCTATCTTGTTCCCCGCTTTTCAGATAAGGAGCCCTTGGCAGGACATCTTTCAAGTCCTTGATGGGTTTGTAGCCATACCGAGCTTCGTCAGGACAGCACGGATAGAAGTCTTGCCACTCGGGTTCAAGAACATCATCTACAACGACGTCCAATACTTCTTGGAAATACGCGACATATTTGCGCCAGTCCTTTCTGAATTCAATCCAACTATCGTGATGCCCGATGTTGAAGTAGACGTTAAACCGATCTTCGCGGAACCTATTATTTGCTATAACGTTGTCAAAAGCAATAATCTTCCTTTCCAACTTATCCTTCGCGCTTTGGCTCTTGAGCTTCGGGTTCTGTTTGAACAGTATACTTAACTCACCGATGCCAGTATCATACCAGTTTTTGCCTATGCGGATGTAGCCTGCTGAAAGTTGAGCAATACTCCCGTTTTCCCAATCATACCAACGGTCATTCAACTCCAGGTACTTAATCCGCGGATCAGTGGTTTGGGTAAATTCAAATGGAACTACTCCAGTGGTCGGTATGCAACCAACCTTGACTTTTTCTTTGAAATGCATATATATTTTGATTTTAATGTGACTTGTTAAAGCATCGGAATACTTGCAATGAGGTCTCTCTCATTGTCGATAATCCTCTGATACTCTTTCTTGATCCTCAGGGCTTCTTCCGTTAGGTTCCCTTGGCGAAACCATTTCAGGTAGTGCAGCAGCGCTTTTTCGAAGCATACGAACGTCCTGCAGTACTTCTCACCAATCATGCTAATGGCATATTCGAACTGCGCTTCGTCGAACAAGAAGCGTGGGAAATGTTTGTGTGTTACGACCAGGAAGGTATACTTGGGTGTACCGTCTTGGTGGCGACGAAGCTTCTCCGCTCGTTCGGCGTCGGTGGTTGTTTGGCCAAAGGCTGCTTCCATGGCAGTCGCAAGGGGGCTACCTGCTTCGAGGTGCTCGTTACCCCAGTAGTTGCTTAAATCTGTTTCTTGCATAAGCTTGTTTTTTTTGGTTATAAAAGTTTGTTTGTACATAATGAATATTGTCAGTTCTGGTTGTGGTAACTGGGTACGTTACCAAACCTGTCTGACTGTTATACTGTAATGGGTGTCCATGTGTCTTTGTGTTTTTTTTGACCTGTCTTAGGATATAAATATGGTTTTCACAGTGATGGGTTGCTGGGTATGTTACTATAAGGGGGTTATACCTTCTTACCGGTTATGCCCCCTAAGAGGGGGACAGAATCCCACTTTATTAAATAGGGGAAAACGTCCCGTCTAACCAAGCAGCTCATCAACCTCCTTTTTGATTAAACCTGCGATTTCCGAATGCAGGTCACAGTCACTATACTTTTGGGTTAGCTTTATGAAAACAGCACGTAGGCGATAATAAATTTTCCGGTTGCCAGACTGTTTTCGAACCATATTCATCCAGTAGAGGGGGTTCTTGCCGCTGATCATAAGTTCCCTATGCTCTTCAGCAGTTGCTTTGTTCGGTAATTGCGGGTCGCATAGAAGAACCTTTGACCAAGCCCTTATCAATAGATTTGACACCTCTCCTAGTTTATTTTTATCAAGTAGGTCAGCTAAAGTTCTAATGCAATACGGGGGCTGCTTAAGCCTACGAAGCCGAGAAAAGCGTAGCTCGAAACGGAGTTTGTTTTCCGTTAGGCCATACTGTGGACCTTTATTATAACACTTTACGGAATACTCGCCGAGCTTAGCTACTTTACCCAATGACCTGCCCTTCTTGCCCGGTTGATATTTTATAAACTCTTTCGTAGAATAGGTAACAAGCCAGTTTTCAACTATATCCTGTACTTCAATGCTAGGCTTTACATTTACGCCGTATTCAAAACTTAGTAGGGTAGCTATTGCGGGATTAATGTCCAGTGCTTTGCAGATACGTGAAAGTTCCGTATGATAATGTTCGAAGTAAAGGCGTTCATAGTTTCTGCCATTAAATGCATTTTTGTGTATGCTGCCTTCCACCCATAGTCTATACGTCGAATGCGTGTATTTTCCGTCTTTGAGATGTTGAACTTCAAATACAATAAGTTTAAAGCCTTCGAACTCTCCATCATACATAATAGTATTCGAATTCTTGCGACGCTTATTTTTAATTTCCCCTGTCCGTCTGTCGACCCTCACGTCCAGACGGATATTTGTCGTCTGCTCCCATTCCTTTAAGCAGAAGAGGGCAACAATAAACCTTAAATGATCTGTCATATAGCTATAGCTGGGTTATTTGGGTTAGATATTTTTCTATGTCTGCTTTTTGAAATAGTCGTTTCCCTCCAATTTTTACTGTTGGTAGCGCCCCGGTGTTTATAATTTTGTAAAGCGCCCCTTTACCGATTCGAAGTAATGACTGGACCTCCTTTACAGTTAGAAACTCTGTCGGGCTAGCTTTCTGATCTCTAACATTCCTGATGTCCTCAACGATTCTTTTGCGGTGCTTCTCCATTAGCAATTCCCATTGCTCTATTAGTCCGTCAAGTTTTAGCGTTAAATGCAGCTGTATTTCTTCGGGGGTAAGTATGTTGTCGGTATTTCCACACCGACGATTTTCGGAATCGGGTAATCTATTCTTCGACAAATGACCCCTGATTATCTTGTTTTTCATGCGCCGAAAATCCCAAGACGTGTTGGCTAAGGCACTGAATATCTCTTGGAATTGAGCCATAGTAAAGGCTCTTAATTATAAGTGCGTGTTATTTTGGGTAATGGGGGCATAAAAAATCCAGCTACTTTAGTAGCTGGATTAAGCAGGAATGTTGCCGATTAACTATATCGTTTACTTCGGATGTTTTGACTGATAAAGGTCTCAACGAGAGCATTGACCTTTGAATCACTAATAAATATTTTTAATCCAGTGAGGGTCCGGTTATCACAAATATCAGTTACAATTTTTGAAAGGCTGAAATAGATTGAACTTTTATCTTTCGCCTTTGGCGGGGAATGAAATGTTTCTTTAACAACAATTATTGAATCTTTTGTAATTGAATTTTGTAGCTGGCTAATTTCATCAGCGTAAATATAGCTTTTGAAAGTTTCGCCGACGTCCGTGGTTGCAAAGTCAGCTATTCCTATGTCTGGTTCAATTAAAACCAATACTGGCCTCTTATACTTTTTGAGAATCTTCGCTACACTATCAAAATAATCACTTCTAGTATTATCTTCAAAATATGTTATGCCTTTTAATTCTACATTATTGCGTCCTGGACAGTTGAATACAATTTTTACATCAATACCCATTCGTTTGAAGAAAGTTGCTACTTCTGGAATCATTTTTTCCTGCTCTTCTACTGCTGGAATTAGCTTTTTTAAAATTTCCGCCCCGGGTGGGCAGGGGGTATAAAACGTACGTTCATTTTCGTCAGTTTTAATTTCTTCTAAGTTAGACTTGATGGTTCGTAGCCACTCATTGCGAAGCCTAGGTTGCCATTTATATTTGTGTGTAAGGTCTCTGTATAGAATTTTGGCATTTTTGAAACGGTCTCGTCTCACTTTCTTTGCTACAGTGCTTAAGTTTTTTAAATATAAAAGTGAGCGTTCCATAACCTCGACAAGGGCGTTATTCCCAACGCCATATCGGTAAACGTCATTTTTCCCAAAGTAAATTTGCTTCTCTCTCGGCTCGGTAAGCATTGTGACGTGAAAAAGTGGAAGTTCCATTTTTTCGCACAGCTGGTATACGGTATCATATATCATTAGTGAAGTAGTATCACCATGTGTCTCCCAATTCATACATAAATATAATAATGGTCGCTAAAACTAAAGAGGTGGGGCTTTAATCTTCTTAGACAATATATCTATATTATTTGCTTTAGTGCATGAAAAAGGGCCACCGTAGTAATGGTGACCCTAATTGCAGCTTGCTCTTTTATTTTATTTCATTTTCCTGTTCGCCTTTTCCATTGCCTGAGCCAACTTAGCCTGTATCGTCATCATCCGTGATAATTGCTCGGCACTAAGTTCTCCCTTTGCGTTTCCCAATTTCTGTCCAAGTTCAACCGAACTTTGATATAGACTTGCATAATCACCCATTGCCCCAGCAACATTGTCATTGCTCATGTCATTGATTAATTCTACATAATCATCGGTGTGCTTTTCATACGCATCAAGTAGTTCGTCAAAGTTATTCTCGGAACCGGCGGCAGTGGATACTGCTGCATCACTTGTGGCCGGACTTTCACTTGCTATATAAGGTTCTTTAACTACCCCGGAAAGTGAGAACTTTTTGGCTTTCTCATTCATCTCCTGACTGTAGCCATAAGCATCGAATGATAGCACTTCTTCGCCAGTACCTCTTTTCAGTAGGTCTTTAAGCTTATTCTTAGAATCTAAGTTTAAGCTGAACTGGGTGATGCCTGAAATCGGCGAGCCACCCTCCGTTAAAAGTGATCCATTTAAATCGAACTCTTTGTCACTTGGGTAGGCTTTCAGAGCTTTTATTTTTACTGACAGTTTCCCGATATAGTGCCCGTTTATTTCATAGTCGTTTTCTACAATCTGGAGATAATCAGAAAGGTCTCCCCCAACTGATGTTGACTCGGGCTTTAGAGATGCAGTTTCCGGATGCTTTTTACTTCCGCCACAAGATGATAATAAAGTTGATAATACGATGACTATTGAGAGAATTGAGTTTTTCATTCGTGAGTTATTAATGTTAGAAAATATTAGTAGGTCAGTTCACGAATGAATATGGCGGTGGTCGTATCGGTGGATAGATTATTTTCTGAAGAAGAGAATGCAACATTCATTATGATGTTGCCAGAGGTTCCGATGGCGGAAAGGTGTGTAAAATAAGAGGGGCGTGAACCTCGGCCTACAACTAGTCTTGAAGGAACCGCCAAGCCCCGACACCTAGAATGTAGTAAGGCCACGCCCTTTATGGGCGCGGAGACTTACTAATCCCGGTGTCTTTAATTATTGGCGGTTTTTCAAGACGGGAACGTAAACTACGCGATCTCTTTATGAGTCAATTATTTCTTAAAGTCGATATTTTATGATTTGTTTGAATACAAAGATACGAAGCCTTGTTCGCCCGTACAATATATGGATAGGTGAGACTTTTTCCGCTTCAGTTGCTTCTCTACGGAAAACCACCAAAGACAAAACCGGACAAGCTAAAATGCTTGTCCGGCGCGGCTTCTGAGAAGCATAAGTGGTCCCACTAGGACTTGAACCTAGGACCACCTGATTATGAGTCAGGTGCTCTAACCAACTGAGCTATAGGACCATAGCTTTCAGCATTATGCTGTCGCTAATTTGGATGGCAAATGTAGGAGTTTTTTCAAAAAAGAAAAAGTCTTTTTACCTAACTATTTTTGCGGCATGTTTACAGGCATTCGCCATATCATATTCGACCTCGGCGGGGTTCTACTCAATATCGACTACCAACTTACCGAACAAGCCTTTGTTGATCTAGGTATTAAAAATTTCAACGAACTGTACTCCCAGGCCCGTCAAACCGATATCTTCGACCAATTCGAAACCGGCCGTATGTCCGGGGACGAGTTTTGCGATGCCCTTTTAGCGATACTTGGCCGCGATATACCCACCGGCAGCATTATATCCGCCTGGAACGCTATGTTGCTCGACTTCCCCCTTCGCCGGCTCCAACTCCTCGAGCAACTCCGCCTGCACTACGACCTGGTACTGCTTAGCAACACCAACGCTATACACGAGGCCGCCTTCAATAAGCGGTTGCTCGATGCCCGGGGGATGCCACTGGGCGCGTTCTTCGATAGGGTATACTTATCTCACCGCATAGGTATGCGAAAGCCCGCAGTGGAGGTTTTTCATTATATACTGCAAGAGAACGGTTTCCAGGCGGAGCATACCCTGTTTATTGACGATAGCATTCAGCATGTGCTGGGAGCCAGGGAGGCAGGGTTACATGCCATTCACCTGGAAAAGGGCATGACCATAGAAGAGCATATTTTCTTACCCAAAAAGCAATAATAGCTTTACTTACCGGAGAGGCCCACTAGTGTCAGCAGTTCATTCACTTTCTCTGCCGATACCGATACCTCATACTTATTAGCAAGCAATAGGTAACCCCCGTCCGATTTTACATACTCCGTTATGGCGCCTACATGTATCATATACGATTTGTGGCAGCGGTAGAAGCGGCTGTCTTCTGCCAGCATTTCTTCGTAGTTTTTCAGGCCTTTGCTCACCAGTATGGTACTGTCATCATTCAGCATTAGCTGCGTGTAGGCTCCTTCCGCTTTAAAGAACAGGATATTATCCAGTTCCACAAAGCGCACACTGTTCGCCGTGTTGATGGCTATTTTTTTAGGTAGTTTCGGGTTCAGGTTGTTGCGCAGCAGTTGCAGGTCTTTGCGGTCACGGCTCTTCTGGTAGCGCTCCATCGAGCGTTCCAGTTCTTCAGGCTCTATAGGTTTCAGCAGGTAGTCCACCGCCGATAGCTTGAAGGCTTGTATGGCATATTGGTTATAAGCCGTAGTAAAAATGATGGAAAAACTCACCTCTTCGTCCGGGAAGTAATGGAGTAAGTCCAGGCCGCTTTGCCCCGGCATCTCTATATCAAGGAACACCAGGTCAGGAGCGTGTTTCTTGATGGCCGCTACGCCCGATGGCAGATCGGCGCAGAGCGCTACTACCTCCACGTGGTCAAAGTACTCCTCCAGCATGCCTTTCAGCACTGTCCGGGCCATCTTTTCGTCTTCTATTATTATCGCTTTTATCGTATTGCTCATGAGCGTATGGTATTGTTACCGCACAGGTATGGCAAGGGCTACCGTAGTGCCCGATGCTTCGCCCTTGTCGGTTTGTTTATCCGTTATTTCTACTGCTACTTTGCTGCCGGCCAGTTTGTTCAGCAGTTCTATTCGTTTCCGGTTAGCTTCGGTAGAAAACGATACATGCGTTTCCTTCCGCTGCTGGTTCAGCCGCGCCGAGTGCGCTCTGCCTATGCCATTATCGTCTATCACCACTTGCAGCATGCCGCCCACGTTGCTGATGCGGATGCTCAGCAGCTTAGTGCCTTCCTTGTGCAGCAGGCCATGCTTCACCGCGTTTTCTACATAGGGCTGCACTATCATGGGCGGCATTTTTACCAGGTCCGTTTCTACGCCGGGGGCAATGTCTACAACAAACTCGAAGTCGTCATCAAACCGCATTTTTTCCAGTTCCAGGTATAGCGTAAGCGCTTGCAGTTCCTCGTTCAGGGTTATCAGTTCTTTCCCCGACATTTCCAGTATCATCCTTGTCAGTTTCGAGAATTTGGCCAGGTAGTTACTGGCATTTCTCCGGTCGTTGGTAAAGATGTACCCCTGTATCGTATTCAGGGCGTTGTAAAAGAAGTGCGGGTTCATCTGTGCCTTTATGGAGGTGAGCATCGATTTGCTCAGTTCCTGCTCCAGCGCGGCTTTTTCTAGTTGCAGGTGGTTTTTACGAAGTATAGCGGCCACCCGCCGGCGATAGTAGAGGTATGCGGTTAGCGAGGCAAGCAACAGGCACGTGGTTATGAACCACCACTTTTGCCAGAAAGGACTGTCTATATTAAAGTGCACGGTTTGCAATACTGCGCCGTCGGTCATATAGCTGAAACGGACAGTGTAGTCTCCGGGAGAAAGTGAGCGGAACTCCAGGTTTCGGGTGTTGGCGGGCAGCGATAGCCAGGGGCCGCTATTCACCTGGTAATAGAGTACATAGCCATTATAGTTCAGGTAATCAAGTATGGAGTAGTTGATGGTAATGGCGTTTTCCCGGTAGCTAAGCTCGGCCAGTCTTTCCTGCGGTAAGCGTTGGCCGTTCACCAGTATGGTATTAATGTAGAAGTCTGGCTGTTGCGATAAGATACTTGTGTCCGATAGAGAGTTCACGATGATGCCCCCGTCAGTGGCTAGCAACAGGTTGTCTCCTTGCAGTTCTATATCGTTCAGGTTATGCCCGTTGTTGTCTACAGGAGCCCTGTAGAATCGGAGCGGCTCATTGTTCGGCCGGCTGTAATACAGGCCCTCGGCCGTTTGTAAAAACAGGTAATCACCACTTTTTTTTATCTTAAGTATCAGGGCGTCATCGGGTGCGCCATTGTAAGCAGCTTTAAATAGCCTGCCGGCCGATATTTTATACAGGTCGCCCCGCGCACTCAGGGCGTACACTTCCTTCCCGAACGGTACCAGCCATTGGCCGAAGAAGCTTTCAGGGCCTTCTTTCACCTCCTGGAGCCCGGCTTTAGGTGTCGCTCGGAAGAGTCCTTTATTGGTAGCAAAATAAATAGCGCCATCCGCGGTAGCTACCGACTTGCATCGTAGTTCCGCTAGCGAAAGCAGTTCCCCATTCAGTGTTTGCTGCACCGTTATGCCCGGCACATGGTCCCATTCCGAAGCAAGTTTCCGCTGCCGCTTGCTGAGGCAGATGAGGCCGGCGGTATTGGAGCTGGCTATCGCGTAGTATTTTTCATCCACGCGGCATACTTGTTTTATTGCCCAGGGATATTGTGCCACGGACCCGCTTAGCCGGTCTTCTACATATACGGTGCGCGATACCGCCAGGCGGATGATAGAGTCGCCATACAGGTAGGTTATTTCATTGCCTGTATTAATGCCGGTGGGGGCAAACTGTGATAGGTTATCGCCCGGAAGCAGCACGCTTCCCTCTCTGGTTCCCAGCAGCAGGTTAGTGCCGTCATGGCTCAGGTGCTGTGGGGTGAAGTTGCCGGTACGCACCAGTTTCTTGTTCAGTTGCGGTACCAGCGATATGCCATTATTGGTGGTGGTAAACCAGTAGCTGCCTCGACGGTCCTTCAATACCGAGGAAATGCTCTTCCCGGGAAAGTACGGTTGCCCGCCGTTCAGTGGTGTGCTGTTTTCGTTGTAGGCGTAGGTGCCGTCAGGTGTATGCACCCAGTAGATGCTGTCCGTTTGCCCGATACCTTGTATCAGCGATGGCTGGGGGATGGCCAGCACTTGACGGAGTGTGTTTCCTTCCAGGTACAGCAGTTCTTTCTGTTCGTTGTATTTAGTGCTGCTGTACAGCCGGTTGTTGGTCGCCCACAATTGGCGGATTTCAGCCGCGGCTTTCCGGGGCTGGCGGATACGGCGCACTATCTGCTGATCGTTAATGCCTATTATTTCTTCGTCTACGGCAAAGAATGCCTCCTTACGGGTAGCGGCCGCATGGTAGAATTCACCCGCCGGCATCTTCATACCGGGCGACAGGTCGGCCAGGCGATAAGAGCATATCGTATTGCCCCGCATTACAAATAAGGAGCTGTCGGTAAGGCAATAGGGAAATCTGCCAGGGCCCTGCCGTTCTTCAAACGCAGCCAGGCTATCGCCGGAAACATAATAGATATACCCGTCAAAGTTCTGGTACCAGATGCGGCCAAACAGGTCTTCGTGTATGGCGCTACCCGGCAGCGATACCTGGCGGGCTGAACGGTAGCTCTTGAATGCAAAGCCATCATACCGGTAAAGCCCCTCATCGGTAGCCAGCCATATATAGCCTTGCCGGTCTTGCAGAATGCTGTACACCGACTGCGACGGCAATCCTTCCTGCTTCCGCAGCGGGATAGAATACAGTTCGTCCGCACCGGCGGCAATGCCTTGTACCAGTACGAGGAATGTTATGAGCAGGAGCGTTCGCATTTTGTGTAAAGATAGAGGAGCCGGCCTAGCTGGCATAGCCTTCTTTTACGAAAGGGGGTGCCACGGCGTATAAAACCCCGTTTTCAGTTTACTTAACGGCTCGGCTCATAAATTGGGAGCGTGGTTTCATGCAGCGTGAGGGCCTGTTCACAAATTGCCTGTTTCTGTTCCGCTCCCTGTAAGCATCTTTGTCTTCTTGGTAGCGGTCATTTTATTCGGTTGTAGCTACTGTCATACTTTTACTCTCCTTTTAGCACTATCACTAAGTAAACTATGGTGGTTATTTTTTTGAACACAGCCCGGGTTTCTACCCGGGCTTTTGCATTAGTAAAGCCAAACCGGGGTTTCCTAAAGCCGGAAGCCATTTAGGTAAAGTCAGCCTTTGGGGCGATTTCATTTGCATCACTTTTGTATCCTAAACAATACAAGTTATGAAGAAACTAATTACCTTATTGATGCTGGGCGGTTCGGCACTGCTGACCAATAGCGCGAATGCACAGCAACCACAGCACGAGTGGACCAGTACTTTCAACATTACATCATCTAATGTAAGTGACAACAATGTTTATGCAATTACGAGCGACAGGTACGGCAATTTATATGCCTATATGCATACTAGTGAAAACCTGAGTTTCAATAATGGCAATCTTCTCTACAATGTAGCTACACCCGGCATTGCAGAATACTTCATTGTCAAGTATAACAAGGATGGAGTTGCGTTATGGTTTAAAAAAATGGATTCTGATCTTTATTTTTATGAAGCGGCCACTGATAGCGCCGGTAACCTCTTTCTAGCGGGACGATTTAGCGGTACTATGGATATTGATCCGGGTACGGGAACGGTTAACATCACCTCTACCGGCGGTGGTTCAGACGCTATGATAGCCAAATACGACTCGGCCGGTAATTACGTGGCACATACATTGATACCGGGCCAATCCTGGGTAGAGACATCAGCACTTACTGTTGACCACCAGGGGAATGTAGTAACAGCCGGTATTTTCCCGGGTGGATGCTATATGGCCAAGTACAACAATGCGCTTTCCACGAATTTATGGAATGACGCTTACCAGGGCGGTGCCACTATCAACGCTATTAGCTGCGCTCCGAATGGCGATATGTATATAGCGGCGGAGTTGGTCACCAATGGTTCTGTGACATTTGGAAGTGTGGGTATCGTGCAGAATTTTGTGGGTAACTACTCTATGTTCAGGGGGAAGATCAGTTCAGCAGGAGTAGAGCAATGGGGTGAAGTAGTATCAGGTGGAAATGTACACTTCTCTAAACTGCAGGTCGTAGCCACAGGAAATGGTGTGTTTTACAGCGGACTTATACCGACCCCAAGTTTCCAGGAAACCATCAATTTCGATGACCTCGGCTCTGCTGGCGCTGACGTACTGGTTACAGTTGCTACACAATTCATAGTTGAATACAATGAGGCAGGTGAATTTCAGAATGTAATGTCTCTGCCCGGATATGGTTACGACAATTTTTTGCAAGGCGACCTGTTTGGTAATGTATATTCATCGGCTATGTTCTACGGCCAAAATGTGGATGTTGACCCGGGACCGGGAACATTCAATATTTCTTCCGATAACGTGCAGGCTGTCATGTACCTGATCAAGCTCGATTCAACCTTCAGCCTGGTTGGCGCCGGTGCGTTGGGTTATTATACAGACGCCAACCGCAACAGAATGTCCGTAAATGCCTTTGGCGACATTTATCATCTCGGTGCGTTTCAGAATACGTTAGATTTTGATTTCTCAACCGGTACGGCAAACACTACTGCAACCACTATGATGGACGGCTTCCTGGTAAAAACAACACTCTGCAATATTTCCGGAGGCTTTAGCAACCAGGTGACCGTTGCCGGCGGTACAGCTACCGCTGCGCAAGCTGGCGCTATCTACCAATGGCTGGATTGCGATAACAGCAACGCGCCTATAGCCGGGGCTACTAGCCAGAGCTACACGCCGTCAGCAGCAGGCAACTTTTCAGTGGTTCTTTCCATCAGTGGCTGCCACGATACTTCCGCCTGCACATATGTAGACCCGCTGAGTGTGAAGAACATCTCTGCCCTCGGCAATGCGGTAGTATACCCTAACCCCGCTTCTGATGTAATAAACATAGAGCACGCCGAAAAAGGAACCGAGATTGCCCTGTCCGATCTTACTGGTAAAGTACTCTACCGCGCTACTATAGGCGAAGCGAAACACACAATAAATACACAAGCCTTTACCTCTGGCATGTACATACTTACAGCGACCACCAATGGCTCTACCTATGCTAACAAAGTGCTGATAAAATAGTAAAACCACAAATAATAGCACTACAGGTAATCATCCTTTCCAGGATGGTTACCTTTTTTTATGCAATATCTGGTTGTTCCACCCGCTCTCTCAGAGATTCTCCTACTGGCAGGGAGAAGAGGCCCCCCACCGTCCTTGCGAGTACAGCGAAGCAACCTCACCCCACGTTCTTGCCCACCTACCACAAAAAAACAGAAAGCCCCCTTCAGGGGGTTGGGGGCCGACCCCACACCAATCACCCCCCACATTGTCACTGCGAGGAGGCACGACGAAGCAGTCCAACCAGCTTCATTCAAACAAAACACAAGCAAATAACCCACCGTCCTTGCGAGCACAGCGAAGCAACCTCACCCCACGTTCTTGCCCAGCAGCCCAGCCACCACACAAAAAAAACCACAAGAAGCCCCCTTTAGGGGGTTGGGGGCCGCCCCCACACCAATCACCCCCACGTTGTCACTGCGAGGAGGCACGACGAAGCAGCCTAACCAGCTACCTATATCTGCTGCTCATAACGCCCGCTTATGGCGGTAAATACAATTTTATAATAGATGGACTGTTTATCTCCCGGTGCGTGCGGGCGCGGGCGTTCCGGTTGTGCGTCCGGCGGCAGGGCGGTCTCGCTCACCTTCAGTTCCAGCATTTCTTCCGAGAAGTATTGCTTTGCGTTCTCTATCTCTGTTTTGTCACTTAGTTCCAGGTACACGCCCCAGGCTATCACGCAGCGCCAGTTAGAGTAGTCGCGTATTTCGTCTACCTCAAAGCATACATTAGGGTTGGCGCGCATCATGGCTATCTTAAGCCCTTCATACGAGTGGCACAGTATATGGTCGCCCATAAATACATAGCTGATGGGCACCACATAGCTGTTGGTGCCATCGTTGCAGCCCAGCCGGCCTATAATGTTGCGTTCCAGCAGTGCGCCTATTTCTGTTTCCGTAAGTTCTCCCAGCATAGGGCTAAGGTAGCATTTTTTAGGGCAGGTATTACAGCCCGAAGAGGGATAGCTGTGTGGTAGGTTCTTCGTCTTTGCTGGCCTGCTTTTGCGCCGCCTCGCCAAAGTTGGAGAGCGATATACCCAGCAGGCGTACCATCTTTCCTTGCAGTTCCGATGTCTCTAGTATTATAATAGCGGTTTTAAGGATAGTCGCCTCGTCATCCATCGCCTCGTCAAAGGTGTGGCTTCGGGTGATTTGCTTAAAATCGTGGTACTTTATTTTTACGGTTATCGTCTTCCCCTTCAGTTCATGGCGTTTCAGGCGCTCCGATACTTTTTTGGCCAGTTTGCCCAGCTCACCTTTCATTTCTTCCAGGTCCTGCAGGTCGTAAGGGAACGTGTCTTCGGCGCCTACCGATTTCGTCTCCCGCTCGGTCTCTACTTCCCGGTTGTCTATCCCCCGCACTATGCGGTAATAGAACATACCCGGTTTCCCGAAGTAGCGCACCAGGTCTTCCTCGGTCAGCTTTTTGAGGTCCGCGCCGGTGTGCAGGTGCATTTTCTTCATTTTGTCGGCTGTTACCTTACCCACACCAAAGAATTTCTCCACCGGCAACTGCTCCATGAACGATTCTATACTGGAGGGGCCTATAAAGGTGAGGCCGTCCGGCTTCTTCATGTCAGAGGCTACTTTGGCCACAAATTTATTAATAGATACTCCCGCAGATGCCGTCAGGTTCAGTTCGTCTTTTATTGCCTGGCGTATCTGTTTGGCTATTTCTATGGCCGACCCGATGTTTTGTTTGTCTTCTGTTACATCCAGGTAGGCCTCGTCCAGCGACAGGGGCTCTATAATGTCGGTAAACCGCCGGAATATCTCGCGTATTTTTTCTGATACCTCTTTATAGGCGGCAAAGCGTGGGTACACGAATATCGCCTGGGGGCATAGCTGTTGCGCTTTTTTAGACGACATTGCCGAGCGCACCCCAAACTTGCGGGCCTCGTAGCTGGCCGTGGCCACCACGCCACCCCTGCCCTGCGGCGAGCCACCCACTACTATCGGCTTCCCCTGGTACTCGGGATTATCCCGCTGCTCTACCGATGCATAAAAGGCATCCATATCTATATGGATGATCTTTCGGTGGGTATGTAGTTGGTCAGCGGCCATTTGAGCTGCAAAATAATTATAAAGTACGGGAAGGGCAGCCCACCGTGCATATTGATATCCACAATGTCTTAGCTTCCGGTGCTGGTAGGCTAAATGCAGGCGTATTAGCGCAAAAACTGTAAATTTAAGCCATCTATGCGCACTATAAGGTTTTTGATGTTGTTTCTGCTGGCGGGGATAAGCGCCCGGGCCCAGACGGTATGGCAGGGGGTGGTACGCGATGCCGAAGATAACACGCCCCTGGGTTTTTGTTCCGTAGGGGTGCGGGGTACCGACCGCGGCACGGTCACCAACGAAGATGGGGTATTCTCTATTTCCGCTAAAAGCACCGATACGCTCGCTTTTTATTATCTGGGGTACAAAAAGAAGCGGGTACCCGTGAGCGTGCTCCTGAAAGACACCGTGGTTTTGCTCCGCTCGTCAGCCAACAACCTGCAGGAAGTGACCATAAAGTATGATGAAGAGCGCCTGTACAAAATACTGCTGGCGTGCAAGAAGCAACTGGAAGACAGGAAAGCCATAAAGTCCAAGGCGTATTACCAGTTGGAAACCAAGATTAATGATAAGCCGGTAGAGGTGCTGGAGTGCTACTACAATGCAGTGGTGAAGGGGGCGACAATAGAGAAGTTCCAGTATAAGAACGGACGGGTAGGGGTGGCAAAATACGATGGCCGCTACTTCGCCAGTATGAATACCTCTAAAGCGATACAAAATACCGACCTGACTCAGGAAAGCACTTACCTGCCCAATACACCCCTCCAGATGGACCTCAAGAGCATGATGGAGCAATACAAGCTGTCTCAATTACCCTCCGATGAGAATATTTACCGCATAGCGTTTGTTCCTAAGAAAAACAAACGGCTGTTGTTCAAAGGGGAGATATGGATGGATAAAGAGAGTAGTGCTATTATGAAGATAGAAATGTCGTGCGATAGCGCCACGGTACATCCGTTCGCGGCGGATGGCCTGGATAAGCTCGGCTACGTTTCCATCTACATTGGCCAGACATACCAGAACGATGAAGGTCCGGGGCCGTTGCACCATATCGATTTTACCTACCAGTTCGACTATATAGACAGGTACAAGGCCGATGGCAAGATACACTCCAAAGCGCCAAAGCGCGCCCGTACAAAAGGGGTAGTATATTTTTACGACTTCAAGCGTCCATTCATCGCCCCATACTATAAGTACGATGTAAGCGAGGAAGACTACCAGAAGATTGCACTGCTTCCATACAACGCCTTCTTTTGGGACAACTCCGAAGGGCTCATGCGCACTAAAGAACAGCAACGCTCCATAGACTTCCTGACACGCGAAGGGCAGTTGCTCAACTTTAAAGCCGGCAGCAACAGCAAAGTAGGATACGAAGATTTTGTGAAAACCAACAGCCTCGCCTGGTCCGATAGCACCCGGGTGATCATTACGCACAAGAACGAAGACCTGATAAACAATCCAAAACCCTACCAGCTGAAAGCGCAGATATATATGGATGTGAATCGTGTGGGCGACTCGGTGCATCATTTTTCCGTGTCAGTTTTTGATGTAAAGAACACCTACTTTACCACCCGGCTGGATGATAAGATCAATTGCTTCGTCAATATTTATTTTGATATTTACGAGATAGAGCGCCTGCACATGGAAGATAAGCTGGAAGAGCGTTCCTACTCGGTAGAAGAGGTGGATGAGATATACAAGCGTGCGGTAAAGACAGCGGAACGCCTGGCAGCCGAGTTCGTCAGCGAAGCGCAGTTGGGCGACAATTACGACGCTATGAAAAAATGGAACACCTATGTATCAGATAACCTGGACATAGACAATATCAAAACATTCAAACTGAATCGATAACATGCACCAGGCTATAGACAATATCCGTAAAGGCCGCTTATACGCCCTTAGTATGATTGAAGATCTTTCTGAGGCCCGGCTTAGCCACGTCCCTCCCGGCTTCAGCAACAACATTCTCTGGAACCTGGGTCACCTCGTAGCGGCGCAGGAAGGGGTGTGCTACAAACGCAATGGACTGGATGCCTATATAGCTGAGGAGTTCTGGCAGCGTTACCGGCCGGGCTCGCACCCGCAACGGGAAGCTGGTACGGCGGAAATAGCGCTGGTTAAGCAGGAGTTGCTGGAGTCGCTGCAGCGGTTGCAGGACGATTACACAGCCGGTAAGTTCAGTAACCCCGTGCCCTGGACCACACGTTACGGAATTGAGATAGCAACGATAGAAGACGCACTTAATTTTCTCCAGGTTCACGATGGCATGCACCTGGGGTATATTATGGCATTGCGCAAGTTAATATAGTTCTGTTCCCGGAAAGGGGGATTGCGGAGCGCTGCCATTTAGACTATCTTGCCGGTATAATTACAGCAGTATGCGAATCCTTAAATTGTGCGCCGTAGCGGGTATCTTTCTTTCCGCCTGCGGTGGCGGCCAACAAAAGAGTATGAGCTCCTCAGCCGACCCGAAATTTGATGCCTACAAAGAGCGTTTCGTAGAGGCGCTCTGGAAAACATACCCGGGATGGGCGAGTTCCGTAGGGTATCATAACTACGACAGTGTACTGGTAGTGCCCGACGAGGCTGCCCGCCAGCGCGAACTGGCATTCAGCAAGGCGCACCTCGATTCCCTGGCGCAATTCGACCCCGCGGAGCTTTCCGATAACAACCGCATTGATTTGCAGATGATGAAGGCACAGCTGGAAAGCGCCGTTTGGGCCATCAATGAGTGGAGATCCCACGAGTGGGACCCCTCTCAGTTCAATGTGTCCGGCGCCTTCGCGGAAATACTTAACGGGAGCTACGATTCGCTTGATAACCGCCTGCGCAATATCTACCGCAAGTTGGCGAATGTGCCGGCCTACTACGAGGCGGCACGCAAGAGTATTGTTAACCCAACACAGGAACACACGGAACTGGCCATTGAGCAGACATTGGGAGGCGTCAGCGTGCTGGAGCAGGACCTGGCTGATGCGTTGTTGAAGTCAGCGCTCGGCGAGGACGAGAAGCGGCAGATGAAGGAACGGGCTACGCTGGCAGTTACCGCCATGAGGGGATATGCAGACTGGCTGAAGGCGCTCCGTCCCGGTGCGGATGGTTGGCGCAGTTTCCGGGTCGGGAAAGAACGGTACAGTCGGAAGTTTGAGTATGATATCCAGTCTCGCTACACTGCCGAAGAGGTATACGGCAAAGCGCTTGCCCGTAAGAAGGAATTGCATGGTAAAATGTATCTGCTGGCCGATAGTCTTTGGGCAAAGTATTTGGGCGCCACGCCCAGGCCTTCCGATAGCCTGCAGCTCATACGCAGCGTAATTGATAAAATTTCACTCACGCACACCACGCCCGATTCGTTCCAGGCGGCAATAGAGCGGCAGATACCCGTGCTCGTTCAGTTCATTAAGGATAAAAACCTCATTTATCTCGATCCTTCCCGTCCGTTGGTGGTCCGCAAGGAGCCGGCATATATGGCCGGTGTGGCGGGAGCGTCCATCAATGCTCCCGGCCCTTACGACAAAGGGGCCAATACCTACTATAATGTGGGTAGTCTCTCTGGTTGGCCCAATGACAAAGCCGAGAGTTTCCTTCGCGAGTACAACCATTATACGCTGCAGATATTAAATATTCACGAGGCGATACCCGGCCACTACACACAGTTGGTGTACAGCAACCAGTCACCAAGTATCATAAAGGCTATTCTCGGCAATGGCACCATGATAGAAGGCTGGGCGGTGTACACCGAACTCATGATGCTGGAGAATGGGTATGGCAACAATGAGCCGGAAATGTGGCTGATGTATTATAAGTGGAACCTGCGCAGCACTTGCAATACCATCCTGGACCACGATGTTCATGTTAATAATCTCAGTAAAGAAGCGGCCATGCATTTGCTGGTCAACGAAGCCTTCCAGCAGGAAGCCGAAGCCGCGGGCAAATGGCGCCGTGCCACACTTACCCAGGTGCAGCTCTGTTCCTACTTCACCGGCTTTATGGAAATATATGATTTGCGGGAAGAGTGGAAAGCCCGCCAGGGCGGCAAATTTGACCTTAAGGCCTTCCACGAGAAATTCCTCGGCTATGGCAGTGCACCGGTTAAGTACATACGCGAGATGATGCTGAAGGAAGCGGGAGAATAGGCATAGTCCGGACAGTAATAGACAGAAAGAACGGAGGGCCCGCATTTGCAGGCCCTCCGTTCTGTTTTTTGCTATTTAGTTATGCCAGGTCAAAGCGGTCAAGGTTCATCACCTTATGCCAGGCGGCTGCAAAGTCTCGCACGAACTTTTCCGCGCCATCAGCGCATCCGTACACTTCTGCCAGCGAGCGAAGCTCCGAGTTAGAGCCAAATACCAGGTCGGCGCGGGTGCCGGTCCACTTCAGCGAACCGCTGTGGCGGTCGTAGCCTTCATACAGCTCTTTATCAGCGGTAGCGGCTTTCCATTCTGTATTCATGTCCAGCAGGTTCACAAAAAAGTCATTGGTCAGTTGTTCCGGCCTGTTCGTGAGCACGCCGTGTTTAGAGCCGTCATAGTTGGTGTCCAGCACACGTAGCCCGCCCACCAGCACGGTCAGTTCCGGCGCGGTAAGGGTCAGCAGGTTGGCTTTGTCTATAAGTAATGCTTCGGTAGAAACAGTGCTCTTGGCCTTCCGGTAGTTACGGAACCCATCAGCATAGGGCTCCAGGTATCCCACCGATTCTACATCGGTCTGTTCCTGCGTGGCGTCCATACGGCCCGGGGTAAAGGGGACCGTTAGGGCGTGTCCGGCATCCTTGGCTGCTTTTTCTATGCCTGCGCAGCCAGCCAGCACTATGGTGTCCGCCAGCGATATTTTCTTGCCGTCTGCCTGTGCGTTGTTGAAGTCCTTCGCTACCTGTTCCAGTTTGCCCAGCACTTTTTGCAGTTGCGCAGGGTTGTTTACCTGCCAGTATTTTTGAGGGGCCAGTGCTATCCGTGCCCCGTTAGCGCCGCCTCGTTTGTCCGACCCGCGGAAGGTAGAGGCCGAAGCCCATGCCGTGCCAACCAGTTCCCGTACACTAAGGCCGGTGCCCAGTATGGTCGCTTTCAGTGCTGCCACATCACTATCGTTCACCAGCGGATGGTTTACCGCGGGTATCGGGTCTTGCCATATCAGTTCTTCCGCAGGCACTTCAGGGCCCAGGTAGCGGCTGCGCGGCCCCATATCACGGTGCGTCAGCTTAAACCATGCACGGGCGAATGCATCGGCGAATTCTTCCGGGTGTTCCAGGAAGCGGCGCGATATCTTCTCATAAGCCGGGTCAAAGCGCAGCGAGAGATCCGTGGTCAGCATGGTCGGTTTATGTTTCTTATTCCCGTCAAATGCATCCGGTATTATTCCATCGGCGTCTTTGGCTACCCATTGGTGTGCGCCGGCGGGGCTCTTGGTCAGCTCCCACTCAAAGCCGAACAGGTTTTCAAAAAAGTTGTTGCTCCAGCGGGTTGGGGTCGTAGTCCATGTCACTTCCAGTCCGCTGGTTATAGTGTCGCCGGCTTTGCCGCTGCCATAGCTATTGGTCCAGCCCATGCCTTGCATATGTATATCTACCGCCTCTGGTTCTTTGCCCACATGGTCGGCGCTGGCGGCGCCGTGGGTTTTGCCAAAGCTGTGGCCGCCGGCTATCAGCGCCACGGTTTCTTCGTCATTCATTGCCATGCGGCCAAAGGTGTCGCGTATGTCTTTTGCGGCGGCTATAGGGTCGGGGTTGCCATCTGGCCCTTCAGGGTTCACATATATCAGGCCCATCTGTACCGCCGCCAGCGGATTCTCCAGGTTGCGGCTGTGTTTGTCTCCGTCGGCATCGTCGTCCGATACCAGCACGCCGTGGCCTTCCACGCCGGGCGAACCATGCGCGTAGCGTTCATCACCGCCCAGCCAGGTAGTTTCCGCACCCCAGTATACCGACTCGTCCGGTTCCCACACATCTTCGCGGCCACCCGCAAAGCCAAACGTCTGGAAGCCCATCGACTCCAGTGCTACGTTGCCGGCCAGTATCATCAGGTCCGCCCACGATATTTTACGGCCATATTTCTGTTTTATAGGCCACAGCAGCCTGCGGGCCTTATCAAGGTTTACATTGTCTGGCCAGCTATTCAGTGGCGCGAAGCGTTGTTGTCCGGTGCCGCCGCCGCCACGCCCATCGCCTGTGCGGTAGGTGCCGGCGCTATGCCAGGCCATACGGATAAACAATGGGCCATAATGCCCGAAGTCCGCCGGCCACCAGTCTTTGGAGTCAGTCATCAGGGCGTGCAGGTCTTTCTTTACACCGGCCAGGTCCAGGCTGTTGAATTCTTTCGCGTAGTTGAAGTCGCTTTCCATCGGGTTCGACAATGCGGAGTGTTGCCGCAGTACGCCCAGTTTTAGTTGGTTAGGCCACCAGTCCCGGTTGCGGGTGCCGCCACCGGCTACATTGTTTTTCATACTGCCGTTGTGAAACGGGCACTTGCTGATGTCGTTTGATTCCTTTCCCATTTTTTATACGTTTTTTATGGTTGCGATTCTTGAAATTACTCACTACGGCCCTTTTTCCTGATAGTTTATATCTATTATCCCATCGTGGCGCACCTCCATTCTTATTCATGCGGTGGACTAGGTGCGGTGCGCTGGTGTATTTTCCCATATAATTTTTACTTTACAGGAAAACGAGGTTTATTATAGTGCCAGGTGCAATAGGTTATAAAGCGTCACGGCTGGGGAACATCTTGTTCTTAGTCTTGCTCGCTATTGCTTTTTCCGTGTCGGCCGCTGGTCAGCGACCCGCTTTTTTTGTCCTGGGAGAGGAGCAGTTCCGGGGCATACAGATTTATGATGTGATACAAGACGAACGGCACAACTATTGGTTCGCTACCAATGAGGGCCTTTATTACTACGACCATTACAATTACATGAGTGTCAACCTCCCGGGGGCGAAGAGTAAATCCGCTTTCGGTTTCGTGGCCGATACCGCGCGCCATATTATTTACTGTCATAACCTGAGCAAACAGGTGTTTCGCATCATCCGCGGAAGGTGTGAGCTGTTCTACGAACTAAAGGATGGGGAGGGTAGTGCCGATATGAGCCTGGCGGTAGCGGGCAACGGGGATGTGGTCATTGCCGCTCGCGCTGTTATAGTGCTCGATACCACAGGTAAGGTATGTTCCAGGTACACGGAGGCCGGCCGGTATCTCAGCCCGGCTTACCTGGCGGCTAATGGGGAGGTGCTGGTGTACCAGGGTGCGGGCGCTCCGTTGCTGTCCTATGCCAATGGCGTTCTGCGGAAGCGGGTTTTGCATTTCGCTCGGGGAGTAGAGGCCCCGCATATTGTTCAGTTTTTCAGCATCGGTAATGATTGTTACGCTATCGACCTGGTGACGGGGCGGAATTACCGGTTTCATACAGCAGGCGCAACCTTTGAGGAGTTGCCCGGCAATGCGCGCAAGGGTGCGGCAGCTTCCTTGAGGGTGTACACTACCGGCGATGGTGCCTGGGTGGCGGGGGCTTTGCCCGGCGTTAGGTTCTTTCCCGGTGCGGTGCCGGTAGCAAGTAGTACGGTACTGTACCAGGATTACTTTATATCTCACGTCTACCAGGACCACGAAGGCAATACGTTGTTGTCCACGTTCGATAAGGGAGTATTGGTCATCCCTGACCTTAATATGGAGGATGCGATAGTGCCCTTTGCCGATGACCCCGTTCGTTCGGTACATACTACCGGTGAGCCGGGTAGTCTCTATATGGGCACCACGCGTGGCAAGCTGCTGCGCTATTCGCCTGCTGGCGTCACCATGCTCGATCAGGCCGGTTCCAAAGGTATAGAGGGAATTTATGTATCGTCGGGGCGAATACAAGTGGTGTACGATAATGGCAATTTATCGGCATTGCTCAGGAAAAGTGGGTTGTTAAAGGGAAAGGAAACGCCTTCGCTAAAAGATGCTGCAATCGTCTCGGATGATGTATTCTACATGGCTACCAACCTGGGTATTTCAGAGGTAAACGTTGGCGCTGGGCGTAATTTTTCTATTGCCAACGTGCCTGGCCTTAATAGCCGCGGATATTTTATCGAGGCGGATAGCGAAACCGGGCTTGTCTATGGCTATACATCCGATGGTCTTTTTGTTCTTTCTCCGGGTGGCGCGCCACGCAGTATTCTATACCGCAACGCGCCTATAGTAGCCAATGGCATTTGCTGCGCAAGGGGTAAGGCGTATGTGAGCACACCGGCAAACGGCGTATTAGTTATTGATGATGCCAGCGTTGCAACAGCGATAGTGCCACGGGTGGAGGGTCGCCTGGAAGAGCTGCGCGACATACAGATTTACAACAATACAATTATAGGGCAATCCAGGAACGGCCTGTACCAGTTTGCGATGGATGGCCGCATGCTTCGCGCCCTGCACATCGATTATCGTTTTTCAGGCAAGAAGGTGATTGATTTTTCCCTGCGGGGAGATACGGCATGGGTATGCCACTCCGGCGGCGTGCAGCGGATAAATATGTCATACACTTCGCCCGTTAACGGTACTCCCGTTATACGGTTAGACAGTGTGCTGGTGAACGATGAGCCTTTTACGGCATCGGCGGGTACCGGCTTTGAGAGTCACCGGCGCAAGTTCGAGTTCATAGTTTCCTCGCCCACTCTGCGCGATAAGGAATACACCCGTTACCATTACCGGCTGCTCGGATACGATGACCGCTGGAAAGTACATACCTATACACAAAACCACATCGTGTACAATGCGCTTGCCCCGGGCGATTATACCATGGAGGTAAAAGTGGTTTGCAATGGCAGGGAAAGCGAAACGGTGAACTACTCTTTTCGCATTTCGCAACCTTTCTATCTCCGCTGGTACTTTATTGCCGCGGCTATGATGGCATTTGTACTGCTGGTGTTGTTGGTGTATCAATGGCAGTTGCGCATACAGCGCCGCAGGGCGAAGCAGGTCAATGAGCTCAATGCTTCCCGCCTTACAGCCATCCGGTCGCAGATGAATCCGCATTTTATATTTAATGCGCTCAATTCCATCCAGGACCTGATTCTGAAGGGAAATGTAGAACAATCTTATTCGTATATCACCACTTTTTCCGACCTGATACGCCGGAGCCTCGATTATTCCGGCAAAGACCTTATCGATTTCGACCAGGAGCTGAAACTGATAGAGCTTTACCTGGCGCTGGAGAAGCTCCGGTTCAAAAAGGACTTCCACTACACCATCAACACCGGTGGTGTTTCCGATATACAGATACCGCCCATGTTGATTCAGCCGTTTATTGAGAATGCCATTGCGCACGGGTTGTTGCACAAGGAAGGGGCAAAGGAATTGACGGTTACGTTCCACCTTGCCGAAGCGCTGGTTTGCCGGATAGAAGACAATGGGGTAGGCCGCGAGCGGGCGCAGGCAATATTGAAGAGGCAGAGGGCGGGGCACGAGTCCTTTTCTGGCGAGGCGATAAAAAGGCGCTTCGAGATTCTAAGCGAGATGTTCGGGGGCTCCTTTGGCTATGTGTACGAGGATAAAGAGAATGGGAGCGGTACGGTGGTTGTCTTAACAATTCCGGCGGTAACGCACTACTAGTCCATTCCTGAAAAAAATCGGTTCATTGCCTCAATTCTTTAGGCGGGTGTAGGCTGAATAGTTATATTTAAAGCGAATGGAACAGCTGAAAGCTATTATAGTGGATGATGAAGAAAGCGCGCGAGATGTGCTGGAGAGTTTGTTAACCCGGTTTTGTCCGGAGGTTGTGGTCACGGCCAAATGTGCCAATATTCCCGAGGCGGTGGAAGAGGTAGCCAGGATGAAGCCCGATGTCGTATTTCTTGATATACGCATGCCTCAGTATGCGGGCTTTGAAATCGTAAACTTTTTCCCTTCCCCCGATTTCGACATCATTTTCGTAACGGCATACGAGGAGTATGCGGTACGCGCTTTCGAGGTCGCAGCCGTAGACTATCTGCTAAAGCCGGTGGATATTGACCGGTTGAAACTGGCTATGGGCCGGGTGAAGCCACAGCGGGGTATGCCCAGGGCCGAAGGCCAGATGGCGATGCTCAGCGATGCGCTGGAAGGTAAACCGGTGAATAAGATTATGGTGACCGACAAAGGGCACCAGCACATATTGGAGGTAGATGCTATTGTGGCTATTGAGGCGATGGAGTCTTATTGTATCATACATGCTGCCACTCGCAAGTACACGGTGAGCAAGAACCTCAAACATTTTGAAACTACTCTGGCCGGTCTCGATGCATTTCTTCGGGTGCATAAGTCGTGGATGATAAATAAGGCGTTCCTCGTTCACTACTCTCGCTCCGAGCTCACGATACATCTCAAAACCGGGCTGGTGGCCCGCTTGTCAAAGTACAAGAAGGCGGAGTTTGAGTCCGCCATTACCCGGTAAGGCCTCTGGCCGTTGCTGTTTTAGTCCGTTACCAAGTTTGTTTGGCCATTCCTGAATAGTTTCAGGTATTCTTTCGCGTGGGGGCGTAGTCTTGCAGGTAACTAATCTTAACTGTATGAAAAATAAATGCTACACTTATCTCCGGAGGTTCTTTGGTGTTTCCGCTCTCGTGCTTGCGGCAGGTATCCCCCGCACTGCATCGGCGCAGAATTGGACCAGCCAGGTTTCGGGCGTTTCAGCAGCGCTGAATGGCGTGTTTTTTACCTCTTCGGAAGATGGTTTCGCCGTTGGCAGCGTGGGCACCATACTTTCCACTACCGATAGCGGTAATACCTGGGTAGACAACTCCACCGGCTCTGTTACCTATCATGGTGTTTACTTTGTTTCCCCCTCACAGGGCTATATCGTGGGCGACAATGGTACGGTACTGGCCACAGCCAATGGCGGCGGAGCATGGAATGTATCATTGTCAGGCGCGCCCTTTCCTGCCTATGCTGTCTTCTTCATATCCCCAACGCATGGTTGGGTTGTTGGAGGTAACGGCTCGTTGCTGGCTACTACCAATTCGGGGGGTAACTGGAATCAGAAATCTACAGGAACACCTTTTACCCTTCGTGCGGTACATTTTGTTTCCGATACGCTCGGCTGGTTCGTAGGCGATGTGGGCACTATTAAGGTGAGCAACGATAGTGGCAATACCTGGACTACCCAAACATCGGGCGTTACGGCTACATTGTACTCGGTATATTTTCACGATGAGTCGCTGGGCTGGGCCGTTGGGGGAAACGGTACCATATTGCACACCTCCAATGGCGGCAGTACATGGACGGCACAGGTGTCGGGCACTACCAATAATCTTACACGCGTGCAGTTTGTTTCTGCTACCGAAGGGTGGGCAAGCGGCTCGGCCGGTACAATAATCAAAACGACCGACGGCGGGGCCAATTGGGTGCCGATGGTCTCAGGCACCTCTGCGTTCCTTTCTTGCATACACATGCTTTCGGCCGATTTAGGTTGGGTAGTGGGCGCTTCGGGTAAGATCATGCGCTTTGAGACACCGGTATCGGTTTCAGAAGTAGAGAATGCCGAACTGCAAGCCCTGGTCTATCCCAACCCTGCCGGTAGCGAAGTGTACATACAAGCCACCGGCAAAGTACAGCAGGTTGCGATATTTGATATCACTGGCGCGCTTGTCCGCGTCGAAAGTTCAAATTCTTTCTCTGTAGCATCGCTCGCTTCCGGCACCTACATGCTCCGTATCACAACAGAAAACGCTACCGGTGTATTCCGCCTTGTTCGCCAATAGTAATAGCACCACAGTAAAAAAAGCAAATGGCCCCTTTTTAGGAGCCATTTGCTTTTTATGCGGTTCATTAGTGTGGCAGCCGCTCACGAAAATATCCATATACCCATGTGCCGGCTATAGCGCTCAGCAGGGTTACCAGCACGGTGAAGGCGCCGGTGCCTATCTGCGCGAACAATGGCCCCGGGCAGGCTCCCGTCATCGCCCAGCCAAGGCCGAACAGTAGTCCGCCTATTACTTGGCCTTTGTTGAATTTTTTGGGATGGAACACTACTTCTTCCCCTTCTATGGTTTTGATCTTTCGTTTTTTAATGAGCCATACCGATAGCATGCCCACCACTACGGCTGTCCCTATCACGCCATACATATGGAAGCTTTCCAGCCGGAACATCTCCTGTATCCGGAACCACGAAACGATTTCCGCCTTTACGAACGTAATGCCGAAGAAAAGACCTACTATGAGGTATTTTATATGGCTGTACCACCGCTCCTGCAATTGGGAGTCGTTAGTGCAGATGGTGTCAAGCGAGCGGGTTTCGTAGTCTTGCTGCATTAATTGATTATTGTTCATTGTGTTTTTTATAAAGACAGAATAAAGGGTAGAATCAGGTTAGCCATCAGGAAGCCGCCTGTCATAAAGCTGATAGTAGCGATAAGAGAGGGTAGTTGCAGGTTGCTCAGGCCCATAATAGAATGGCCCGATGTGCAGCCACCGGCATACCGGGTGCCGAACCCTACCAGGAATCCGCCTGCCACCATCATAATGAACCCACGGGTACTCAGGAGGCTTTCCCACGAGAACAGGTCTTGTGGTACCAGCCCCGACAAGTCGGTGATGCCCCACGAGTTCAGGTCGGCAGCCAGGGCGGGGTGTATCGATACTGGTGCGCCGGAGTTCAGGAATAGTGTTGCTACTATAGCCCCGGCTATAATACCGCCCGCAAAAAAGAGGTTCCATATTTCCTTTTTCCACTCATACCGGAAGAAGGGTACTTTCCCGGGAAGGCAAGCCGCGCAGATGTGCCGCAGGTTAGCTGATATGCCGAAGTGTTTATTGCCCAGCAGCAGTAGGGCTGGCACCGTAAGGCCTATAAGAATGCCGGCCACATACCAGGGCCATGGTTGTTTTAGTAGGTCTGTCATAAAGTCTGAAAGTGTGCGTTGTTGCTTAAGCGTGTTGTTGTATGATTTGTGCCAGTTGCCGGGCGGGTACTACGCCGCTCTGGCGCCAGAGTATCTTCCCGTTCCGGAAGAGCATAAGTGTCGGTACTCCTTGTATGCCGTAGGCCGATGCCGCTTCGGGGTTGCGGTCCACATCTATCTTTATAATGTTTGCGTCATCGCCTACTATGCCTTTCAGCTCCTGGAGTATAGGCTGCATCATTTTGCAGGGGCCGCACCAGGTGGCGAAGAAGTCTACCAATACGGGCTTGTCGCTGTTTATTAATTCATTGAAGTTGCTCATTGTTGTTGTTTTTTAAGTGATCTATGCAAATTTAGTTCCACCGGCGGCGGAAGAGTGTAACACAAGTCACCGTACTTTTCCAATCCGGTATTGAAAGTTCACGAAGATATTCTCACTGGCCGATGAGCTGCGCTGGGCATGTAGATAGCCCGCTTCAGCTTCGGCTTGCCCGGTTATATGCCACATCAGGCTGACTCCGCTCCGGTTCTGGTCGAAGGTCGTGCGCCCCGTACCGGTATAGTAGGTCATAAATAGTTCATTGAAGGGGCGTACCGACAAGGCGGGGCTGAGTTGCCACCGTACTCCGGCTTGTAGCCTTGGCCGCAGTTCATCCGTGCGTTGCGGGCGCATCCGGTACTCCAGTCCGGGACGGGTGTACAGGCGCACATGCCGGTGTATATCTGTGCCCAGTATGGCGGCCAGCGTCAGGCGGTACTCATGGGTTTTGCTGAGCTTGCCTTTGTTGTCCAGCGCATAGTGTTCAAACCAGGCAAAAGGCGATAGGCTTACCCTCAGGTGTTTCGTCGGGTCATAGTGCACATAGGTACGCACGGAGTAGAGCAGGGGAGCGGCCATCAGTTCCTGGTCGGTGTTGTTCTGCCTTCGTAGTTGTCCTTCCGCTTCGGCGCTCCATTTTCCGGCTAGGTGCGCGCATAATGTAGCGCGTGTCCAGCCCGTCAGTCGGCTTTGCGCGCATACCGGTACGCCTGCGGTTATTGCCAGGAGCCATCCGGCACCAAGCCAGCCATATATGCGCCGGGTTGTCATCTTCAGTTCTTTTTATAAAAGTACTGTACCCGCCCCGGCAGTCCGGGGCGGGTACAGTAAGATACGCTTTTTACAGCAGGGTAGAGGGGCACACATAGTCTGTGTGTGCCAGCTTGCCATTTTCTTTTATCGCTTTAAATCCACCTTGCACGTCTACCAGGTGCTCATAGCCCCTTGCCCGTAGTATGGAGGCGAATATCATCGAGCGGTAACCTCCGGCGCAATGCACATAGTAGGTCTTGTTTTTGTCTATTTCAGGCATCACATCGTTTATGTAGTCCAGGGGCAGGTTCTCCGCGTCTACCAGGTGCTCGCTGTCATATTCGCTCTTTTTGCGCACATCCAGTATGTTTACCGGTGCCTTCCCGGCGCGCGATGCAAGTTCTTCCGCGGTTATGGAGGTTATCGTGTCCAGCGGTTTGCCGGCGTCTTTCCAGGTTTGTATGCCGCCTTTCAGGTACCCGATGGTATGGTCGTAGCCTACGCGGGCCAGGCGGGTAACTACCTCGTTTTCCTTGCCCGGTTCTGCCACTATCAGTATTTCCTGTTTTATGTCTGGTATCAGCGTCCCTACCCAGGGGGCGAAGTTGCCGTTCACGCCTATGTTTATGCTGTTGGGTATAAAGCCCGAGGCGAAGTCTTGTGGGTCACGGGTGTCCAGTACCAGTGCGCTTGTCTCATTGGCCGCGGCTTCAAATGCTTCCGGCGAAAAGGCGTGTTGCCCGCGCTCCAGCACTTTGTCTATGCTCTCATATCCCTGTATGTTCATCATCACGTTTAGCGGAAAGTACTTAGGCGGTGGCATCAGCCCCGTGATCACTTCTTTTATGAATTCTTCTTTACTCATGTCCGCACGCAAGGCATAGTTGTTCTTCTTTTGGTTGCCCAGGGTGTCGGTGGTCTCCTTGCTCATGTTTTTTCCACACGCGCTTCCCGCTCCGTGCGCCGGGAAAACGATAAGATCATCGGGCAGCGTCATTATTTTGTTGCGTAGCGATTCAAAGAGGTAGCCCGCCAGTTTCTCTTGCGTCAGGTCGGCCACTACTTTTTGTGCCAGGTCGGGGCGGCCCACATCTCCTATAAAGAGGGTGTCGCCGCTGAATAAGCCCATCGCTTTCCCTTCTTCATTAGTTACCAGGTAGCAGGTGCTTTCCATGGTGTGGCCGGGGGTATGTATGGCTTTTATAGTTACAGCGCCCAGCTTAAATTCCTGCCCGGCCGTAGCTATCAGTGCCTCAAAGTCAGGCTTTGCTGTGGGGCCGTACACTATGGTCGCGCCGGTCTTCTTTGCCAGGTCTATATGCCCCGATACAAAGTCAGCGTGAAAGTGCGTTTCAAATACATACTTTATCGTAGCGTTGTTCTTTTCTGCTTTAGCGATGTAGGGCGCTACTTCGCGTAGTGGGTCAATGATGGCAGCTTCGCCGTTGCTTTCCACGTAGTAGGCTCCTTGTGCCAGGCAGCCGGTATAAATTTGTTCGATAACCATAGCTTGTTTCTTTTTTACAAAGATGATTGTTGATGTATTCTTTTACGGTGACGTATATCACATGCGTTAGTTTATATAGAGTTCTTTTACCAGTATATAGATGCCCATTATCAGCACAAACCAGCCGAAGCCTTTCTTTAGCTTACTGCCGGGTATGTGCTGCGCCAGGAAGATACCGGCGAATATACCCGCCACGGCTATTGCGGTAATGGTCAGTAGTAGTTGCCAGTTAATGGCATAGTTTCCGCTGTCGCCTGCAAATCCTACCAGCGAGTTCATAGCGATAATAAGCAGCGAGGTACCCACCGCTTCTTTCATAGGTAGTTGCAGCAGCAGTACCAATGCCGGTATCAGCAGAAAGCCACCGCCGGCTCCCAGGAAGCCCGTTACCAATCCTATCAGTATGCCGTAGCCCGCCAGTTTACCGGTGGTGGCCGTTGGTTTGGCGGATGTCGCATCTGTTTTGCGGTCGCGTATCATTGAGGTCGATGCTGCCAGCATCAGTAAGGCGAACAGCACAAGGGTGGCCAGTTGTTTGGTTACGGTCAGTCCGTTTACAGTAAAGAGGGTAGCCGGCACGGCCGAAACAATAAATTTCCGTGTCACGAACACCGTTGCTACCGACGATATGCCAAATAGCAGGGCGGTCTTTACATTCACTTGTTGCTTCATGTAGTTGCGGGCTGCCCCTACCAGGCTGGTAGTGCCTACTATAAAGAGGGAGTATGAGGTAGCCGACACCGCGTCTACGTCAAACAGGTACACCAGTACGGGCACGGTAAGGATAGAGCCGCCTCCGCCTATAAGGCCCAGGGAGATGCCGATAAGTGCCGATGCCAGGTAGCCAATTAGTTCCATCGTGCAAAACTGCCGCACGATTCATACAGAAGTGGTGACTATAGTCACACCCATTCCTCTTTACAGGTTCAGGTCTAGTATTTCCACGTTGTTGCGGTGTATTTTTATCATGTTCCGGTCCGCCAGTTTTTTCATCAGCCGCGATATTACCTCGCGCGATGAGTTTAGCTCCTGGGCTATTTCAGCATGGGTAAAGGGTATAAAGTTGCTGTTTAGCGTTTGTTGGTGCTTTTTCAGGTAGTACACCAGCCGCTCATCCATATTCCGGAAGGCGATATGGTCTATGGTGGTGAGCAATTCCTCAAATCGCCGCCGGTAGGTACCCAGCACATATTGGTACCAGCCTTTGTGGGTCATCATCCACTCGTCCATTTTGTTTAGAGGTACCATCAGCAGTTCTACTTCGCCCACCGCTTTCGCGGTAAGTTCGCTGGTGTCTTGCTTCGATGAGCATATCAGCGAGAGGGCGCAGGCTTCGCCTGGCTGTATGTAATACATAAAGAATTCACCACCTTCTTCGTCTTCCCGGTACACCTTTACCAGTCCGCTCAGCACTATCATGGTAGAGCGGATGTACTGCCCGGTCTTCATCAGCAGGGTGCCGTCTTCAAAGGTTTTGATGGTCCCCGTCTCTGCTATCTCGTGCGAAAGCTCCGGCCCGAATTGCGGGAATTTTTCACTGATTTCATTCTCTGGTATCATAGCGGCAAGTTAAGCAACTGTGCGTTAAGCCTTTGGCAATTTTCCCGCGGCGGCGGTTACATATATTTTAGACGCTCTTCTTCCAGGTCCAGTCGGTACAGGTGCCGGCGTATGTGTTCTTCATCCAATTCTTCGTCATCGTTCCACTCCAGCAGCCAGGCGCGCTGCTGGTTAATGATTTTCAGCATTATAGCCTTGCATTCAGCGTTCAGGTGTTCCGTTCCGGATGCATCCTGCCCCTTTCGCCATTTGGCAACCGCATATTGCAGTGCGGGTTGCAGTTCTATCGCTTCGCCATATTCAGTCGCTGCGTAGTCAGAGCTGTATTGGTTCAGCCGGTAATGAAGGGCGTAGTAGTGGGTTTCGCCCGGTACTTCTTCATCATCATGCAGTATCGGTATCTTCCGGATAAAGTACGGCAGGGTAAGGCCTTGTATCACCAGGGTCAGCAGTATCACAACAAAGGTGATGAACAGTATCAGGTTGCGCCCGGGGAAGGGCGTGCCATCTGCCAGCGTCCGGGGTATGGAGAGGGCCGCCGCCAGCGATACTACGCCCCGCATCCCCGCCCATCCCAGCAGGAATGGAGTTTTATATCCGGGGTGGCGTTCCGCTACATTTATAAAGTTCCGCATAATAAAGGTGGTCAGTACCGCCCCGTAAGCTGCCAGCATACGCACTACCACCAGCACTAGTGTAATAATCGCGCCGTATCCTATGGCGGTCCAGGTACTCACACCTTCCAGGCCGTCACTTATTTCCGGTAGGTCCAGTCCTATCAATATAAACACTAGTCCGTTTAGTATAAAGCTGAAGCTTTGCCATACCGAGTAGCCCTTTATCCGGCTGTCGCTGCTCAGGAAGCGGTGTTGCCGCCTGGCCAGGAAAAGTCCGCCGCTCACTACTGCCAGCACGCCCGAGCAGTGTACGGCCTCCGCCACTATGTACATAAAGTAGGGCGCCACCAGGGTCAGTACTATGTCCATCTCGGCATTGGTGGGCAGAAATTTATGGGCCTTGTAGAATAGATAGGCCAGCAGCAGCCCGGTACCTACACCGGCCACCACCATCCACCCGAAGGAAAGCGCGGCTTCCTGCCACACAAACTGCCCCGTGCCCACCGCTACCAGTGCAAACCGGAATACGATGAGCGAGGAGGCGTCGTTGAACAGGCTCTCGCCTTCTACAATGGTCTGGAAGCGCGCGGGCACTTTTACAAATTTCATGATCGCACCCGCGCTTACAGCGTCAGGAGGCGACACAATACCTCCCAGCAGAAAGCCCATAGCCAGCGAGAATCCGGGTATAAAGTAGTTGGAGGCCAGCGCTACAGCGGTAGCGGTGAGCAATACCACTATAAAGGCGAAGCTGGTCACTATCCGGCGCCATTTCCACAGTTCCTTCCACGATATGCTCCAGGCCGCCTCATACAGCAGCGGCGGCAGAAAGATGATAAAGATCAGTTCCGGGTCTATTCTTATCCGCGGCACGCCCGGTACCAGGCTGGCCGCCAGCCCGCCCAATACCAGCAGTATCGGGTAAGCCACTTTTATCTTGTTAGCCAGCAGTATCAGCAATACAATAAGGACGATAATGCCTAGATAGAATGGAAAGTCATGAAGCATATATACTGCAATATAAGGCTTAAGAGCTTGATTTCCAGTAGCGAACAAACCCTGGTGTTGTGGTATTAAAAAAGCGCACCGGGCATTTTGCCCGGTGCGCTTCTATGGTAGTGTCAATAGATTTATTGTTTACTTAACTTCTTCATAATCAATGTATTCCCCGTCCACGGGCTTGGGTTTCGGTGCGGGGTTGGGGTTGTTGGACTGTTGTTGCATTTGGTTCATCTGGTCTTGCATCTCGCGCATACGGCTGCTGGCCATCCGGGTCACCCGGGCTACCGGTATCACAAACCGCACAATAAAGCGGAAAAGAAAGTAAAGCGCCAGGCCTAAAAACAAATATTTCATAACGATACCAAAGGTAAGCATCCTGTCGCCCACTACCGTTAATGAAAATATAATTCCGCGCCGCAAACGGCTAAATTTTGCCGGATGTAGGAAGTTTACTATATTTGCACCGGAATTAATTCGAAAGAAGGGGACTCGCGGAAGTCCCCTTGTTTTTTATCTATGCCAGACGTATTAGAAAAAGTAAGAAGTTTTTTAGAGCCATTATTAGAAGGTACCGATATGTTCATCATGAACCTGAAAATAAAGCCTACCAACAATATTAAGGTCTTCCTCGATGCGGACGAAGGGCTGTCTATCGCCAAAAGCGCTGGCATCAATCGCAAACTGCACCACGCTATAGAAGAGTCCGGTATGTTCCCCGAAGGGGATTATTCACTGGAGGTTTCCAGCCCGGGGGTAGACGAACCGCTTACCAGCATCCGCCAGTATAGAAAGAACATTGGCCGCAAAGTACTCGTAACGCTTACCGACGATACCGAACAAACCGGCATGCTGACGGAAGTAGGGGAAGAAAGCTTGGTGATAGAGGTAAAAGTGGCCAAAAAGAAAGAAACAACACCGGTGGAAATTCCGCTGGACAGTATAAAAACAATAGTAGTACAAATCATTTTTTAATTAAAAGCGCGTGGCGATGCCCCCGCGTAAAACCAGGTAAATATGGCAAGTATCAATCTTATTGATTCGTTTCAGGAGTTTAAGGACGCTGAGAATATAGATCGTCCTACGCTGATGAAAGTTATCGAAGACGTATTCAAGACACTGCTCCGTAAGCGCTACGTAACCGATGAGAACTTCGACGTTATCGTTAACGACCAGACGGGTGACCTGGAAATATTTCGCAGGCGCGAAATAGTGGAAGATGAAATGATTGAGGATGAGAACTTACAGATACCCCTTTCCGAAGCCATCCAGATAGAACCCGATTATAGCGTGGGCGAGGAAGTATATGAAGAGGTAGATGTAATGGAGTTCGGCCGCAGGGCTATACTGGCTGCAAAGCAAACGCTCGCTGCTCGTATCGGAGACCTGAAAAAGAACAACCTGCTGAAAAAATACTCAGACCGCATTGGCGAGATCATCAATGGTGAGGTTTACCAGATATGGAAAAAGGAAATACTCCTGCTCGATGACGAAGGCAACGAACTCATCATGCCTAAGTCAGAACAGATACCTACCGATTTCTTCAAAAAGGGAGAATCGGTACGCGCGGTAGTTAAGAAAGTGGAAATGCGCAACAACACTCCGGTTATCATCTTAAGCCGCACGCACGCTTCCTTCCTGGAAAAACTCATGGAAATTGAGGTGCCGGAAATAATGGATGGCCTGATTGTTATAAAGAAAATAGTAAGGGAACCAGGTGAGCGCGCCAAAGTAGCCGTAGAAAGCTACGACGACCGTATAGACCCGGTAGGCGCTTGTGTGGGTATGAAGGGTAGCCGCATACATGGTATCGTAAGGGAGCTCCGAAACGAGAATATCGATATCATCAATTATACGGCCAATCAGCAGCTCCTCATACAGCGTTCACTCACGCCGGCTAAGATCAACCGCATAGAGCTGAATACGGAAGAAATGAGCGCTAATGTATACCTGGAGCCCGATCAGGTATCGCTCGCCATCGGTAAGAAAGGGGTAAACATCAAGCTGGCGCAGGAGCTTACAGGCTTCGCCATAGATGTATACCGCGATGTGCAGGACGAAGAAATATCTTACGATATCGACCTCGACGAATTCTCAGATGAAATTGAAGACTGGATCATCGATGAATTCAAGAAGATAGGTTGCGATACCGCGCTCAGTGTTATAGAGCTCTCAGTAGAAGAACTCGTAAGGCGTACAGACCTGGAAGAAGAAACCATCAAGGATGTACAGCGGATACTGAAGGCGGAATTTGAAAGCGAACAATAGGAAAGGGCAGGGGGAGAACCCCTGCTTTAGCCTTTATAATAAAGGTTTTGTGCATAACATACAGGCTACTTAGGCAAAAAAATGGTAGGTTTGTAGATTAGGCGGACAACTAAGAAAGAGTTAATAAACACGAAGAGAATTTTTGTACATAACGAATGTCGACAGTAAATAAAACACCCAGGTTACTAGCAGCAGCCAAAGAATTTAACATTGGTAAGGAAACTCTTATAGAGTACCTTACCCATAAAGGCTTTGATATCAATGCCAGTAATCCTAATACCAAGCTTACCGAAGAGATGTATGATGCCTTGCAGGCTGAATTTGTCCAGGACAAATTAGACAAGAACAAGAGCAACAAGATATCTCTGCCTAAAGGTGGCCTGGCAGAAGGTGCCAAAAAGGACGTTCCTCCAGCGCCGGCAAAGGCGAAGAAGGAAGAACCTGCACCCACACCTGTACCCGAGAAAAAAGTAGAGGAAAAGCCGAAAGTAGAGCAACCTCCGGTTGTAGAGAAGAAGGAAGAGGTAATACCTCCCGTGGTGGTTGAGGCCCCTGTGGAAGAGAAGCCGGCAGCGCCCGTAGCCACACAGCCCGACCCGGAACCAGTTCCGGAGGTGAAGCCTAAGCTGGGCGGCCCCAATGTATTGGGTAAGATTAACCTCGACGAAATGAACCTGGCTTCCCGCCCTAAAAAGGGTGCGGCCAAAAAGAAAGCAGAGGAAACGGCTGCAGAAGCAAAGGCCGAAGAGAAAAAGGCCGCTGCTGCTAAAAAAGCCCCTGCCAAAAAGAAAGAGGAAGAAGAAGCGGTAGTTGTTCCCCCGGTAGTGGAAGCGCCTAAAGTGGTGCCACAACCCGAAGAGGTGGAAGACGACAAGCCGGAACATATTGAAATGAAGGCTCCAAAGCTGGAAGGCCCCAAGATCATCGGTAGGATTGAACTGCCGGTCGACAGCGGCTCTAAAGGCGGAGATAGCAAGGAGAAAAGAAACCGCAAGCGCATACCTGTTCAGAAAAAGCCCGAAACGTTCAGGCCCGATCAGCAGGGTGGACAAGGCCAGGGTGGCCAGAACCGTGGCGCTGGCCAGGGTGGATTCAATCGTGGCGGCGGACAAGGCCAGGGTGGCCAGAACCGCGGCGGACAGGGTGGATTCAACCGTGGCGGCGGACAAGGTCAGGGTGGTGGCCAGCGCGGCGATCGCCGTGGCGGACAACGCCAGCCGTTCACCCAGCAGCAACAGGAAGTAGACCAGAAAGCAATACAGGATAAAATACGCGAAACCCAGGCCAAACTCAGCGGAGGTGGCGCGGGACGCGGAAAGAACCTGAAATCAAAATACCGCCGCAACAAGCGCGAGGAAATGGCCGAGAAACGCGCGGCTGCCGAGCACGACGGGCAAGGAAATACAATACAGGTTACCGAGTTCATCTCTGTTAGCGAGTTCGCCAGCCTGATGGACGTAAGCTTCGCTGAGGTGATTAGCAAGTGTATGGGCCTCGGTATCATGGTGTCTATCAACCAGCGCCTCGATGCAGAAGTTATTGAGCTGGTAGCCGAAGAGTTTGGCTACACCGTAGAGTTCATCAACCTGCAGCAGGATGCCGACGAAGAAGACGATGACGTGGATGCTGAAGAGGACCTGATCCCGCGCGCCCCGATCGTTACCATCATGGGTCACGTCGATCACGGTAAAACATCACTGCTCGACTATATCCGGAGCGCCAATGTGGTGTCGGGTGAGGCCGGGGGTATCACGCAGCACATAGGTGCCTATCGCGTTACCACTCCCAGCGGCAGGATGATTACATTCCTCGATACTCCGGGTCACGAAGCGTTTACAGCCATGCGTGCACGTGGTGCCAAGGTGGCCGACGTTGCCGTTATTGTGGTAGCTGCCGACGATGCGATAATGCCTCAGACGAAAGAGGCGATTTCACACGCGCAGGCCGCACAGCTCCCAATGATATTCGCTATCAACAAGATTGATAAGGAAGGGGCTGATCCGGAAAAAATAAAGCAACAACTGGCTACAATGAACATCCTCGTAGAAGACTGGGGGGGTAAGTTCCAAAGCCAGGAAATTTCAGCCAAGAAGGGACTCAATATCGACCTCCTGCTGGAAAAAATAGGCCTCGAAGCCGAACTCCTCGAGCTGAAAGCCAACCCGGACCGCTATGCTACAGGTAGCGTAATTGAAGCCTCCCTCGATAAGGGTAGGGGCTACCAATCTACCATCCTGGTGCAGAATGGTACACTGGAGCAGGGCGATATGATTGCCTGCGGACAGTACTACGGTAAGATAAAAGCCATGTTCAACGAGCGCGGCCAAAGGGTCGAAAAGGCCGGGCCTTCTACACCGGTACAGGTGCTGGGGCTCAATGGCGCGCCGCAGGCGGGTGAGAAGTTCAAAGTGTTCGAAGACGAGAACGAAGCAAAAGACATCGCAAACCACCGCTCCCAGATACTGCGCGAGCAGGGTATACGTGCCCGCAAGCACATCACGCTCGATGAAATTGGCCGTCGTCTCGCACTGGGTAACTTTAAGGAACTCGGTATCATCATCAAGGGCGACTTCGATGGTTCGGTAGAGGCCCTGAGCGATTCATTGCAGAAGCTGTCTACCGAAGAGGTAGCCGTAAATGTGATACACAAGGGCGTGGGTCAGATTACAGAAAGCGACGTGTCGCTGGCTACAGCTTCCGATGCCATCATCCTCGGCTTCCAGGTACGTCCGTCACTGCAGGCGGCACGCCTCGCAGAGCAGGAGAACATCGAAATACGCACATACTCTATCATCTACGATGCTATCGAAGAGATAAAGAGCGCTATGGAAGGTCTCCTGGAACCGAAGATCGAGAAGAAGACGGTCTGCAACATCGAGGTGCGCGAAATATTCAAGATTACAGGCGTCGGTACCATTGCCGGTTGTTACGTACTAGATGGCAAAATGACCCGCCAGACAAAACTCAACGTGGTGCGCGATGGTATCGTTATTTATACCGGCGAGCTCGCATCGCTTAAGCGCTTCAAAGATGACGTTAAAGATGTCAGCGCCGGCTACGAATGCGGTCTTTCTGTCAAGAACTACAACGATATCCGCGTAGGCGATATCATTGAGGGCTACGATGAAGTGGAAGTAAAGAGAACACTCTAGGTTCTTAACAAATATTACTTAGGAGGCTACCTCATTTTTTAGGGATAGCCTCCTTTTTTATTCAGTCATGCAGCACTCGGTATCTTGCCTGTTCAGTAAAAATAGCTATGGATACAAAGTTGCCTACCACCATAAGATACTCGTAAGGAACTTGTATAAATACCAGGAATACTGTCAGGTATAATTTAAATGATCCCAAGACAAATATTTTATAGTGTATATGGTCTTTATATTTCAGGTACCAGTAGGCTAATCCTGACACGATGACGAAGGTCGCGGCAAGGTGACTTCGTTGCAACCACTTAAGCCGGTCAGCTAGGGGTATGTCTAGGAAGTAATAATAGTAGTACGCAAATCCAGTTCCTCGGTGCAGATGAAAGGGAACTTCTCCTTTTTGCCATTCGCCAAGCGCAGCATTGCTGTAATAATGATAACCTTCCATAAAAGATCCCCAATTAGTGCTAAGAAATGGTATCACGTATACCAGCACGACAAATATTGATGCCGTAATACCACTCACTGATAGTTCCTTCCGGTTGCGGCTGGCGAGAAGTATTATAGCATATAATGGAAGCCACAGAAGCAAAGAGAACCTCGATAGCAGGCATATTCCTATCATTATCCCTTGCAGCAGGGCGTCTTTCCTGTTTAGGCATGTGATTAATAACATGTAATATCCGGCAACCATTAACTCTATGGTATCACCTATCATGTGTGCATTTCGGTAGAGTATGTAAGAAAGTAAGCCCATGCACAGCAAGGGGGTTAATTGTTCATACCGGTAGTTGCGTATAGTGAGCACGGCTACAGCTAGCAGCCATATGCTGAATGTTATCCATCTTGCATCAAAATGGAAGTAACTGCTGATGGTGTAGGGTAGCCAGTGCATAGGCAGATACGTAAGGGGTAACTCATGGTCTGTAGCGTATATGTGTGTTTTGTATACGGGAACCTTGTCAAGGAGTCTTTGCGACGCAATTTCTACGGTGGTAATCACATCCGAACTCTCCGCTGGGTTCATGGCGTTTATGACTAGATTGGTTTTATAGAGACACAAACTCAGTAATCCCAGCGATACCGCCCCAATAAACAGTGTTTTGACCATCTTAGTGTCTGCAGCGTGTTTTAATGCTGTTTTTTTGTCGTAAAACATCGCTATCAACACGATTCCAAAGGCCATCGAACTACCGAAGTAGAGCATGGCATTGATCATGTGCGGTAACCCAACTTGGTTGAAGTAGAAAAGAAAGAGGGTTTCTAGTAGCATAAAGAAAACAAGTAGCTGTTTCCCATAGTGTTGAATAAAGTTCATCATATTGTATGCAGATGTTCAAATATAGTATATAAAAATCATGCATGATATACAGGCATTATTTAATAACTTCGCACACTCAAAATTTTAATAATTTTCCCTCAGAAACATGAGTTCGATCGTGGATAAGCTGGAGGCTATCAATGCCCGTTTCAATGACTTGGGCGTTGCATTGACCAACCCGGAAATAGTAAGTGATAACAAAAAGTTCTCACAGGTTAGCCGCGAATACCGCAAGCTGGAAACAATAGTTACTGCATATAAGCGTTATAAGTCGTGCATAGAAGGTATTGAGTTTGCCAAAGAGGTCCTCGCCAACGAAAGTGATGAAGACCTAAGGGAAATGGCAAAAGAAGACCTGGTAACCCAGGAAGAACAGAAAGAAATACTGGAAGGGGAGATACGCCAGTTGCTCATACCCAAAGACCCGCAGGACGAGAAGAACGCCATACTGGAAATTCGTGCGGGTACCGGTGGTGATGAGGCGAGCCTCTTTGCAGGGGAACTGATGCGCATGTACATCCGGTACTGCGAGCGGAGAAACTGGAAGGTATCCGTCCTCAGCGAAACGGAAGGTACCGTAGGAGGCTACAAGGAAGTGCAGCTGGAAGTAATAGGGGAGGATGTGTATGGTACACTGAAGTTCGAAAGTGGGGTACACCGCGTGCAGCGGGTGCCGGCAACCGAGGCCAGTGGCCGCGTGCATACATCGGCGGCTACTGTTGCGGTAATGCCCGAAGCGGAGGAAATCGATTTTGAGCTGAAGGATAGCGACCTGAAGATGGAAACCGCACGCAGTGGTGGCGCTGGCGGACAGAACGTGAACAAGGTGGAAACTAAGGTGATACTCACCCACGTACCTACGGGAACCGTTATTACCTGCCAAACAGAGCGTACCCAGCTCGGCAACCGCGAAAAGGCTACCGAGATGATGCGGACCAAGCTCTATGAAGAACAGGTGCGCAAGCAGGAAGACGAAATATCCCGCAGAAGGAAGAGCCTGGTAAGTACCGGCGATCGCTCGGCAAAGATCAGGACTTACAACTTCCCGCAGGGACGTATTACCGACCACCGCATCAATATGACCATTTATTCACTCGATGCATTTATGAATGGTGATATACAGGAAATGCTGGAAGCGCTCCAGTTTGCCGAGAACGCGGAAAAAATGCAGGCGGGAGAAACAGTTATTTAATACTACGTAATCATACATAAAACAAAATTGCAAACAATGAGTACCCCAGGTTTTGATCTTGTAGATATAGTGCAAACCCTCCGCAAGCGCTTTCGCTTTATCTTGGTGGTAACGGCTATTGCCGGGGCTATTGGGGTAGCGCTTCACCTGATGCGCAAGAAGGAGTTTACGGCTACGGCGCAGTTCTTTGTCAGCAACCCCCTGCTTTCAGACCGTAATACGATTTATGGTGGCGTAGACTCCCGTCTCGACTATTTTGGCAACGAAGACGATGTAGACCGCATCATTGCTCTTGCGGAGTCAGATACCGTTGTGATGAAGGTGCTGCTGGAGACCAATCTCGCTCACGAGATGGATAAAGACCTCATCGATGCCCGCAATATTCACGATATGAAGTCCTACTTCCGCAGGCACATGAATATCAAGCGCACAGAATACACGCTCGTCGAAATTTCTTTTACCGATAAAGACCCCATCCGTGCGGCAAGAATAGCCAATTCAATTGTCGTAACTCTTGAGCAGGCATACCGTGCTTTCTACAATGCCAACAGGGCAAATATCTGCCTCGCCCTTACTAAAAAGTACGCGGAGCAGGACAGCGCCATCCGCGTATTTACCGATACCCTGGCTGTTCTTAGGGACCGTACGGGAATATACGACCTCCTGAGTCCTAACCGGAATAACGTCATAAACGGAACCATCACCCCTAAAGGCAATGCGTCCGGAAAGGATATAGAAGTTATCCAGAACATTGAGGCGATTAAAGATGGTATGGTCATAGACCAGTCCCGCCTGTCTACGTTAATTCAGCAGTTTACCACGGGCACCGGCCGTCAGGATATGTCTATGTTCCAGGTAATATCGCGCGCACGCCAGCCAATAGTGCCGGAGGGGCTCAATGGTGTGATGACTTTGATAGTGAGCTGTATGCTTGGTTTCTTCTTCGCTGCCATATTTGTGCTCATTGCTACTTATTATAAAGCGCTTATTGCGGTACAACGTTAATGCGGCAGTTGTCATTTCAGTTAGATAATTGGGTAGGTAGGTCAGTAAGCCTGGCGCTGCTGTTCATCTCCGTTGCCTTGTTTGCTTTTACGGGAGATACACTGTTTATTGCCGTACCTTTTGTCTATTTGTTTGCTTTGCTGCTTGTGGCCAACTGGAAATTTGTTTACTGGATTCTCCTGTTCACCATTCCTTTTTCCATAGTTATTTATTTAGGGCCGCTTTCTACCACCATCCCCGACGAGCCTATTATGTGGGCGCTGTTACTGGTGTTTATTTTGCTGCTTATCCGTCACCGGAAATTATTCCCTGAGTGGTGGCTCCGTCATCCGCTGGTGCTTATTATTATACTGCAGTTTATTTGGATGCTAATGGCTGTGGTTTTTTCTCAGAAGCTATTCCTGTCAGTAAAGTTCTCTCTCGCAAAAACCTGGTTCCTCGTTGCTTTTTTAGTGATGCCGTTGTTCGTCTTCCAGGAGAAGAAGGACTTTCGCAAGGCGTTCATTATTATGTTGGTGCCTATGGTGGCAACTATCTTAGTAGTAGTGGCCCGGCACGCAGCCACCGGTTTCGATTTTCGCCGGATTGAGCAGTCCATACATCCACTATACTACAATCACGTAGAGTATTCCACGGTTATATCCATGTTCTTCCCTCTGCTGCTGATAGCCTACATGCTCAGCAAAGGGAAAACGGGAAAGCGATTCCTGTTCGCCGGTCTTATTCTTTTCTTCTTGTTTGCCATTTACTTCAGCTACGCCCGCGCGGCTATGGTTGCGGTGATTTTTGCCGTAGCGGTAGGCGTGGCAATGCGGTTCCGGCTGGTCAATTTCCTGATGCCGGGTTTCTACGCGGTAATGATACTGATAGTCGGTTACATGGTCAATAATAATAAGTATATCGACTATCGGCCCGACTTCGAGCGTACTTACATGCACCACAGCTTTTCCGATCACATCATTGCTACCTTTCGCGGACAGGATATGTCCTCTATGGAGCGGCTATACCGCTGGGTGGCTGCCGTAAGAATGAGCCAGGACCATCCCATGGTTGGCGTGGGCCCCAATGCCTTCTATTATTTCTACAAGCCTTATACTGTTACTTCGTTCCGCACATACGTTAGCCGGAACCCCGAGCAGTCTACTACGCACAATTACTTCCTCTATATGCTGGTGGAGCAGGGATGGCCGGCCATGATTCTGTATGCCATCCTGGTATTCGTGTTTTTCGCGCAGGCGCAGAAAGTCTACTTCCGCTTTCGCGATAGGTTTTATAAGCTATGTACCATGGGGCTGGCTATGATGTTCGGCGCCGGCTTTATCAATAACTTTTTCTCCGAGCTCCTGGAAACGCACAAGGTAGGCTGCCTCTTCTTCATATCCATCGCCCTACTCATTGTGCTCGACAGGAAAAGCAAAGAGGAGCAGCAACAGTTAGTGGCTACGGGGTCTCAACCTACACCGTAGGCTCTATCCACGCCTCATTATCTTTCAGTAGCTGTATTAGTTCCGCCACTGCTATCTCGCTCGGCACATTGCGTTTTACTACTTCTTTGCTTTTATACAGGGTTATTTTGCCCGGCCCGCTGCCCACATACCCGAAGTCCGCGTCAGCCATCTCTCCAGGTCCGTTCACTATGCAACCCATTATGGCAATTTTTACTCCTTTCAGGTGGCTTGTCGCAGAGCGTATCAGTGCCGTAGTCTCTTGCAGGTCAAACAGGGTCCGGCCACAGCTCGGGCAGCTGATGTACTCCGTTTTGCTGATGCGGGTGCGCGTCGCCTGCAGTACGGAGAAGGCGGTGTTATTCAGGAATTGCTCATTGTTTGTTACTTCCAGGTAGGTGCGCCCGCTCACCTGTGCATTCTGTAGATGGGCCGCTTCGTTTTTTAACCATATTCCGTCTCCCATGCCATCCAGCAGCAATCCTCCGGCTTCCGTAGCCAGGTGTATCAGTTGCTCATCTACCGTCTGGTCTATCGATGATACGGTGAGTATCACCGGGCACTTCACCTGCTGCTGCATCAGCTCTGTTATCAGGCGGCGTACGGAGGGCATGGCGTGCCGGTTGCTGCTCTTTATACAGAGCACTACGTTCCTGTCTTCCTGCGCTTTGGCTGCTACCTGTAGCAGGGTAGTCCATTCATCACCTGCATCTGCCAGCACAAAGTGAAGCTGTTCATATTGGCTGTTCAGGTACTGCCTGCTGTCCAGCAGGGGGTAGTGTTGTTTCTTGTCAGTAAGTGTCCATGCGGCTTCGTCGCATATCACCCGCAGCGTTCCCGGCAGTGCAAAGTCAGGCAGGCTTCCTCCGGTGTAGATGTAGTCGGCTGCCCCGTCACTTATGTTCCATTTATCGCTGGGTTCGTCATAGCTGTAGCCTATCGCTCTCAGGTCGCCGGGCGCTATCTTGCTCGTTTTGCTGAGGTCCGCCACCACTACCGGCACCTGGCTGCCACCTATATTTTCTACCTCTGTAGTGATGCGTCGTTTATACTCAAAAGGGCTGTACGGAAGCGCTATGCGTTCCGGGGTATTCAGTGGTTGTATTGGCTCATGGGTCTCACGGCCGCTGTATCGTTTTACTATATCGCGGCATACGGGTATTTCAAATTCCGGGTCCTCCGTCAGCGATACCCGGATGGTATCGCCTATCCCGTCCTCTAGCAGCGTGCCAATGCCTATCGCGCTTTTTATCCGTCCGTCCTCACCATCGCCGGCTTCCGTTACACCCAGGTGCAGCGGGTAGCATTCGCCAAATTCTTCATCCATCTTCTGTATCAGCAGTCGGTACGCCTGCACCATCACCTGGGGGTTGCTCGATTTCATCGAGAGAATAGTCTGGTGATAGTTTTCATACCGCGCTATCCGCAGAAATTCCATAGCGCTTTCTACCATCCCGATGGCGGTATCGCCGTAGCGGCTCATAATACGGTCGCTCAGCGATCCGTGATTAGTGCCTATGCGCATCGCCGTGCCATATTCTTTGCAGATGCGCACCAGCGGGGTAAACCGCTCACGTATGCGGTCTATCTCTTCCTCATACTGCGCATCGGTATACTCTATCAGGTCAAATTTTTTCTTGTCTACATAGTTGCCGGGGTTCACGCGTACTTTTTCAATCAGGCGCGCGGCTATTTCGGCGGCATTGGGGGTAAAGTGTATGTCCGCCACCAGCGGGGTGGTATACCCCTGCCGGCGCAGCTCGTTTTTAATAACCAGCAGGTTTTCAGCTTCTTTCTTACTGGGCGCTGTTATGCGCACCAGCTCCGCGCCGGCTTCTATACACCGTATGGTTTGCGCCACTGTGGCGGCGGTATCCATCGTGTCGGTCGTCGTCATCGTCTGTATGCGGATGGGGTTACCATTACCCAGCAAAAGGTCGCCGATTTTTACTTCTTTGGTCTGTAATCGCTTATATGCGGTGAGCGAGGGGCAGTATGGCTGCAACATGTTCTTCAATATCCTTTGCAATTTACTTCAATACGGCTGAAACCCTCCATTTATTGATGAATATAAAGTAATTAACATTTCATCAACATTCCTCATTACCACTCTGTTATGACAAATACAAATGTGTGTTTTTGTTAGAAACAATAGTATTTTAGCATTCATTAATACACCTGATGGAATACGAAATCAAGCAGTCCGGTAAATTTAAGTATGTTTCAGAAGGAGAGGGAGAGCCTCTTGTTTTGTTGCATGGCTTGTTTGGTGCCTTGAGTAATTTTAAAGACCTCGTCGATCACTTTAAAACAGGTTACAATGTGGTCATACCCATGTTACCCCTTTTCGACCTCGGTCTTTTAGATACTTCCGTGGGAGGCTTGGCCAAGCACGTTCAGAAGTTTATCGACACCATGGGCTACAGTAAGGTCCATCTCTTGGGCAATTCTCTGGGCGGCCACGTCGGGCTTGTATACACATTAAAGCACCAGAATAAGGTAAAGTCACTCACCCTTACAGGTAGTTCAGGCCTCTTCGAGAATGGTATGGGCGAAACATACCCCAAGCGGGGCGACCGCGAATTCATTCGCAAGAAAACAGAATTAACATTCTACGACCCCAAAGTCGCCAGCAAAGAACTGGTAGACGAGGTGTTCGATATAGTAAACAACCGCCTGAAGGCTATCAAGATAATCAGCCTGGCAAAGTCGGCTATACGTCACAACCTCGGCGAGGAGCTTCAGGATATTAAGGTGCCTACTTGCCTCATTTGGGGGAAGAACGACACCATCACTCCGCCTATGGTTGCGGAGGAGTTTCACAAATTGATTTCTACATCCGAATTGCATTGGGTTGATAAATGCGGCCATGCGCCTATGATGGAAGTACCGGTGGAGTTCAACGCCATTTTGAGTGCTTTCCTCGAGAAGCACAAGGGATAATGATACTTTAATATTTGTCATGCGTCCGCAACATCTGGCGCTTTGAACAATATTGGTGTAAGTTTTGTAGTATAATAGAAGAGGAAGCTTAGAAGCGATAACGAAATGGTCATTCAGCAATTAATATCACCCGTAGTTCCTACACTGCTGCCAACAGACACCGGTACAAGAGCGCTGTTCCTGATGGAGGAAAACAACCTCACGCAGCTCCCCCTGGTGTTGGGAGAGCAGTATATGGCGCTGGTGAATGAAAATGATGTGCTGGATATGGACAATACGGATACCCTGCTCAGTTCCTCCGATCTCCTGGGCTTTAAGCCCGCGGTATTCGCTTCCGGCCACCCTTTCGAGGCGCTGCGCGTAGCCCACCAGCAAAATCTGTCCATCGTACCCGTTGTTGACAACAACAACACTTACATGGGCGCTATTACCCGGAACGATCTACTCAAGTATATTGCAGAGAATAGTGGCCTCGATAGCCCCGGCGGCATTGTCGTGCTGGAAATAGAGCCCCGCAGCTATTCCCTTCACGAGATAGCGCGTATATGCGAGAGCGAAGATGTTATCATTATCAGCACCCAGCTTTACACCAACCGCGAGACCGGTAAAATAGAGGTAACCCTCAAAACCAACAAGACCGACATGGAAGCGGTCGTTCAGTCACTGGAGCGGCATGGCTACGTGGTTAAAGAGGTATTCGGTGAGCAGCGCGCCCACGATGACATGCTCGACCGCTATAAGATGCTGATGAATTACATCAATATGTAATTGCCTAACTTTGTTTTTTCAACTTTAATACACTGAATGATAGCGATAGAGGGTGTTCTATTGAGCGACGAGGTAGTGGAAGAACACTTCGTTTGCGATTTGCAGAAGTGCAAAGGCGGTTGCTGTGTAGATGGCGACTGCGGCGCGCCGCTCACCAAAGAAGAAACAAAGATTATAGCGAAAGTCTACCCAAAGATTAAGTCTTATCTATCTGCCGAATACATAGCTGAAGTAGAACGCCAGGGTACGCATGTTATGGACGATGAATTTGGCTACGTTACCCCCACCATCAATGGCGGCATCTGCGTGTACGCCTACACCGACGATGCCGGAATTGTAAAGTGTGCTATCGAGAAGGCCTACAACGAGGGTGTCGTAACGTTCAAAAAGCCCATCTCCTGCCATCTTTACCCTATCCGTATAAAGGAGCTTCCCGGCTACGAAGCAGTCAACTATGAGCCCCGCCCCACACTTTGCCGCCCCGCCTGCAAACTAGGCAACAAGTTGAAAGTCCCCGTTTATCAATTCCTCAAAGAACCACTCATCCGCAAATACGGCGAAGAATTCTACAAAGCCCTGGATGCGGTAGCAAAGAAATTGCGGAAGACCCAGAATAAACCATAGTTGCCCCAGCAACGAGGTCAATATCGCTATCCGCCCCACTCGAAAATCTTTCAGAGAAACACGATCATTCCCCCTTTGTTGCGCAGCCGAAGGGGGCTAGGGGATGTCTGCAGCATACAAAGCCTCGCCCAAACAGTCCTCCCCTTCAGGGGAGATAGAGGGGCCGCACCCCAACCATTCCCCCTTTGTTGCCCAGCCCCGCGCGCCGGCCGAAGGGGGTTAGGAGGATGTCTGCATGACACCCGCCTCCACTGGTCGAAGCATTTGCTTGGACCCACAACGCCGCAAGTATCTACTTGCCAGCCCCACTCAAAAAATCTTTCAGAGAAACACGATCATCCCCCTTTTGTTGCGCAGCCCCGTGCCGGCCGAAGGGGGTTAGGGGAATGTCTGCAGCATACAAAGTCTGACCCAAACAGTCCTCCCCTTCAAGGGAGATAGAGGGGCACCCCAACCATTCCCTCTTTGTTGCCCAGCCCCGCGCGCCGGCTGAAGGGGGTCAGGGGGATGTCTGCACGCCACCCGATTCCACTAGTCCAGGCATCTTTCACTGGTCGAAGCATTTGCTTGGACCCACAACGCCGCAAGTATCTACTTGCGAGCCCCACTCAAAAAATCTTTCAGAGAAACACGATCATTCCCCCTTTGTTGCGCAGCCCCGCGCGCAGCCGAAGGGGGCTAGGGGGATGTCTGCACAACACTAACCCTCGCCCAAACAATCCTCCCCTTCAGGGGAGATAGAGGGGCTCCACCCCAACCATTTCCCCCTTTGTTGCTTAGCCCCGCACGCAGCCGAAGGGGGCTAGGGGGATATCTGCAGCATACAAAGCCTCGCCCAAACAATCCTCCCCTTCAGGGGAGATAGAGGGGCTACCACCCCAACCATTCCACCTTTGTTGCCCAGCCCCGCGCGCAGCCGAAGGGGGCTAGGGGGATGTCTGCATACCACAAAGCCTCGCCCAAACAATCCTCCCCTTCAGGGGAGATAGAGGGGCCTCGCCCAAACCATTCCCCCTTTGTTGCTTAGCCCCTGCGCGCAGCCGAAGGGGGCTAGGGGGATGTCTGCAGCATACAAAGTCTCGCCCAAACAGTCCTCCCCTTCAGGGGAGATAGAGGGGCCCGCCCCAACCATTCCCCCTTTGTTGCCCAGCCCCTGCGCGCAGCCGAAGGGGGCTAGGGGGGATGTCTGCACGCCACAAAGCCTCGCCCAAACAGTCCTCCCCTTCAGGGGAGATAGAGGGGCCGCACCCCAACCATTCCCCCTTTGTTGCCCAGCCCCGCGCTGGCCGAAAGTGGTTAGGGGGATGTCTGCAGCACACAAAACCTCGCCCCAAAAGTCCTCCCCTTCAGGGGAGATAGAGGGGCTACCACCCCAACCATTCCCCCTTTGTTGCGCAGCCCCGCACGCCACAGCCGAAAGGGCAGGACGGGCATATCTGCACAACACCGTAAGAGGCTATATACTTCAGGGGGGCACGGCGCGCCGCGCGTTTGGGGATTACAATTCTTTCCGCAACCTCGCCACGGGAATATTCAGTTGCTCCCTATATTTAGCAACGGTCCGGCGGGCTATATTGTAGCCTTTCTCCACAAGCATATCCGTCAGTTTTTCATCCGAATACGGCTTCTTCTTATTCTCGCCACCTATTATGTCGTTCAGTATCGATTTTACCTCGCGGGTAGAAACCTCCTCACCGCTATCGGTCTGCAGAGCTTCCGAAAAGAAATACTTCAGCTTATACGTGCCAAATTCAGTTTGCACAAACTTACTGTTGGCCACACGCGATACAGTCGACACATCCAGCATCGTCATCTGGGCAATGTCCTTCAGTATCATCGGCTTCAGGCTGGTGTCATCACCCGTTATAAAGAACTCCTGCTGAAAGTCCATGATTGCCTGCATCGTATGCAGCAGCGTATGCTGCCGTTGCTTTATAGCGTCTATAAACCACTTGGCGGCATCCAGTTTTTGTTTTATGAACAGCAGCGCCTCCTTCTGGCGTTTATCTTTTTTGTCGCTGCGGTCATAGGCCCGCATCATTTCTTTATACCCTTCCGATACACGCAGCTCAGGTGCGTTTTTAGAATTAAGTGACAGCTCCAGCTTCCCGTTATTGTTAAATACAAAGAAGTCGGGTATCACATAGCTCTCCGCTTTGTTCAATACCGCAAAGGCGGAACCCGGCTTAGGGTTCAGTTTTATTATAATACTTATTACTTCTTTAAAGTCTTCCGCGTTCAGGCCCAGTTGGCGCTGTATCTTATCGTAGTGCTTTTTGATGAATTCATTGAAGTGGTGATCAATTATTACCACTGCGTTCTTTACTTCCTTGCTCTGAGGCAGGCGTTTCAGTTGCAGCAGCAGGCATTCCTGCAGCGTCCAGGCGCACACCCCCGGCGGGTCAAATTGCTGTATGTCCTGTATCAGGTCATTTACCTCTTCCAGGCTCGTTTCTATATTCTGGCCAAAGGCCAGGTCATCCACCAGGGCGGTAGGTTCGCGCCGCAGGTAGCCATCTTCGTCTATGCTGCCTATTATTTGTTCAGCTATCTTTTGGCGGCGTTCGTCCAGTTCCAGCATGCCCAGTTGGTCCACCAGGTGGTCGTGAAAACTGTTCTCTACACTTACCGGCGTTTGCTGTTTTTCTTCGGCGTTGCCGTAGTAGTCATCAGCGTAGTCATACCCGCCGCTATCATCGTCTTCATGCCGCAGAAAGTCGTCCAGGTCCACCTTGTCAGCGGTATCATCGCTTAGTTCCACGTCCTCACTTTCACTGTCAAAGTCGTCGTCGTGGTCTTGCAGGTCATATTCGTCCTGCGGGGCGTCATCCTCTCCCTGCTCCAGCGCCGGGTTTTCTTCCAGTTCTTCTTTTATTCGTTCTTCCAGGTTAGCAGTCGGTATCTGCAGCAGTTTCATAAGTTGAATCTGCTGAGGCGATAGCTTCTGTAAAAGCTTTTGCTGATGTGACTGTCGTAGCATTTGGTCGTCTGTAGCTACAAAAATAGAGTTTAATGACACACAACAGCCATTATTTGGCACTATTTATGCGGCAACATTTGTTATATTAACTCTCTGTTAGATGTTAATACACTTCTTTTATCCCACTTTCTTTTGTATATTTCTGCCAAATGAGAACAGGATTCGTGCATGATTAAGAAACCGTACATTTCACCATCATTTTCTTACATCCCGCTGGAGGAGACGCTGGAGGTACAACCTAAGAAGAAACAGCTGTTCATTGGCATACCCAAAGAAACCTCTTTCCAGGAAAACCGTGTAGCGCTCACCCCCGAGTCTGTCAGCGTTCTGGTCAACCAGGGGCACGATGTAGCCGTGGAGCACGGCGCAGGAGATGGGTCATTCTATTTCGATAACGACTATAGCGAGGCGGGTGCCCGGATAGTCTACGATAAGGCCGAACTGTACAAGGCCACTACCATTATCAAGTCTGCCCCCATTTCCGAGGAAGAGTTGCCCTTGCTGCAACCCAACCAGGTCGTCATATCCCCCATACACCTGCCGGTGCTGAAAGCGGATATGCTGGAGCACCTCACGCAAAAGAAAATTATAGCCCTCGCTATAGAATCCATAAAAGACGATTCCGGCACATACCCCATCGTGCGCTCCATGAGCGAGATCGCGGGTAGTTCCGCCATCCTCACAGCCGCCAAGTACCTGAGCAATGTCCACAATGGGAAAGGTATTTTGCTGGGGGGAATATCCGGTGTGCCGCCGGCCCGTGTGCTCATTATAGGCGCGGGAGTAGTAGGGGAGTCGGCCACGCGCACGGCCCTCGGCCTTGGCGCTTCGGTTAAGATATTCGATAACTCCATCTATCGCCTCATGCGCCTGCAGAACAATGTAGGCCGCCGGTGCTTCACTTCCGTGCTCGACCCCGTTGCACTGGCCGAGGAGCTTGCCAATGCCGATGTGGCGGTAGGTGCGCTCAAGCCTATTAATGGCATTACCCCCGTGGTGGTTAGCGACGAAATGGTCAGCAACATGAAGGCCGGCTCTGTTATTGTCGATATCAGCATCGACCGCGGAGGGTGCTTCGAAACCTCCAGGGTCACCACCCACGAGAACCCCATTTTCAAGAAATACGACGTAATACACTATTGTGTACCCAATATAGCTTCCGGTGTATCCCGCACAGCTTCAAGGGCTATCAGCAACATACTGATGCCCATCATGCAGCAATGCGGAGATATGGGAGGTATGGAAGGACTGATTGTTGCCAAAAGCGGCATCAGGAATGGTGTTTACTTATACAAGGGCAGTGTTACCAATGCTACCCTGGCTAAACGTTTCGGACTTAAATACACAGATCTCGACCTATTATTAGCTTCCCAAAGCTAAATGATTGCTATGCCGAATAACAGAATGAATAAAACCATTGCCGGCTACCACTTGCTGATGATTCTGTCAGCGGTAGATTTCCGGGTAGGTGCCCAGGAAGACAATGTCATCCGTGAGTACCTCGTTGCCGAGTTCCCGTTCCGGGTCAATCTCGATAAAGAAATGGAGAAGATCAGCCGCCTTCGCCCCGATGAATGGGAAGCGCATTTTCTGAAAGCAATGGATGATTTCTACGACGATGCCACTCCCGAAGAGCGCACCTCTTTGCTCGATTTCGCCATCCAGCTAGCCACCGCCGACAATGTAGTTACCAAAGAAGAGAATCACTACCTCAATCACCTCTTCCGCGCCTGGGAGCCCGAAAGAGAATAGTGCATCCCCAAAGTAGGGGCAATCCCTCGCGGTTGCCCCGCAGCAACTGGGCTGGTAATTACTCATATCCCGGATCTAAGCCCGAACCACAGCAGCATCAGTATTCCCGCTATTATCCGGTAGATACCAAATATCCTGAAGCCTCTCTTTTGCAGGAAGGCTATGAAGCTCTTTATAGCTATCATTGCTACCACGAACGATACCATGGCGCCTACTCCAAACACCATCAGGTTGTCACTGTTTTGCGACAGCACCTCATAGCCCTTCATCTCTGCGCCTGTGTCACTTTTCCAATCTTTCAGTATCAGCGAGTAGCCGGTAGCTGCAGCCATAGTAGGCACGGCCAGGAAGAACGAAAATTCCGCAGCCAGCGAGCGGGTCAGCTTTTGTTGCATGCCACCGATGATGGTTGCAGCGCTTCGGCTCACACCGGGTATCATAGAGATGCATTGCCACAGGCCGATAACGAAAGCGCTCTTCTGTTTTATCTGGGGCTCTTCTGTCACGGTGGGATGCTTGAATACGTTATCGATGAACAACAATACTATCCCGCCCAATACAAGGGTGATGGCTACCGTCACCGGGCTCTCCATAAATTCCTCTATAGCATCGTTAAAAAGGAAGCCAAGCACCAATGCGGGTATCACCGCTATAAACAATTTCACATAGAACTGCCACTTGCTGAAGTCAACAAATTTCTTCCAGTAGAGTACTACTACCGATAGGATAGCGCCCAGTTGCACACATATCTCGAAAAGCTTGGTAAACGCGTCGTTAGGGGTTCCCATCAGCGAGTGGACCAATATCATATGTCCGGTGGAGGAAACGGGTAAAAATTCGGTAATGCCTTCTACTATTCCCAGCAGGATAGCCTCTAGTATCGTCATGCGTTATGGTATGTTAAGATATTTATGTGTTTGTAAAGATAGCTGCCAGTGGGGGTGTCGCTGAATGTATTCTATAATGCCGGGTGTCATTTCATCGCGCTTGCTCCATTCCGGTTGCAGGTACAGTTTGCATTGGTCCGGCGCATCTGCGGCATGTTGTTCACCCCAGGCGTAGTCGGATTTATGATACACCACTACTTTCAGCTCATCTGCTGCTGCCAGGCACTCCTTTAGCGGGGCCTTGAACTTTTTGGGCGACAATGTCACCCAGTCAAACGCCCCCCTGAGTGGCGACGACCCCGACGTTTCTATATGCACCCGGAAGCCTGTGGCATGTAGTGCATCGCAGAGGGGTGTCAGGTCATGAAGGGCGGGTTCTCCTCCTGTTACTACCACTATCCTGCCTGGGTGTGCGGCGGCCGTTTGCACCAGTTCTTCTACGCTCATTTTCGGGTGCGCATCCGCGTCCCAGCTCTCTTTCACATCACACCATACGCAGCCCACGTCACATCCGCCCAGCCGTATAAAGTACGCCGCTTGTCCACTGTACGCACCTTCTCCCTGTAGGGTGTAGAAGTGCTCCATCACGGGATATGAAACGGTATTTGTTGTTGTACTCAAAAATTTATGTTTGATTGAAACGGAGAGGCCGCAATGAGGCGGCCCCGGTTCAGGATCTTTGCTTTGCCGCTTCCAGCGTGTTCTTCATCAGTCCGCATATGGTCATCAGCCCCACACCCTTCGGAACGGGGGTTATATAGCTGCACTTGGCTGCCACGTTGTCGAAATCTACATCGCCCACCAGGCGGCTACCGCTTTTTCTTGTCGCGTCTTCTATGCGGTTAATGCCCACGTCTATTACTATAGCTCCTTCCTTTACCATATCAGCCGTCACATAGCGCGGGCGGCCTATCGCTGCAATTATTATGTCCGCCTGCAGGCACAGTTCCTTCAGGTTTTTCGTCTTAGAGTGGCAAAGGGTCACCGTGGCGTTGCCCGGCTTGGTATTCCGCGCCATTAGTATCGACATAGGCGTGCCCACTATGTTGCTGCGGCCTATCACCACGCAGTGCAGGCCGGTAGTATCTATGTTATAATACTCCAGCATCAGCAGGATACCATAGGGAGTCGCCGGCAGGAAAGAGGGCTGTCCCAGCACCATTTTCCCCTGTGTTATCGGGTGAAACCCATCTACGTCCTTCTCCGGGGAAATAGTATTAATAGCTGCGTTGTCCGATATGTGCTTGGGCAGTGGTAGCTGCACCAGTATGCCATCTATGGCATCGTCCTCGTTCAGCTTCTTTATTTCCGCTACCAATTCCTCCTCGGTAATGGTGGTATCAAACCGGAGCAGGGTAGAGTCAAACCCAAGTTCGTCGCAGGTTTTCACCTTATTGCCCACATAAGCTTCCGAGGCCGGATCATTACCCACCAGTATGGCGGCCAGGTGCGGGCGTTTGTGCCCGGTCGCTACCAGTTTTTGGGTTTCCTCCTTTATCTCGGTTTTTATATGTGCGGATACCGCTACCCCATCCAGAATTTGCATGCCGCAAAGATATACCATTCACCCAAAGCCCGGAAATATACCCCATACCACCCACCCCAACCATCCCCCCTTTGCCACCCAGCCCCGCACGCAGCCGAACGCTCTCATGAGCGCAGCGAATAACGGGGTTAGGGGGATGTCTGCAACCTACAAAGCCCCGCCCCAACAGTCCTCCCCTTCAGGGGAGATAGAGGGGCCGCCCCCCAACCATCCCCCCTTTGTTGCCCAGCGCCCTGCGCGCAGCCGAAGGGGGCTAGGGGGATGTCTGCAGCAAACAAAGCCCCGCCCAAACAATCCTCCCCTTCAGGGGAGATAGAGGGGCCGCCCCCCAACCATCCCCCCTTTGTTGCCCAGCCCCCGCGCGCAGCCGAACGCTCTCATGAGCGCAGCGAATAACGGGGCTAGGGGGATGTCTGCATGACACAAAGCCCCGCCCAAACAGTCCTCCCCTTCAGGGGAGATAGAGGGGCCCTCGCCCAAACACTCCTTCCCTTCACGGTTGGGCGTTCCTTTAGATAAGTCTACCTTTGTAAAAAATAACACTTGTGAAGAAGGTCTATACATTGCTTTTCCTGCTCCTGTCTCTGCCTTGCGTGGCGCAGATACCGCCTGGCTACTACAATAGCGCGTCTGGGCTACAGGGCACTGTCCTTCGTTCCGCGCTGCATACTATTATTGACGGCCACAATCAGCAAACATACCCCCTCTGGACACACTTTATCGCTACCGATGCGAAAGGGAATACAAAAGTCTGGGATATCTATTCCGATAAGCCCGGGCAGACCCCTCCATACGAGTACAGCCTCGTAGCCAACCAATGTGGTAACTACTCGGCCGAGGGCGACTGTTACAATCACGAGCATACCTGGCCTTCCAGTTATTTTAATGACGAATTTCCCGCTCGTAGCGACTTGTTTCATATTTACCCTACGGATGGCTGGGTCAATAACAAGCGCTCAAACTATGCCTACGGAGTAGTTTCGAATCCCACATATACCAGCCAGAACGGCAGCAAACTGGGTCCTAATACCTACCCCGGATATAGCGGAACAGTGTTCGAACCGCTCGACTCCTTCAAAGGCGACCTCGCCCGTTCCTACTTCTATATGGCTACACGGTACTACACCGAAGACGGTACCTGGAACGACTGGGCTATGTCCAACAAAACAGAACTCAAGCAATGGGCGATTAACATGCTGCTGGAATGGCACACCAACGACCCCGTGAGCCAGAAAGAACTCGACCGCAACGAAGCGGTCTACACCATTCAGGACAATCGTAACCCCTTTATCGACCATCCGGAATATGCCTACTGCATTTGGGGCATCTGCAATACTTCAGTAGCCGAGGTGCTCACCACACAGCCGCAGGTAATTTTGTACCCCAACCCGGCCTCATCCTCGCTACACATTCGTAGTACGGCAGCGGCTACAATGGATGTATACAACATGCACGGACAGATAATGTACCACGGCGACACCCCTCCTGCCGAAGACATGCAGCTGAATATTGAGCAATGGCCGGCAGGTATATACTTCCTCCGCGCAGTATCACCCGCGGGACAGAGCACCCACCGCTTCTCGGTCAACTAGCACAAAATATAGAGCAGGTATCTTACCTGCGCAGTACCACCTGTAGCAAGATACCGGCACCACCACCCAACCATCCCCCCTTTGTTGCCCAGCCCCGCGCGCAGCCGAACGCTCTCATGAGCGCCGCGAATAACGGGGGTAAGGGATGTCTGCAGCACACATAGCCTCGCCCAAACAATCCTCCCCTTCAGGGGAGATAGAGGGGCCACCCACCCCAACCATTCCCCCTTTGTTGCCCAGCCCCCGCGCGCAGCCGAAGGGGGCTAAGGAGATGTCTGCACGCCACACTCCACACACCTACCACCCTAACCATCCCCCCCTTTGCCACCCAGCCCCGCGCGCAGCCGAAGGGGGCTAGGGGGATGTCTGCAGCACACAAAGCCTCGCCCCAACAGTCCTCCCCTTCAGGGGAGATAGAGGGGCCACCCACCCCAACCATTCCCCCTTTGCCACCCAGCCCCCGCGCGCAGCCGAAGGGGGCTAGGGGAATGTCTGCACGCCACACTCCACACACCTACCACCCCAACCATTCCCCCTTTGTTGCCCAGCCCCGCGCGCAGCCGAACGCTCTCATGAGCGCAGCGAATAACGGGGCTAAGGAGATGTCTGCAGCACACAAAGCCTCGCCCAAACAATCCTCCCCTTCAGGGGAGATAGAGGGGCCACCCACCCCAACCATTCCCCCGTTGCCCCTGCGGAATACAAAAATCCCGCTTTAACTTGCATCCATGAAAGTTCACGATATCACACGGGTGCTAGAAGCGTTTGCTCCCATCGACTACCAGGAGAGCTACGACAACAGCGGAATGCAGGTGGGAGACCCCGGTGTTGAAGTGACCGGTTGCCTCCTTACGCTCGATGTTACCAGCCACGTGCTCGATGAAGCCCTGTCCCGTGGCTGCAACCTGGTCATTGCACATCATCCCGTCATCTTTTCAGGGTTAAAAAGGCTCACCGGCAGCAACTACGTGCAGCGCATTGTGCAGAAGGCGATTAAGAACGATATAGCCATATATGCCTGCCATACCAATATCGACAATATGCGCGGCGGCGTAAATGCAAAGATTGCTGAAAAACTGGGCCTTCGGGAGACCACTATATTAAGCCTCATGAAAGATTCGCTGCGCAAGCTATACACCTTCGCCCCCATACAGCATGCTGATAGGGTACGCGAGGCACTTTTTGCAGCGGGAGCGGGCGACATAGGCAGGTATAGGGAGTGCAGCTTCAATACTGCTGGTCAGGGCACATTCCGTCCGCAGGCCGATGCCAATCCGGCAATAGGGCAGGCCGGCGGCCCGCGCGAAATGGTCGAAGAGGTTAAAATTGAGGTCCTCGTTCAGCGCGACCGTGAAGCAAGAGTATTAAAAGCCCTATTTGAAAATCACCCATACGAAGAGGTCGCTTATGAGTTTATAGGCCTGCACAACCCCAACCAGGAAATGGGCGCCGGTATGCTCGGCATCCTCCCGGAACCGGTCAGCGAAATGGACTTCCTGGCGCAGGTAAAGGACAAAATGGGGGCAAAATGCATCAAATACACCGAATTAAGGGGCAAAACCATCCGGAAAGTAGCCGTTTGTGGCGGTTCAGGTAGCTTTTTGCTACGCGAGGCTATAGGGGCGGGGGCCGACATATTTATCACTTCCGATTTCAAATACCACCAGTTCTTCGATGCCGAAGGACGGATTGTCATTGCCGATATCGGCCACTACGAAACCGAGCAGTTCACCCCCGAATTATTTCTGGATATACTTAAGGAAAAATTTCCTAATTTTGCCTTCCTTTTATCAAATACATCAACTAATCCGGTAAAATATTTTTACTAATATATGGCTTCAGTAAAAGACTTTTCAGTTGAGGAAAAACTGGTGGCAGTTCTGACCCTCCAAAAGATCGACTCTAAAATAGACGAGATCAAAACCCTGAAGGGCGAACTTCCTATGGAAGTGAAAGATCTCGAAGATGAGATTGAAGGTCTGAAAACGCGCCTCAGCAACACAGATGCCGAAATAGAAAGCATCAACCATTTCATCGATCAGAAGACCGAAGCGAAGAAAGAAGCCCAGGCGCTGATTAAGAAATACGAAAAACAGCAGGACAACGTAAAGAATAATCGTGAGTTCGAAGCGATTAACAAGGAAATAGAGCTCCAGGAACTGGAAGTAAAGCTGAACGAAAAGCACATTAAAGATGCCAATTTCGAACAGAAAGAACGCTCTGCGCAGCGACTGAAAACCGAAGAGAAGATCGCAGAAGTTGAATCAGCCCTGAAAGCGAAAAAAGCTGAGCTGGAAAAAATTATTGCAGATACCGAGAAGGAAGAAAAAGAACTGACCGTTAAGTCAGAAGAAGCGAAGGAAAAGGTAGACCCACGTTTGATTTCTGCCTACGATCGCATCCGCAGCAGCTATCGCAATGGCCTGGCTGTAGTGCCTATCCTCCGCGACTCCTGTGGTGGTTGCTTCAACGTGATACCTCCCCAGCGCCAGAGCGAGATTCGCCAGCGCAAGAAGATACTGGTATGCGAGCACTGCGGCCGTGTACTGGTTGATAACGACCTCAACGATCAGGTAAAAGTAGCCGGTAAGTAACATACCGTCCATACATAAACTATTGTAGTGCAATGCCCCCGGAACCGGGGGCATTTTGCTTTTTCGTAGGTGCACAATGTGTATATCTTCATTTGTGGAAAAATAAAAAAGTATTTATTTTTATATTTCTTTACGAATGTTAATAAGGATATTATAATTAATGAAAAATAATCAATGAAAGTAAAATGTAACTATATGATAGTATGTATCGATAAAATGTAACTGTATATCACTATCCTGTAATTGTGTGGCGCTATGATGATACTACGATGTAACTAAATGTAAGTAAAATGAAACTATAAATTCCACAACAAATTGATTTTCAGTCATTTAGTTTTATGAGAGAAAATCGCCACCCACCAAATACCTCGCCCCCAACAATCCTCCCCTTCAGGGGAAATAGAGGGGCCACACCCCAACCATTCCCCCTTTGCCACCCAGCCCCCGCGCGCAGCCGAACGCTCTCATGAGCGCAGCGAATAACGGGGCTAGGGGGATGTCTGCATAACACAAAACCTCGCCCAAACAGTCCTCCCCTTCAGGGGAGATAGAGGGGCACCCCAACCATTCCCCCTTTGTTGCCCAGCCCCGCGCGTAGCCGAACGCTCTCATGAGCGCAGCGAATAACGGGGTTAGGGGGATGTCTGCAGCACACAAAGCCTCGCCCAAACAATCCTCCCCTTCAGGGGAGATAGAGGGGCCGCACCCCAACCATTCCCCCTTTGCCACCCAGCCCCGCACGCAGCAGAAGGGGGCCAGGGGGATGTCAGCAGCAAACAAAGCCTCGCCCAAACAATCCTCCCCTTCAGGGGAGATAGAGGGGCCATCACCCCAACCATCCCCCCTTTGTTGCTTAGCCCCTGCGCGCAGCCGAACGCTCTCATGAGCGCAGCGAATAACGGGGCCAGGGGGATGTCTGCAACTTACAAAGCCTCGCCCAAACAATCCTCCCCTTCAGGGGAGATAGAGGGGCCGCACCCCAACCATTCCCCCTTTGTTGCCCAACCCCGCGCGTAGCCGAAGGGGGTTAGGGGGATGTCTGCACGCCACCGACACCAAACAATCCTCCCCTTCAGGGGAGATAGAGGGGCCACTGGAAATAGAAAAACCCTCCCGGTACGCACCGGAAGGGTTTCAAAAATAGTAGTATAAAAACCGGATTGGTTAATCCTTCAGTTGCTGCTCCGCTGCCTTAGGTTTTTTCATGATAGCATATACCTCCACCGCAAAGCCCAGCATCACCACTATCGGCGCCAGCGTTATACGGCGGAAACTATATATCTCGTCATAATTAAACTGGTGCGGGTCAGGGCTCTTACCCCCGGCCATCAGCATAAAGCCGATAAGTATCAGCACGATACCACCTATCATCCACATGTAGTTACTCTTGTCAAAGAGAAACGTCTGGTTGCCTAATGGTGCTTTTATTTTCGAAGGACTCTTGGTTGTTGACATATTGCTAATATAAAGAAATTAAGATTAATAAAGATCGTCTACGTGCATCTTCAGGTACTTCACTACCGAGCGGTGCGTACTGGCTACCGATATCAACACCCCCAGTACCAGCATTACCGTCATCAGCAATATCAGCATACCCGTATCATTCAGTACCCGCAGTTCCGGCATCACATTCTGCGCTATAGATATCACCAGCCATAGAAACACTACCGATATAGCACCGCTGATCAGCCCGTTGATAGCCGCCCGCTGGTCAAACGGCTTGGTGATGAACCACCGCGTGGCACCTACCATCTGCATCGTTTTTATCAGGAACCGGTTGCTGAACATGGCCAGCCGCACCGTATTGTCTATCAATATCACCACTATGGCAAACAGCATCAGCGATATTACCGCCAGCACTATGCTCACCTTCCGGAAGTTGCTGTTCATCTGGTCTACCACCATGGTGGGGTAGGTTACATTGCGTACCACGTTGCTTTGCAGCACGAACTTCTTTATCTTTTCCAGGCTGTCGGCGTTCACATACCGGCTGTTCAGCTTCATTTCCACCACGGCGAAGAACGGGTTGTAACCCAGGAAGGTAGCTATGTCGTGGCCTTCCAGTTTGCTTTGCTCTTTTATGGCTTCTTCTTTGGTTATTATTTTCGTCTCCCGGGTAAAGGGCTGGTTCTCCAGTATCTGTTTCATTTTCTGGATGTGTTCCTCGCGGGCGTTGTCGTGAAACTCTACCGATACCACCACGTCCTCCTTAAAGGCGCGGGTCAGCGAGCGCCCGTTTATCACCAGCGCGCCCAGCACGCCCAGCAGGAACAGTACCAGCGATACACCCAGTATCGCGTAGAAGTAAGTCGGTTTTGCCTTTTTGTTTGTCGCCATTTTTACCGTTAACGCTCAAAAATATAAAAAACAGCCTGTATTTGCCCCTTTTACTTACGGATTAACCTATTTTAACCTCACCCGCTGATATGTTGATATTTTATAGGTAGCACACCGCCTGCGCATGCCGGGAAAGAACAGCAATTATTGTACTTTAGCCTCTACAAACAGCGAACATTACATGCAGGACTTGCGGCCATTTTTTGAAGACGTACATTTTATAGAAACCAAACGCCCGGGAGCCTACGAGCCCCTGCAGTGGGGCGCCAATATACGCTGTTTCACCCGGGGCGATTTTGATTGGGAAGATGCTGATATAGTAATAGTGGGCTGTGGCGAGTGGCGCGGCGAGGATAGCACCACCACCTGCACCAACCAGGATGTAGACGCCATACGCGAGCAGCTCTATAAGCTCTACAACTGGCACAGCGGCATCAAGATAGCCGACGCAGGCAACGTGCGCCGGGGCGCTGAGGTAGACGATAGCCGTGCGGCGCTCCGTACGGTACTCTCAGAGCTGCACGGCGCGGGAAAAATGGTGATAGTGCTGGGTGGTAGCCACGACCTTACCATGCAGCAATACGAGCCTTTCGCAAAGGCGCAGCAGATGGTACATATTTCGGTAGCCGACATGCTCATAGACCTGGACGAAGCCGAGGCGATGAACTCCCGGAGTTTCCTGATGGATATGATAACCACCCAGCCCAATTTTGTGGCCCATTACAGCCACATGGGGTTCCAGAGCTACTACGCACACCCCCGCATGATAGAAACGCTCGATAAGCTGCGTTTCGATTTCTTCCGCCTGGGCCGGGTACGCGAGCATATAGAAGATATGGAGCCGGTACTGCGCAACAGTAACCTGTTCAGCTTCGACCTTTCCTGCGTGAAGTTTGCCGACGCACCCATTAATGTCAATGGCTCGCCCAATGGCTTCACCGGCGATGAGGCCTGCCAGCTTACCCGCTTTGCCGGCATGAGCACGCAGCTCTCTTCTTTTGGCATTTACGGATACAGCGCCGAGAACGATACCTGTTGGATGACCGCACGGCTCATCTCACAAATGATATGGTACTTTATAGATGGATACCTTGTGCGCAAAAGCGAGGCAGCCATTACCGACCACGAAGAGTTTGTCGTCTTCCACGTTTCGTTTACCGACAACGATACTGTTTTCCTGAAAAGCAAACGCACCAACCGCTGGTGGATGCGCCTCCCCAACCAGAGCTATGTTCCCTGCTCCTACAACGACTACCTTCAGGCCAGCAACGACGACATACCGGAAAGGTGGCTCAGGGAACAGGAAAGGCTGTTGTAACCCTTACTCCATGTTGTCACTGCGAGGCACGAAGCAGTCTAACCAGCTTCATGGCACCCCACACAATCCGCTCGCCACCACCCCCATGTTGTCACTGCGAGGCACGAAGCAGTCTAACCAGCTTCATAGCACCCCACACAATCTGCTCGCCCTAACCTTGCCCAAGTGCCATCTTTGCGAGCCGCAAACTAACTGAGCGCTGAGCTTATGCGCTAAAGCTGACGCGGCGAAGCAACCTCACGTTGCGCATCGCCCGACTGCACAGGCGGGTTCTTGCTCGCACCCCACATATTCCGCTCGCCACCACCCCATGTTGTCACTGCGAGGCACGAAGCAGTCTAACCAGCTTCATGGCACCCCACACAATCCGCTCGCCCCGGTTGCAGCGTAGTAAGGCGTTATAATAAGACTAATTATTTCTCAGGATACAAAACCTCAATCCCTTGTTCCGCCATAAACTGCTCCAGTGTCCGGATGTCACCTCTCAGGAATTGGGTAGAGATAGTCGTTTCCGTTCCATCCTGCGATTGAAGATGTATATCCGTACAGCCTCTCAAACGCCATATATGCATCTTGCTTACATCGCCCAGCAGATAAGTACGTGGCTGGCGTTTAAACAAAGTGCCAACATTGTACACGTTCAGGAAGGTGTCCCGAACAACAATTATGGAATGAGACAATAGAAACCAGGCAAGTAAACAGATAAGTATCCATAATGAACCTGCCCCTTTCGTAAGGGTGAAATGCAACCAACTGGCTAGGGCACTAAACGCCACGTTCCACAATAGGCTTTTCAATCCAAAGATTTTCATGGGTAATCAAATTAACTTCGGCGCGGCTACTATCCGTCAGGTGCATCACTACGTAATGCACATGGTTCAGTCCCTCATATGTCTTCTCAGGTCCATCCGGTCGTGAAGTATCCTTAAAATCTCTATTTCTTTTGCTGATACTATTCTGTAAAAAATGAGATGTCTTCCTGCTGTATGCCCCAAGAGGCCTGCCATCACCTCGTCATATTTTTTCCCGGCGGCGGGCTTTCGTGCTAACTCCGCAAACATATCGAGCAGCATGTAGTAGTATTTATCAGCCTGCTTCTCCGACCACGTATCGAAGGTATATTCCCAGATATCAGAAAGGTCCGCTACTGCTTTTTTCGTTAGGTGGAACTTAGCCATCCGACTTCTTCCGTTTTTTTAAAGTCGCAATATGCTTTTTAGCATCAAAGCCCTCAGCCCTGCCACTATCAATCCCCGCTTCTATAGCCTTTTTCAACGCCAGGATACGAGCCTCTTCTTCCTCAAGCAAGCGTAAGCCGGCTCGAATCACCTCGCTGGCATTATTGTACCTGCCCGCAGCTATGCGGTTTTCAACAAAATCCTCAAAATGGTCGCCCAGGGCAACAGACGTGTTTCTTCCCATAACCAAACGTTATTTATAAAGTTACCAAATATTGGTAACTATTCAAAATCAAGCCATTCCCGTTTTTCAAGTAGTGTATATCAAAATGACTCCCCTCCCTTTTCAGTGAGGGATGCGTTTGGAGGCGCGGGTTTCTCAACAGCGGAGGTGGGCACCTCGCACCCCACATATTCCGCTCGCCACTACCCCATGTTGTCACTGCGAGGCACGAAGCCGTCTAACCAGCTTCATGGCACCCCACATATTCCGCTCGCCACCACCCCATGTTGTCACTGCGAGGCACGAAGCAGTCTAACCAGCTTCATGGCACCCCACACAATCCGCTCGCCACCACCCCATGTTGTCACTGCGAGGCACGAAGCAGTCTAACCAGCTTCATGGCACCCCACACAATCCGCTCGCCACAACATGTATATGCACGGCCGTACCCCGTACTTCCTGCGCAGCCATAATATTAAATTCGCTAATTTCGCATACCATTCCTTCGCGGAGTGGTTTTTTATCCGATAACAGAAAGAAGAAGAATTGCTAGATAAGAACAATAAAATACAAAATGAGGAGCGTGCCGTATTGGTTGGCCTGGTACACAAGGAGCAGAACGAGACACAGCTAAAGGAATACCTCGCGGAACTCGCTTTCCTCGCCGAGACCGCAGGCGCTAAAACCGAAAAATGGTTTTTTCAGAAGTTACCCCGGCCCGATAGCCGCACCTTTGTAGGTAAGGGGAAGCTGGAGGAAATAAGAGAGTATGTAAAAGCGAAGGGCATTAACCTTGTTATATTTGACGATGAGCTGACCGGCTCCCAGATAATCAATATTGAAAAGGTGCTGGGTGCCAAGACAATAGACCGCTCTGACCTGATACTGGATATCTTCGCCCGCCGGGCCAAGACGGCCCAGGCCAAGGTACAGGTGGAGCTGGCGCAATACCAATACCTGCTCCCGCGGCTGAAAGGTATGTGGCAACACCTGGAGCGGCAGGGTGGTGGTATCGGCTCCCGCGGCCCGGGCGAAACGGAAATAGAAACCGACCGCCGTATAGTAAAAGACAAGATCGCACTCCTCCGCAAGCGCCTGAAAGAAATAGATAAGCAGGCCGCCACGCAGCGGCAGGAGCGGGGCACCTATATACGCATAGGCCTGGTAGGGTACACCAACGTGGGCAAAAGCACCCTGATGAACATACTGAGTAAGAGCGAGGTGTTTGCCGAAAATAAACTATTCGCCACGCTCGATACCACCACGCGTAAGGTGGTGTATGAGCAAACTCCCTTCCTGCTGAGCGACACCGTGGGCTTCATCCGCAAGCTGCCGCACCACCTGGTAGAGAGCTTCAAAAGCACGCTGGACGAGGTACGCGAGGCGGATATGCTGCTGCATGTAGTAGATATATCGCACCCGGCCTATGAAGACCAGATGGGCGTGGTGAATAAAACGCTGCAAGACCTGAAGGCATTTGAAAAGCCCATCCTCACCATCTTCAACAAGATGGACCTGTACGAGAAAAACACCTTTGATGAATGGCTGGACGATGAGGTGAAGCAAGACCTGCTGCAGCAACTGAAAAACCGCTGGCAGCACGAGACGGGAGACGCCTGTGTGTTTATTTCCGCCATAGAGCGGCGCAACCTGGAAGAACTGCGCGCCACCATACTGGATAAGGTGAAAGAGCTATACCAGGAGCGCTATCCCTACCTGACACAGTTCTATTAAACGAAATTTTTTCTTAGATTAAATTAAATATGTGCGGCCAGCATTGAAGTTGCCGCACATTTTCTTTTTCGCTATGCCGATTGCGTTCAAAATTCAGTAATTTACTGTAAGGGAAATAACTCCCCGTTTATAAAACACAAGCCGATGAAGCCGTACACACGAGAGCTGCTCGTCACCACGAAAGTAGCACAGCACTGGCAGTCGGACTTTGAACAGAAGGTAGATGAATTAATGTCTATCGTGGGCAAAGTAGATACCGAACAACACGTGCTGAAAGTAACAGAAGTACTGGATGTGTATCACAACACAACCCAAAAGCCCAAAGGAAAACGCAGGAAGGTGCTGCACAGCGAAAAACCCTTCGAGTTCCTGGCATTCCGAAACTAATTAATCTGCTGATCTATCGAGAAAATCTACTAACGGGCTCAAGGCGGTAAAAATACGTTCGCATTTGGACACCAGTCCTTTTGCGGTCAGGTCTTTGTCCGCCAGTGGCGTGCCTGCCGTAAAGCTTTTCATTTTCAGGTAGGCAATGGCGGGGTTGTCTGCGCTGTAGCCCTGCGGCAGTGTCTTCAGCGATTCCCCGTCTATCTGCTTAAAGTATTTTTTGAATTCCCGCGACGATACCATCTTGCTGAACTCTTCAAAGTTGTAGTCTATTTCCTGGCGCACGGCTTTCAGCCTCGGCCCTTCGGGCATCCAGAGGCCGCCGCCCGCAAAGCTCTTTCCGGGTTCTACATGCAGGTAGTAGCCGGCGCCGGTACACTTGCGGCCGCCCTCGCCCATAAACGCCCCGAAGTGCGCTTTGTACGGCGTTTTGTCTTTGGAAAAGCGTACATCTCTAAAGATGCGGAACGTGCACTCTTTCGCTTTCAGCCCCGCCAGCGCGGGAGCTATGGGTACCAGTGTTTCCAGTATGGAATCCACCAGTCCTTCAAAGTCTTCTTTGGCCGCCTGGTATTCGTCCCGGTGCTGGTCAAACCAGGGTTTGTTGTTGTTCTTTCCCAGCTCTTGCAGGAAGCGCACGGTAGATGGCTGCAGCATAGCAACGATGTTTTTTATGGAGTTTCTGTCAATTCCTGTGCTGCAAGTTAAAAACTATAACCCACATGCAGCCCATAGTTTAGCTGGAAGGGGAAATTATGGGTGTAGTAGCGGGCGGCCAGTTCCGCGCCCAAGTTTAGCCTGTTCTTCCACAGCTTGCAGTCATATCGGGCAGTCAGCATACCGCCCGGGTACGATTCCTTTTTCAGTTCTGTTTCTGCATAGGTTATTTCTGCAAAAGTTCCCGGTTGCTGGGGCGGTAGGTTTGTCTTAACCAGGTACTCGTTTGTGCCGCACGCTAAGCTAGCCGAACCAATTGCCGATAGTGAGTGTCGGCCCATGGTTAGCACCGTGTACTGCACTCCAAGGTCGAAGTAGTTGTAATGTTTTCTGCTGGTCAGCTTTCCTGTTGATTCAAACGCAAATCCTATTCTTTCCTGGCTGAGGTTATATCCGTTCACTGGCAGCCGGGTATAACCTAGATATACGCCCAGGCGGCTGTTAATAGCCCTTTTGTATTTAATGCTTGCTGTTTGCAGTACTCCCATGCCCTGGTCTATAACCCCGAAAAGTCTGTAAGCACCAACACCAATCTCAATCGTATTTTTCTGCGCAAAGGCGGAGTGGCAATACAACAGGCAAGCCACTAAAGTGATTTTTTTCATAGCCGGAGGATTCGATGCCCCAAACAGGGAAAGAACGGTAAATGCAGTAAATCTATTGCTCCTGCGATATTGTTTATGGCAGATAATATTCAAGATATAATTAAATAGTCTATTCCGCAGCTTTTCGTATTAGTGCCTGGGTGATGCATATTTATGTATTCATAGCAAATAGTTAAATGCCAAGCTCTCATTAGGTTTTAATACCTTTGAGGCCGCTGCGGCAGCGCCGCAGTTCACTGAAATAATAAAATTAATTAATAGGATAGCATGAAGCGATTGGCGATATTAGGTTCCACGGGTTCCATAGGCACACAGGCCCTGGACGTGGTGGCGGCGCATCCTGAACTTTTTGAAGTAGAAGTACTAAGCGCCCACAGCAATGCGGCGATGCTGATAGAGCAGGCGGGTAAATTTAAGCCCAACGCCGTGGTGGTGACCGATGAAACGAAATTCGACACGGTAAAAAGCGCCCTCGCCAGCTTGCCCATAAAGGTCTTTAAAGGCGCGGAAGCCCTGAACGACGTGGTGCAGTGGGATAGTGTAGATATGGTGCTGGGCGCCATAGTAGGCTTTGCCGGCCTGCACTCTACCCTGGCAGCCATAGAGGCCGGCAAGCGGGTAGCCCTGGCCAACAAAGAAACCCTGGTGGTGGCCGGGGAAATAGTAATGCAGAAAGCGCTGGAAAAGAAAGCGCACATAATACCGGTAGACAGCGAACACTCGGCCATCTTCCAATGCCTGGTGGGCGAGGATATGGAGCAGATAGAGAAAGTAATACTCACCGCCTCGGGTGGCCCCTTCCTGGGCCGCAAGCCCAACTACCTGGTGAATGTAAAGGCCAGCCACGCCCTGCAGCACCCCAACTGGACGATGGGCGCCAAAATAACCATAGACAGCGCCACCCTGATGAACAAGGGGCTGGAGATGATAGAAGCCAAGTGGCTCTTTGGCCTGAAAGACGAGCAGATAGAGGTGGTGATACACCCCCAGTCCATTATACACTCGCTGGTACAGTTTAAAGACAGCTCGGTAAAAGCGCAGCTGGGCCTGCCCGATATGAAGCTGCCCATACAGTACGCACTCTCGTTCCCGCGCCGAATAGGCAACGATTTCAAGCGGTTCGATTTTAAAGACTACGCCAAGCTCACCTTTGAGCAGCCCGATTATAAAACTTTCCGTAATCTTGCACTGGCTATTGATGCGATGCACAAAGCCGGTAACGCCCCCTGTGTGCTGAACGCCGCCAACGAAGTAGTGGTACATGCGTTTCTGCAAAACAAGGTAGGCTTCCTGGAAATGAGTGAAATGATAGAGAAAACACTGGAGCGTGTTTCTTATATTGAGCACCCAACGCTGGAAGACTACGAGGCATCTGACAAAGAAGCACGGGTGATAGCGGCAGAACTGGCGAAAAACAGCCAGCTCTCCATTTACTAAACATTTTAAGCACACAATGCAATTAGATACCATATTGTTGATGTCGGAGGGATGGGTGAAGGCCCTTCAGCTCATCGCGGCACTGTCATTACTGATCCTTCTGCACGAGTTCGGGCATTACTTTTTCGCCCGCTTGTTCAAGACCCGCGTAGAGAAGTTCTACCTATTCTTCGATTTCCTGTTTCCTTTTTCGGGCCTGCTTAATTTTTCCCTTTTCAAAAAGAAAGTGGGCGATACGGAGTATGGCCTGGGCTGGTTTCCCCTGGGTGGCTATGTGAAAATAGCCGGTATGGTAGACGAGAGTATGGATAAAGAAGCGCTCGCCAAGCCGCCCGAGCCCTGGGAGTACCGCAGTAAGAAGCCCTACCAGCGCCTGTTCATCATGCTGGGGGGGATTATTATGAACGTGCTGGTAGCCATGGTGGTATATGCCGTGATTTTTGGTGTATGGGGAGAGAATTACCTGCTCACCACCGATGCGAAAATGGGTATCGCCACCAGTAAGGCGGCGCAAAAGATAGGCCTGAAAGACGGGGACATGATAGTAGGCGTAGACGGTAGGAACGTAGAGCGCTTCAACAAGGTAGTACCCGAAATAATATTCAACGACGCGAAAGCCATACAGGTGCTGCGCGATGGGCAGATAGTAGAGGTAAAGATACCCGATGGTACCGTAGGAGGCATTATAAAAGCGCAGCGCAACAGCTTTATAGCGCCGCGTATGCCAGTCGTGGTAGAGAAGGTGAAAGACGGTACCGAAGCGGAGCGTATGGGCTTTAAATCCAACGACAGCATTATTGCCGTAAACGGAAAGCCGGCGGCTTACTTCCACCTGTTTGAGGAAGAAAAGATGGCCAACGTGAAAAAGCCCCTGGCCGTAACGGTAGTGCGCAACGGCGCCGAAGTGGAGCTGAAAGGTACCGTGCCCGAAAGCAAGGAGCTGGGTTTTGAGCCCAAGAGGCCGGATGATTACTTTAAGTACCAGCACGTGGACTATGGTTTCTTCAGCGCGGTGGGCAAAGGGTTTACTTATACGTTCGACCAGTTTGGTTTCTACTGGCAGCAGCTGAAGTTCCTCTTTACCTCCAAGGAAGTAAAGGCATCAGAAAGCGTGGGCGGGCTGTACAGCTTCGGACAGCTCTTCCCGGGCCAGTTTACCTGGCTGGACTTCCTGACGCTGACGGCGTTCATCTCTATAGTACTGGCGTTTATGAACCTGTTACCCATTCCGGGGCTGGACGGAGGCTATGTGATTTTCCTGCTGTACGAGATGATATCGGGCCGCAAGGTGAACGATAAGGTAATGGAGTATGCCACTACCGTGGGGCTGGTGCTCCTGCTGGGGCTGATGCTCTACGCCAACGGGCTGGACGTATTCCGGGCGTTTGGCGGTAAATAGTTTTTTATTCTATCACCATAATGGTCATGGCCCCCGCCCCGTGCGGGGGCTTGATTTTTATATGGTAGAGGTAACAATAACCCGTATGATAGAACAAAACATAAAACTAACCACCGATGCCGTGGTCTTTTGCATTATAGACGAACAACTGAAGGTGCTGCTGGTAAAGCGGGGCAATGAGCCCTATAAGGGTTCGTGGTCGCTGCCGGGAGGCTTTGTAGAGGATGGGGAAGAGCTGGTAGAGGGCATGAAGCGCGAACTGGAGGAGGAAACCGGCCTGAAGCTGATGGACGCTACTCAACTGGGCGTGTACGGCGCGGTGGGCAGAGACCCACGCGGCCGCACGGTTTCCGTAGCCTATTACGCCCTGCTCGACGGCAACAACATAGACGTAAAGGGCGGGGACGATGCCGCCGAGGCCGACTGGCACAACGTGCACCAGCTGCCGGAGCTGGCCTTCGACCATGCCGACATACTGCGCGACGCACTGGCGGCGCTGGGCTAGGCGATAAAACACTACCTGGCTTTAACAATACTTACGCAGCATTTTTCGTAATTTCGCAGAAGCTCTTTGAAAAATTATTACCCAAAAGGTTAACAATACAGGGATGGCAAACTGCCAACTGCTGCTGTTAACCCGCCTGCCGGCCGGCAGGCTGCTGACTGAATATGGGGCCGACTGGTTTTGACAGCATAGGGCAGGGTAAGTAAGCATGTCGTGCGTTGGATAATTAGCACGTAAATCTGAATATTCGAACTTTAAATGGCGAATCTAACTACGCCATGGCTGCTTAATTAGTAATTAAGTAACCATTTTGGCCGCGGACAACCTTTGCTTGTTGTCGTTGCCGCCGCCTAACTCAACCTACAACAAGACAAGTCCTGCTGCGCTGCGAAGCAGGAACGGAAACCAAAGCAGATAAGGAAGCCGTAAGTTCGTCCGGTTCTGGCGTCTTCCCGACAATTGATTCCGGAATACACATGTAGAAAGCTTATCGGGCATATGTTTGGACGCGGGTTCGAATCCCGCCGGTTCCACTAGAAGAGCAAAAAAGGCTGCATCAACTGATGCAGCCTTTTTTATTTGTCGTGTTTCTTACTTGTGCCAGAAGTGGCAGCGGTGTTTCCAGTCTTTTATGTTGCCCAGTATCTTCCAGTAGAGGTATTGGTTTTCGTCTTTTGAAATAATGATGGTGCCATTAATGCGGTCGGCATCTACCCACATGCCCTCCGTAATGCCTTCGGTGTAAGAGGCCAGGTTCAGCGATGTAATGGCTACATAAGCAATGCCGTCGTCAATCATCACGTCCTTCTGTTCGGTCTTTATTTCCAGTGGGCCTTCTATCATCAGCACTACAGGTGTGGTAAGTCCGCCAGCGGTTACCGAGCCGCCTAGCTGTATAGCCGGGCTGGAGCCGCGTTTCTGGAAGTGGAGTTTCAGTTCTATTTCCTTATACATGCCTGGTCCCAGCGTAAAGTTGCCGAAAGTCATGGGGTCGGGGGAGAAGAGGTCTATCTGCCCGGTATTGGTGGCCTTATACTCCAGCTTTGAGTTTTCCTGTTTCGCTTCAAATTTCACCATAGAGGGGTTGGCAAAGCCACTGTTCCAGGTGATGATGGCCGCTGTAGAGCGCGCCGTGCTGGAAGAGGGATTTTCGATGCTTACCTGGTAGGCTAGTTGTGTCTGCCCATTGTTGGCGTCGTAGCGTTTTTCTTTCTTGCAAGAGGCGGCCAGCGTGAGCGCGGCCAGCCCTGCCGATAGTAATAATGTCGTTTTCATAACCCTGAAATTTTTCTGTTCCGGGAGTGTGTATTAAAAGATAGTGCCGGGGATCGCAGGATGGGGTTGTTTTTAAGAACATCTTAACAGGCTGGTGCCGGCTGAGCCATTACCGCTAATATTATACCTTTGCGCAAATTCTGAGAACAAGGTGAGTACACAATCGTTTGATATAGTAGTGGTAGGGGGCGGCTGCGTGGGGCTGGCGACAGCCTACAAGCTGAACCTTAAATATCCGCACCTGAAGATAGCGGTGCTGGAAAAGGAAGGCCGGGTATCCTCGCACCAAACGGGGCGAAACTCCGGGGTGATACACTCAGGTATTTATTACAAACCCGGCTCGTATAAGGCGAAAAACTGTGTGGAGGGCCGCCGGGAACTGGTCGCTTTTGCCAAAGAGCATGGCGTGAAGCACGATGTGTGCGGCAAAATAATAGTGGCTACCCACGAAAGTGAGCTGGCCCATATGAACAAGGTCTATAACAACGGCCTGGCCAACGGCGTAGAAGACCTGCGCCTGATAGGCCCCGAAGAAATAAAGGAAATAGAGCCTTACTGCGAGGGCATAGCCGGCATATGGGTGGGCTGCACGGGCATCATCGATTTTGTGGGCTTCTCGCAAAAGCTGGCCGAACTGATAGAAGCAAAGTTTGAAGGCAGTAAAGTGTTCCTTAATACAGAAGCGAAAGACTTCGTGAAGCTGGATGGCAAAACAATCATAAAGACCAACCGGGGCGACTTTGAAACGAAGTTCCTTGTAGCCTGTGCCGGGCTGCAGAGCGACCGCGTAGCCAGGAAGGAGGGGACGGGCACCGACAGCGCCATCGTTGGCTTCCGCGGCGACTACTACGACCTGACCGAAAAGGGGCACCAGAAAGTGCGCAACCTGATATATCCTGTGCCCAACCCGCAATTCCCGTTCCTGGGGGTACACTTTACGCGCATGACGAGCGGCGAGATAGAATGCGGGCCCAATGCCGTGTTTGTATTTAAGCGCGAAGGCTACGGCAAAACCGACTTCAGCATGAAGGATACCGCCGAGGCCTTTGGCTATGGCGGCACCTGGAAGTTTTTCGGCAAGCACTGGCGCTTTGGCCTGGATGAGTACCGGGGAGCGTTCTCCAAAGCCTACTTCCTGAAGCGCCTGCAAAAGCTCATCCCCTCGCTGGAAATGGACGACATCACTCCGGGCCGTGCGGGTGTGCGTGCCATGGCGCTTTCGCGCGAAGGGAATATGATAGACGATTTTAAAATAGAAGCAAAGGGCAATGCCATACACGTGCTGAACGCCCCATCGCCCGCCGCTACTGCTGCACTCGCGATAGGAAAGGCCGTGGAGGAAATGGCGACGGAGCATTTTGGGCTGAGCTAGTGCCGGCCTCCCCCGGCCTCTCCACAAGTAGAGGGGAGACTTTTGTTCCTTCGCCCCCTGCCTATCGACAGGCAGGCGTGAACGGGGCGCTGCCAACGCGCAGGATCTATTAGTGGGTTCTTCTACTGTTGAAAGAATAAAGGCTGTCTCACAAGAGACAGCCTTTACTTATGTAGCTAAAGTCTGCTAGTAGTAGTTGTAGTCTCTGCGGGCGATATTGATGCGCAGTCCGCCGTAGTAATACATGCTTTGCTGCTCGGGCAGGTAGTTGTTCTCGTAAGTAAAGGTACGCTGTGTAGCGCCCAGGTCCAGGAAGATGTTGGGGCGTATCTCGTACGATACCAGCCCTTCCAGTGTCAGGCAGTTGGCGGGTACACCGTTGATGAGGCCCACGCCATACTCGCTGGTGCGGGTGTCGTATTCCATAAAGATGTTGCTGCCAAAGTTGGTGCCATTGCTGTCCAGGCCTTGTTTGTAGTAGCTACCCTTCAGCATGATGAACAGGTTTTTGGCAGGTTGATAGCGTATAACACCGATCGCTTCTGCGAAGCCAGCGCCCAGTGGGTGCGCCATCGGCTGGTTGTAGTGGGTATAGTTGGCGGTACTGTCGTAGTGTGAGTAGCTGTAGGGGCGCACGGCGTTGATTTCGCCCTGTATGTCCAGGTTCTTGATGGTAAAGGCATCAAAGTACTTGAGGCCGGCCTGCAGCCCGAACTTGTTGCCCCACCAGCCACGTCCGCCAAAAAGTTCTTTGGATTTGAATTCGTCCAGCATTACCTGTCCGTAGAGCTGCACGTGCTTCGCGATGATGATCTTAGCATTCATACCCAGGTTCACGTTGTCCGGGCTACCCATGGCACGCTCTACCTGGCGGTAGAAGATGATTGGGTTCAGATAACCAAACTCGTAGCGGTCTCTGCGGCTGAACATTACCGATTCGAACGCGCCTATGTTCAGCCACCGGGTAACGTTCACGCTCAGGTGGTGCATAGTGGCGTACTTATGCGGCAGCCTGCGGTCGGCGCCGCGCACGTATTGTGGGGTCAGCTCCATATACAGGTTCTGGTAATTGAGTTTCCATACCTTGGTAGTAAGGCGCAGGAACGCCGCGCCGGCGGCAAAGTCGCTCAGGAACATAGAGCGCATACCATCGCCTATAAAGTGTTTGTCGTAGCCAAAGGTGACATTGATATGGTCTTTAACAGCGGCAAAGTCTACATAGCCTCGTGCCTGCATATAGTCGAACACGCCGGGCTTGGGGGTCTGGTAGAAGTCCGCGCCCGGTACGGCGCTCTGGCGCCCTATCCAGTTGTTCACGAAAGAGGGAACATTCTCCTGGTTATCGGTAAAGTAGGTATAGAAGCCTACCTTGTCGGCGATGATGCCGCGTATCTCGGCACCGCGCCCGCTCCAGAAAAGGTTGTTGGGATTATTCTGCTCCTTCATATACTGGTAGCTGATAACCGGGTTGGCTACCAGGAAGAAGTTGTCTTTGTTCACATGCAGAAAGTCGGGCTGCTTCTTGTAGAAGGTATTGAACCACGATGTGCGCGAGTCGATAGCGCCGTTGCGCTCTTCGGCCCATTCCCCGCTTTTGGATATACTGCGGGAGATATTGTAGCGGTCTATTTTGCTCAGGGAGTTGGCGCTGGAGTTCTTGGAAACCTCGGAGAGGAAGTTCACCACGCTCTTCCGCATTACCGGCTTGGAGGTAAGGAACAATTCATCGGAGAGAGAACCCGAACGGGTCTCCAGGCGGTCGAGTATGCCATACTCCACATAGTTCAGCGGTATATAAGTAGTTTGAGCTTGTGCCCACGTAGCCGGAAGTGACAGGGTAAGTAAGAAAAGTAGCTTTTTACTCATAACGTGTGGTTTGCGTGTGCTTTTAAGCGTTAAATTGCCTCAAAATTAATTTTCTAACTCTGTAATTCTATATAAAAGCCTATGTCAGCTTTATTAATCAAGAACGCCCAGGTAGTAAATGAAGGTACAATAGGGTGTAAAGATATACTAATTAGAGAAGGACGTATAGAGAAAATAGACAATAACATTGCTTTAACAGGCGATGTACGCGAGATAAACGCTGAAGGCCTGCACCTGTTGCCGGGCGTGATAGACGACCAGGTACATTTTCGCGAACCGGGGTTGACTCACAAGGCTACAATAGGCAGCGAAGCGCGCGC
>JAEUVZ010000008.1 GCA_016786665.1 Flavipsychrobacter sp.
CGCAGAGCACATAGCGCAATACATCCTGTTGCCCGGGGAAGTCTTTCAGGTACTCGTCTATCCATACCGCCCAGTTGCGGGAGGTAGATACCTTTTCCCCTTCTATATTCAGGAACTCGTTGGCCGGTACATTTTCCGGCAGCACGAATTTGCCGTGCGCCTTCAGCATAGCCGGGAAGATGATGCAGTGGAAGACAATGTTGTCTTTGCCTATAAAGTGTACCAGCTTGGTATCCTCCTGCTGCCAGTAGTCGGCCCACAGCGGGGTCAGTTCTTTGGTGGCGCTGATGTAGCCAATGGGTGCATCGAACCATACATAGAGCACCTTGCCCTTTGCGTCTGCCAGCGGCACGGGTACGCCCCAGTTGCTGTCGCGCGTCATGGCGCGGGGTTGCAGGCCGTTGTCCAGCCAGCTTTTGCATTGGCCGTACACGTTGGCTTTCCACTCGTCCTTCTTTCCCTCTACAATCCATTCCTTCAGGAAGTCTTCGTATTTATTGAGCGGGAAGTACCAGTGCTTGGTGGTCTTTTTTACCGGTTTGGCATTGCTTAGTGCCGAGCGCGGGTTGATGAGCTGCTCGGGGGAGAGGGTGCTGCCGCACTTCTCGCACTGGTCGCCGTAAGCATTCTCGTTGCTGCACACGGGGCAGGTGCCCACTATATAGCGGTCGGCCAGGAAGACCTCTTTTTCTTCGTCGTAATATTGCTCGCTCTCGCGCTCTTCAAACAAACCATCGTCGTAAAGCTTTTTAAAGAAAGCCTGGGAGGTTTCGTGATGAGTAGCATTGGAGGTGCGGGAAAAAATATCAAATGAAACGCCCATCTGCTCAAAGCTGTCTTTGATGATGGCGTTGTACTTATCTACTACCTGCTGCGGGGTAACGCCCTCCTTCATGGCGCGTATGGTGATGGGCACTCCATGCTCATCGCTGCCGCAAACAAACTGTACATCTCTTTTCTGCGCGCGCAGGTAGCGCACGTATATATCGGAAGGCAGGTAGCAGCCGGCCAGGTGCCCTATGTGTACGGGCCCATTGGCGTAAGGAAGCGCCGCCGTTACTAAATACCGCTTAAAATCAACTTTCTGGCTCATAAATCAGGCTGCAAGATACTTCACATAAAGGGATAAACTGACAGCGATACCTATAAATATGGAAAATGATTATTGTGTTAGCGGTTTGTGGTATGCTTGTTATGGTTGTATAATGAAATAATAGGTTTTTGCCCGTGCTAATAGGGGCAAGGCTGGTATTTTTAACCTGGATGGCAGTGAATAATATAAGGAGACTGAGCAAAGGCACACAGCTAAAAATAGTGGCGGCCTTTGTGCTTGGGTGCGCGGCTATTTTGCTCTCGGTGAGCGTAACGCGCCACTCCTTTGCAACAATAGCTACCACGGTAGACGAGCTTTCCCACCCGGACCCACAGGTGCGCCTGGTGAATAATATTCTGCGGCACGTGGTAGTGCTGGACCAGGCACAGCGGCAATTGGTTTTTGACCCACGGTCATCACTCTCCAGGAAGGTAGTGCGGGAGACCGACACGCTGCAGGCACTGCTGAACGAACTACAGGAACTGAACGAGGGCGACGGGCGAAGACTGGCACAGGTAGACTCTATGAAGCAACTGCTGAAGCTGAAGAATCGCATGTTTGCCGACTACATGCTGCTGCGCACCGACCTGGTGCAGAACGATACCATGCTGCGCCAGATACAAACCTTGTCGGAGCGGATATACAACCCAAAGTATAATAAGGATACCAACGTAGTAACGAGTGCCCGAAAAATAACTACTACTATCGTAGCCAGCGATACGGCATCGGCGGAAGAGCAACGGGAAACTCTATGGAACCGCCTGTTTGGAAAACGAAAGCCTATGCCGCCCCGCAAGGTGCAGACCCTGATACAGGAAGAGCTGAACATAACCATAGATACCCTGGCCATGATAGCCAAAGACAGCACCGTGGAACGCATCAGCCAGGCGATAAGGGATGAAGTAGTTATCCGCATCAGTAAGCGCAACCGGCTGATAGAACGGCAACTGGATATGATAGACGCCGGTAACCAACTGGTGAACCGCCTGCTGGCGATACTGCGCCAGATAGAAAGCGAGGAGACCCGGCGGCAGGAAGAGAAGAACAACCTGGCCGCTGACGTAATAGCGACCGATATGGATAAACTGGACAAACTGCTGGTGCTGTTCATTGCCGGGTCGGCGCTGCTGGGGTACCGGATATTTATAGACATAGTACGCAGCAACCGGTACCGCAGGGAACTACAGGTAGCCAAAGATGCGGCCGAGGAAGCGAGTGTAGCGAAGCAGCGTTTCCTTTCCAATATCAGCCACGAACTGAGGACACCATTGCAGACGATAGTGGGCGTATCGGAGCAGGCCACATTGCGGGGCGAAGCACGAACGGAGGAACTGAACGTATTGCACTACTCATCGCAGCACCTGCTGCAGATAGTGAACGAAGTGCTGGACTACAGCCAGATCGTCTCCGGGAAGTTTGCGCTGGAGGAGCGCCCTTTCCACCTGGGTGAACTGCTGAAGGAAGTATATGCGATGACAAAGATACTGGCGGACCGGAAAGGGCTGGAACTGCTGCTGGAAACAGGTGAGGAAACGGATGGCTACTACCTGGGCGATGCGTTCCGCCTGCGGCAGGTATTGCTGAACCTGCTGGGCAACGCCGTGAAGTACACTGCTGAAGGAAACGTTACGCTCTCGGTATCGGGCAGCAGGCGGCGGGCCTCCGCCGCGTTCGTTTTTTCCGTGCGCGATACAGGGGTAGGGATATCGGAAGCAGACATGGGCAGGATATTTGAGCAGTTCGGTCAGGCCCGGGAGCGCGGTGCTATGCAGGAGGGCACCGGGCTGGGCCTGAACATAGTGCAGGCGCTGGTGCGGGCGCAAAAGGGCACCATAGATGTGCAAAGCCAACCCGGCCAGGGGTCTGAGTTTATTGTCCGCCTGGTGTATCCATATGCTTCGGCGCCCGCCGTGGTGGCGCCCGGCGGTATAGCGCCCGCTGCCGTGGCCGGCGTAAAGGTGATGATAGTGGATGATGACGCGCTGATACGGGAGCTGTGCTCCGGCATCATGAAGAAGTATGGGATACCACATGTATTGTACGCCTCACCGGAAGCGGTGCTGGAGGCGGGTGTGGCGAATGACATCACCACCGTGCTGATGGACATACGCCTGCCGGGCATGAGCGGAACCGAACTGATGCAGCGGCTGCGGGCATCCATGAGTGGCGCGCGCTTTGTGGCCCTGACAGCACAGGCCCTGCCGGGAGAACGTGAAGGGATACTGGAGGCGGGCTTTGACGACTTGCTGATGAAGCCCTTTATGGAACACGCACTCATCAGTACTATAATTGGGGACAATGCCCCCGATGTACCCCCGCTGATAGGCGACCCCGGTATGCTGAACCTGGTGGCCGGAGACAACCCCGCCACACGCCAGCGCCTGCTGGATACATTCGTGAACGAAACACGTAAAGACCTGGATACATTGCAGGCATCACTTCGGGACAGTGACGATAACACCTCCGCCGACATACTGCACCGGCTGGCCGGCAGGCTGGGGCAGATGGGCGCTACTGAACCGGGGTTGGAAGCGCGCCGGCTGGAGCATATCTTCCGTACCGCCCCTGCAACCAATACCATCAGGGAAATAACCAGCGAATTTGCTCAAGACCTGGAGCGCCGGCTGACAACCGTATGACACCTGTCGCAGTAAAACATTCCCACATCTTGTAGGGATATCCATACAACTATTTGTAGTATCTCGTTTCCTGTTCTGCAAAACGCACTGATGCGTAATGATTTATGAGATGGCGGCTTCCCGGCACACTATTGGCCTATGAAGGATAGAATTGTTTTACAGACCATTTATTAAATCTTTTAAAAAACAGGATTATGAAGAAGATCATTGTTCCCGCATTGGCGCTGGTATTAACAGCCACTACTGTAAACGCGCAAACAGCTCCCGCTGCCGCAACCACACAGGCGCAGGCCAACCAGGATGAAAAAGTAAAAGTAGAAGTGAAAGACCTTCCCGGTGAAGTAATAAAGACCCTCTCTACCGACGAGTATAAGGGCTGGACAGCTACTGAAGCCTGGCATGTGACAGGCGAAGGAGAGCACTATGTGATAGACCTGGCGAAGGGAGAAGAAAAGCTGACCGTGAAGCTGAACAAAGAAGGTAAAAAGGTAGGATAGATCATAACACTATCACCATACTTGCCAATTGGGATTGCCCGGCGTAAGCCGGGTTTTTCTTTTTGTCATTGCACGTGTTTTGCAGTAGTTTTATAGCATGTCGCGCATCCTGATAGTTGAAGACGATAGTACGTTCTCGCAGATACTGGAAAATTTTCTTAAAAGACAAGGCTACGAAATATTTACCGCCGCAACGGTACGCGCCGCGCGGCAGATAATGGACAGCGAAGACCTGCACCTGCTGCTGCTGGACTACCGGCTGCCCGATGGGACCGGTATAGACTTGCTGGATTACCAACGGGCGAGCGGAACGCCGCTGCCATCGGTAGTGATGACGAGCTTCCAGGATATAAAAACGGCGGTACGGTCGGTAAAGTCGGGGGCGCACGACTATATAGTAAAGCCGGTTCACCCGGATGAATTGCTGATGGTAGTGCGCGAACTGCTGAACACCGATGCGGGCGCCGCGCCGGCACCCGGCAAGAAGGCGGAGATGGTGACCGGCATCAGCATGGCGGCCAGGCAGGTTCGGGAGCATATAGAACTGGTAGGCCCCACGAATATGAGCGTGATAGTAGAGGGCGAGAGCGGCACGGGAAAGGAACAGGTAGCCCGCACGATACATGACTTGAGCAAACGGGCGGGTGGCCCGTTTGTAGCGATAGACTGTGGCGCTATAGCGGCCGACCTGGCGTCGAGCGAACTCTTCGGGCACGTGAAGGGAGCCTTTACCGGCGCCTTGCTGAATAAGAAAGGCCAGTTTGAACTGGCGCATGGCGGAACCCTGTTCCTGGACGAAATAGGTAACCTGGGATATGAAGTGCAGGTGAAGCTGCTGCGCGCGCTGCAGGAACGGGAAGTGCAGCCACTGGGTTCCGGCAAAACGGTAAAGGTGGATGTGCGGGTGCTGGCGGCTACCAATGATGACCTGCTGACTTCGGTGCGCAAAGGAGCCTTCCGGGAAGACCTCTATCACCGGCTGAACGAGTTTAAGATTAAGCTGCCCGCGCTCCGGCAGCGGGAAGATGATCTCAACTTGTTCATAGGCCACTTTATGGCACAATCGAATAAAGAACTAGGCAAAAATGTAGATGGCGTATCGCCGGAGGTGCTCGCTCTTTTTCGCCGGTACGACTGGCCCGGCAATCTCCGGGAACTAAAGAATGTAGTAAAGCGGGCGGTGCTCCTGGCGCAGGGCAGCCTGATAACGAAAGAGGACATACCCGCTGAAATGGTTTTCGAGATAGAGCAGGGGAGCGCGGTGCCACCTGCGAGCCTGAAAGAGAAGCAGGCCGGGAATGAGCGCGAACTGATAATGAAAGCGCTGGAAGACTCCCGGTACAATAAATCGAAAGCCGCCCGGCTGCTGAACATAGACCGGACGACACTCTACTACAAGATGATGAAGTACAATATAGAAAAGTAGCCGGCAGCGCGTTAGCCGTTAATACAAGCGGAGGCTGATGGGCGGAAGTGGTAGCTGCTTTCCGCTCCTGTCTTTCACTACAATATCCTCAATGAAAATGCGGTCGCCGCGGTGGGCGATGTGGCGCAATGCTTCTACTTTGGGCTGGTGGCTGAAGTATTTTCCTTTGCCTTGCACAGGGGTAATGTACTCGCGGCCGTTACGGCGCAGCAGGCTGATGCTGTAGCGGACGAAGGAGTAGTCCATATCGAAGTCGTCGGTACGAAGCAGGGATATGCCTTCCGCATCCCGGAAAGCTCGCAGGCTGATGAGCCCGCTTTGCGTGTTGCCTATCGCCGGGCTGGGTGGTGGCAGTTCTTTCACGCGTAGTAGCCGGCTGGCTACTATGGAGGTAGTGCCCTCGCTGTTGGTTCCTTCTACATAGGCGTAGGTATCGCCGGCAGGTACCGACTTGAAGAAGATATTAAAATGGCCATCGGATGTTTTGGTAACGGCGGCGCCTTTTACGTTTAGTGATAGCTTTTCTGCATCAAAGCCGGGAACAGATACCGTGATGGGGTTCTCAACACCCACATAGCAGGTATTGGCATTGTTGAGCTGAAGGGAGATGCCCGGGGCCGCGACAAAATAGGAGAAGGAAAAAGGATTTTTTTTGATTCTTCCATCGATATCTACAGATGCAGTACCGTTGATTGTGTTCATGCCCAGGGGAGATGCATCTCGTTTCCAAGTGGCAACGCCGTACTCTGTTTTGTTGATGTTTCCTTTGTTGATGTGGATTGAGAGATCGATGGATTTGTTGTAGCCGACTAGCGCGATTGAACCTCTCACTTTTTGTCCGGGAAATACAAATGGTATTTCCGGTATGGCGATGGCCGCATATTGGTCACCTGTCAAGCAGTATATAGGAGTACCTTCACTTATTAGTTTTCTTACAATGATATACTCAGTAGCTGCAAGGTCGTGCAGTATGACATTCAGTGCCGTTACCAGACGAATAGGAGAGATAGATTGACGAATTAAAAGTGTATCTGTGCAATGCTGTGCGAGCCACTGAGGCAGCCGGAAGTACTGTTCTTGATAAATTGTGTCTATTGATGGCAGGTAATTACGAACCTGTTTGATAACACTATATGCAGTCTCTGTCAGTTGTTTTTGAATTATTGTTTTAGGAGGGGTGTTTTCTATGCCGGATTTGACCTTCCGGACATACTGTGCGAGGGAATCCGTCTTGTTCACAACAAGATCAATACGTTCCTTGTAGGAGGTTTTATGAATGAAGTATTTTTGCACATTGCGCCCGTAGTCTTCTTGCAGTTTATGGCAGTGTGCCACCAGCGAGTCGGTATTTATGGCCAGGCAGGAGTTAAGTTCGGCGTATGGTAATACAAGTTTCCTGTCCCGGTTGATCCATAGCAGGGAATAGAGAATCAGGAACATAGAGAGCCTTGTAATGTTTATGCCGGAGCGCACTTTGATGTTTCTCTCAAGATAACGCTATATGTTGGGATGTTGTATGTGTGCCTTCGGAAAAATTTGGTTGGTTCCGGGTATAGAAGTGGTGTACCTGCAGGGCTTTAATACTAGTGAACAAAAGCAAATCAAGGAAATTGTAACAGAACACGCAGATGATTTTAAACAAAAATGGAATGAATACTTCAGCTGGTTTTGATACTATAGAGCAGTTGATTTTTGATGAAAAGCTACGGATAGTAGATGTTGATTTTCATGTTGCTTCTGATGTGCTGGAAGTGGCGCTGAGTACAGATGCCGTATTGCAGTTCCCTTTGTCATCTTTTCGTTTATTGTTGGGAGCTGAAGAGCCGGACCTCAGGAATTATGAAATCATTGCAGCCGGTACCGGTGTACACTGGCCTGCGCTGGATGAAGATCTGAGTCTGAAGGGGTTTCTGCAGGAGGCTCTTAAGCAAACCATTCGTACCGCCGCCGCGTAGCCAGGGCGCTCCCCCGCAGCTATTCCCATTCCTTTTCCAGCCACTCTTTTACTTTGTAGTCTGTCAGGTCGAATTTTACGGGGACTACGGAGGCGTATCCGTCTTTTAGTGCGTGCACGTCGGTGTCGGTGCCGTCGTCCATGTTCAGGAATTTCCCGGTCATCCAGTAGTAGTCTTTTCCGCGCGGGTCCAGGCGATGGTCAAATTCCTCTTCCCATTTGGCATATGCTTGCCGGCATATTTTCAGCCCCCGGAAATCTTCGGGTGTGGTGATGGGTATGTTCACATTCAGTAGTGTATGCGGCAGTAATTGGGCGGAGAGCATCCGTTGTGTTACGGTGCGGGCCACTTCTTTGGCTACGGTAAAGTCGGCGTTGTAGTTATAGTCCAGCGAGGAGAAACCTACGGATGGTATGCCCTCAATGGCGGCTTCCATAGCGGCGCTCATGGTACCGGAATAGATGACGTTGATAGAATTGTTGGCGCCGTGGTTAATGCCGCTCACGCAAATATCGGCCTTGCGGTGCAGTATTTTGTCTTTTGCCAGCTTTACACAGTCTACGGGTGTGCCGCTGCATTGCCAGGCTTCAATGCCGTCAAAGATGTCGGCGCGGTACAGGCGCAGCGGGTGCCCTATGGTGATGGCGTGCCCCATACCCGACTGAGGGCTATCGGGCGCTACTACTATTACCCGGCCCAGGTCTTTTACCGCTTCTACCAAAGCGCGGATACCCGGCGCTGCTATACCATCATCGTTGGTAACTAATATTACCGGCAATTCTTTCTGCATGGGGCAAATTTACCAATCCCCTTTCAGTAATTTCCATCTGCCCAGCAGGTAATAAAATGCTATATATGCCAGCGATGCCGCCAGGTAGGAGCTATCGGAGGGCATATGCTTGGGCAGGGCCTCTTTCGCCGCCGGCGGAAAGGGGAACATCAGCAGTCCGGCGCTGCTTTCCATGGGGGTGAAAAACCCGAAGTTGCCATAGTTAGGATTCAGGGAAATGCCCCATAGTATATTTTCCAGCGGGTATGCATACAGGATAAAAATAACAATAGCCAGCCCGGTCCTTTTCAGGAAGAAGGAAAGAGTGAGTGCTACGCCACAATAGTTGAGCAACAGTATGAAGAGGTAGAACAGCTTTTCTATATGCGTGCCCGCATCGCTGAGTGATGACCCGTTGAGCAGCCCGAATATAATGCCCGTAGCAAAGGTGAACAGGGTGACCACCATGCCCAGCACCAGTACCAGTAGCCACTTGGCATGGAAGAACTGGCTTCGCTGCCAGCCATCTATCACATTTTGCCGGTTGGTGCGGTACTGGTATTCGTTGGTAGTGAGTATGATCACCATCAGGGCTATGAGCCCGGCGAACGCTTTGGTCCAGTAGGTGGTATTGAGCCACACGCCGGAGAAGGTATAGTCGCTGTTCAGTATATTAATCCCCTTTCCGCCCAGCGTCAGCGTTTCGGTTGCAATAAGAATGTTGAACAGCAGTATGAACCCCAGGAACAGGGACGTAAGCACCCATACTGTGCGGTAGCGTTTTATTTTGAGCCATTCTATGGCGAGTAGTGCCTTCATTGTTTTGTGTTTTTGGGTGTGTGCAACGGAGCCGTGTGCCGGCGGCGTGGTTAGTTGGTGAGTTCTATGAATTTGCTTTCAAGGCTTTTCTTTTTTAGCAGCAGGTGCGAGAGCGTTATGCCCCGGCTACTGCAGTATTCATTCACCTGCGCCGGAGTAGCCGTGCCGGTAATCTGCAGCAGGCCATTGGCCGATTTTATTTTTATTCCCGGCATAGAGGCTATTGCCGCTTGCAGGGCCTGCATGTCGGCCGCCTTTATTTCTATCTCATCTTCGGCGCTCAGCACTTCGTCTACCGGTCCGCTCACCAGCAGGTCGCCTCTTTTCAGTATCGCCACATGGGTGCATACTTTTTCTACCTCATCCAGCAGGTGGCTGGCCATGATGATGGTGATGCCTTCCGCGTTTAGCTGGCGTATCATCTCGCGTATCTCGGCAATGCCTACGGGGTCCAGGCCGTTGGTGGGCTCGTCCAGCACCAGCACGCTGGGGTTGCCCAGCAGGGCTCCTGCAATAGCCAGCCGCTGCTTCATCCCCAGCGAGTAGGTTTGGAACTTGCTGTGCTTGCGCTCCAGCAGGCCCAGCTTTCCCAGTACGCGGTCGCGGTCATTGGCACCACGCTTTTTGATAGCCGCCGATATAGCCAGATTATCGTAGCCCGACATGTAGTGATAAAAGTTGGGTGTTTCCAGCAGCGAGCCTATCTGCCGCCGCGCCTCATCGGGTGGTAGTCCGCCCAGCCAGGAGTAGCTGCCGTTGTTGGCTTGCAATACATTGAGCAGTATAGCCAGCAAGGTGGTCTTGCCGCTGCCGTTGGGCCCCAGCACGCCAAATACAGAGCCGGCCGGTACATCGAACGACACGTTCTTCAACGCTTGTATGGAGCCATACGACTTGGAGATGTTACTGATGGAAAGGATATTGTTGGCCATGGAGTTAGTAGATGAGTAGTTAGTAGATGAGTAGTTAGTAGTTAGTAGTTAGTAGAGAGTAATTAGTAATTAGTAGTTAGTAGTTAGTAGTTAGTAGTTAGTAGAGAGTTGTTAGTCGTTAATAGAAAACATTATTTTACGAAGAGGTCTTTCTGGAGTTTTGCACCCGGGGTTACGGCATATTGCTCCAGGTTGCTAATGCCCGCCTTTGTGAGTACCTCTTCGTCCAGGAAGGTGTTGCCGGTACATTCTTTCGCGGGCTGTCGGACAATCCAGCTAACGCAATCGGCAATTATTTCGGGTTTGCGGCTTTTCTGTACCAGGGCGTCGCCACCCAGCAGGTTCTTCACCGCTGCCGTAGCTATGGTAGTGGCCGGCCACAGAGCGTTGGCGGCTATGCCCGCGCCTTTGAATTCGCCGGCCCAGCCCATTGCCATCATGCTCATGTTGAACTTGGTAATAGAGTAAGCTACGGAAAAGGCGAACCACTTGGGGTCCATATCCAGTGGAGGGGAGAGGGTAATAATATGTGGATTGGGTGCCTGCTTCAGGTAGGGTAGGCAGTGCTGTGTTACCAGGAAGGTGCCCCTTACGTTAATGTCGTGCATCAGGTCAAACCGTTTGGCTTCGGTCTGTTCGGTTTTGCCTAGGTATATCGCCGATGCATTATTGATAACACCGTCTATACCGCCAAAGGCAGCTATGGTTTGCTGCACGGCGTTCTTTACCTGCTCTTCGTCGCGTATGTCGCATTGTACCGCCAGGGCCTTTCCTCCCGCTTCCACTACTTCTGCGGCGGTGGTGTGTATGGTGCCGCCCAGCCGCGGGTCTTCTGTTACTGACTTGGCCACTATGGCGATGTTGGCTCCCTCTTTAGCCAGTCCCAGCGCTATGGCTTTACCAATTCCCCGGCTGGCCCCGGTGATAAAAAACGTTTTTCCCTGCAACTGCATATCTGTATATCGGTTAATGAAATAAAAAGTTACACCTTTTTATTTAACCATTCACCATAGCGAAGTGCATCGGGTCTTTCCGGCCTATCCAGTTCTGCCCGCAGAAGATACCATTATTCACCATTACCTGTATCAATTCTTCGCTCCAGCGGCCTATGGAGCCATTGGGATTCTCCAGGCTGTTGAGGTCTATAGCGGCGCCCCAGGCGTGTACGGAAAGGATAGACCGGCTGCCCTTTATGTTGCGGAGCTTAAAGCAGCCGTCAAAAGTTCGTATCTCGTGGTACAGGTTGTAGAGTACCAGGTCTTTCATCGCGCTTTCCAGCATGGGCCGGAAGTGTTTGTGTATGAGTATCTCGCGCCTGGGGAACCATGGGAATCGTTCCCGGACGTCCCAGGTAGTAATCCATTTATTCTCCCAGCCAGGTTCCCGGGGGTCGCCGTAGCGGGTGTATAATAGTAGCTGTGCCGGCCCGGAGAACTCTATGGGGAGCTCTAGTTTGTTTTTCATCTTCTTATTCTTCATGTATAGATAGCTGGCATAATGATGGGTATAAAAGAATCGTTCCAGCCAACGAAAAGAGGCTGCACCAGGCAGCCTCCGTTATCGAAATTTCTGTTAATTTATACTTATGCTTTGGTAAACTCTACGGTAGCTATCAGCTTCACGTCGTCGCCTACCACCAGGCCTCCGGCTTCGGTAACGGCGCTCCAGTGCAGGCCGTATTCTTTGCGGTTTATTTTGCCCTCTATGGTAAAGCCTACGCGGGTCATGCCCCAGGGGTCTACTACCAGGCCGCCATACTCTACATCCAGCACTACGTCTTTGCTTTCGCCGCGGATGGTGAGCTTGCCATGCAGCTTGTATTCTTCATCGGAAACCTTTTCCAGGCGGGAGCCTTCAAAGGTTATCTGCGGGTGCGTTTCCGCGTCAAAGAAGTCGGCCGATTTCAGGTGGCCATCGCGTTGTTCATTCTTGGTGCTGATAGAATTTACATCGGCGGTAAAGTGAATTTTCGCTGTGGAGAAATCATCGCCTTCTGTTTCTACCGTAGCGGCAAACGACTCGAAGTGGCCGGTTACGTTGCTGATCATCATGTGCCGCACCTTAAACTGAATCTCGGAGTGGGCGGTGTCTAAATTCCATGTAGTTGCCATAATTGCTTTATTTTATTTTTGGTTATCAGATGCACGTAGTTTTTCCAGCAGTTCGTTGAGCACGGCGGCTTCCTCGTTGGTGATGCCTATAATTTTCCGGCCAATATCTTCCATAATGGCGGAGGCCTCAGCCAACTGTTTGATACCCTTGTCGGTAAGTGATATCAGTGTTTCGCGCTTGTCTTCTTTAGATGTTGTCCTTTTTACCCATTTCTTGTCTACCAGCCGGTCGATAATGCGGGGTACGTTCGAACTTTTTTCTATCATGCGCGAGCCGATGTCTTTTACGCACATTTCTTCAGGGTGCTTTCCCTTTAGTATGCGCATTACGTTGAACTGCTCAGATGTTAAACCCAGTTCCTTCATGGAACTGCTGAAATTGGACTTCAGCCAGTAGGCCGTGTACATGATGTTAAGTGAGGCCTTGTGCCCCTCGTCCCTGAATTTGTTGCTTTTTATGGCTTCTTCCAGTTTCATTGTGCAAATATATGTACGTACATGGAATGAGAAAATTATTTTCTCTTATGGCAATATAGCTTTATGGTTTAGAATATAAAAGTGAAATAACGAAAGTCAGTACCAGGCCCCTGACGACAAACTGATTTAAATCCTTCTATACATAGTTAAAAATATTATTTACCCACAAATGCCGTGCGTTTACCCCATTTATGGGCAGGCCACTTATTAGATTTTGTTGCTTTGCACTTTACACCAAGCAGGCAATTGCATTATTATGATACGGAAACTACACCTACACAAAGCAGCGCTGGCCATTATCGCCGCTGCCGCGTTTTCATCCACCGATGCACAATCACTGCCGGATCACTGGCAATTGATAGATGGCGGGAGGCAACTGGCCATGGGTAAGCAGGGGCTCGGCGGCTTTTACGATTCAGCTACCATCAGGAATGTGTACCTGAACTTCTCCCAGGCCAACTACTGGCAGCAGATGCAGCAGAATTACCAAAGCCATACCGAGATACCCGCCACTATGATTGTGGACAACGTAACCTACGACAGCGTGGGCGTACGCTTTAAAGGCAATACCTCGTATACCAACCAACTGGTGCAGAACTCGCAGAAGAAATCGTTCGCTATCTCTACCGACTACGTACACGCATCGCAGGACATTATGGGCTATAATACGCTCAACTTCAACAACGCCTTTGAGGACCGTTCGTTTCTCCGCGAGGTGTTTTACCTGCGGCAGATACAGCGGCACATACCGGTGGCGCAGGCCAACTTCGTGCACCTGTACATAAATAATGGTGACTGGGGCATATACCCGAACGTGCAGCAACTGAACAAAGACTATTTGGAAGAGTGGTACCTGAGCAACGATGGGGCCCACTGGCGCGCCCACGTAACCGGGCAGATGGGCGGACAGTGGGGCGACGGCACCGCGGGCCTTAACTACCTGGGCACGAACGTGACCAGCTACCAGCAGCGATACACGCTGAAGTCGAGCGATGTGGCTAACCACTGGAACTACCTGGTGACACTGTGCGACAAACTGAACAACACTACCACCGCCAACCTGCCAACCATACTGCCTGATTACCTGGATATAGACAGGACACTTTGGTTCCTGGCATCGGAGATAGCCTTCTCTGACGACGATAGTTATATATATAAGGGGAAGATGGACTACTACGTGTACTACGAGCCGGAAACCGGGCGGATGGTACCGCACGAGTTTGACGGCAACTCCAGCTTCTACACGCAAGGGGTGAACTGGGGCCCCTTCTACCACGAAACAAATGTGAACTACCCGCTGCTGAACAAACTACTGGCGGTGCCCGAGTGGCGGCAGCGCTACCTGGCACATATGCGCACCATCATAACCGAAGAACTGGATACCGCCGCCTGCAACGCTATGATCAATAACTACAAGCTGATGATAGACGGACTGGTTAATTCAGACCCTAAAAAACTGTATAGCTACAACGCCTTTGTGAACGAGATGAACGTGCTGAAGAACTTTGTAGTGAATCACCGTAATGTACTGCTGGGCAATGCCGAGGTGCAGGAGACAGCGCCGTCTATACAAAACGCCCTTTATCACAACTCAGCTCAGCAGGCATGGGTAGTGCCGCAGCCGGGCGAAAACGCGCACATCACCAGCAAAGTATCTTCCACCAACGGTATCTACCAGGTGAAGCTGTACTACGCTACCGGGCTGGTGGGCAACTTTACCCCGGTGCTGATGTACGACGACGGGGCGCACAACGACAGCGCTTCCGGTGATAGTATTTATGGCGCTACTATCCCGGGGCAGAACGCAGGAACGTGGGTGCGCTTCTATATAGAAGCCGCTGCGGGCAACACGGCCCACTCCCTCAGCTACCTGCCCGTTGGCGCGGAGCATGATGTGTATGTATACAACGTGCCTCCGGCGGCCGCATCGGATACCTCCGTAGTGATCAACGAAGTGATGGCCAGCAACGTAGCCAGCTATACCGACGATGCGGGTGAATTTGACGACTGGATAGAGCTGTATAACAAAACGAACGTACCGGTAAACATTGGCGGCTTTTACCTGACAGATAACTTCGCCAACCTGGATAAGTGGCAGATACCCGCGGGTACTACCATACCCGCTAATGGCTACCTGATATTCTGGGCCGATGAAGACAGCTCGCAGGGTGCGAACCATACCAACTTTAAGCTGAGCGCATCGGCGGAATTCCTGTACCTGCTGAATGCGAACCAGGAACTGGCGGACAGCGTGAGCTGGGGGCAGCAAACGGCTGATATGGGATATGCACGCGTGCCGAACGGTACCGGCAACTTTGTGATACAAGCGCCTACCTTCGGCTTCAACAACCAGAATACAGCGGTGGAGCAGCTGGCTAACGGGGAGAACGAAGCTTCGTTATCGCTGTACCCCAACCCGGCGGCCACCACGGTAACCATACTGATACCCCATGTGGGCAAAGGGGAACAACTGGTAGTGACCAATGCCCTGGGCCAGGTGGTGTACCAGCAACCGGCGGCAATAAATAATACAATAGATATATCTGCATTAGGCAGCGGCATGTATGTAGTGAAGCATGGCCGCCATGCCATAAAGCTGCTGGTGCAGCATTGATAAACGATACTGAAGAGGGTAGTTTTGCAAAGTGAACGGCCGGGGCTATCAGCCCCGGTTTGTTTTTTAGCGCAACCCTTACCGTAGCTTTTTCAGGTAGTGGAAGCCCCGGCCTATAAAGCCCTCGCGGTAATAGAACCGGTGCGCGCTGAAGTTCTCTATGTAAGCATCCAGCATCAGGGTACTGCACCCGTTGGCGCGGGCTTCGGCTTCCAGCCAATCAATAAACAACTTCCCCAACCCCCGGGAGCGGTGGCTTTCCGCTACCACAAAGTTGTCGATTTCCAGGTATTTTCCGCAATACAGCTTGGCGCCTATCCAATAACCGGATACGCCCACGCAGGTATCGCCCTCGTAGGCGGCCACCTGGTAGTAGTTGTGCGGTACCATCTGCTGCAGCAGGCGGCTGTATTCATCGGCTGTGAGCGCGGGTGTAAGCATGGTAATAAGACTATAATAGGGGAGCATACCCGCTACCGTTGTCTCTTTCTGGAAACGTATGTGTGAATGCATGTTGTATTAATTGCCCGTTAATGGCCGAGAAATTACGACAAAAAATATTCCCGCTTATGAAAGCCTCATTTCCCGATTTGTGAAGTACCCGCGACAGCAAGCGTTCTAAATTGCGGCGCTAAATCAAAAAAATATCAGAACAATGTTGCGGATTTTTACATCTATACTGTTGCTGGGTAGTACAGCCGCAGTAGCACAGACAGGCACGAAGCGGAACACAGTGAACTCAGCCGATACGCTGAGTGAAGTATTGATATCTACCAATGCAAAAAAATACACGGCGGGCAATACCTCAGAAAGTATGCGCCTGGCAACGCCTATACTGGAAACACCTCAGAACATACAAGTGGTGACACAAGACATGCTGAAAGACCAGCAAGTGATAAGCATGAGCGATGGGCTGATACGCAATGTGAGTGGCCTGGTACGCATGGAGCACTGGGGGGATATGTACACCAACATTACCGCGCGGGGTTCGCAGATACAAGCCTTTCGCAATGGCTTTAACGTAGTGAATTCTTACTGGGGGCCGCTTACCGAAGATATGAGCTTTGTGGAGCGCATAGAATTTGTAAAGGGCCCGGCCGGCTTTATGCTGGCCAGTGGCGACCCCAGCGGCCTCTACAACGTAGTGACCAAGAAGCCTACCGGCATCAATAAAGGAGAAGCCAGCTTTACCCTGGGTAGCTTCGACCTGTATCGCGGTACACTGGACCTGGACGGTAAGCTGAGCAAGAATGGACGGCTGCTCTACCGCCTGAACCTGGCGGCACAGAATAAGAAGTCGCACCGGGCCAATGAGTACAACAATCGCTATGTGATAGCGCCGGTACTGTCGTATCAACTGGACGACCGCACGAAACTGACGCTGGAATACAACTACCAGCTGGCTGATATGAGCAACGTAGGCTCGTTCTACATATTCTCCCCGCAAAACTTTGCGGTGTATCCTGTAGGGTTTACCACTCTGCCCGCCGGTACCGAGAATACCCGCATCAACGACCACGGGGTGTACCTGAACCTGCAGCACGAAATAAATGACGATTGGAAAATTACCGGCCAGGTGAGCCGTTTTATGTATAACCAGCAGGGCGCTTCCATGTGGCCGAGCGTGGTAAATCCTGATGGCACCATGATACGCAACATAGGTATATGGGACGCGCAAAGCCGCATGAGCATGGCACAGGTATTTGTGAACGGTGAAGTAACTACGGGCCCGGTACGCCACCGCATACTGGCGGGTGTGGATATGGCCAACAAGAGCTATATAGCCGACTGGGGACAATCGCACGACCTGGACTCTGCCAGCGCGCCTTTCAATCCTTACGCACCCAACCTGGGCGCACCGGCTACGGGCTATCCTGATTTTGACCGTGAAACGCCATTGCGCGAGCGTGCGCAGGCATCAGGCGGACTGCAGGACCAGCGCTATACCGCGCTTTATGTACAAGATGAACTGGGCTTTTTTGACGATGTGCTGCGCCTGACCCTGGCGGGCCGCTTTACCAGCCTAAGCCAGTTTTACTACATACCCGTTCCCGACAAGGCCAATCACTTTACGCCACGTGTAGGGCTGAGCGCATCTATTGATAAGAGTACGGCGGTGTATGCCCTGTACGACCAGGCATTCATACCTCAAACCGGCATACTGGCCAATGGCGGCAAAGTGCAGCCCGTGACTGGTAACAATATGGAAGTTGGCGTGAAGAAGGACTGGGATGGTGGCCGCTGGAATACCACACTGTCGGTGTACCGCATACTGAAGAACAATGAACTGACTGCAGATCCCTTCAGCGCACCTACATCGGGGCTGAGCGTAGAGATGGGCCAGAAGGTATCGGAAGGGGTAGAGTTTGATTTGCGCGGCACTATCGTGCGCGGACTGAACCTGACCGCGAACTATGCATACACCAACTCCCGTATACTGAAAGTGAGCGAGGGTGTTACCGCCTTTAAGGCAGGCGACGTAGTGCCAGGTTTCGCAAGGCATACGGCTAACCTGTGGCTGAACTATAAGGTGCAGCGCGGCCTGCTGAGCGGTTTCGGGATATCAGCAGGAGGAACCTTCCTGGGTGGCCGTGAAACCTACTGGGACCCATCGCCCGACCCTTCCAAGACCATAGAAGACTACCTGAAAATAGACGGTGGCCTCTTTTGGGAAGGCAATAAGCTGAGGGTAGCGGTGAATGTATTCAACGTGCTGAACCAATACCTCTACAGCGGCTCTTACTACGCATGGCTCTCGGCCTACAACTGGCAGACCGAAGCCCCACGTAACCTGCGTATGACCGTAAGCTACCGCTTTCAATAATGACCAGGAAACTGATAGGAAAGATACACCTCTGGCTCGGACTCTCGTCCGGGCTGGTGGTTTTTATCATAGCCATTACCGGCTGCCTGTATGCCTTCCAGGATGAGATAAAGAACCTGGTGCAGGGTTATCGCTTTGTAAGCGCGAGCGAGCAGCCCTTTCTGCCACCCTCTCAACTGAAGGCGATAGGCGAGCAATCCCTTCCGGGCAAGCAGGTGCATGCGGTGCTGTACCAGGGCCGAACCGATGCCGCAAGGGTTATCTTCTACAGCGATACGGCGCAGTATTACTACATAGTATACGCCAATCCGTACACCGGGGAGGTGCTGAAGGTGCGCAACGAGAACGCCGACTTTTTCCGTTTTGTGCTGGACGGCCACTTTTATTTATGGTTGCCCGCCAACATAGGAAAGCCCGTGATAGCTTCAGCTACGTTGATATTCCTGGTGATGGTGGTGAGTGGCATAGTGCTGTGGTGGCCGCGGAACAAGGCGGGGCGAAAGCAGCGGTTTCGTTTTCAGTGGAAGGAAACCACACGTTGGAAACGGAAGAACTACGACCTGCACAACATACTTGGTTTTTACATTGCCACGCTGGCGCTCGTATTTGCGGTCACCGGCCTGGTATGGGGGTTTCAGTGGTTTGAAAAAGGCTACTACGCGCTCCTTTCAGGAGGGGAGAAGATGGTGGCTTTTGAAGAGGCGCATTCTAAGGTACCCGCCGGTATTACCGGGCAATCGCCTGCAATGGACCGCATCTGGAGCCGGTTTAGCAACGACATGCCAGCCAATGGCAGTATAGAGATACACGCACCGGAAGATGCCACCTCTGTAATAGAGGTGAGCGTTAACCCAGACAAAGGCACCTATTGGAAAACAGATTATCGCTACTTTGACCAGTATACGCTGGAAGAGCTGGAGGTAGCGCACATATGGGGACGATTTAAGAATGCCTCTGCTTCCGCCCGGCTGATGCGCATGAACTACGATCTGCATGTAGGCGCGGTACTGGGCCTGCCGGGTAAGATACTTGCTTTCTTCGCCAGTCTTGTTATAGCTTCGCTACCCGTTACCGGTACACTGGTGTGGTGGGGGAGGAAAAAGAAGAAGGTGGCGGGTAAACCTAAAAAAGAGTATAGTTGACACCGATGGTTACCGGAGTACTGTAATAGTGGTTGTAATAATCCAATTTTATGTCATAACCGACGATGTAATTTCCCGTTACTTCCACATTGGCGGACACGCGTTTTGTGATTCTATAATTACATCCCACAAGCGCGCTTAGCTGAAACGTTTTCGTTTTCGACCTTCCATAATAGACATCGGTGTTTACATCAGCTCGTTCGTTCATCGGTTTGTCAATATAGAACCTTCCCTGTCCCACAGCACCACCTGCATACGGCTGAAGTTTGCCTTTGCCGAATTTCTTTGTTGCATAGAATTGAATCGTTATAGCCCTTTCAGCCAATACATAGGTATCGTATCCGGTGAAGGGATAATGCCAGGGCTCAAAAAAAGTTTTGGCAGGATTTGTCCTGCTGTCAATACTGTATGAGAAGCGGCTGAAGCTAGCCAGGGCACCGAACTCAATGTTCTTCTGAGCCATCCCGATTCTTAACATCCCGACCGGGTTCACCTGTGCCTTGGTTTAGAAGATTTTCTCATAACCTACATTTTTTTGCCAGCTGCGTGTGATTGCAGCGCCGCCGTTTATACCGACTATAAGTTTTTGTGCATTTGCCGCTGTTGCAGATAGTAGAGCGGCAGACAGGATAAAATATTTCATAGGTTTTATTTTTTAGGTCTGGTAAAGATAAAACTCTCGTAAATAAGAACGCCCCCAACTTTATAGTTGGGGGCGTTCTCTATAAAATATCTATTAGTTCGTCTTAGAACTTAGGACAGCTTACGTTAGGACGTATACCCCTTTCGCGCTTGTTGATGCAGCCATTGAAGATGAGGGATACTTCGTAAGCACCCATACCTTTAGTAGCGGGAGCAAAGCTGGATATGTTCACATCATAGCTGATACCCAGTTGCATCTTAGACCACTCGAAGGCGATGTAAGGAGCAATGGCGTCGTTCAGGCGATACCAGGCACCCAGGTAGAAGATAGTGTTCTTCTGGAACTCTTCATCGTGGCCCGGGTTCAAGATGAAACCGATAGCGGCGCCAGCAACCAGTTCGGTAGCTTTAGCTTGTTGCTGATAAAGGGCAGAAGCGTAAAGTACGGAGTTTTCGTTCAGGTCGAAAGAGCCACCCAGGTAACCCGTGTAGCGGGAGTGGATGCGGTTATTGCTGTTCAGGAACGTTTCTACCGGCTGAGTAAGGTGGTAGTAAGAGAAGCCCATGTAAGCAGTAGCGTTGTCCGAAACGCGGCCGCTATACATGATACCTGCGTTGAAGTCAGGATAGTTTACGTCGGCGTTGCTCAGGTTTTCTGTAGTCATGAAGGAGGCGTAACCCGTGCTGGGGTCGTACTGGTCTTCAAACTGCAGTTTGGTGAAGTCTATGTTCTTCTGCACCAGTTGACCCTGGAAGCCGAGAGAGATAGTGTGTTTTTTGTCCTGGCCGAATGCTTTGTGGTAAGCGGCGGAGAGGCCTACAGTAATGTTCTGGAGGCTACCGAGGCCAGACTTATCGTATAACACGAGCAGGCCCAGGCCTACGGCATCTCCTTCGGGGAGTTTGCCTTTCAGCGTAGCCATGTCGTAAGATAATGTTCCTGAAGTGTACGGATTAGCAGAAACAGAGCCCCACTGCTGGCGGTAGTTGGCTGCCAGGCGAAGGTCGCACTGCGTAAGGCCCGTAAGTGCAGGGTTCAGGGTCATAGGCGATGCAAAATATTGAGTGAAGTGGACGTCCTGGGCGAAAGCAGTACCGCTCATCATCATCGCCGCACCTACCCCTAGTAATATTTTCTTCATCTGTATTATTTTGTTAATGTTTTAGATATTTTATTGGAAGCAAAATAAACCAATTATTCCTATTTTACAAGACATTATAAAGTTTTCTTTAGGTTGGGTCACGATTGAAGTTTTGCGCCGTAAGAAAGGTCGCCTGCATCGCCCAGCCCGGGTACTATGTATCCCCTTGCGGTCAGTTCGTCATCTATCGCTCCCGCCCATATGTTCGCCTCCGGGAAGCGCCGTTTCAATAGTTCTATCCCCACCGTGCAGGCGATGGCGGAAACCACGTGCAGCTGCGAGGGTTTCCCTTCGGCGGTGAGTGCCTCTATGGCCAGTACCAGCGAGGAGCCCGTTGCCAGCATGGGGTCGGCAATTATCAGGGGCCTGCCTTCCACATCGGGGGAGGTAACATAGTGCTGTTCTATCTCAAACGTGCCGTCGCGGTGGTGCTTGCGGTAAGCCGCCACGAAGGCGTTATCGGCCAGGTCAAAGTAGTTGAGCAGGCCCTGGTGCAGGGGTACGCCCGCCCTCAGTATGGTGGCCAGTACCGGCTGGCGTTCCAGTACCGGGCAGATGGCCTCGCCCATGGGCGTAGGTATCACCTCGGTACGGTAGGGCAGCAGCTTGCTGATCTCGTAAGCGGCTATTTCGCCGATACGCTCCATATTACGACGAAAACGCATGCGGTCACCCTGGATGTTCACATCCCTGATTTCCCGTATCCAGGTACTGAGTACCGAAGAAGAACTGCTTAAATCTACGACCATACTATAGAATGAGACCCGAAGGTAAGCCAAAGCTCGCGAACGGCTAAACCCTGTTTTCCACAAAGGTTATATCTCATTTTTTGTTTTTATAATTAAGGGCGTTAAAGTAGCGTTAAACTAATATGACGGTAATTGAATAAAGGTACTACCAGCTATTTTTGTACCTTTGCACACCTTTTTTATCAGAGTAGCGTTTTTGTTTGTTTAGTATGGAGTTTTCTCAATCCATTGACCGTGACAGGCTGCCCCGGCACATAGCTATTATTATGGATGGCAACGGGCGCTGGGCCAAAGAGCGTGGGGAGGACCGTGTATACGGCCACCACGAAGGAGTGCTGAGCGTGCGCGAGATTGTGAACGGCTGCGCGGAACTGGGCATATCTTACCTGACGCTATACGCTTTCTCTACCGAGAACTGGAACCGCCCCGCGGCCGAGGTGAACGCACTGATGGAGCTGCTGGTGACCACCATACGCAAAGAGATAGAAGAGCTGAAAAAGAACAACGTGCGCCTGCACATAATAGGCGACTTCGACAGCCTGCCCGATGTGTGCCGCAACGAACTGAACGAAGCCAAAGAAATAACCGCTGATAATACCGGCCTCAACCTGGTATTGGCGCTCAGCTACAGCTCCCGCTGGGAGATGCTGCAGGCATCGCGCCGCATAGCGGAAGATGTAAAGAGCGGCAAGCTGATGCCGGAACAAATAGACGATGAGCTGTTTCATCAATACCTGAATACCGCACCTTTTCCTGATCCGGAGCTGATGATACGTACGAGTGGAGAGTACAGGATAAGCAACTTTTTATTGTACCAACTGGCCTATGCAGAGCTGTATTTTACGCCTGTACACTGGCCGGAATTCCGCAAACAACATTTACACGAAGCCTTACTGAACTACCAGCAGCGCGAGCGCCGCTTTGGAAAAACCAGTGAGCAAATTCAAACGAACTCACACCAGCATGTATAATACCTTCCTGCGTTACTCCTTATTTTTCTGCTGCCTGTTCTTCTCAGCTTTTACTGCGACGGCACAGCTATCAGGAGGCAATACGCCACAAGGCCCTGTTCAAAAAACATACGAGATAGGAGGTATCACGGTAGTCGGCACACAGTATGTGGATGCGGATATCCTTACCGCTGTATCGAGCCTGAATGTAGGCGATAAAATAAAGCTTCCCCACGACGAGAGCATTGCCCGCGCCATACGCATACTGTGGAAGCAGGAACTGTTCTCCAATGTGGCGATACAGGTAGAGCGCATAGTGGGCGACAAGGTGTTTCTGCAGATAGTGGTGGAAGAACGCCCCCGCCTTTCCAAATTCAACTTCCGGGGTATAAAGAAGAGCGAGGCCGAAGACCTGAAAGATAAAGTAGCGCTGGTATCGCAAAAGGTAGTGACCGATGCGATAAAGCAGGATGCGGTGGTGCGCATCCGCAACTACTACGCCGATAAGGGATATGGCAACGTGAACATCACCGTGCGCGAGCGGAAGGATACCCTGATGCAGAACGCCGTGATACTGAACTTTGACATAATAAAAGGTACCAAGACCAAGATAAACCAGGTAAATATTTACGGCAACGAGAATGCCACGGATATGCGCCTGAAGCGTACGTTGAAATCCACCAAGGAAATGGCGCGGGTGAGCCTGGAGCGTGCGGACGAGAGCAACATAGGAGGCATGGAGAAACGTTCGTTCGGCAAGTACCTGGCCAAAGGGCACTTCCTTTCTATATCTAAAACACTGGAAGCGCTGGACCCTTATTTCCGGTACAACTTCTTCAGCTCCTCTAAGTTCAACGCGGTAAAGTTTGATACTGATAAAGAAGCGCTGGTAGACTATTACAATACACTGGGCTTCCGCGATGCGGCCATAGAAAAAGATACCGTGTACACTACCGACATAGGCCATATTAATATAGACATCCACGTGCGGGAAGGCCGCAAGTATTACTTTGGTGATATGGAGTGGAGGGGTAACACCAAATACTCCAGCGAGCGCCTGACACAGCTGCTGGGCATCAAAAAAGGGGACGTGTATAACCTGCAACTGCTGGAGACCCGCATAGGCCGGCAAATGAGTCCCGATGGCGGTGTAGACGTGAGCAGCCTGTATATGGATGACGGATACCTGTTTTTCAGCATAGACCCGATAGAATCGTCTATTGAAGGAGATACCATCAACTTTGAGCTGCGCGTAACCGAAGGGCCGCAGGCTACTATTAAGAACGTAACTATTACGGGCAACGACAAAACCAATGAGCACGTTATCCGCAGGGAACTAAGGACGCTGCCCGGCGACAAGTTCAGCCGCGAGGCGCTTATCCGCTCGCAGCGTGAAATAGCCAACCTCAACTTCTTTGACCAGGAGAAGATAGGTATACAGCCCAAGCCCAACCCGCAGGATGGTACCGTAGATATTGAATACTCGCTGGTAGAGCGCTCCAGCGACCAGTTGCAGCTTTCCGCCGGTTTTGGTGGTGGTGTGCGCTTCTATGGTAACATAGGGGTATCGTTCAGCAACTTCTCTATGCGCAATATTTTCCGTCCTAAGTACTGGGACCCACTGCCGGTAGGTGATGGGCAGAAGTTCTCCGTGAACTACCAGTCGAACGGTGCGTACTTTAACTCGTTCAGCACTTCCTTCACCGAGCCGTGGCTGGGTGGCAAGAAGCCGAACGCCCTTACTACCAGCTTTATCTACAGCCGCTACTCCGGTGTAACCGCTCCGCTACCCGCCAACTCATCGTTCCTGCGTATGGCCGGTGGTGGTGTGTCGCTGAGCCGCCGCCTCAAGTGGCCCGATGATAACTTCATCTTTACCTATGGTGTTAACTACAACAACTACCGCCTGAAAGAGTACGCCCTTGTAGACGACTTCCGCAACGGCTATAGTAACAACCTATTCCTGAAACTGGTATTGGCGCGCGTGTCAGTAAACTCGCCGCTGTATCCTACATCGGGTTCTAACATCAACTTCACATTCCAGGTGACACCCCCGTTCAGTTCGTTCAGTGGCCGCGACTACTCTAACGAAACGAGCAGCGAAAAGTATAAGTGGATAGAGTATCACAAATACCGCTTCACGGCCGACTGGTACCAGACGATAGCCGGCAAGCTGGTATTTAAGCTGAGCACCAAGTATGGCTTCCTGGGATATTACAACTCTACCATCGGTTTCTCTCCGTTCGAGCGCTTCCAGTTGGGTGGCGATGGCCTTTCGGGTTATTCGTTCTTCATAGGCCGCGATATCATTTCGCAGCGCGGTTACCGCGTGTATGCGCAGAACGCTACCATATTTAACAAATATTCCGCGGAACTGCGTTATCCATTATCGCTCAACCCGTCGTCTACTATATTCGCACTGGCGTTTGTGGATGCGGCCAACGCGTGGGGTAGCTTTAAGGAGTACAATCCGTTCAAGCTGAACCGCGATGCGGGTGTGGGTATTAGGGTATTTTTACCAATGTTTGGCTTGCTGGGTCTTGACTATGGCATAGGCTTTGATAAATATAATCAGGCGGCCGGCCTCACAAGGATGAAGAACCTGGGAACCTTCACCTTTATGCTGGGCTTTGAGCCGGATTGATGCAATTGTATAGTACATTCTAAACCTGATGATAAAAATGAAAAAGATACTGTTCGGACTTTTCCTGGCTATGTCTGTATCGCTCACCGGTTGGGCGCAGACCCAGAAGTATTGTGTGATAGACTCCAAATACATACTGGATAAGATGGTAGAGTACCGCGATGCCCAAACCAAACTGGACCAATACTCCAAAGGCTGGCAAACCGAAATAGACAACCGCATGCAGGAGGTAGACAGGCTGTATAAGTCGTACCAGGCGGAGCGCGCCATGCTCTCCGACGATATGCGCAAGAAACGGGAGGAAGAAATAGTAGCGAAGGAAAAAGAAGCCAAAGACCTGCAGAAGAAATACTTCGGCTACGAAGGCGAGCTTTTTCGCAAGCGCCAGGACCTGGTGAAACCGATACAAGACAAAGTGTACAACGCCGTTCAGAAAATGGCCGCTAATAAATCGTATGACGTGGTGCTGGATAAGGCGGGTGGTGTAACACTCTTCTATGCCGACCCGAAGCTGGACAAGAGTGAGGATGTCTTAAAAATACTTGGAATAAACAAATAATGGTTCTTAATTTGCACAACTTATTAAAATAGTAAATAATCGTAATGAAGAAGATAATATTGCTTGTTGTTTGTGGCCTGTTGGTAGGTAATGTAGCGTTCAGCCAGATGAAGCTGGGATATATTAATTCGGCCGAGCTGCTGAACATAATGCCCGACGTGAAGAAGGCAAACGCCGATATAGAGGCGTACCAAAAGAGCTTTGTAGACCAGCTACAGCAGCTGCAGAAGGAAGGTAACGACAAAGTGCAGGCATACCAGGCTGCGGAAAAAACTATGACCGATGCCGTGAAGGAAGCCCGTCAGCAGGAGATAATGGACATAGAAAACCGCCTGCAGACCTTGCAGAAAAGCGCTGAAGAGAAAATAGTAAAGAAGCGTGAAGAACTCTATGGCCCCATACTGGAAAAAGTACAGAAGGCGATAGAAGATGTAGCAAAGGAAAAAGGCTACGACTATGTATTTGAAAGGGGCACAGGCCAGGGCGTACTGTTTGCCAAAGAGAGCTATAATATTATGGCCGACGTAAAAACAAAGTTGGGCGTGAAGTAGAAGCGCCCCAAGAATATAGTACAAGGCCCCGCATGTTGCGGGGCCTTGTTGTTTATTACCACTTCCCTTCGCGCAGGTGCTGGCGGGTTTCTTCGCTCAGCATAAAGTTCTTTTCGCCGGCTTCCAGTGAAATGTCCAGGGAGTTTTCGCGGGGTGGAATAGGGCAGGAGTAGCCTTCTTTGTAAGCGCAGTAGGGGTTGTAGCATTTGTTGAAGTCTAGCTCTATTTTGCCGTTTTTGATGTCGGATATGCTCAGGTCCAGGTATCGGCCGCCACCATAGGTAGTGGTAGTATTGGTATTGTCGGTAAAGGGCACGAATAGCAGGTCTTTATACTGCTCCGATTTTTCCCAGTTTACATTGCGGTAGGCGTGCAGTTCCAGGGCTTTACCGTTCAACTTGAATTTCAGCACTGCATATTCTTTATATTCCTTTTGCACCTTGGGGTTGTGTGTGGGTATCTTGAAAGAGGAGGCGTTGGGGGTGAGTACCACTTTTGCCGTTACCCGGTAGGTTTCGTCCGGTTGGTAGAAGGCGAGGAACCCTGTATCGGCAGCGGAGAGCGGGGAATTCTTATCGGTGGTGAATTCTTCCTTGTAATGGCGGCGGTGCTCGTGTATCGCCGCGTCATATTTTTTGTCGGCCTGGTGGGCCAGGAAGAGCAGATAGAGGAATAACTTCATGACATTCTATTTATTGGAGGTGAAAGTAGCAGGTAACTTAATTTCAGACAGTGCCAACCCTATTACCAGCAGCGCGGAGGGATAAAGCTGTACCACCAGCCGGTCGAAAGATGTGGCCAGGTGCCATTGCAGATTCCGGGGTGTAATAAGGTATACGAACAAGTAGCACGCGAATATGCCTGCGAGCAGGTAGAAGTTCCGGCTGAGGTTTTTTTGTACCAGTATGCTGTAGCCCAGGTAAACCATCGTGAGCAGCTTCAGCATAGAGAATATATTGTCAAAGCTTCCCTTCATAAACGAGACAATCAATTTGTACCGCTCCTTATCAGTAATAAGGGAGGTAATGCCGGTGTTGCCTCCGGTTTCGTACACTGCGGCTATGTCATTGGCCGGAGCAAATCCCAGCCGGAAGACGCCAAGAGCCAGCACAAAAGGAAGCGCCCCGCCTATCGTGTAGCGTAGATGGTTCTTGGAGAGGAATGTTTTGAAGTAGAACAACCCGAACAGGGCGCAGGTAAAGATGCCCTCGTTCTTTACCCAAAGTGCCGCTCCCAGGCTGGCGCTGCACAGCAGCAGCCATACCCGGTTGCCCGACTGCCTGAACTGGTTGATGCACAGTATTGCCGACAGTATGTAGAAAGAGAGCAGGGTATCGGCGTATTGGTTAAGCCCGCAGTTGAGGTAGTAGGGATGCACAACCAGCAGTAGCAGCAACAGGGTAGCCACACCCAGGTGTCGTTTACTTACCTCCAGGAATATCATAACGGGAATGGCCACCGTGGCGAATAGCGAAATGCCAAGCGGTGCCATCAGTGTTTCATTGCCCAGCAGCCGCCAGAAGAACGAGGTAGCGCCGTAATAGCCCATGGGGTAGTCGGGGTGGGCGTCTGCTCCGCCGTACCACAGCAACTGCCGCCAGTGGGCGGGGTCAGCCAGGAATTTGGAGGCGAAGTTCCAGTTTCCTACTGCGTCTGTATCGCCGTGTTTGCGTACCAGCAGCACGCAGGCCGCGGTAAGGAGTGCTATGCCACCACCCAGCACGTAGAAAGCGGGCCTGCTGATAGTTCCGGTGGTTTCGTTCCGGGTATGGCGCACGATATACCTAAAGGATAATACCCCAGCTGCGGCCATTAATACCGCCAATAGGTATATAGGTATATGCAGCAGCAGCGAGAAGAAGTTCCCGATACTCAGCAGGCTGATGAAAAGCCCGAGCCATATAAGGTGCAGCGTGCTTTTGTTCATTTCAGTTTCTGTTTTATAGCTACGTAGTGATAGATAGAGTCGTGGTATTCCCAAATTATCTGCGCGCCTTCCGCTATGTATTGCGGTGCGGCGTCGGCCTCATTGCGAAACAGCAGCAGCGCCGTGTCCGACAATGTGTTCTTTTCCATCACTACTGGGGAGAGTATATAGCGGGCTATCAGGTAGGTTTCCCAGCCATTCAGGCTGTCAAGCGGTAAGCCCAGGTATTGCAGGCGGCTATCCGGCGGCAGTTGTTTTTTTAGGGTGGATAGGCTTTGCTCCATGTAGTCTACATGATCCCTCGTGCGGCCGCTCTTTATATAATAGAGGGCAAGTACCGCACCGAATGCTGACGTAAGAAGAATATTGACCCATTTGCTACTCATACTGGTGGGAAAGATACAATGAATATACGGAGTAAATAAACGCCCTGCTGGTGCAGGGCGTTTGTAAGTTATTCAGCAGTTTTTTCAGGCCTCATTTGCGGGAAGAGCAATACATCCTGTATCGAAACATTCCCGGTAAGGAGCATCGCCAGGCGCTCTATGCCAAAGCCAATGCCCGCGGTGGGGGGCATACCATATTCCAGCGCCCGCAGGAAATCGTAGTCTATATACATCGCCTCTTCATCGCCACGCTCCATCAGTTTTACCTGGTCTTCAAAGCGTTCCCGCTGGTCTATCGGGTCGTTCAGCTCGCTATAGGCGTTCGCTATTTCTTTACCGTTTATAATCAGCTCAAAGCGCTCTACCAGGCCCGGTTTGTCGCGGTGCTTTTTGGTGAGGGGGCTCATTTCTATCGGGTAGTCTATAATAAAGGTGGGCTGCACGTAGTGTTTCTCGCACTTGCCGCCAAATATTTCGTCTATCAGCTTTCCCTTGCCCATGGAGGCATCGGTTTCTATGCGCAGTTGCTTGCACACCTCGCGCAGGCCGTTTTCGTCCATCCCCGAGATGTCAAAGCCCGTGTGTTCCTTTATCGCGTCGTAGATGCTCACGCGGCGGTAGGGAGCTTTAAAGTCTATCGCTACGCCATCTACCTGGGTTACGCTGGTGCCATTGGTAGCTATAGCGGTTTTTTCCAGCATTTCCTCGGTGGTCTCCATCATCCATATATAGTCCTTATATGCGGTATAGAACTCCAGGATAGTAAACTCGGGGTTGTGCGTGCGGTCCATACCCTCGTTGCGGAAGTTGCGGCTGAACTCATACACCCAGTCGAAGCCGCCTACTATCAGGCGCTTCAGGTAGAGTTCGTTGGCTATGCGCAGGTACAGGGGGATATCCAGCGCGTTGTGGTGCGTTGCAAAGGGTCGCGCGATAGCGCCGCCGGGAATGCTTTGCAGCACGGGGGTATCTACTTCCAGTGCGCCGCGCTCGTTCAGGAACGTGCGGATGGCGTTCTTCATTTTGGTTATTTTGATGAACGTATCGCGCACACCGGGGTTCACAATAAGGTCGGCATAGCGCTGGCGGTATTTGAATTCCAGGTCGGTAACGGCGTCAAACACCTCGCCGTCTTTCTCCTTTACCACCGGCAGGGGGCGCAGGGCTTTGGTCAGTATCTGGAACGACTCTACGTGTATGGAGGTTTCACCGGTCTTGGTGATGAACACAAAACCTTTAATGCCTATGATGTCGCCAATGTCCAGCAGTTTTTTCCATACGGTGTTGTACAGGGTCTTATCTTCTCCCGGGCATATGTCGTCGCGTTTTATGTACACTTGTATGCGGCCGGTGCTGTCTTGCAGCACTGCGAAGTTGGCCTTGCCCATATCGCGCACGCTCATGATGCGCCCGGCGAAGGATACGTTTTTAAATGCTTCCTGTTTTTCCTCAGTGAACTCTTCCTTTATCTGTTTGGCAGTATGTGTTATTTCAAATAAAGGGGCGGGGTATGGGTCTATGCCCAGCGCTTCCAGCTCTTTCAGCTTCCCGCGGCGTACTTCTTCCTGTTCACTAAGTGTTGTTAACATTACGATGTTTTGTATTTAAAAAATGGAATGTGTGCAAAAATAGTGATAAGTTAGTTTAGGCGGGTATTTTTAATACACGATGGTTACAGGCTGATGCGGAAGAGTTTTCCCGCTTCGCCGCATACCAGGAGGCTGCCATCGGGGGAGCGGGCAATGCTGTTGAGGCCCACCTCGGTCAGCTTGTTGTAGGGTGTCCAGTTTTGCCCGCCATCGGTGGTGCGAATGATAAGGCCTTTTTCGCCTACAGCCCAGCCATTATTGAGGTCGGTAAAGAGGATGTCCTGCAGGTGGTATTTAGGAATGGTAATGCTGTTCCCGTTCCGCAGGCGTTGCCAGCTGGTGCCTGCATCGCTGGAGTGGAATACGCTGCCGGCGTAGCCGCACACCCATACATCGCTGGTGCCTACGCAGGTCATCGCCAGGAAGTTGTCGTTCTTTATGTCCAGGTACTCCCAGGTATCGCCGGCGTCGTATGTTTTCAGCACTACGCCATAGCCGCAGGCGTAGCCCACCTGGGGTGTTATCATTGCCACATCATTCAGGCCAAAGTCGAAGGCGTGGGTCTTTAGTACATTCAGCTGCGAGTCAACGATCACTATTTTCCCGGTGCGCTGGCCGTCGCGGCTCACCATTACCAGGCGATCGTCACCTGCAAAGGCCATTCCTACGTGAAATTCCCAGTTGCCTATTTCCCGGTAGGTCCAGCTTTGCGCCACATCGCGGGAAAAGAGCATTTTACCATCAAAGGCCGCGGCGTATATAGCGCCTGTAGGCGATACTTCCAGCTCGTAGAGCCCTTTCTGCACTTCATCATACGCACGGGCGCTCCAGGTACGCCCTCCGTCGGTAGAAGCCAGCATTTCCGCTTTCAGGAAGCGCTCGCCACCGGCTACCAGGCAGAGTGTATCGTTTACGAATTTTATTTTGTTGAGGCGGGAGGTGGTATTGGTTTCCACCACTTCTATTTTGTCGAAGTGGCGGCGCTGTTTGGTGCAGGCGGCCAGCCCGGGTAATAGTAGTAACAGTAATAAGTATTTCAGGTTTCGCATCTGCCTCATAAACATTTCGGCCTGAAATTTACAGAATATATGGGAGTGTCTATATCATTTGCTTTGCTTTCAGCTCCAGATATTTATTTATTACGTCCAGGGTAAGGCCGGCCGGGGTGGTGAGGATGGAGAGGATGCCGTGCCTTCTCAGCTCGCGTACTATCTGTTTCTTCTCGTAGTCGAAGCGGTCGGCAATGGTTTTTATGTATATGCCCTCGGTGGTATCGGGTTGGTTTTCCTGTAGTTCTTTCAGCAGCGTATTGCGGAAGAAGATAACACATACCAGGTGGCGGGCGGCCATCTGGCGCAGGTACGGAAGCTGCCGCTCCAGCGAGGAATAGGTTTCAAAGTTGGTGAACAGCAGTATGCAGCTACGCTGGTTTATTTTCCGTGTAGTGGTCACCAGCAGGTTGGCATAGTCACTTTCTTTAAAATCGGTTTGTTGTTTGTAGAGTGCTTCCAGCAGGTGGTTTATCTGTCCGTTCTTGCGCTCTGCGGGCACTATATCGGTGCTGTTGTGCGAGAAGGTGATGAGCCCGGCCTTATCGTGCTTCAGCAGGGTTACATTCAGCAGTGCCAGGGTGGCGTTGATGGAGTAGTCCAGCAGGGTCATGCCATCAAAGGGCATTTTCATGGCCCTGCCTTTGTCTATAATGGCGTAAATCTGTTGCTGGCGGGCATCGGTAAAGGTGTTCACCATCAGGTTGCCACGGCGGGCGGTCGCTTTCCAGTTAATGGTGCGCACATCATCGCCCTGCACGTAGTCTTTAATCTTTTCAAACTCCAGGCTGTGGCCCAGGCGGCGTATCTTCCGGGAGCCGGTAAGGTTGCTGCCGCTGATGGCCATTAGCTGGTATTGCTTCAGTTGCAGGTACGATGGGTAGGTTTTTACCATCATGGGCTCGCAGGCCACTATCCTGCGCTGCACCAGGCGGATGGGTGACTTGATAAAGCACAACACATTGCCGAAGATATATTCGCCCCGCTCTACCGGTCTTATCTTGTACCCGAACGCTACCTTAACGTTAATGGGCAGTTTCATCCGGTGGTAGAAGTCGCGGTTTTGCAGTTGTACCGGTTGCTCTTCCACCACACCGGCGTACACCGTAAACGGAAAGGTACTGAGGAAGGAAAACTTTACATCATTTTCATCCCCCAGGCTCAGGCGCGGGGCTACAATGCGGGTAACCTTTATCGCCCCTTTCACCACGAAGAGCAGCGTATAGTCGGCCAGGGTAAGCGCCCACAGTACGGCGCAGGCCAGCAGGGCCACCTGCAGCAGGGGCTGCCAAAAGAAGGACGTAAAGAACAGCACTATTACTGCCGTTATCAGCACGTACCACTCCCGGGTAAGGTATAGATTACGTATGTATCCTTTGCTGTTCAATGATGGTGTTTTCTGTTTTGGTAGGTGGTGTTATTACCTGGGTATTTCCATTCGTGCGATGATCTCTTTCAGCACATCATCGGTCGTTAGTCCTTCCATTTCCTTTTCCGGGGTCAGGTTTACCCGGTGGCGGAGTACGGGCAGCGCCGCATAGGTAATGTCTTCGGGTATCACAAAGTTGCGGCCGCGCAGCACACCTATGGCCTTCGCCATCTGCAGCAGCGCCAGGCTGGCCCGGGGCGATGCGCCCAGGTACAGGCTGCGGTCGTTACGCGTTTCGTGAGTGATGCGGGCGATGAACTCCACCAGCTTTTTTTCTACATGTATCTGGCGCACCATCTGGCGGGCGTTGTGCAGTATATCGGGTGTGATAACGGCCTGCGCCGCGTTCAGTAGTTCGGCTATACCATGCTCTCCCTGGCGTTCCAGTATCCGCACTTCTTCCTCCAGGGTGGGGTAGCCCACTACTATCTTCATCATAAAGCGGTCCAGTTGCGCTTCCGGCAGGCGGTAAGTGCCTTCGTGCTCTATCGGGTTCTGCGTGGCTATCACCATAAAGGGAGGCTGCATTTTGTAGCTGTGCCCGTCTACCGTTACCTGCCGCTCTTCCATTACTTCAAAAAGGGCCGCCTGGGTTTTGGCAGGAGCGCGGTTTATCTCGTCTATCAGCACCATGTTGCTGAAGACCGGGCCTGGCTTAAACTGGAATGCGGCCGTCTGCGGGTTAAACACGCTGGTGCCTATTACATCGCTCGGCATCAGGTCGGGCGTAAACTGTATGCGGGAGAAATGCGTGTTTATCAGCCGTGCCAGCAACTTGGCGGTCAGGGTCTTGGCTACACCCGGCACGCCTTCTATCAGCACATGGCCATCGGCCAGCAGCCCCGCCATCAGCAGCTCTATCATGTTGTGCTGGCCTACTACCACTTCCTGTATCTTGTCCTGCACCCGCTCTACCAGTTCGGTAAGCGGGTGGGTGGCCGGTTCCTGTTGCGGTATGTTCTCTGTAGTGTCCATTATCGTGTTTTATAAAAGCGTTGAATAGTAGTGTTGAGGTGATAAAGATAAGCTTCGTCTATTACGGTGTTGCCCACTTTTACTTCTCCTATCATTTCCAGCAGGTTAGTGATCACTTCCATCGGCAGCCCCGATTTCGCGGTTAGCTGATGGGCAAATGTATTGTCCAGCTGGTTGGTATTCAGGTAGTAGTTTTGCCGCACCCATTCCAGGAAGTGCTGCACCATTTTTTCAGCCAGGTTGTGGTGGTTACTCTTATTGTAATACAGGCGGCCTACGGTTTCGGCAAAGGTAACGGAGGTGTTCACCAGTGGTTTTACCACGGCTATGGGGCGTTGCCTGCGCTTCAGCTCCAGCAGCACGTAGAGCGCCAGCGCCAGTATGGAGAGCCACAGCGCCCAGCGGGTTCCCGGGTGCTGCCAGAGTATCCCCAGGTCGGAGTGCTCACTACGCCGTATGTAGTAGCTGTTCCAGTACACGGTGGTGATGTCGTCGGGCACCATGTTCCATATCTGTTCCAGGTAGCGGATGTTGTCGTTTTGCAGCAGGAAGTAGTTGCTGGTTACCAGCGGGGCGCTGTGTACTATGATGTTGCCGTTCCCGATGGAAAAGCGCACCATGTTCGGTTTCGTGCCCGTGTAGCCCAGCAGTTCAAAGCGTATTTCTTCTTTTTCCGTTTCTTCCTCCGCTGCTTCCGTATTGTCATACGATTCCTCGTAGGTGACGATGGTGTCCGGGGGCGTTTCTTCGCTTTCCTGCGCCGATGCGCCTGGTGCCGCTGTTGGCGCCTGGGGCGCTTCGGCGGTATCGGCATCCCACTGAAGCCGCAGGGAATCAAGGGCTATTGCCGACCGCACATTGCGGCCCTGGTAGCCGTATTTTTTGGAGCTGTCCGGCTCCAGGCTCAGGGTAGCCAGGTTCTCCCTGCCGGTAAGGTATTGGTTGAGGAATGAAAACTCATCCGCCTCGGGATGCAGCTTGTAGAAGCCAAACTTATTTTTCAGCCGCTCATCTATGGAGCGGCCAAACAACACTACCTCGTTGCCGGCGCGCACAAATTGCAGCAGGGTATTGAATTCCGGCTCGGAGAGTTTAAAATCCAGCCCATCCAGTATCAGCAGTGTCCGGCCACCGGAGTAAATCATGTTTTCGTCAATGCCCGTGTAGCGGAACGAGGAGGAGAGCGTACTGATAGTGGTCCCCGGGAAAAAATGTTTCAGGCTGGTAAAGGCCAGGTGCGCGCCGTAGGGGTTCACTTTGTCGTCGTGAGCCAGTGTGGGGTTCCAGTTAATGCGTGGTTCTTCCTCCTGCTCCCGGCACCCGGATAGCAGTGCCATGGCGGTGGCCAGCAGGTAAGTAGCTATACGCGTTCTCATCGGCTCACCAGTTGTTTCAGGGTGAACAATTCCTGCATATGCAGCGCATGCATTTCCGCGCTTACGGGGAAGTTGCCATACCAGGCGTACTCATATTGACGGGTCAGTTTCCGGAACGTTTGTTTGTACGGTGTATCGGCCAGCTCGCCCGCATACTGAAAATTGGTTTTGTCGCTGCGGTATCGGATGAGTTCCGCCTCCTGCAGCACCTGCAGCAGCAGCAGGTAGCTGTACCGTATGGAAAGGCGCAGGTCGCCGGCTTGCTCCGCTTTTCGCAGCAGCTGCTCCCAGTTGCTGTCGGTAATGTCTTCTATATCCTGGTGGCCTTGTTCTTGCTCGTGCTTGGGGCTCTTCTTCCCGAATATAGCCGAGCGGTCGCCTATCACTATCCGGTACACTGCGTATAGTATGGCTGTTATCAGCAGCCCCCATATCAGTACCTGCCCCAGGGTGCCGTTCACAAATTCCATCAGCGCCATCCAGAACTCCGGGGAAGAAGACTCCTTAGGAGGGGCGGGTGGGGTTACTTTGGTAAACTCCAGCGAGTCGCGGTAGTAATAAGCGGGGTCGTTGGTCAGTTCCTGCCATTCGGGCGCGGTTATGTTGCGCGGCTCGCGTGCGGGCGTTTCGCTTTCTTCCTCCCCGGTGGCGGCCAGCACACAGCCTGCCGGCCATGCCCCCAGCAGGAGGACGGCTACCAGGTATCTAAGCAATAGCTTCCTCATGTACGCGGCGACTGACTTTTATAGGGTAATACACAAAATACCACAGTATGAACCAAAGCGAGCCCGATAGTATCAGCACGCTCATCCATACCGGCATACCCGTGTGGCGGGTTACGTAGCTCTCAAAGAAGGCGGCTACTATAAATACCGGCACCAGGCACAGCATTATCTTCATTGCATCAAAGGCGGCCCTGCGGAACGATTGCAGGCGGGTATAGGTCTTGGGGAACAGGATAGAGTTGCCCAGCACCAGGCCTGCCGCACCGGCTATCACCAGTGCCGATATCTCCAGCGTACCGTGTATGAATACTACCAGTATAGACTGCACGCCCAGGCCGTGGTGGAAGAACATCTGCTCAAACACGCCCAGCATCATCGCATTCCGGAACAGGTAGTATAAGGTGCCTACCGATACCATCAGCCCCGAGGCGAACAGCATCAGCGATACGAATATGTTGTTGAACGCAATGCGCACGAACATATACAGTTGTCCGCTGTCTTTATACACGGCAAAGGGGTCGCCGCGCGCTATGTTGCGTTCGGTCATGTCTACATATTCATCGCCAAGCACGCCGCGCACGAAGTCCTGGTCTTGCCAGGCCGAGAAAATGCCGATGCCCATAAATGCCAGGAAGAACAGGAGCGCGAACAGGAAGGTGCGGTGGTGCCTGCGGATGGACAAGGGAAGCTCCCGGGCGAAGAACAGGCGGAATTTGCTGCTTTTTTCTTTTTTATTCCGGTAGATGGATAAGTAGATGGCCGAGGCCAGGCTGTTGATGAACTTTACCGTATTGCTGAAGGGGTAGTAGGTTTTGGCATAGGCCAGGTCGTCTACCAGGTAGGTGAACCGTTTGGCCACTTCGTCAGGGTCTTCGGTCGGTTTTTCGTAACTCTTCCAGCGTTCTATGTTCTGTTTTATAAACTGCCCTTCACGCATCTGCTTGTCCGGATATAAAGGTTGAAGGTACAATTTAGCACATTTGGGAAAATAGCCCGTGGTTTTCGCCGCCATTATTAATAATTCGCGGTTTTCATCCTATTTTCACAGAGAGATCACAGCAGCCTTATCCCAAGATGAGCATTATTACCATCAGTACCCCCTTCAATATAGACCTCACCTTCCGGGCGGCCCCTTTTCACCGGCGCGTATCCGCGTGGTTTATCGATTTCGCCATACTCTGCACGTTCAATTACCTGCTGATGCGGTTCGTTATTTCGCCGGTAGACGATTATTACGGCGCGGGGCGGGAGACAGCCATTATACTATATATACTGCTGGCGGCTACACCCTCGTTCCTCTACCACCTGCTCATGGAGCAGTTCCTGAATGGGCAGAGCCTCGGCAAGCGCGCCATGAAGATGAAGGTAATATCGCTGGATGCGCAGGAGCCTACTTTTGGGCAATACATGCTGCGGTGGGTGCTGGGCCTGGGCAACTACGTGCTATTCTCCATGCCCTTCGTCATGCTGTATTCGCCGTTCTCGATTATTTTCCTGCTGATATTCTACCTGCCCGATGTGCTTTCCATTGCGCTTACCTCGCGCGGGCTGCGCCTGGGCGACCTGGCCGCCGGCACCGTACTGATAGACACCCGGCACGAAGCCGCCCTGGGGGATACCATCTACCTGGAAATAGAGGAAGACAACTATGTACCCGTCTTCCCCGAAGTAATGAAGCTCACCGACCGCGACATCAACGGCATCCGCAACCTGCTGGATGTACGCAAGCGCAACCGCGACTCCGACGCGTACATGGCCCAGATAGCCTACCGCATCCGCGAAGTCCTCCAGATACAAACCAACCTCCTGCCCGAAGAACTCCTCCGCCAGCTATTGAAGGATTATAACCATATTACGAGGAAGTAAAAAGGTATTGTAAAGTTGTCTATTTGTAAAGTTTGTTTTACATTTGGTAAAATAAATTTGATATGAAGACGCTTTTGTTTCCTCGCTGGTGCCGTACAGTCGGCCTTGTATTGTTTCCTATCTTCTACCTGGGTTTCCTTTTCGAAGTCAATTTCGATTTTCTAAGTATCCCGCATTTAAAGGAAGATGAGTCTTTCGCTTTTACTGATTTTAATTGGTCAAATGAGATTCAATTAGCCGGTATGCTGTTGAGTCTTTTCATGATTGCCTTCTCAAAGTTGAAAATAGAAGATGAATGGATCAGTCACCTGCGTCTCCGTTCGCTAAACCTTAGTATGTATATCAATTACGTATTGTTGCTAATAGGGGTGTTCACTATCAACAGCATTGAGTTTCTCATGTTCCTGGCCTACGATGTCTATGCATTGCCTATATTGTACATCGTCATTTTCAACATCCAGCTCTATATTATTCCACGGTTTAAAAAAGGCCTGGTATGAAGAATACGATAAAAGTAGAACGGGCGAAGCTGAACATCACCCAGGCAGAGCTGGCGGAAAGAGTTTCGGTTTCGCGGCAAACGATTAATACCATTGAGGCGGGGAAGTACGTGCCCTCTACGGTGCTGGCGCTAAAGATAGCCGCTGTATTCGGGGCCTCCGTCAACGAGGTATTTGAACTGGAAGAAGGAGATTAAACCCCTTACCCCTTGCTCATAGAGCACTGAAACTCTTTGGCGTCCATAAAGAGTATCTTGTAGTTCCAGCGCTGGTTGGGGAACTGTAGCTGCAGGGTATCGCTGCTTACCCGCCAGGTGCCGTTGCGGGCGGGCTTTGGCCGGGTTTCTTTATTCACCACTTCTTTAAAGGTGCCATCGGGGCTGAAGTAAAGGGCTATCTCTTTCACGTCCTTGGGGCCTTCTATGGTTTTGAAGTGGAACACTTCGCGTTTGTCCTTGTCGTATATCGTGTTGCTGTATTGCCAGTACTTGTTCACCACCAGTTTCTGGATGGCGGCGCTCTGCGCCAGGCAGGAAACAGACAACAGGCAGGCCAGCAACAGCGAGGCGAAATATCTCATAACTCAAATGTAAGTGAATAAGCCCAATAGCGGGGATTAATACAGATAATCAACATTTGTGCCAACCAATTTATAATATTGCATGTCAATAGGATATGAAATTCATTATTAACCATTGCTTAATCACCACCTGCTTATGAAGAAGATATACCTTTGCGTTACACTCCTGTTAGCGGCGGCCGTCTCTTTTGCACAGTCCACCGCCTGGCTGGCTCCCGATAGCGCGTTCAATGTTGTGAAGCCCGGTGCCGGGCCCAACCCCGCCTGGAACATTACCAACCCCATGGTACACACCGGGTCGGGCTTCAGCACTACACCGGTTAGCTCCGGCTATATGAACAACGTAAGTGATTACCTTTATTTCCGCGATTTTGGTATTTCCGTACCTACCGGGGCCACCATCACCGGGGTAGAGGTCATTGCCTCCCGCGGCGGTTGCAACAGCGGCTCCTATTACCGCGATACCATATCGCTGGCCCACAATGGCGCGGCCATCGGCAACTATGTGGAAGACTCCACCAATGGTTCAACCGCTATTGATACACTCGGCGCCCCCAACAATACCTGGGGAACGCTGCTTACCCCCGCCATAGTGAACGATCCGCAGTTTGGCGTGTTCTTTAGCTTCCAGTCGTTCGGCATCTGTACCTTTGGCGTGTTCGATTGCCGGGTGAAGGTACACTACCAGCTCACCACGGGCATTACCGGCCTGGCCGAATCCCGCAGCCTGCGGGTTTACCCCAACCCCGCTTCGTCGGCAATAGTGGTAATATCAGCGCCCGGCAACTATACCATTACCGACCTGGTGGGCAGGGAAGCGCTCCGCGGAACGGTAACCGGGAATGAAGCGTCTATCGATCTTTCGCCCCTTGCCCCCGGCCTCTACCTGCTGCGCTCGGGCAGCGAAGTGGTGAAGTTCGTGAAGGAATAAAACGCATAATGAAGTAATACATAAGGGCCGGCGATTTTCTTTCGCCGGCCCTTTGTCAGTTACGTTCTGCCAGTTGCTCAAAGAGGTTGGGCCAGGGCATCGCGCTTTCTTTCTTGCCCAGCCGCACTATCACCATTTTCTTTTCCGGGTGCACATATATGTACTGCCCCAGTATGCCGATAGCGGAATAGCTCTTGCCCGGCTGTATGGTCCACCATTGGTACGAGTAAGCGCCATCATTTACGCTGTCGTAGTTCATAGAGCGGCGCACCCAGGCTTCCGGCACCAGCTGGCGGTTGTTCCACTTACCCATGTTCAGGTACAGCCTGCCAAACTTGGCAAAGTCACGGGCCCGGGCGTTCAGGCAGCAGAAGCCTTTGGGTGTTCCGTTTTTCCGGTCCAGGCTCCAGCTGGCATCATATTCCATCCCCATTGGCAGCCACAATTTTTCCTCCAGGTATTGGTACAGCGGCTTCCCGGTAGCATTTTCCACCGCCATCCCCAGCAGTTGCGTGTTCAGGCTGATGTACTCAAATTCTTCCCCGGGGTTTCGCTTCACCTTTAGCCGGGTGATGTACTTTTTCAGGTTACGGCCGTAGTAATATTTAGCCACGTCGCCAAAGGGGTTGAAGTATCCCTCGTTGAAGTATATGCCGGAGCGCATATCCAGCAGGTGCTCTATGGTCACGTTGCCGAATTTGGCCTTGTCCAGTTCCGGTATGTAGTGGGTCACAGGGTCGTTCACGCTTTTTATAAAGCCCTCCTGGATGGCGATGCCTACCAGCGCCGATACATACGATTTGGCCGCCGAGAACGATGCCACTATGCTTTCCTGCTCATAGCCATTATCGTAATGCTCATACAGCAGGCTGTCGTTCCGGATGATGAGGAACGCGACCGTTTTGGTCTTGTCCAGCATTTCTTCAAAGCCCGCGTCGCTTTTGTTTATCTTAATGCTTTTGGGCAGTTGCACAGCCCCCGGGCTGGCACCCGTGTGGAAAACAAACGGTTCAGCAGGCTTGGCCACCGGCCCCGCCGGGAACTTCTTATGGTCGTTGATACCCGCGAAGTTGTAAATAACGAACCGCCCTACATGACAGGAAGAAAACAGCAGTGCCAGGGCAGGCAGCAAGAGTGCTTTTATTTTCATGGCCATGAAGATACGGAAACTGCCGCGCCCATGTTGCGGCGGTTTATTCGCTACCAGGCTCCAGTTTCGGCGTTATACGTCAGTTCCGCATGGGCGGTTATGGTCAGCCGGTTCCAGGCGTTAATGGCAACTATGGCCATTACCAGTTCGGTGTACTGTTCTTCACCCAGCAAGTCTGCCGCTTGTTGGTAGGTGTCGTCCTGCACGCCGCCGTTGGCTATCAGCGTCATTTCTTCCGTCAGTTGCAGCGCGGCGCGTTCTTCCTGGCTGTACAGGTTGGTTTCCTTCCAGGCGTTCAGCAGGTAGATGCGCTTTTCGGTCTCTCCTAGTTTGCGCGCGTCTTGTGTATGCATGTCTATGCAGTAAGCGCAGCCGTTTATCTGCGAGGCGCGTATTTTTACCAGCTCTTTCAGCTTTTTGTCCAGGGTGCCCTGGGCCAGGTAGCCGCCTATCATCATTAGCCCTTTTATAGCTTCGGGCTTTGTCCGGGCAATGTTTATTCTCTTTGTCATACTAAAAGTGTTTAGTGATTTTTTTGATACTGCAAACCTACGCCCGCCGCCACGGTAAAATCTTAAACCAGTTTAAGAAATGAGAACTCAGCGTTTTTTGCGCAGCTCGCTCAGGTATTCCGGGGTCAGCCCAAGGTATGAGGCCAGCATGTATTGAGGTATGCGCTGCACGAAGCCGGGGAACATGCTGCTGAACTGGCGATAGGCTTCTTCGCGGTTCAGGTTATGAAAGAAGAACACGCGCATTTGTGCGGCCGCGTAAGCCTTTTGCAGTATCAGCCGGAAATACCGTTCCATTTGGGGCAGCGCTCTGGTTAGCGCGTCTTGCTTGTCGTGGGCAATAGCATATACCTCGCTTGCTTCCACCGCCTGTATGCTGAAGGTGGCCGGCTGTTGACGGTCGTAACTCGTATAGTCCGACAGCCACCAGTTTTCCAGGGCGAATTGGGTTATTTGTTCGGTGCCTTTCTCGTTTATGTAGTACATCCGCAGGCAGCCCTTGCCTACGAAAAGCATCTCCTTGCATATATCCCCCTCGCGCAGCAGCATTTCTTTCTTCTTTACTTCCAGCGGGCGCACATATCTCATGAGCGTTTCCGCCTCCTCATCGCTGAGCGAAACGAACTTCCGGATATGTGCCAGCAATACCTGCATGATAGCGAAGATACAAATGCCTTTGTGTATATCTTATTTTGACCTGCCTCCAACGGTGTCGTACCTTTGTATGTGACCGGAAGTCGTTGGTACCGGTGTGCCAGTTCTTAGCAAACGCAGAAAGTGTTCCCTCCCTTTTCGAATTTACTTTACTGGAGGTTGGATTTACTTTACTGGAACTTATATTCACCTTCATGCACGTAAAATTTACCTATAATTCACCTCGGATTCACCCTGCTGGAAGCTGGATTTACCTTTGAAACTTTAGAACCCGCGCCGGGCTTGTGTTCCAGGGAAATTGGTGGTAAAAAATGGAAGTTTGCGATTGCCATATCATGAATAAGATAACGGTGGCCTTTATGGGGTGTGCTACAGTTCCGGGCTATGTATGAATGCGAAGCCTGCGGTAGAATAGCGATCCAAATGAGGGGCTAAAACGAATATAAATTCTTTAATCCTGGGACCAATGATGGAAAAGGAATATTAAAGGAGGCTAAGTAATATCTCGTCTTCCTAACCGCTCGTTAACCCGCTGCAAACCCCTCGTTAACCCCCGCGCAAAATTTCCCACAGGCACGAGGGTTACCGATATTTGATGAACACAAACCAAAAACACCAACCAAATGACTAAGAAAAAACGCCGCGAAATGAGATGGACGCTCACGCTGTCCGTGATGATAGCTGCCGTTCCTCTTTCGGTAGCCTTCCTGGGCAACATGAAAAAGTCGCTTCCCTCCCTTCCTGAATCATTCCACCTTACCGGCAGCAAGCCCGCGCCCAAAGCGCCGCCAGCCACGCAGCCGGGCAAGATATTACCGGTACTGGCTACCTCCAGATAGTATAATGGCTGCGCATCGCGCAGCCATTATTGTTTCCGTATCTGCTATTATTAGCGCAGTTCCAGCAGCGCCACATTTTCTATATGGTGTGTATGCGGGAACATATCTACCGGCTGCAGGCGGGTTACTTTGTAGGCCTCGTCCAGCAGTTGCAGGTCGCGCGCCTGTGTGGCGGGGTTGCAGCTCACATACACTACCTTTGGTGCCCGCATTTTCAGTAGCTGCTGCACTAGTTTTTCGTGCATCCCTGCCCGTGGCGGGTCGGTAATGATGACATCGGGCTTGCCGTGTGCGGCAAAGAATTCATCGGTGCAAATAGCCGATACGTCTCCGGCGTAGAAGGTGCAGTTTTCCAGCCCGTTCATGGAGGCGTTTTCCTTCGCGTCCTTTATCGCATCCTCTATCATCTCTATGCCTATTATCTTCCCTGCCTTCTTAGAGCAGAAGATGCCGATGCTGCCCGTGCCGCAATACAGGTCGTACAGCACTTCGTTACCCGTCAGGCCGGCAAACTCGCGTGTAATGCGGTAGAGCGCTTCGGCCTGGTAGGTATTGGTCTGGAAGAACGACTTCGGCGATATCTTATAGCGGAAGTCTTCCAGGGTTTCTTCTATATAGGGCTTCCCATGGTAGCAAATCACGTCCAGGTCGTGGATGCTGTCGTTCATCTTGGGGTTGATGGTATAGTGCAGCGATGTGATGCCGGGTATGGTCGCCTTCAGGTGTTCCAGTATGCCTACACGGTTCTGTTCGTCTTCGTGGTGCATCACCAGGTTAATGAGTATCTCGCCGGTGCGGGCTATGCGCAGTATCACATTACGCAGCCAGCCATATTGCTTGCGGTAGTCGTAGTAGGGTAGTTGGTGCTTTTCGGTGTACTCGCGCAGGGAGCTGAGCAGCAGGTTGGTAGGCTCCTGCTGCAGGTAGCAGGTATGTATGGGCACTACTTTGTCGAACAGGCCGGGCGCGTGGAAGCCCAGCGCCGGCTCCGGCAGGAACGTTTCGCCTTCCGCCGCTTTTATCTCTTCATTGGTGCGGTAGCGCTGCGTACTGAAGGTAAACTCCAGTTTGTTCCGGTAGTAGCGTTCCACCGGGCTGCCCACTATTGGCTGCAGCGGCGGAAAAGCTACCTGGCCTATGCGTTGCAGTTGGTCGTGTACCTGCTGCTGCTTGTATTCCAGTTGTTTGGTATACGGCAGCATTTGCCACTTGCAGCCACCGCATACGCCAAAGTGCTGGCAGAAGGGAGTTACCCGGTCGGGCGAGGGGCTCACCAGTTCCGTCACCTTTCCTTCCGCCCAGTTCTTTTTCGATTTGGTGATGCGCACATTCACCACATCGCCGGGCACGGCGTTTTCTACAAAAAGGGCCTTCCCGTCTTCCAGTTGGCCAATACTTTTTCCCTCAGCCGCATAAGCATTTATCGTAATGTTGAAAGCGGGGAGTTTCTTCTTGCGTTTTGACAAAATTTTGTTAATAATTATATTATGAAAAGGCAAAAATACAGTGATTACGTTGGGTTTCACCACTTCGATACTGTAAATTTGTGAACTTCCGCCAACATCGGCAGCTTTGTTGCTGTCTACTAGTGCGAAATCAAAATTTAATTCTCTATTAGTTATTTATGAAGCGAATTACACTATTGGCCTCGCTGTTGCTCGCAGGGTTGGCACAAAACGTTTTTGCGAAGGACGGATACAAAATCCAGCTTAAGTACACTGATGTCACCGACTCTATGGTGTACCTGGCGCACTACTATGGAAAGCCCCTTCCCACCATTTACAAGGCCGACTCCGCCAAGCTGGATAAGAACGGCGTAGCTACCTTTGAAAGCAAAGAGAAGTTTACCGGAGGTATCTACATGATGCTGCTGTCGGACAAGAAAACGTATTTCGAGTTCCTGCTTGATAACGGAGACGAAATGACCATCACCGCCACGCAGAGCAAGCTGCCTGATGGGCTTAAGTTCAAAAACTCCGCGGAGAACGAGCGCTTCCAGGAATATGTAAAGTTCCTGAAAGACTTCGGCGGCAAGCAGAAAGAAACCCAGGACCGACTGGCTACCGCCAAGACCGCAGATGATACCGCCAGCATACGCAAACTGCTGGTAGAGGGCTCCAAAAAGCTGATTGGCTACCGCCGCGACTATGTGGCGAAGCATCCTAATACGCTGCTCTCTTCCATATTCAATTCGCTGGAGGTGCCGCAGGTGCCGGAAGGAAAGCACTACCAGGCCGATGGCAAAACCGAAGATTCATCATTCGCTTACAATTACTACAAGGGCCACTACTGGGATTATTTCAACTTCCAGGACGACCGCCTTATTTACACCCCGGTGTATGATGCCAAGCTGGATGAGTATTTCTCTAAGCTGGTGCTGCCGCTGATAGACAGCGTAGAGCACGAGGCAGATAAATTGCTGGCGAAAGCTGATGGCACCAAGGATATGTTTAAGTACACCCTGTGGTGGATAACGCACTGGGTAGAAAGCAGCAAGATAATGGGCATGGACGAAGTGTTCGTGTACCTGGTGGAGAACTACTATATGAAGGGCAAGGCTACCTGGCTGGAAAACGAGCAGCTGCAAAAGTACATAGAGCAGGCGCAGAAGATAGCCCCTAACGTGATAGGCAACGTAGCCGCTGATGTAAAGATGCAGGATACTAACGGCAAGGACGTAAGCCTGTATGGCGTTAAGTCTAAATACACCCTGCTGGTGTTCTGGTCTCCTGAGTGCGGGCACTGCCTGCACGAGGTGCCGCGCATCGACTCGCTCTACCGCGCGGAACTGAAGAAGAGGGGAGTGAAGATTTTTGGCGTAAGGGTAGAAGGCGACGAGAAGAAGTGGAAAGACGTGATAAAGAAAGAAAAGCTGGATGACTGGATACACGCATGGGACCCCGAATACAAATCAAATTTCCGTTCCAAGTATAATGTTTACAGCACGCCTGTGATATATTTGCTGGATGAAAAGAAGATCATCCGTGGCAAGAAGCTGGACCACAGCACTATTCTGCAGGTGATTGAGAACCTGGAGAAGAAAGAAAAGGTGACCAATAACACGAAGAGTAAATAAAGCTAAAATCAAAAACGAGTAAAGAAAATGCGAAAGTTGGCCTTAACCTGCCTCACAGCAGGATTCCTTTCCTTGACCGTATCTGCACAGACCCTTTTTACCTATGGCGGAAAGCCCGTGAGTAAAGAGGAGTTCCTAAGAGTCTATCAGAAAAACGCGCTGAACAAACAACCGGACTTCAGTGAGAACGCACTGAAAGAGTACCTGGACCTCTATTCCCTGTTCCGCATGAAGGTGTCGGAAGCGGAACAGCAGAAACTGGATACACTGGTAAATATTCAATCGGAACTGAACAACTACCGGAAGCAGCTGGCGAAGAACTACCTCACCGATGAGGAAGTGACCAACAAAATGATACGCGAGGCGTACGACCGCATGAAGGAAGAGATTCATGTAGCGCACATCCTCATTATGTCGCCCATGGGCTCCGATACTGCCATTGCCTACGCTAAGATAGACAGCATCTACAAAGCGGTGACCAAGGGCGGCGCCGACTTTGGCGCTATGGCAAAGCAGTACACCGAAGACAAAGGTTCTAAAGACAATGGTGGCGATGTGGGTTTCATTAACGCGCTGCAAACGGTGTACCCTTTTGAGAATGCCATATATGCTACCCCGGTAGGTAAAGTTTCCGCACCCTTCCGCTCACAGTTTGGCTATCACCTGGTAAAGGTGATAGAGAAGCGCCCGTCCCGCGGTGAGGTGAAAGTAGCGCAGATAATGGTGAATACCCCCAAGTCGAAAGGCGAAGAAGGTGTTGCCGCCGCTCAGAAGCGCATCGACAGCGTGAAGGCGGAGCTGAAGAAGGGAGTTCCCTTTGAGCAACTGGTAAAAAAGTACTCTGACGATAAGTTTACCGTGAACGAAGGTGGGGTAATGCCACAGTTCGGCGCGGGTAAAATGGTGCCTTCGTTTGAGAATGCGGCGTTTGGTCTCAAAAAGCCGGGCGATATATCAGAGCCGGTTAAGACCGACTTTGGTTACCATATCATTAAGCTCATAGAGAAGCATCCGCTGAAACCATTCGATAGCATTCAGCCGGTTATTAAGCGCAAGGTAGAGAACGACTCCCGCGCGCAGACCGCTAAGGAGCTGTACTTTGAAAAAGTGCGTGCCAAGAATGGCTTTAAAGAAAACAAGGAAGCGATGGAAGAGGTGATCTCCGCCCTTTCTAAGTTGCCCGATACGGGTAAAGCAGCCAATACCTTTAAAGCGGCTGATTACAAGAACATGAACAAACCGGTGTTCACGCTGGCGGGTAAAAATTACCTGCAGAGCGATTTCATTCAGTTTGCCGAAAACTTCACCCGTGGCCGCCTCAATGGACCCCGCCGTGCGGTAGTAGGTGACGTGTATAAGAACTACATCAGCACCGTAGTGAACGACCTGGAAGAGCACAACCTAGTAGAGAACAACAAGGACTTCAAAAACCTGATGGACGAATACCGTGCCGGTATCATGCTGTTTGAGCTGATGGACCGTAACGTATGGAGCAAAGCGTCTAAAGACTCAGCAGGGCTGAAGGCGTTCTACAATGGCCGTAAGGAGCGATACATGTGGGAGCCAGGTTTTACCGGGGCCGTATATAAGTTCAAAGACGAAAATACCATGAAAGAAGGCCTGGAGCTGCTGAAAGACAAGAGCCTGAAAGAAGAAGACTTTGCCAAGAAGATGAATACGGAAAAGTCTTCCGATGCGGTAACTATTCAGCGCGGCCACTTTGAGTTCCGCACCTTTAAAGACGTGCAGCGCAATGCAATGACGAAAGGCAAAGTAACCAATGGTGTACTAACCAGCGATGGCAAGTACACAGTGGTACGCGTAGACGACCTGTTTGACCAGCCCACGCCCAAAACCCTGGAGGAAGCCCGTGGATATGTAGTGGCCGAGTACCAGGACCACCTGGAAAAAGAGTGGAATGAACAGATGCGCAAGAAATACCCGCTGAAAGTAGAAGATGGTGTATTTAAGAGTATGGTAAAGAAGTAACTACACTATGGCCGGTTCTCCGTTTTAGAAACGCGGACAAGTAGTTGAACAATAAGATTGATAGAACGAAATAGCAGCGCGCCCTCCACTAATGGAGGGCGCGCTGTTTTATTGGGTAGTGCAGGCTGCCTGTTATTGTGGTAGTACGCAAAAGAATAGCCCCCCAACATGTTGGGGGGCTAAAAAAACTATCAGTTTTAGAAACTAATTAAGCGATTTCAACTTCAGCACCAGCTTCAGTCAGCTTAGCTTTCAGGTCTTCAGCTTCAGCTTTGCTTACGCCTTCTTTTACTGCTTTAGGAGCACCGTCTACCAGGTCTTTAGCCTCTTTCAGGCCCAGGCCGGTCAGGTCTTTTACTACTTTCACTACGTTCAGCTTAGAAGCGCCAGCGCTCTTCAGGATAACGTCGAAAGCAGTTTTCTCAGCAGCAGCGGCAGCGCCACCGCCATCACCACTGCTTACTACTACTGCAGCAGCAGCTGGTTCTATACCATAATCAGCTTTCAGTACGTCAGCTAATTCTTGTACGTCTTTTACGGTTAAGCTAACCAGTTGTTCCGCTAATGCTTTAATGTCTGCCATTGTATAATGTTTTAATAATGTTTTTAAAAAATTGGTTTTTATAATAAAGCTTGGAAGCCGTTTTAGTTTGCAGTTCTCAGGTCTCAATTAGCAGTTGCTATTGTTTCCTTTCACTGCTGTTTTGGTTTTTAGCTACAAACTGGCAAGTGCCAGCTGTAAACTGCTAACCGGTTACTGCACTACTCTGCTGCGGGCGTTTCACCTTCAGCAGCGGGAGCGTCAGCGGCGGGTGCCTCTGTAGCTGGTGCTTCAGGTGCAGCTTCTGCTGCGGGTGCCTCAGTAGTTTCTTCTGCTTTAGCGGTAGGGCCATTCTCATGATAGTTGAGGAGGGCCGCCAGCACGCGCTTAGCAGGAGATTGGAGCAAGCCAATAACTTCGCCAATGAGCTCGTTCTTGGTCTTTATCTTCGTCAGGTTCGCCAGTTGAGCGTCTCCTACAAAGATGTCTCCGTTAATAAATGCAGCCTTCAGTACCGGCCTTTCTCCGTTGTTCGCCTTGCGGAATGAACTCAGGATAACGGCTGGTTCCTTTGGGTTGTCGCTAAACATCAGTGCGGTCACGTTGTTCAGCGATTCGTATACACCGCTGTATTTTTCGCCGTCCAGTTGTTCCAGCGCTTTTTTAATCAGGGTGTTTTTAGCCACCTTCATTTCCACTTGCTTATCAAAGCAGTGCCTACGTAAGGTGCTCACTTGTTCCGCGTTCAATGACTCGGTATCTGTTATATAGAAGTTGCTGTATTGAGAGAATTTCTCTTTCAGTACTTCTACAGCTTCTCTTTTTTGAGCAGGTGTCATTTTTTTTAATTTTTTTTGTCCGCAGCGGCAGACGTGATTGATTTGTTTCAATTCATCCCTTCCGCTATCCTGCGGAAGAAACATAATTACATGATGCCTTTGGTTTCTACAACAACACCAGGGCTCATGGTAGAGGCCATGCTGATGCCTTTCAGGTAGATACCCTTTGCAGTAGAAGGCTTCATACGTACCAGCGTGTTTATCAGCTCCTGCGCATTTTCAGCAATCTTTTCAGGAGAGAAGGAAACACGGCCGATGGAAGCATGTATGATACCTGCTTTATCTACCTTAAAGGCTATTTTACCACCTTTTACATCGGTAACCGCGGCGGCCACGTCGTTGGTAACAGTGCCCGTCTTAGGGTTAGGCATCAGGTTACGAGGACCCAGCACCTTACCCAGGCGTCCGATCTTAGGCATTACAGAAGGGGTAGCGATGATTACATCTACATCGGTCCAGCCGCCATCTATCTTTTGTACAAATTCATCGAGGCCCACATAGTCAGCGCCGGCTGCTTTTGCTTCGGCTTCTTTATCAGGAGTACAAAGCACCAATACGCGCTTTGTTTTACCCGTACCGTGAGGCAGGCTCACGGTGCCGCGCAGTGCCTGATCCGCCTTCTTAGGGTCTACACCCAGGCGGATGTGCACGTCTACAGAACTGTCGAACTTAGTGCAGTTCAGTTCTTTTACCAGGGCAGAAGCTTCAGCCAGGGTATATGCTTTATTTTTATCGAGTTTGGCTTCTGCAGCCTTTCTTTTTTTAGTAATTGCCATTGTTGCAGGTTTTGCAGTTCAATTAAACATTTTATGCTTCCGCTCCCATGATGGAGCGGACCGGGTTTACGCCCACGGAGCGTTGCCTTCCACTGTCAGGCCCATGCTACGTGCCGTGCCCGCTACCATTTTCATGGCGCTTTCTATGGTGAAGCAGTTAAGATCAGCCATTTTATCTTTGGCGATCTCTTCTACCTGGCCCCAGGTTACCTTACCCACCTTCTGGCGGTTAGATTCCTTAGAACCCTTCGTGATCTTAGACGCATCCATCAGCTGCACAGCGGCAGGAGGGGTCTTGATAACGAAGTCGAAAGACTTGTCAGCATATACGGTGAGGACTACGGGAAGAACTTTTCCCATTTTGTCTTGAGTCCGGGCATTGAACTGCTTGCAGAACTCCATGATGTTGACACCCTTAGAACCCAGTGCAGGGCCTATCGGAGGTGCCGGATTGGCTTGGCCGCCTTTTACTTGCAGCTTTACGTAGCCAGTGATTTCTTTAGCCATTTAAATTTGACTTTTTTGGTGTTAACGAATACTTACCAGTGGTAAGGGATTCTCCCAAATGCAACCTTAAAATAAGAGCAATATTGAGAATTGGAGTGCAAAGGTAAGAAATGTAATAATATGGGCAAAAATAATTTTTGAGGGCGGGATGTATGCGTTTTTTTGTTTTGTAAGGCTCGTGCCATTAATTCTTGTCACCCTGAGCGGTAGCCGAAGGGTTGCTGAGGGAGGAGATTTCAACCGAAGGAGCGAACCATAAGCCAAGGGCTACTACTCAATGGTTCGACTCCGCTCACCATGAAGGGGTGGGCTATTGTATCCTTACTGTTTTTTTGCCATTCTTTTTCCGATATTTAAGGGCATGGAGTATGTGATTATTTGCCTGGTAGCGTTGTTGGGTTCCGCCCTTACGTTTTTTTCCGGCTTCGGGCTCGCCACGCTGCTGGTGCCGGTGTTCGCCGTATTTTTCCCTATTGACGTTGCCATAGGGCTTACCGCCATCGTCCATTTTCTGAATAACCTGTTCAAGCTGCTCCTGGTAGGCCGCAATGCCGACCGTGGGGTGGCGCTGCGCTTTGGGCTGCCTGCGCTGTTGGCTGCATTTGCCGGCGCGTGGGTGCTTACCCTGCTCACCGGCATGCAGCCGCTGCATGAGTACGAGCTGTGGGACAGGCATGCCGCTATCACTCCGGTGAAGCTCACCGTGGCGGTGCTGCTGGCCGCCTTCGCACTTATAGACCTGGTGCCGAGCCTTTCAGCCATCAGCTTTTCCCGCCGGTACCTGCCCGTTGGGGGCTTGCTGAGTGGTTTTTTTGGCGGCCTTTCCGGTAACCAGGGGGCGCTGCGTTCCGCATTCCTTATCCGTATAGGGCTTTCCAAAGAGGCGTTCATCGCTACCGGGGTAGTAATAGCCGTTATGGTAGACGTGGCCCGGCTGTCCGTTTATTCCCAAAAGATATTTGCCGGCAGCAGTTCAGATATTCCGCTGGTGGCGGCCGCTACATTGTCGGCGTTTGCCGGCGCCTATTGGGGTAATAAGCTGCTGAAAAAAGTGACCATCAGCGCACTCCAGGTAATGGTGGGTGTATTATTGCTGGTCTTTGCCCTTATGCTGGGGGCGGGTGTTATATGATTTTTTTCAAGTTTCTTTTTTTCTTAGATTTACAAGACAAAATAGCCATATGAAGAAACTGTTCCTTGCCTTATTCTGTTGCCTCTCAGCATCAGCTGTATTTGCTCAAAGTTTCATTACTCAGAAAGACACCGCCTATGCTACGGTTATGGGCACGGCTTCGGTGTACAATAAGATCACCAACATTACATCATCGGACGTGACGATTGAATGGAAGGTGATAGATCATGATTTTCCTGCCGACTGGTCGGGTTCAGCGCAGTTTGCTGTTTGTGACTATGCTGCCTGTAATTCGGACGCGCTAGGTATTCTCAATGGCAACCCCTATACCCCGGTATATCCCGCGGGTGTGCTCGGCGATTTTCATTTACTGCTTGACCTTACAGGTACTTCTTATGGTTCTCATTACCTGGTCGTAGAGCTAAAAGAGGGTGCGAACCAAACCAAGAACATCGTGTTCGTTATTTCGCGCTATGCGTTGTCTGTTGCGGAAGCGACGGAACCCTCCGTTGTATCCATCAATCCCAACCCGGCTTCGGGTGTCGTTAGGTTGCAAGGTGCTTTGTCTGCTTCTTTGTTTAACATTCAGGGCAGGAAAGTAGCAGAAACTACAAATGGTACCTTCGATGTTTCCGGCCTGGCAGCGGGCCTTTATATAGTAGAGAGTACCGTTGGCGGTCGGATAGTTCGGTCGCGGTTAAATGTGCTGCGATAGGCCCGCGTTTAGCGCACAGACTTTTCGGAAGCCATCGTTAGCTAAGTGGTTAGCTGCAATATCCATGCGTTATCTACTATTTGGCTATTCCCATTATGCACAGGCAGGGCAGGTAGCTCTATGCCATCTACTGCGTAGCTCGGGTGATGATTTTTTCTGTCAGTAAGTCTTCTACGTTTAGTTCTGCGGGGGCTTTAGGCGTCTCTGCAAAGGTGAATCCCTTTTGTGGTTGGCGCAGCAGGCGTATCAGCACGGTACTGGTGAGCAGCAGCAGGCTACCACCCAGTATCATAGCCACCTCCGCGCTTAGCAGCGAGTGGTAGGCCCTGAAGGTGATAACGGCCACCGCCAGGAAGATAACCCCCGTGCGGATGAGTACTATGTTTTTTCTCCGCACCCCCGCCAGTATATACACAGCCGGCACCGCCAGGGTCCAGGCCCAGTAGAAGGCACGGGTAAGGGTATTGCCCGCGGTTACCAGCGGAGCGTCGCCTATCAGCTCGTTGGAAAACACGTCCACTGTATACACGTTGCCGGAAAGGTACAGCAGTACCAGGGCGGTAAGCGCAATACCCCGGAGCACAAAATCATACACGGGCCTGCTGGCGGCTGCCAGCAGGCGGGTACACCAGGTGTATATTGCCCAGCAGAGCAGCATGGCCGCGGGGAACAGTGCTGCTGTCGGTAAGAACAGGTGCAGCAAGAACAGTACGAACACCACCCCCGATAGCACCGCAAACGCGGCGGCCATAGCATCGGCAAAGCGGTAGGCCAGGTAGCTGCAATACATCACCGAAAGGCCGGAAGCCAGCAGGTCGCCCGCAGCGCTGTGGGCGTTGAACCCGCTGCGCACCCCCGATACAAAGAGTATCATAGTGAAGAACAGCAGCACGTTGTCCACGCCGGAGTTGTAATGCCGCTTGGTGTTTACAATAAGTTCCAGCGCGCCATAGCAAAGCAAAGCGTAAAAGATGAGGAAGCCCGCTATGGAATCGAAATCAAAGCCCGACAGCAACCCCAGCAGTGCAATGCCGAATACGGTTATTACCACCGTAAGCAGGCCCATGCCTATGCGTATGAATATATTGGGCGTGTACAGGCCAGTACCCGTGCCGTTGTACAGGGTTTTGTATTGCTCTGCCGACAGGTAGCCCTCGGCGTAGGCATCGGTATATTGGCCTCGCGCATAAAGTAATCGGAGCCATTCTTTGTTATAGGCTATCATGGGCTTTCAGTTTTTTGTTCATGTTCACCAGGAAAACCACCAGCCCGGTGGCCGATGCAATAAAGTACAGCAACACCAGGTACAACCCGCCGCGCCCGTTGAGGATGCCGCCGGTATCGAACACCAGGCGCACAAATACGGTGCTGATGGCGATGTAGAAGTACAGCACGGCTACCAGCAGAAAGTAGAACGAAGCGTTCCGGCGTGCGTTAACAAATACATAGCCGGCAAAAAGGGATACGAACAGCGCCCAGGCCAGGTACCAATGCGTATACCAGAACATGCCCGAGAGCAGCGATAGGAACATGATGTGTATTCCGAAATTCCGGTAAGAGAACGAGAAGTGCGCTTTTATATCTTTCCGCTCTGAGAAGTAGGAGAGCGCCAGCAGTAAGGTGGCCATGAGCAGGCCGCTGTATATCAGTGGCTCCGAATCAAATACGCTGATACGCGATAGCTCCAGCAAGTTGACCGTAATGCCCATCCAGGCACCCAGGTTCACGATGGCGAGGCTTAACACGCCCAGGTGATCGAAGTAGTAGGCAAAGAAAGCCAGCAACACCAGTGGTACGAAGCTGGCCAGGCCCCACTGCGTTCCGAACAACTGGTACTTGAACTGTACGTAGCCTACAAATACCAGCAGCGTGAGGCAGCCCAGCAGCAGTATATAATCGAACCATACATTGGGCGATTCCACCTTCTGAAAAGAAGGTTTGTTGGCTTTACGAAAGCAGTAAGCAAGGCAGGTGCTGGTAATAGCGGCTACAAACAGCACTATCGACAGGTGGCCAATGGTGTCTATATGTTCGTAGATGAGGATACCCAGGCCGGTGCTGAGCAGCAGCACGCCGAAGTAGAGCAGTATGAGCAGCTCCCGGCGCACGGATAGGGGGCGGGCGTCGCTTTTCATCCGTTCCACGGTTCCGGTATCTAGCACGCCCTTGTCGGCAAGGCCCTCAAAAAATTTGATGTCCATGTTGCATTTCTATGAACCCGAAAAGTACTATTATTTTTCTGGAACTATCGGGGGGTGCCCGTTGGTGCCTGGCGATGGTCTCCGGCGTACCGGTAAACCCGGATACCATAAACAGGGCTGGTATGTATGAGCAGGTAGGCGCTTAGCTGCCTGGCGAATTCGGGGTATAATGGATCTGCGGTCGTTTGTTCGTTTATTCCCCAGAGTATGATGTAGTTTATGGGCTCGTGGTGTTGGTGGTAATATGCTATAGGGGCCTTTAAGGGTTCTTCCTCCAGCCCGGTACCGGCTGCCAGGTGCACGAACGGGTTTTTAGCCGCGAGCCAGTTAAGCGGGAAGTAACCGGTAGCCGCCTCGTAGTTGTCCAGTAAAATCAGTTGCTTGTTTTGGTTGATGCGCTCCGCTATATGAGAAAACAGTAGTGTGCCACGGTTAATAAGCTCACCCTGTGGTGAGTAGAGGTAAGGTTGAAAGTTGAGCGGCAATACCACGGAGCGGCTTGGGATACGGGTGCCGGCTTCCTGCATTTCCTTGTGAAAAATCTCTATGTGGCTGAAGGAACTTATCTTGCCCGCTACAAACGCAAGGGAAAAGAATACCCCACACGCACCTACTGCCAGCCGCAGATACCGGCCCATAGCTGCGTAGCCTGTTACCAGCAGTGAAAATACATAGACGAGCGCTTCCAGGCGCGTGTGTATGTAGGAGCCGCCCAGCAGCGAACTGCCGCAGAGGAAATAAGCGCTCAGCAGCAGGGCCAGCATTGCCAGGGGTAGCGCTACGGTGTGGCGCGGCTTGCGGATAAAGAAAGAGATAAGGGCCAGCGCCAGCATTGCCTGCAGCACAAAAGACATCTTCATGGATAATACGGTATCCATATGGCTGAGGCCGAACAGCGAGCGAAGATTGTTCAGGTTGCTGAGCAGCGTGCCGGTGGCGGGTGCGGCTACAGGCTCCCCTTTGGGGCTGTGCAATATATAGTATGCGGTAAGGACAAGCATAGGCGAAGCCGCCAGCGTCAGCGAGCCCAGCTTGCGGAGTATATCCCGCCGCTGCAATAGGGTCCACAAGCCACAGAGCGCCAGCAACACAAAGCACCCCACGAGGTGCATGAAAAATAGCAGCGTGCCGCCCAGCGCCATGATGAACAAGTTCCTGCCACGGAGCGCTTCCTTATGGCCCATGTACCAGGCCGCCAGACCCAGCCCCATGCCTATGCTGGCCATGTAGTTGTAAAAACCCATGAGCAGCGCTGCCTGCCACAAAAAAGGAAATATCCAGAGGGATAGCAGGCTCCGGTGTTCCGCCAGGCGATGCAGCAACGCCCGGAACCCGACGGCGAATGCCAACAGGCACAGGCTGATAAGTATTTTTTCGGCTACAGCGCCGCTTACCATGTGCAGCGCACCCACCAGGAAGGCGTGGCTGAACCAGTTAGGCTCAGGGCTTGTGTTCAATTCGTAGTACTGGGTGTAGAACGCTCCCTTGCCATGCAGCAGATCGTAAAGAATGCCCGCATTGTACACATGACATGGACCGTCTGCCGTCAGGAAGCCCGGGTATAGCCATACGGGTAACAGCGCCACCACGCAGAGCAGGCCAAAGAGCCGGGGCTCCCATTGTATGTTCCTGTCGGCAGGCTTCATCCGTTGCAAAGATGTGAAAATCGACGATAGGATACTATCCCATATATCCTGGGGGCAGGAGGTGGAGGTTGCGGATAGTGGTGAACACCGTCTTTTAACATACCCTCAACTTTTACCATATTATCTTTACCTGCAACAACAAACAACAAAACAAGCAGGGTATGAGAAAGGTAGTACAGGCAGCTATGCTGTGTGGGATAATGTTATCATGTACCGTAGTTGCTACGGCGCAACGCAAGCCCAACGGCCCCGTGAAGATTCCGGCACCCAGGGATATTAACTACAAGAACAACTACAATAAGTATGTAACAGATGAGAGCAAGTTCAACAAGGCTTATCTCATAAACGCCATGCACGTTACCCAGATGACGCAGCTAAACCCTACCATACGGGTGTACAACGCGATAGACGACAAGGGTAAGCGGCTGGTGGTGTACGTGCCGGTCAACAGCCTGCTTTTCGATTTGTGGGGCGATAAGCTTTACGCACAGAACATTACCGGTAAGGAAGGGGAAACAGATATGCCACCGGGTGAGGCTCCGGAGCCGGTATATCCTATAACATCAGACGATGCGCAGCGCTACATCTGGAACTATATAGGGAACAAGAAGATGGATGACATTAACTCGTTCGTGGTAAACATGCATACTCTGTACCTGTATGTTAACCGGAAGAACAGCAGCGAATACATACGCTACTACCATGCAATGGACGACCATGGCCAGCGCTACCTGGTATGCTATGGGGTAGACCAGGAAGGTAAAGACATGAAAGATGTGCAATACCTGCTGGACCGCACCAGCCTGTGTACCAAAACGTGCGAGGGATATGAAATGCCCGCCCGCAAAACGGGGCTGGCCCGCCAATAGCCTTTATAGAGGAATGAAAAATAAAGAACGCAAGCGGCGGCCCGGTGAGGCCGCCGCTTCATTTAAGTGCCTGTTGGTGGTGCCGGCGTGGGTGCCGGGGGCGTGGGCTTTTCTTCCTGTGTTTTTTCTTTGTCGTGGGTGGGGGCTTTTTTACCGAAGAGCCCGCCCAGCCATTTACGGATGCTGAGCCGCGACGGGTCTATCATACGGTGATGTACCAGGTAGTGTATCACTTTTTCTTCCATCCAGTGGTGCAGTGGCAATAGCACGGCAATGAGCATTATCTTGAAAATCATGAACTTCCAGGGCTCGCCGTGGGTAAAGTGGTGAATCTTATGGTCGGCCAGCATAATGATGAACTCGAACAGGAAGATAAAGGAGAAAAAGCCCAGCGCTTTTATCACCACCTTCGGCATTTTCAGCGAGCCCAGCATAGCCAGTATGATGAAGGTGATAACAATGAGTATGCTCAGTCCCATATACTGTATGTTGTGCCGGCGTTCGGTTGCTTGCTGTTCGCGTTCGGCCATCAGTTCGCGTTCACGGGCTTCGCTTTCCACCTCCAGCTTCAGCAGCTCTTCTTCCTGGTGCGCCATTTCGGCTTCGTGGTTATACTGCAGGTTCAGCTTGGCGTAGCGGTAGGCTTCTTCGGTTTTACCCTGGGCATAGGCCAGCGAGTCCAGCGCGTGCGATAGCTCGGTGAGGTAGGGTATGTACTGCGCCTTCTCGGCATAGTTGAAAGCTGTCACCAGTTTCTGCTGAGCTTCCTTTATGTTACCTCTGCGGGAAAGAAATTCTCCATAGCGTTTGTAGAAGTTGCTGGTGTAGATATCTCCTTTGGCTGTGGTTTTCAGGTTCTCCTCTGCCAGCATGTAATAGTATTCCGATGAGTCGAGGCGGCCATGCGCCTCGCAGATAAACGCCTTCAGGCGGAAGTACAGGTTAGGGTTACTCTGTTCTATTTCATGCAGCGCATCCGGGTATTGCCGGGTGTATAGGTCGGCCAGTTCATCCAGCAGGTTATGGTTGATGAGGTAGGTGCGGTAAATGGAGAGGGTTCGGTCGGCGAGTTTCTTGTATTCGTGTCTATCGGAATAATCAAGTATTTCTCTGGTGAGTTTTTGCGCTTGTTTTTTCTCGTTGTTGTCGAATTGATAGGTGATCAGGTTTATGTTTAGCTTTACCAGTTGGAGCGAGTCCATCTCAGTAGACTGGAATAAAATGCTTCTTTGCTCGGCGACATATTCCTTGGCTTTCTCTCTATTATCAATTAAGTAATAGAATGAAGCTAGGTTTTGATAAGCCAGGTAAACGAGCTTCTTATTTTCTAATTGCCTGGACAAGTGTAGTGCATCTGTGTGCTTTTTAAATGCCTCAATTTTCTTATTGTTCTTTTCCAGGCAATAGCCCATTAGTAGCATTGCCTTTACTGTTAGTTCTTGGTCGTTGCATTGGCTTGCATAGTAAAACGCCTGGCTAGCTGACTCCAAAGCCTGCCGTATATTGTAGTTAAACAAATGGTTTTTAGCTTCGGCCTGGTAGAAAAATGAATGCCATTTATTATCGTTCCGTTTACGGCTCAGTTCACCCAGTTTCCTGACATACTCGGATGTTGAAACGGTGAAGTATTCCTCCTCTTTATCAAAGTACCAGTTGTATAGCTTTATTACTAGGCTATCCTGTACTCGTATATGAATATCTTCCAATGCAAGGTCCAGTACGCTATCTCGTTGGTCTAGGTGATTTTGTAAATCGTACTCGTCAGCTATGCGAATAAAAAGCTCAGATTTTTCTGATGCGTTTTTCGATTTGTGTATTTTCTCCCATAGCGCATCGGTAGCGGTAGTTTGCGCTAACAGTCCAGTTGTATATACTAGTATTATTAAGAATGTGATAATTCGCGCAAGCATTATCGAAAATTTAATTTTTGGATAAAATAGGTAAAAAAATTAGAAATGTGTGTTATATTGACATTCTTTAAATTTTAAACTCATTAAAATGCTCATAATTATGAATAAGCTATTCTTTTGCTTCGTTGTGTCGCTTGGGTTAAGCTCGACTATTTACGGTCAGGCACTTCCTACCCCGAAGACGCCCGCGCAGATGCCTAAGGCTACGGCAATAAGCTACATTAATAATTACCAGAATACTATTAATAATTTCTTTGCCTATGGTTACCTACTAGATATCGCTAAGGCAAAATCCATCAGCCCTACGGCAGTCAGGATATATAATGGGCGGATGAACAATTCACAAACGGTGCTGATGGTTCCGCTTAACTCAACTTATAAAGTGAACACAGGAGGTACCAACTATATGCAAAGTGATGCTTCTCTGTGTCCTAAAGTTTGTGATATAGCAGGTACCAGCGAGGCCTCGCAAGTGCCTGGTGGACAAGTCAGCAGTATGGTCAATTCCTGCATCGACTGCCGCGAGTACGAATCCGCCAATGCTGTGGTAGTGCATACGCCCACACTCACCAACCTGCAGAACGCTGGATTCACCCGGGTGCGTATCTACAATGGCATGGATGGCAGCGGCAAGCGCTATGTAGTGTATGTACCTATAGATGAGCGCGGGCAAGAGGTAGCTACCGATAATATGTTTGTGGGGGATAATACCTGTGTGCTCACCAACTGCAAGTATCCGTAACGGTAACGTAGCCCGCTAACTTTTTATAAAAGCACTTCGCCGCTGCGGGGTGCTTTTTTCTTATTTTTGACACATGTTATTCAGCAATGTAGTAGGGCAGCGGGCGGCTAAGGAAGGCCTGTTGAAGATGTGGCACTCCAATCATTTTCCGCACGCGCTGCTGCTGGCTGGGCCGGAAGGTACCGGTGGCCTGGCGCTGGGGCTCGCACTGGTACAGTATGTATTTTGCGAGAACAGGCAGGAGGCCGATAGCTGTGGTGAGTGCGCCGGCTGCCGGAAAGTAAGCCGGATGGAGCATGCCGATCTGCACCTGAGTTTCCCCTCCATATCGCCCAAGCCGGGTACCAAGGCCATGAGCCGCTACTACCTGCAGGACTTTCGCGAGTTCGTATCGCAAACGCCTTATGGCACCACTTACGACTGGCTGCAATTCATTAACGCAGAGAACAAGCAAGGCAATATCACCGCCGAGGAGTGCCGGGAGATAATAGAAACGCTCAACCTGAAATCGTACGAAGGCGGCAAGAAGGTGCAGCTCATCTGGCGGCCTGAGTACCTGGGTAAAGAGGGTAATATATTGCTGAAGCTGATAGAAGAACCTCCCGCCGATACGCTGCTGATATTGATAGCGGAAAGTACGGAAGACATACTGCCCACCATACTATCGCGCACCCAAATGGTACGGCTGGCGCCCATTAACCCCGCTGATATTGCAGACGGGCTGCGGGAGCGGCACCTGGCGGAGGCGCGCAAGGCCGCGCAGGTGGCCCACCTGGCCAATGGCAGCTTTACCGAAGCGCTGAGGCTCATCCGCCACGCGGAAAATGACCTCTTCCCGGAAGTGCGCCAACTGTTCAATATACTGTTTACCAATAATGGGTTGGCGATAGCTAAATTCTCGGAGGAATGGTCGAAGGCCGGCAGGGAACAGCAGAAAAACTTTCTGCACTATGTGATACAGCTGCTGGAGCAGGCCATCCGTGCCCGCTTTATACCCGGCGGAGAGATAGCGTTGCCCAAAGAAGAAGCGGAGTTTGCGCAGAAGCTGGCGGGCATGCAGGTAGGCCACGAGCAACTGGCCCGGATGGAGGAGGCCATAACCGATACTATCTATTATATAGAAAGAAACGCCCATTCAAAGACCCAGCTGCACGCCATGTGTGTGCGCTTGCAGTACATTATCAGGAATAAAGAGTTAACTTTGTAGATTATTTACTATTTTCAACAAAATAGCAGGGATACAACGAAATAGTGCCGAGTGATATATAAATAATGTAAAAGGAGTTCTTTACAATAAAGTTTTTTACAGATAGAGCAGTTGTATTGCCTGCATCAACATAAATATATATAAATGGGATGTGGCAATTGCGGGTCTGGCGCTAGTGGAAAGCCAAATGGTTGCAAGAGTAACGGAGGATGTAGTACCGGCGGATGCAACCGCATGAATGTTTTCGATTGGCTAAGCGCATTACCCTTGCACGACAGTGCAAAACCGTACCCGGTAATAGAAGTGACGTTCAACAAAGGAAGCAGGAAGGACTTTTACCGTAATAATACCAACCACATACTGGAAAAGGGCGATTGGATAGCCCTGGAAGGTGTTAGTGGTTTTGACATAGGACAAGTTAGCCTCACCGGCGAACTGGTAAAGCTCCAGATGAAAAAGTATGGGGTAGAAGACCAGCCATCGCTGAAACGTGTGTTGCGCCCTGCAACCGAGGAGGACATAGCTGTCTTTAACGAAAACAAAGCACGGGAAGCAGAAATGCTCATCCGCTCGCGCGCCATGGCCAAGCAGTACAACCTGGACATGAAGCTGTGCGAAGTGGAGATACAGGCCGATGGAAAGAAGGCAACCTTCTTCTACACAGCCGATAGCCGGGTAGACTTCCGGGAGCTGATTAAAGGCTATGCGGGAGAATTTAAAGTAAAGGTGGAGATGCGCCAGATAGGTGCCCGCCAGGAGAGTGGCAAAGTGGGTGGTATCGGCTCGTGTGGCCGGGAGCTCTGCTGCTCTACGTGGCTGACCGATTTTAAATCGGTAAACACGACTGCGGCACGCTACCAGAACCTCTCTATTAACCAGACCAAATTATCGGGCCAGTGCGGGCGGCTGAAGTGTTGCCTGAACTATGAGCTGGATACTTATATGGACGCGCTGCGGGTGTTCCCCGATAGTGCTGAGCACCTGGAAACGGTGAAAGGAAAGGCATACCTGCAGAAAAAGGATATATTCCGGAACCTGATGTGGTACTCGTACCCCGACAGCAGCAAGCAGTACCCCATGACCATAGTACGGGTAAAGGAGATACTGGCGATGAACAAGCAGGGCCAGAAGGCCGATGAACTGCAACCGGTGGAACTGGAGCTGAGCAGCAGCAAGGCAGGTGCCAAGGTGGTAGACATGGGCTTTGTGAATGATGTGGGCCAGATAAGCCTGAAAGCCCTGGAAAAGAACAGCCGCAAGAAAAAGGGTGGCTCTAAAGGCGGTGGCCAGCAGAAGCCCGGCCAGCAGGCGCGTGGTGGCGGCAATCAGCCCAAACAAGGTGGTGGACAGCGGCCGCAACGCGACCAGCAGGCGAAGCAGGGTGGTGGCCAGCGGCAACAGGAACCCAAACAGGGTGGCGACCAGCAACAACGCCCGCAAAGGGAACAGCAACCGAAACAAGGTGGAGAGCAACAGCGTCCGCAACGGGAGCGACAGCCCAAGCAGGGTGGGGAACAACAGCAACGCCCGCAGGGTAACAGGCCCCAACGCCCCCAAAGAGACCAGCAACTGCACCAGCGCCCGAAACACGGCGGTGGCACCAGCCAGCAAGGCGATGGCGGCGAACAGCAAAGGCCCAGCGCCAACAGGCCGAATAACAGGCGGCCGAAGGAGAATCAGTAGAGCCAGCTATACTGCCTGCCGGCAGGCAGGAATTAGCGCAATTCGACAATTAACCAGGACTGATAATATACAGCCGGATAGGATAAACTAAAAAGGACTGAATCAAAAATTCAGTCCTTTTGTGTGTGGTATTCTAGGCTCATTTGGTTGGATTGGCGAAGGAATGGAATTCCATAGATTCATTGGGGGCGGGGAATCTATCACAGGCTAGCGCAAAGAAGTTTTTAATCTTATGATGATAAAAATGAAAAGGTCACCGAACGGTGACCTTTTCATTGCAGTTTTATTTAAGATTCTATTTACCAGTAGCCTTGGTTAATCAGCCCTGATCCTGGTTCAGAATCGCGGTTCTAGTTACCATACTCACTTAAAAACTTAATGCGCATCATCTGCAGGTGTTCGATGCTTACGTTGTTGTCTTTAAATTCCTCGTAGGCGCTTTCCAGGTTATCATCCTGGCTGCTGCGGAAGTAGTCGAAGATGTCTTCCTGTTCGTCTTCGTCCAGTTCCTGCTCCAGGCAGTAGTCCAGGTTCAGCCTGGTGCCGCTGGCTACTATCGTTTCCATTTCCACCAGCAGGTCCTGCAGGCTGAGCCCTTTGTTCTTGGCAATGGTTTCCAAAGGAATCTTTTTATCAATGTTCTGTATAATGAACACCTTCATGCCGCTTTTGTTCACCACGCTCTTCATTACAAAGTCGTCGGGCTTTACCACATCGTTCTCTTCCACATACTTGGCTATCAGCTCCACAAACTTCTTACCGTAGCGTATCGCCTTACCCTTGCTTACCCCTTGTATCTTTTCCAGTTCTTCCAGGGTAGTGGGGTAGTTGATAGACATGTCTTCCAGCGAGTTCTCCAGGAAGATGACGAAAGGCGGCAGGTTCTTTTCCTTTGCTACCTGGCGGCGAAGGTCCTTCAGCATGTCGAAAAGGACAGGGTCGGCGGTAGCCGCTCCACCGGAGCCCGCGCTTACTTCCTCGTCGTCGCCGTTGGCGTCTTCGTAGTTGTGGTTCATAGCCACATATATGAGGTGTGGCTTCTTCAGGAACTTGTGCCCCTTCTCGGTTATCTTCAGCAGGCCATACTCTTCTATGTCTTTGCGCACCATACCTTCCAGCATCATCTGGCGTATCAGCGAATTCCAGAAGTTGGCTTCCATCTGCATCACCACGCCCGCGCCAAAGTTTTTCAGCTTATCGTGCCGGTAGGTTTTTATCTGCGGGTTGCTCTTGCCCAGTATGATGTTTACTGTATAGTCTATGCCAAAGCGCTCATCCAGCTCTTTAATCGTTTCCAGTACTATTTTGCTGCTGTCGCGCACTTCCAGCATTTCTTTAGGATTCCGGCAATTATCGCAGTTGCCGCAATTATCCTGTTTGTGCTCTTCACCAAAGTAGTGCAGCAGCAGCTTCCGGCGGCAAACGCCACTTTCGGCGTAGGCCACTGTTTCGGCTATCAGCTGCGCGCCCATTTCCCGCTCGCTGAGCGGCTTGTCGCGCATCAGGTGCTCCAGCTTCTGTACATCTTTGTAAGAGTAGTAAAGGATGCACTTTCCTTCCATGCCATCGCGTCCTGCGCGGCCGGTTTCCTGGTAGTAGTTTTCCAGCGATTTGGGTATGTTCCAGTGTACCACAAAGCGTACATCGGGCTTGTCTATACCCATGCCAAAAGCGATAGTGGCTACTATTACGTCTACCTCTTCCATCAGGAACTTATCCTGCCGCTGCGCGCGGATGCCGGAGTCGAGCCCCGCGTGGTAGGCAACGGCGGAAATACCATTAGCCACCAGCGTCTGCGCCAGTTCTTCCGTGGTTTTGCGGTTGAGCGTATAGATAATACCGCTTTTGCCCTTCATGGTGTTGATGAACTTTACCAGGTTCTTCATCACCACCTCTTTTTTGCCCTTGGGCAGTATTTCGTAGTAGAGGTTAGGTCGGTTGAACGAGGCCATGAATACCGCCGGTTTCCGCAGGCCCAGGTTCTTGATGATATCATCTTGTACCTTGGGGGTAGCGGTAGCCGTAAGGGCTATTATCGGTATCTCCGCGCTTATCTGGTCTATCATATCGCGCAGCTTACGGTATTCCGGGCGGAAGTCGTGCCCCCACTCAGAGATACAGTGCGCTTCGTCTACGGCCACAAAAGAAATGTTGATATCGGAAAAGAAATCAATATTTTCCTGCTTGGTGAGCGTTTCGGGGGCTACATAGAGCATCTTGGTAGTTCCCGACAACAGGTCAGACTTCACCTTCTTTTGCTGGGCCTTGCTCAGCGTAGAATTGAGGAAGTGAGCCACATTGTCGCGGCTGCTATAGCTGCGGACCAGGTCTACCTGGTTTTTCATTAATGCGATAAGAGGAGACACAATAATAGCGACTCCCTCGCTGATAACGGCGGGTAACTGGTAGCAAAGCGACTTGCCACCGCCCGTAGGCATGATAACGAAGGTATCTGTGCCCGAGAGGATGCTCTTAATAATCGCTTCCTGTTCGCCCTTGAACCCTTCAAAACCAAAGTTTTCCTGTAACGCCTTCTTTAAATTCGTTTTTGATTTGCCTTTAGCAATTCCTGCATCCATACACGTAGATTTCCTTAGGTAATGGTCAATCCATCCGCAGACATATTAAGTGTGAGAATAATAGGAGACCCTTCTTTAAGCGCCGCGAATTTACGACAGTTAAGTTAATTAAACCGATTGACAGATGCAAGTAATTTGTTAAGGTCACCCGTACTTATCCACATTTGCGCAGCTGCTGGTAATGTGTACACTAAATATTTGATATGCGTGTATGTTAATAGCCTGGCGGTAATCAATACCGGGCCAGGCTATTAATGATAAGCAGGAAATATGTTATAGAGCGAACTTAATGGCTTTGCGCTCGTGTTCTGACTGGATAATGGCGAAATACATGCCGGGGGTAAGCCCGGTTAAGTCGAAGCGGGCCTGGTTGCCGTTCAGCAGCAGCGCTTCACGGGTGTTCAACACTTTTTGCCCGCTGATGTTGGTAATAGTAACGGTTACCTTCTCGTTGTAGGTGCTGGCCACGCTAAGCTGGCTGTTATACACGTGTGCCTGTATGGCCGAGGCGGCGGGTACCCGGGCCACAGATGCAGGGTAAGGGAATATCATACCATCCCAACCCAGGTAGTCTCCTTCAATCTTGTTAGAGTGCGAGGGGCAATCGATCATAGAGTTGTCAGACTCAGTAATGATCAGGCTGTAGTAGGGGCTAACGGTATAGTCGAGGTTGAACCACACCGTAATACCGGTGCCCGTTTGCGAGCATACGCCCAGGCTGTCTTCCACCAGGTAGAGGGTATCGGTATTGCCGCCGGGCGATACCCAGTAGGTGCCCTGCGACGAAGGGGCGGTGTTTGCATTAATAAAATACTGGTAGTGGGTAGGGGTAAATACAAATATGGCGGAGTCGAGGCCGGAATTGACATTGGGTGTTGTATTGGAGAAACGGCCCGTCATGTGGTATTGCTGGCTGTAAGCCGCGGTGCTGCACAGCAGTATAGAAAAGAACAGTATCAGGTTTTTCATAGCTAAATCGTTTTGTATTGCTTAGGTGTGTATAAATTCTGTGCCGCTGGTACAGGTGGAAAAAAAACTGCCCCGGGAATGGGGCAGTTTGAGGTTTACCGGTGTCAACCGTGACAAAGTCTTACAGCTTTTCGAACAGTGCGGAATGTTTTGTTCCGTTTTGCTCTACCGAGATGATGTAGCTGCCTTTAGGCAGAGTTTTGATATTGATAGCGTTTTTGCCGGAGGAAACGAGCTGGCGTGTAATGAGCCTGCCCGAGATATCGGTAATAGTAGCCGGTGCGGGTTGTTGATTGGTTACCTGCAGGCTTATTTCTTCTGTAGCCGGGTTAGGGAACAGTACCAATGGGTGGGTGGCAGGTTCCGTGCCGGGCACGCTTAAGTTCACGTCAGGAACATACTTGTAGCGCATTACGGTGAACCGCTTGAAGTTGGCATTGCCATGGCTGCCCGCTACCAGGAACTTGCCATTGGGTTGCAGCGCTATGGTACTGATGCGTGTTCCGCCGGTATCGGGGCGGGCGGTGATGCGGCCATTCACACCAAAGGTGGGGTCGGGCGCGCCGCTGGTATCGAAGCGCATCACGAACATAGAGTCTTTCACATTGGCATTGTTTGCCTGCACGTGGCCGGCCAGCAATACCTTTCCATCGGGCTGTACGGCCATTTCCACGCCCTTCTCAATGAAATTAGAGTAGGGTCCGAACGCATACCCACCGTTGCCGTAGCTCATATCGGTCATACCATCGCTGTTGAGGCGTATGATCGCCGGCTCCTGGGCTATGGTGTTGGAGTTAAGGAACAGGGGTACCAGTATTTTGCCATCGGGAAGCACCTTCACATCATAGCCACCCCAGAGGTCGTCCTGGTAGAAAGAGGGTATCACCCGTGTTCCGTTGAAGCCGAAGCTGGCATCAAGCGAACCATCGGTATTGTGACGGGCGATGCCTACGTGTGGGCCTACGCCCCAGAACTCGCCCGTTACCAGTATTTTCCCATCAGGTTGAAGGGCTATGGCCATGCCCGTACCCATGGCGACTGCCTCGGCTACGCCGGCCGTACCAAACGAGTTATCAAGCGTGCCATCGGCATTGTAGCGCACCAGTATGTAATACTGGTCGTCGTACTGTGTGCCGCAGATGATAATTTTTCCATCGGTTTGCACCTTTACATTGTAGGCGTCGCACTTGGTGCCCACCTGTGTAGTTACTACGCCCGCGGTACCGAATGTATTGTCTACCGTGCCATTGGCATTGTAGCGCACCAGCATGGTAGACCACGGAGAGAAAGACCCGGTCTTGGCAATACCCACCGCCAGTATCTTACCGCTGGAAAGGAGTATCATATCGGTAAGCTGGTTATCGGTGCCGCCATGCGGCGTTATCACCTTGCCCGCCGTGCCAAATGTGTTATCAAGCACACCGGCGGTATCGTAACGGGCCAGCACAAACTGTGTGTGTCCCGCATTGCCGTTGGTAGTGCCGCCGGCAAGGATTTTTCCATCCGTCTGCACCAGTACTTTGGCGGCTACTTCATTGTTGCCGGTGAAGGTGGTAGCTGCGATGCCCGTAGCGGCGAACGATGAGTCGAGGTACTGGGCATAGACAGACCCTGCGCTCAGCGACATGCCGAGCATGAACAGTATAGGTTTCAGCATTGTAGTTATTTTTTTGAGATTGAGTAAAACAAATCCCTGCAGGTTACCGTTATTGACGATGCTGAAAGTAAAAGTGTGAGTACACGTTTACATGCCTGCTATTCCCCTTCTGTGGCTGTATTGTCGTAGGGTTAACGAATATGTGTTTATTGATTAATTGGAGGTTTAAGTGCAGCCCCTAAAAAATCAGTAGAAAAAATTATCCACTTACTACTGTCACGGGTAGGGGGTCCGGGCATTCGAGCAGCAGTTGCTTTATCGTTTTCTTCAAAACCGGGTGTACAAAGTGCGGAGCTACCTGTTCCAGCGGAGCCAGTGCGAACCTCCTCTCTTGCACATAGGGATGTGGAATCACCAGTTGCGGCAAGCGGATAATGTCGCTATCGTAAAAGAGGATGTCGATGTCCAATGTGCGCTGCCCCCATTTTTCGGTGCGCTGTCGCCCCAGGTGTTGTTCTATCGCCTGGGTGTTTTCCAGCAGTTGGGTGGGGGAGAGCCGGGTTGTCATTGCCACCGCCATATTCAGAAAGTCGGGCTGGTCTTCCACTCCCCAGGCGGCCGTCTGGTAGAGCGGCGACTGTGCGGTAATGTTGCCCACGGAGGACTGAAGTTCCTCCAGCGCGGATTGTATCCACCGGTGTCGGTCGCCCTCGTTGCTGCCCAGCAGCAGGAACACGTTGCTCATGCTTAGCGGTTGTTTTGGTAATGCCCGGAGTAAACGCCGGAGAATTTGCCCGCAATCTAGCCATATTCACCTGCTTTTTCACCCGTGTTTACCGATAAGTGATTTATTAGTTAGCCCTTACCAGCGTATATTTGTTACATTCCTCTAAAACGGAAATGCACAAATGAAACAATTTTTTAAAATGTTTTTCGCTTCGCTGCTGGCGATAGTGGTATCGGGTGTTATTGTATTCGGCCTGCTGATTGGTATGGCCGTAAGTATGGTATCGGAGGCCTCCGATAAAGAAGACAAGACGGTAGCCGCCAATTCGGTACTGGTAATAGACCTCAGCAAACGCCTGCACGAGCAGGGCGAGAAAAACTCGCTGGCGGCGTTTTCTAATGGCGACGCTTACACTGCGGGCCTGTACGATGCGGTAAAGGCCATCACTTATGCCAAGACCGATGATAAGATAAAGGGCATCCTGATAAAGATGAACCCCGCCAGCAATGGCTGGGCAACCATGCAGCAGTTGCGCGAAGCAATAGTGGACTTTAAGCGCAGCAAGAAGTTTGTATATGCCTATGGCGAAGTGATATCGCAGGGAGCTTATTATATAGGTTCGGCGGCCGACAGTGTGTACCTGAACCCCGTGGGCGATATAGAGCTGAAAGGTATGGCTACGGTGATACCCTTCTTTAAAGGCACGCTGGACAAGCTGGAAATACAGCCGGAGATATTCTACGCGGGCAAGTTCAAAAGTGCGACGGAGCCCTTCCGTGCTGAGAAAATGAGCGAGCCCAACCGTCTGCAGACCAGCCAGTTCCTGGGAGGCTTCTGGGCGGAGTACCTTACTGCCGCCGCCCAACATGCGCACACCGATACCGCGGCCATCAATGCACTGGCGCAGTCTGGGGCTATACAGTTCCCCACCGACGCGCTGCAGTACAAACTGGTAGACGGCCTGCTGTATTGGGACGAAGTGGAAAGCCGCATAATGGGCAAGACCGGTGCAAAGAAGCTGAAAGACATAAAGTACGTGCAGCTGGATGAATACGCCAACACCGCCCGCCGCGATAAGAAAGTGAACGATAAGAAAATAGCCGTGATATTCGCGGAAGGCAGCATTGTAGATGGCGAGAAAGACGGAGACTACAGCATAGCATCGCAAGACATGATAGAGACCATCCGCAAGGTGGCCGATAACGACAAGGTGAAAGCAGTAGTACTGCGCGTTAACTCACCCGGTGGCAGCGCGCTGGCATCGGAAGTGATACTGCGTGAGCTGAACGAACTGAAAAAGAAAAAGCCGCTTATCGTGTCTATGGGCGACCTGGCCGCATCGGGCGGGTATTACATCTCCAGCAACGCCGATAGCATCTTTGCCCTGCCGAATACAATAACGGGCAGCATAGGCGTGTTTGGCATGATGTTCAACTTTGGTAACCTGATGAAGAATAAACTGGGCGTTACCTTCGACGAGGTGAAGACGGGCCCCTATGCCGACTTCCCCAGCGCCGTGCGCCCTATGACCGAAGATGAAGGGAAGAAAATGCAAGCCAACGTGGATAATATTTACCAGCTCTTTATGAGCCGGGTAGCGGCCGGCCGTAAAATGAACATAGCCGATGTGGACAGCATAGCCCAGGGCCGCGTATGGACCGGTACCGATGCCCTGCGTATAGGACTGGTAGATGGCCTGGGCGACCTTAACAGGGCCATCAGCAGCGCATCGGCCAAAGCCGGCCTGAAAGATTACCAGGTAGTAACCTACCCCGAGCCGGTAGACAAACTGGAGAGCCTGATGCGCAGCCTGAAAGGCAATACCGGCGCCGCGGCAGCCGTGCAAACTACACTGAAGGAAGAACTGGGAGACGATTACGAATACTACAAGCAGGTGCGCGACCTGAAAAAGATGAATGGTAAAGCCATGATGGCTATGCCCTTTATGATGAAGATAAAGTAAACGGCAACCGGCTCGCCGGGATAGTTCGCCAGTTTTATTAAGTTGTTACAAAGCTCCGGGGCGTATGCCCCGGAGCTTTGTGCATGTGGTGTTGGCCGAAGCGGAAAAAATATTTGGAGAGACGAAAACCGAAAAAGATAAGCTACCGTAGATATACCTGAAACCAAATATAAAGCAACTAAAAAACTGAATGTTATGAAACGTATCGTATTGATTCCCGTAATGGCGCTGGCAATGATCCAATTTTCTGCTGTAACGGCAACTGCCGGCGGCGATGGTAAAGAAAAGACCGTAATGGTAGGCGGAGCGCCCATGTATCCCTCTAAGAACATAGTAGATAACGCGGTAAACTCCAAAGACCATACCACGCTGGTAGCAGCGGTAAAGGCAGCGGGACTGGTACAGACGCTGCAAGGCCCGGGACCGTTCACGGTATTTGCGCCTACCAACGCCGCCTTCGACAAACTGCCGAAAGGAACGGTAGATAACCTGGTGAAGCCCGAAAACAAAGGTACCCTCACCACCGTGCTCACCTACCACGTAGTAGCCGGAAAATGGAGCGCGCAAGACCTGGCGAAAATGGTGAAAGATGGCAAAGGCCAGGCGATGGTGAAAACCGTGCAGGGCGAAGAACTGACCGTGATGGAAAAGGGCGGCTCATTGTGGATCAAGGATGCCAAAGGCGGCGTGGCCAAAGTGACAATAAAAGACGTAAACCAAAGCAATGGCGTAATACACGTAATAGATAACGTGCTGATGCCATAGGTATAGCCCGGGAGTGTGGAATGGGCATTTATTCCGGAATCGGCGATTAAGATAACCGAAATGTAAATTCCAGGCTACCCGCACCGCAAATCAATGCTTTCATAGTATCTTAGGGGGATTTTAATAAATCCCCCTTTTCATATTAAGCAAAGCAAGGCGTGAAAAAAGAAACCATTTCGGTATTTGATATATTTAAGATAGGAGTAGGCCCCAGCAGTTCGCACACGTTAGGCCCCTGGCGGGCGGCGCTGCGGTTCCTGGAGCGTGTCCGGGAGCATGGGATGGATAAGGTGCTTGCCGTGCAGGTATTGCTTTACGGGTCGCTGGCCAAAACGGGCAAGGGCCACGGCACCGATGTAGCCGTGATACTGGGCCTCTGCGGCGAAGACCCGGTAACCTTTGATGTGAACCTCATTAACCCCACCATAAAGCAGATAAACGAGGAAAAACAACTGGTACTGGGCCAGGAAAGAGCCATCGCTTTTGACCCCGTGCGCGATGTGGTGTTCCTGTATACGGAGACGCTGCCAGCGCATCCTAATGCCGTTACCTTCCTTTGCTCCTTCAACGACGGCAAAGAGATAGCGGAAACGTACTATTCCATTGGTGGCGGATTTGTAATAAAAGAAGGGGAGGGCGATAATGCGGGTACCCTGGTAGACCTTCCCTTCCCTATAGATAAGGGCAGCGACCTGCTGCACTGGTGCATCAAAACCGGGCTCAGCATCTCTGAAATAGTAATGGAGAACGAGCACGCCTGGCGCAGTGAGGCGGAAACCAAAGCGGGCGTGCTGCGCATATGGCACACTATGCGCGATTGTATTTACCGTGGGGCGCACATAGGCGGCGAGCTGCCGGGCGGCCTGCAGGTGAAGCGCCGCGCCTACGAACTGAACAAGAAGTACCTGAAGGGCCATACATATAATAGTTACGATGAGTGGCTGAAACTGATACAGACCGGCGGCAACAACTTTAAATACACCCTGGACTGGGTCAGTTGCTTTGCGCTGGCGGTGAACGAAGAAAACGCCTCCTTCAGCAGGGTAGTGACCGCGCCTACCAACGGCGCTGCGGGCGTGGTGCCGGCAGTGCTGCAATATTATATTGCCTTTGCCGGTGGCGATACCGATGAGAAGATAGTGCAGTTCCTGCTGGTGGCTTCAGAGATAGGCAGCATCTTTAAGAAGGGCGCCACTCTTTCCGCCGCTATGGGCGGGTGCCAGGCGGAAATAGGCGTATCGTCGGCCATGGCCGCCGCCGCTCTTACCGAGTGCATGGGGGGCAGCGCCCGGCAGTGCATGATGGCCGCCGAGATAGCCATGGAGCACCACCTGGGGCTAACGTGCGACCCTGTAGCGGGGCTGGTACAGGTGCCGTGCATAGAACGCAACACTATGGGGGCTATTAAAGCAATTACCGCCTGCCAACTGGCGCTGCAAAGCAACCCGGACAACGCCCGTGTGTCGCTGGATGCGGTGGTAAATACCATGTGGGAGACCGCGCTGGATATGAGCCATAAGTATAAAGAGACCGCCGAGGGCGGACTGGCGACCAATCTGCCCCTGAACCTGAGTGAGTGCTAATGTCATAACTTTGCGCGATGAGTTTTTCCCTGGAACAATTACAGAAACAATACAGCAGCAATAACTTCTTCCTGATGGCGGGCCCCTGCGTGGTGGAGAGCGAGGAAATGGTGATGGGTATAGCAGAAAGGGTGCAGCAGATATGCCGCCGGCTGGAGATACCTTACATCTTCAAAGCCTCGTACCGCAAAGCGAACCGCACCCGCCTTGATAGCTTTACCGGGATAGGGGATGAACAGGCGCTGCAGCTATTGGGGAAAGTGAAAGCGGCCTACGGCCTGCCCGTAGTGACCGACATACACGATGCGGCAGAAGCCGCTATGGCGGCGGAGTATGTAGATGTGCTTCAGATACCGGCCTTCCTGTGCCGGCAGACGGATATACTGGTAGCCGCCGCGCAGACGGGCAAGGTGGTGAACGTAAAGAAAGGGCAGTTCCTCTCGCCCGAGGCCATGCAGTTTGCCGTGGATAAGATACGGCAGAGCGGTAACCAGCAAATTGCCCTTACCGACAGAGGAACCACCTTTGGCTATCACGACCTGATAGTGGACTACCGCGGTATACCCACCATGCGCTCTATGGGCGTGCCCGTGGTGCTGGACTGTACCCACTCTCTGCAGCAGCCCAATCAAAGCTCGGGCGTAACCGGGGGGAACCCGGCTATGATAGAAACTATAGCGCGTGCAGGTATTGCCGTAGGCGCGGATGGCCTGTTTATAGAAACCCACCCTGACCCCGCCCGTGCAAAATCTGACGGGGCCAATATGCTCCACCTCGACCACCTGGAACCATTACTGGAAAAGCTGGTACGCATCCGCCAGGTAGTGAATGGCTTATAATCGCGCCCGGAATCAATTACTGGTTTACCGCTGTATGCCGGCTGTCGGGCAGCAAATCCCAGCCAATGCCCCTGTAGGCGGTAGGCGCGTAGTTTTTGCTGTCGCCGGGAGTTATTTTACGCCCGTGGAACAACTGGCTGTAGTGCGCGAATATTTCGGGGCTGCCGGCACTCCGGTTAGGTAACGGCAGGAATATACTGTGCCCTTCTCCAGCAGCCTGGTTAAAGTTGATGTAGATAGCTTTTGAGGCAAGCGGCGCTTTTACCTTTTCCCCCAGCTGCTTGCGGAAACTGGCCAGGTGCGCCATGAACAGCGTACGGTCTTCGGGGTTATAATGCACGTATATATTCCGGGCGAAATTGATGGGTTCTATCCAACTGCTGTGTTTCCGTTGCTTCACGCAGGGAGCGTTCAGTATTATGTTATCCACCCATACCTCGTTGTTGACGTTTTTCAGCTGGCCGTGCTTCACGAGCTGGCTCATTACGTTGTTGCCCATACTGTGAAAGAAAAGCGACAGGCTGCCTTTGCCCATCAGCTCGTTATCGCGCAGGCGCTTGATGGTATCTATTACCGGGGCGAAATCCTTATACGCCTCCCGGGCATTGGTAAGAGCGAACGTATAGTTGCCCAGGGTTTTCTTGTTCGGGTGTATACTGGGATAGTCCAGCATCAGCACGTTCACTTTGTAAAAGGAGCCGAGGCGCAATCCGCGGTCCAGATTGGCGGTAAAAACCTTGCCCATTCCTTCGGTATAGACCACCCAGTCGTTATCCGGGTGGGGCAGGTAGTTGATTGCCGCTTGCAGGGATGGAGCCGGCAGCACATGCCAGGTGCCGTTCTTCACGTACACGAACAGGTAATGCAAATGGTCTTTCTGCAGGTCTTCGCACAAGAAGCGGAGACTATCCCGCTGCAGGAGGCGGTTGCTGGCCACCACCATCGCTGTGTCTATCTCCGCCGGGGGAACAGTTAGTTGTTCCACCAGTTTCAGGCGTTTCCAGTCGGTGTCGGTATTCATCCAGTTATAGCTACGCTTAGCTACCGCCGAAAGGGTGAGGCACAGAAATAATATAGTAAGTATATTCCGCATGATATAGATACGTTTCAAAGTTAAGATTGGTTGTGTGTGTTCATTTATTCCCCTATGTTTGTTATCGTTATTTTAACAAGACTTCATGAATATTATAAAAAAAGTATGCCTGTGCATCGCAGTGGGCGCGGTGTTGTCCACCAGTGTTAGCGCACAGAAGAATTTTACTATAGCGGAGGCGACCAATGGCCTGTCCGGCAGCCTGGCGGTACAGGGGCTGAAGCAGGGCACATGGCGGCCCGGCACCAATACGCTCTACTATGTGGAAAAGAAGGAGGGAGTGGAAGCATGGTACTCCATCGACTTCCCCGATGAGGACCGCGATGAGCTGCTGACGCTTGCCAAGCTGAACAAGCAACTGGGCACGGAAATGAAATCCTTCCCGCTGATGACCTGGCTTGATGAGGACCATGTGTATATAAATGATGGAAAGAAGATACACCTGGGAACCGTAGCCGACGATGAGGTGAAAGACTGGAAAGTATGGTTCACCCTGCCTGAAAAGGCGCAGAACATAACCATAGATGAGAAGAGGAACATCGCCTATACCATAGACAATAACCTGTACCTGAATACACCGGCGGGAAAATCGCTGAAGGTAACGGACAACAGCAATAAGAATATCATCAGCGGCCAGGCGGTGCACCGCAACGAATTTGGCATTGACAGGGGCATATTCCTCTCGCCGAAGGGAAACTACCTGGCTTACTACCACATGGACCAGTCGATGGTGAACGATTATCCCATCATCAACTGGGCCTCAGACCCCGCCACGGTGGAGAACATCAAGTACCCCATGGCCGGAGGCACGTCGCACCAGGTATTGCTGAAGGTGTACGACCCTGCGAGCGGCAAAACCGTAACCCTGAAAACAGGTGAGGGCAAAGACCATTACCTGGTAGCCGTTACCTGGAGCCCCGATGAAAAGCACGTGTATGCAGGCCTGCTGAACCGGGAACAGAACCACTTGTGGCTCAACAAATACGACGCCCGTACCGGTGCCAAGTTGGCTACGCTTTTTGAAGAGACCAGCGATAAGTATGTAGAGCCCCAGCACCCGCTGTATTTTCTGCCGGGCAGCGATAATGAATTCCTGTGGTGGAGCCAGAAAGACGGGTACATGCACCTTTACCTCTACAACACCAATGGGGAGCAGCTCCGCCAGGTAACCAAAGGCGAATGGGTGGTGAACGAAATAACCGGCTTCAACCGCAAAAACAGCGAAGTATTGATAACAGGCACTAAAGAGTCGCCGCTGGGAAAGAATGCCTACGCCGCCAACTGGAAGAACGGAGAACTGCGCCGGCTTGATAAAGCAGAGGGCATGCACACGGTATCGGCCAATACGGCCGGCACGTACCTGTACGATGTGCACACTTCCGACAAGGTGCCGCGCAAGTATTCGGTACGCGAAGTGAAAGGGGCCTATACCAAAGCGCTCCTGGTTAGCGAAGACCCGCTGAAGAGCTACAACCGCGCGGAGGTGCGCAACGTGACGCTGAAAGCCAGCGATGGCACACCACTATACGGAAAGCTGGTATTGCCACCCAACTTTGACCCCGGCAAAAAATACCCCACCGTAGTGTACCTCTACAACGGCCCGCACGCGCAGATGATACACAACTCCTACCCCGCCAGCGGTAACCTGTGGTACGAGTACATGGCGCAGAATGGCTTTATCATGTTTACGATTGACGGGCGCGGTAGCAGCAACCGGGGCCTGGCCTTTGAACAGGCCACTTTCCGCAAGCTGGGTGATGTGGAAATGGAAGACCAACTGGCAGGAGTGACCTACCTGAAATCCCTTCCCTATGTAGATGCGAAGCGCATGGGCGTGCATGGCTGGAGCTATGGCGGCTTTATGACCACATCGCTGATGCTGCGCCATCCCGGTGTATTTAAGGCCGCGGTGGCCGGCGGCCCGGTAATGGACTGGAGCATGTATGAGGTAATGTACACCGAGCGCTACATGGATACCCCGCTGGAAAATCCCGAGGGATATAAGAACAATAACCTATACACCAAAGTGAAGAGCCTGGCCGGGAAACTGCTGCTGATACACGGAGCCAGCGATGATGTGGTGGTATGGCAGCACTCGGTAAAATTCCTGAAAGCCTGTGTGGATGAGAATGTACAGGTAGACTATTTCGTGTATCCCGGGCACCCGCACAATGTGCGCGGCAAAGACCGGGTTCACCTGATGCAGAAGATAACAGATTATTTTGTAGAGAATTTATAATTAACGGATGATGAAATCGTCAGTGGCGATTTTTTCGTTAGGGCTAATGTTCGTAACTTATACAGGCTGGCGCGTTGCCAGCCTGCTTTTTGTATGCTGACATATACGATAATAGGAGTGACCCTGCTGCTGGCAGCGTGGAGTATAGTGCTGCTGGTGCGTGGCGTGCGCAAACCGCTGAAGTACAGCTGGCACCGGGTATTTTTTTCCGCGTCGCTGGCGCTGCTGATGTACCTGTATGGCGCCTGGGTATATGTTTCTATACACTGCAAGTTTGGTTTCGGTATTTTATACCTGCTGGTGCTGGTATGGAGCCTCCTGCGGCGGCGGCCTATACGCCGCCGGCACGAGAAGTGGCGGGTACGGGTGAATGTGGCCGGGGGCGTGCTGCTGGCTACCTTGTGCGTGCTCTACTTTACCGGTACTACCGGCTATACCGAGCGTATAGCCCTGGCCTTTCCGCTCAAGAAGGGGAAATATTTTGTGCTGCAGGGAGGTAAGGGGCTGCCCGCCAATATGTTCCACTATAGCTATAGGGGGGCGGTATATGCCATAGATATTGTGAAGCTGAACCGCTATGGCAACAGGGCCAACAGTATCTTCAGCGACAACCTGGAAGACTACGAGATATATGGCGACACTATCTACAGCCCTTGCGCGGGTAAGGTGATACAGGTGCGCGATGAGAACCCTGACAATACGCCCCCGGTGCGCCAGCGTGGCCCCACCAACCTAAATAGTGTAGTGGTGGAAACGGACTCTTGCTACGTGTTCCTGGGGCACAATAAGAAGGGCAGCGCCCTGGTGCGGGAAGGTGATGTAGTACGGGTAGGGCAGCCGCTGGCACTGGTGGGCAACTCGGGCTTTAGCCTGGAGCCCCACCTACACATACAGGTGCATAAGAAATCGGGGACGGGACTGCCCTGGTACCGCGAACCCCAGTTATTTATAGAGTTTGACGGGCGGGCCTACTTGCTCTTCGAGGTAATACGGCCTAAACGGGTGCATATGGTGGAGGACTAAATAGACGCAAAAAAAAAATGCCGCAGTTGCGGCATTTTTTTAGAGAGCTAAAATATTTGTGAGTCACCCCCGCTGCTGAACTGTAGTTGCTGCAATTTGCTCCTGTGCCCGCTTACCTGCACCCAATAAAGTATCCAGACTATTAATGCGCCTAAGGACACCAATCCTCCCAGTAGTGGAATCCATGTGCAGCAAAACAAGATGCACATAGCGAGACCCATGTTATAAGTAGGCCGGGGCTCTGCGGGGTGCGCTTTATGGCGGTATTCATCTTGTAGCGAGTCGGCCAAGCGGTTGACAATGATAAAATGCCAAACCATATTGAAAAAAGGAATGAACATCAGCCAGACCATAGATGGCTCCATTTTCCGGTTTTGCGGAGAGATGAGCTTTAGCGTGTTTTGCAGGGTTAGCAGGTACAGGATGAACGGAATTAAAAATAGTCCGCAAACCAAGAGCGCTATCAGCAATTCACCACCACTGGGCATTGATAATAAAAGTAAGGGTTGGGTTGTTGTCATAATGTCTTTTTTTAAAGATAAACATATTGGCTGCCACATGCAAGCATTCCTTAACGAAATGTGGTATAGGTAACGTAGGTCAGTAGCTGTCTCATTTTTTATAAGTGCAGTATATCATGGGTACCAGCCATTCGGCATTGGAGGCCTGGCGGTTCTCGAAAGGGAAGCGGACGAACTTGTGCATTTGCCCGTAGCTGGTCGTAAGCCCCATTACGGCGCCCTGGTAGTTCATTACACCTTTTTTCTGGATGGTGTTGTCGTTGCCGTGAGTGGCTATCCATTCCATACTGACGATGATACCGCCTTTTATTGGGATGTTTTTGTCCGAGACATCTATGCGTACCCATTCATTGCCCTTTGCTGCATGGACGATAACATTGCCCCCGGTTATGTCTTCACCGGCCAGGTGGGTCCTTCCGTCGGCGTCGTACACGTGTATGCGGAAGCGGCTGTCGGGTATGCCCAGGTTGGTGATGTAGATGTATACAGCTTCCAGGGTTCCACCAATGGCGTTGCCTTGCCGGAGGTAGATGCCATATTCGGTGCCTACATTCATATAGGCTTGCCCCTCGCAGGTAAGGCCGGACTCGCCCAGTATTTTGGACTTCCCGGTTTTTTTGGTGGCTTTAGCTGTAATGGCTACTTCGTCCAGTTGGTTGTACTTTTCTTTCAGCACCACGTGTATTTCCTTCCCGGCCATGTCGGCCATGGCCATATCTACCGGTTGGTAGCCTACGCAGAAGAAAGTGAGTTCTTTTGCATCGGCGCTTTTTACACTCAGCCGGAAATTACCTTCTTCATCGCAGTAGCCTCCTTCGGCGGCGCCCTTCACCTGTATAGCGGCAAAGGGGATGGCCTTGTTGGCTTCATCGGTAACAAGGCCGCGGAATATGCGTGTTTGCGCACCGGAAAGGAACGGTATCAGCAACAGGCTGAGCAGTATTGTCCGGCGAAGGAAAGGGTACATATGGATATTGCTTTACCAACAATATACTCATTATCTGATACCCAGCACATCCTTCATCTCAAAAATACCCTTCTTTCCTGCTATGAATTCAGCGGCGAGTACCGCACCGGTAGCAAAGCCCTTGCGGTTGTGCGCTGTGTGGATGATTTCTATGTCGTCAATGGCGGAGTGGTATTTCACGCTATGCGTGCCGGGGTATGGGTCTATACGTTGGGTATGTATCGGCAGCAGTTCGGGGTTGGTGGTTGGGCCTTCTATCCAGTGCTTTTTATTATCCAGGCTGTCAATCACCTGTTCGGCCAGGGAGATGGCCGTACCGCTGGGGGAATCCTTTTTCTGGGTGTGGTGAATTTCTTCCATGCTCACTTCATACTCTTGCCGGCCATTCATCAGTGATGCCAGCAGCTTATTGACCTCAAAGAAAATATTGACCCCCACGGAAAAGTTGGACGCCCAGAGCAGCGCGGTATCGTTTTCCACCGCTTTCATCTTTGCGGCCGGCAGGCCGTCGTTCCAGCCGGTGGTGCCGCATACTACGGGTATCCCGGCATCGAGGCATTCCAGCACGTTCTGACGTGCGGCGTCGGGGCGGGTGAACTCAATCACCACATCAGCCCGGCGCAGGTTACCGGGGTTCAGCTCGTGCCGGTTGGCGGTACCAATGCGCATCATTACCTGGTGCCCGCGCTGGATGGCTATTTCTTCTATAGCCTTTCCCATTTTTCCGTAGCCAATAAGTGCTATGTTCATTAATATAAAAGTATGGAGAGTATGGTGAATAACGCAAAGATAACGCTGGCGATGCCGTTGGTATTGGCGAAGGCCATGTTCACCTTGCTGAGGTCGCCGGGCTTTACCAGCAGGTGCTGGTACACCAGCATGGTGCAGTAGAAGGCGGCGCCGGCCCAGTATAGCCAGTGGAAGCTGCCGGCAAACCCCGCAGCTATAATGAACCCGCCGGAGACTACATGCAGCAGGGTAGAGACCAGCAAGGCGTTGCGGGTGCCGAGGGCGGCGGGGATGGAGTGCAGTTGCTGGCTGCGGTCAAATGCTTCGTCTTGGAGGGCATAGATGATATCGAACCCGGCTACCCAGGTGAAAACGGCAAAAGAGAACAGGATGGGGACGAGGTGAAACTCGTTCGTAACGGCTATGTACGCCCCTATGGGGGCCAAAGACAGGCCCACGCCCAGTACCAGGTGGCACAGCGCGGTGAACCGCTTGGTATAGCTGTAGAAAAGAATAACGAACAGCGCCACGAACGACAGGTAGAAACAAAGCGGGTTGATAAACCAGGTAGTAGCTACAAACAGCACGCTGTTGACTACCACAAAGGTGAGGGCGCTGTTGGCCTTTATAACGCCTGCGGGTATTTCGCGCTGCGCCGTGCGCGGGTTACGGGCATCGAAGTGGCGGTCGAGCCAGCGATTGAACGACATGGCGGCGCTGCGGGCGAACACCATGCACAGCAACACCTCTACAAAGAGGAGCGGGTAGTTCGCATCCGCGCCCAGTACACGGGCCTGGCGGATGTAGCCCAGCGTGAACCCTATCAGCGCGAACGGCAGCGCAAAGATGGTGTGGCTGAATTTAACCAGCGAAAGGTATTGCCGAATCTTTCCCGTTATGGATATGCCTGCTGTACTCATAATTATTGCACCTCCGCCTTGAAGCCAATAGACATCGCGTCCATCTGCGCGTTGGAGTGTACGATGGCATGCTTCTCCTGCATCCCTTTTTTCCCGGAGCTGTTGAACTCAACGACAATTTCTCCTTCGGCGCCGGGCGCAATGGGTTCTTTGGAGAAAGAGGGGGTGGTACAGCCACAGCTCACGGTCACTTTAGATACCAGCAGGGGGTTAGCGCCTGTGTTCTTAAACTTATACGTGTGGCGCACCTTGTCGCCGTCTTTTATCTTCCCGAAATCATGCATGGTTTCGTAGAACTCGATGGAGGTCTTGGGCATCTTTGCGGCTGTGGAGTCGCGGGTAATGGCTTCGCTGTCCGTCAGTCCGTTGGGGCTGCTGCCAATGCCATATTTGTTGAAGAGGGCGTTTTTGCTCACCCCGCTCAGCTCCACTATAGCTATCACAAATACTGAAAGTGTGAGGATAGTGAGCAATACTGTTTTTATCTGCGCGTTCATTTTTTACTGTAAGCTATTTATGTAGATGAAATTTTCAATGTGGTGGTGCCGGCCGGTATCCTGTAGTATTCCGCTATTCATGGTTCAGGAGTGTTCTTCCCACACCTGCGCCAGGTGAACGAGGGTTTCCACTGCTTTCTCCATATCCTGCACGCTTACGTACTCCTGCCTGGAGTGGATACCCATTTCGCCGGTAAAGATATTGGGGCAGGGTAGTCCCATAAAGGAAAGGCGGGAGCCATCGGTGCCGCCGCGGATGCTTAGTTTGCTGGCGGTGATGCCCGCACGGCCGTATGCTTCTTCGGCATAGGCCATTACGCGCGGCTCTTTATCCAGCACCTCGCGCATATTGCGGTATTGTTCCTTTACTATGAATTCTGTCTGCACTCCGGGAAATTCCCGCGCGGTTTGCTCTGCCAGTTCGCGGAGCCGCTGTTCGTGTGTGGCCAGGGCCGCCGTGTCAAAGTCGCGCACAATGAACTGTACGGTCGCTTTTTCCAGCACGCCTTCTATGCTTACCGGGTGTACGAAGCCTTCGCGGCCCTCGGTGGCCTCGGGGCACCACTCGTGGCGGGGCAGCTTATCTACAAAGGCCGACGCGGCTTTAATCGCATTCACCATTTTCCCCTTTGCATAGCCGGGGTGTGCGCTCACGCCGTGGAAGACCACTGTGGCGGCGTTGGCGGAAAAGCTCTCGCCTTCCAAGTGTCCCCGCTCGCCACCATCCAGTGTATAGCCATATTGGGCGCCCAGTTTCTGCATGTCTACTTTATTCACGCCGCGGCCCACCTCTTCGTCGGGGGTAAAGAGGATGCGGATCTTTCCGTGTTTTATCTGCGGGTTCTGAACCAGGTAGTTGGCCAGGTCTACAATAATGGCTACCCCGGCTTTGTCGTCAGCGCCCAGCAGGGTAGTGCCCGATGCGGTAATGATATCATCGCCTATGCGCTCCTTCAGGTAGGGATGGTCTTTGGTGCTGATAACTACCGTGGGGTCGTCGGGCAGTACCAGGTCTTGCCCTTTGTATTGCAGGTGCAGTATGGGCTTTACTCCCGTGCCGCTGCAGTCGGGGGCTGTATCTACGTGCGCGCAAAAGCACAGTACGGGTACGTCCTTCCCGGTAGTGGCGGGGATGGTGGCATATACATAGCCATGCTCATCCAGTTCCGCATCGCTGATGCCTATCTGTTTCAGTTCTTCTACCAGTATACGGCTGAGATCTTTCTGTTTGGCCGTAGTGGGCTGCGTGTCAGAGGTTGGGTCGCTCTGGGTATCTACCTGCGCATAGCGTACAAAACGCGCGGCGACGGTGTGTTCGTAATTGGCTATCGACATGGCGCAAATATAACACTATTCTGAACCGGGATTGGCGTGATTAATGGGATTATCCACAGCCTGTTAGCGGCCCCGGTTAATCCGCCCAATCAGTGAAGTACGGGCGCGCCGGCAGGTGGGCAGGTTTAAAATAGTCCCGGTTCCGTATTACCTTTGTTGTATGACGTTCCCTACTAAAGCGGATTTTTCGCAGATAGTTACCATCAGCTTCACGCTGTTTGCGGTGATCGATATCCTGGGTTCCATTCCGGTTATCATATCACTGAAAAGAAAGATGGGAGGCATCAGTGCGGTGCAGGCCACTACCGTTTCCGGGGCGCTGATGCTGGTATTCTTCTTTGTGGGGGAGCAGATGCTGAACTTTATGGGGCTGGATGTGCACTCTTTCGCCATCGCGGGCTCGATAGTAATATTTATCCTGGGGCTGGAAATGGTGCTCGGGGTAGATTTCTTTAAAGGGGAGGAGGGCCGCTCGGGCAATGTGGTGCCAATCGCGTTCCCCATCATCGCCGGTTCGGGAACGCTCACTACCGTGATGTCGCTGAAAGCAAACTATCCTTCGGGAAATATACTGGTGGCCATCCTTATCAACCTGGTATTTGTGTTCATTATCCTGCGGTCCATCAGTTTTATTGAAAAGGTGCTGGGCCCTTCTGGCATTTCGGTGATACGTAAGTTCTTCGGTGTTATTCTCTTAGCCATTGCGGTCAAGATATTCCGGAGCAATGTAGGATTCTGATTAAACCAGGTTGCGTGAACCTGATATAACTGTTTTACAGAAAACCTGGACATCTATATAAACACGACTAGTTTACTAAATCCCGTCATCCCGGTGCAGATTACGTTTTCCTCGGCTTCTTCTTAGCGGCCGGGAAGAGGACGTTGTTCAGTATCAGGCGGTAGCCGGGCGAGGTAGGGTGCAGTTCCAGTTCGGTGGGCGGGTCGCCTATCTGGTGCTGGTAGTCTTCGGGGTCGTGTCCGCCGTAGAAAGTCCAGGTGCCTTTGCCATATTCGCCGTGTATGTAGCGGGCTTCGTTGGCCGGTTTGTACTCGCCCATTACAAGGGCGCTGGTTTTCAGTACGTTTTTGTTGAACGCCGTGGTTTGACCCATAAAGCCCTTGATAGTAGTGGTGTGGTTTTGGCAGAGCATGGTAGGCACGGGGTCGAACTTGGCGGAGAAGGTAAACAGGGTGAAGTAGTCCTGGTTCATCGCCACCCGCCGGGCCTGGGTGTTATCTATGTTAGAGAACTCATACTCATACGGGCTTCGTATCAGCGTGAAATCCTTGAACGCGAGGCATTGGGTAAAGTCAAGTTTGCTCTGTGCTTCCGGGTCCTGTGCATCGCCATCAAAGGGCACGTCGCAGATATCGGTATTAGCGGCGGCCAGGCCAATATCGTAGCTGTCGGTAGCCGAGCACATGGCAAACAGGTAGCCCCCGCCCGCCACAAAATTCCGGATGTTCTGCGCTACCGCCAGCTTTAACTGCGATACCTTTTTGAACCCATGCTTCGCGGCGGTGGTTTCCTGCAGTTTTACGTCTTCTATATACCAGGCCGTAGAGCGGTAAGAGGCCCAGAACTTGCCATATTGCCCGGTAAAGTCCTCGTGGTGCAGGTGCAGCCAGTCGTACTCGGGCAGCTTTCCTTCCAGCACGCCATCGTCATAAATTTTATCATAGGGTATTTCCGCGTAGGTGAGTACCAGTGTCACGGCATCGTCCCAGGGCAGTTTATTGTTGGGGGTATATACGGCTATCTTCGGGGGCTTTTCCAGCTTTATGATGTCGCCGTTGTAGTCGGGATTAATGATAGTGGTCACGATACCGCCATATTGGGCGTCACTCATAATGGTGAAGTCCACCCCCCGGAGGCGGCAGAGTTTTTCAACCGCGTCTACCTGGTCCATGCAGAAGCTGCCGCCCTTGTAGTTCAGCAGCCAGTCCACTTCTATTCCCATTTTCAGGGCGGCATAGGCTACGCCATAGGCTTTGAGGTGATTGTGCTGGGCTTCATCGTCCATGGGTATGAACAGCCGTGCCGCGTGCGCCTGCGTTTGCAGCAGGAGCCCCGCCACTATGCTGAAAAAAACTCGATACGTCATTACAGTTTGCTCTCCGGTTCGTTACGATTGTAATTTACGATATTCAGCGGTACAGGCAGGATTTGCCTAGTAAGTTTTAACAAGTATTGAAGAAATAAACTATTTAGCTGTTTTTTTCGGCGAATAGTACCTTTACGGCGTTTATGCCAACCTATAGTAATGCACGAGCCATGCGCGCGCTGGTGACAGCCAGCCTGCGCGCCATCATTAAGAGCCCGTCCGCAGTGGTATTCAGCCTCGCGTTCCCGCTGATATTCATCCTGGTATTTGGTTTCCTGGGCGGGGAAGGCGGGTATGGCATCCGCGTGGCGAAAGCCCCGGGCAGCGACTCCACCAACGCCCTCTACCAGGCGCTGAAACAGGTGCCGGCCCTTAGCTGGGTAAGCGCCAGCGATAGCGGGGAACTGAACAAGCTGCTGCAGGATGGTAGCGTGGCCGCTACTGTAAGTATCAGCCCATCGCAGGGGGGCGCCCCCTATGACATAACGATACATGCCGCATCCTCGCAAATGGACAAGGTAGCGCAACTGCGCGCCCTGCTGAACGAGGTGATACAACGGCAAGACCCGGAAATACAACACCGCACCGCGCAGCTAGCCCGGGTGAGCGTGCAGCAATCGGAAGTGCGGGCCTACAAGACCATTGATTTTATACTGCCCGGGCAATTGGGTTTTTCGCTGCTGGCATCGGGGGTATTCGGTACGGCATTCATCTTTTTCAATATGCGGCAGACCCTGGTGCTGAAGCGGTTTTTCGCCACGCCCGTGCGGCGAGAGGTGATCATCATTAGTGAAGGTATAGCCCGTATGCTGTTCCAGTTGGTAGGGTCGTTCATCATTATCTGCATCGGGCACTATGTTTTCGGGTTCACGCTTATTCATGGCGCGGCTACGTTTGCCGCCATGCTGGCCTTGTGTGCCATAGCGCTGCTGGTGTTCATGGGTTTCGGGTTTATCATCAGCGGCCTTGCCAAAAGCGAAGCCACCATACCACCACTCTCCAACATCATTACGCTGCCGCAATTTCTTTTGGCGGGCACCTTCTTTTCTATCGATAACTTCCCGGCATGGCTCCAACCCTTTTGCCGCCTATTGCCCCTTACCTACCTCAACGACGCCCTCCGCCGTGTAGCCTTTGATGGGGCCTCGCTCTGGGACGTGCGGATAGATATTTTACTATTACTAGGCTGGGGCGTGCTGGTGTACCTGGTAGCGGGTAAGGTGTTTAAATGGGAGTAGGGAGGTAGTTCCTTCGCGCGCGCCGACCCCTAACGGGTGAATACGCTTTTAATTAAAATGAGTGGGGAAAATTGAAAAGTAAATTTTTTCCGGTCTTTTTTTGGCAGATGCGCTGTGGGCGCGGGTTTCGGATTTTCAAAAGTAAATTTAGCTACCAGAAAGGTAAATCCAGCTACCAGCAAAGGTGCATTTTAGGTTAAGAAAAGTAAATTTTACTACGTGAAAAGTAAATTTTGCTACCAGTAATTTCCATTTGTTATTCTTACCGCGTAGCCGAAGGCCTTTTGCTGTGATAAATTTACGGAGAAGTAGTGAGGGGTGGTAAAAAGGTGGATAAGTTTTTGGGGTGTTGTTGGTTGCCGGGTGTGTGCCCGCGCCCCGAAACGTATTTCTTAGACCAATGTGATTATTTCAGCAGATTCACGGCGTCGGCTTTTTCTTCGTATTGCCCGGTGAAGCATTTTGCTTTTACATAGAAGTAGTACATGCCTACATCGCAGGGGCGGCCATTGTAGGTGCCGTTCCAGCCACTTTTAGCGTCCTTGCTGTGGTACACCCGCTCGCCGAACCGGTTGTAGATGCTTATTTCGTATTCTTCCATATTGCCATACAGAATGGGCCGGAAGCGGTCGTTCTTTCCGTCGCCATTCGGGGTAAATGCATTAGGATAAGCGAAGTTGCAGCATTTTTCTATGTCGGCATAAGTGATGCTGGCGGAGTCGCTGCAGCCGTTCTCGTCTACGCCTACTACTGTATAGGTTACCGGCTCGGTTACAATGCCATAGGGCTTGCCATCGCGGGTTTCGTGTATGTTGCCTACGGGCAGCCATGTATAGCTGCGCGCGCCGGTAGCTTCCAGGTATATCCAGTCGGCCAGGCATACTTTGCCCGAGTTGTTCCGTATGTTCACATCGGGCCTGTCGTACACTATTACGCGTATCACTGCGGTGTCGGAAGTGCAGACGTTTACGGTCTGGTTGGCATACCAGGTATAGGTGCCGGGTACCGATGTGTTGATGGAGGGTGCGCCGGGTACCTGATTTCCCTGCTCGTCGTACCAGGTGAGGGTTGCTCCATCCACAGGCGCCACCGCCGGCGGCGTGGATGCATCGCCCCGGCAGTACTGGTTGCTGCTGCCTGTGGGTGGAATGGGATATTTACCGCTGTCTGCTATGGTAAATGTTATCGAGGTATCGCAGGAGAAGAATTCCGAGAAAACACGCAGGGTATAGGTGCCGCTCGCCAGGCTGTCGTTAATAACGCCGGTGGTATCGGTAAAGTTCCGGATGATGGAGTTGTTCTGGCTTACCTGTACCCTGCGGGGCTTTATGCCGCCGGAAAGGTGGTAGCGCACCCCCGCCCGGTGATAACAGTTGGTGGGCGATAGCACTTCGGTATAGACGGTGTACGGGTTGGCCACCTGTATGGTATAAGCCACGGTCTGGTTAGAGGAAAGCGGGCAGCCATTGTCTTTGTAGTTGATGTAGAAGGAGTAGATGCCCGGAGCCACGCCGGTGGTGTTCCAACTGAATTGCAGCAAGGGCTGCGGTGTACCATTGTTGCTGATAGTGATATTGGCCCCGGGCGGAACGTTGTAGGTGGTGAGCGTGACGCTGTCGGCATTGTCGGGGTCGGCCGGCGCGAGGTTAAAGCCTACCTGCGGTGTTCCGCTGCACACGTTAATGACGTTGTTGCCGTCGTGAACGCCCCCTACTATGTTAGAGCCATAATCTTTTATGTCGCCGTTGGGTGGTTTGTTCTGGCAGTTGTCCAGCACTATAAAGCTCATCTCGCGCATGCTGCTGCCGACCATTACGCCATTTTTATATTCCTTCACCTCGTTTACCACCAGCGGCCGCTGCAGCAGGTTGGGCTTAAAAGTGAGTTGCCCGTTCAGGGTATTGAACTGGAAACTATCGGCGGAAAGTGGCTTTTGCGCGGTGTAGGGAGGTATATAGTTGATAGCCGAGCCACTATTGAGGCCGGGCACCATAGCAAAGGCGAGGGAGTCGTTGTCCGGGTCGGTAGCTCCGTGGTTGTATTGCTGCAATACATTCAGGCAATAGAACGGGGTGGGGATAGTGGTATATACCGGGGAGGAGTTGGGGCCGTTCAGGTTATTCAGCCGGGCTATAAGATATATGGTGCTGTAGCCCTGCGCAAACGAGATATTGGTGATACTCCCCGTGCGGCCGGCGCTTACCTGTGTGCCCAGGTTGCCGGTAAAGACGAAACCCCATGTGGCCGAAGTGTAGGGCAGGGTGATGGTATCGTGATATACATATTGCTTAATGCCGGGTATAGGGAAGGAGGGGTCTACACACTGGGTGCTGCCCGCGTCTTTGGGGCATACAGGCGTTACCTCCTTGTCGGACTGGGCCGTATCTATGGGCAGGTACAGGGTAGCTATGGGTGTTGGGCTGGCATTGAGCACCTGCACCTGTGGCGCTGCCGCGTTCAGGCTTTGCAGCACTTGCTGGTTGGTGCTGCCGCAGTCGCCATAGAGGACCAGTATCACCCGGTAGGTATTGCCGGTAATGTGCTGGTAGAGCAGTTCGCCTCCGTATATGTGCGAAGCCTGGGCTTTAGGGAGCAAAGCGAGCAGCAGGATACATAAAACACTTAATTTCTTTCCCATGAACATCCCCAGATAGAGCCTGGAAAGTAAAGTTCCCGCATTCTGCCCGTTTTGCCAATTTATTTCATTATTACTTAATAAATATCCCCCTTTTGCTATAAATCAACTTATCCCGTTATTTTTGCCCCGGTCAATAATATCCTGCAATGAATTTGGAGTTCAATAAGAATGAAGATGCGATGCGGCTAGCCGTAAGCCAGATGAAACAACGCCACGCCCAGGTAAGCCTGGGAGGCGGGAAAAAGGCGATGGAGAAAGCGAAGGAGAAGGGGAAGATGAGCCCGCGCGAGCGTATACAATACCTGGTAGACAAAGATTCGGTATTTACAGAGATAGGCTCCTTTACCGGCTACGAAATGTATGCGGAACATGGCGGCTGCCCTGCCGGCGGTACGGTTGCCGGGCTGGGCTACATACACGGCCGCCAGTGTATGATAATAGCTAATGACAACACCGTGAAGGCGGGCGCGTGGTTCCCCATTACGGGAAAGAAGAACCTGCGCCTGCAGGAAATAGCCATGGAGAACATGCTGCCGGTGGTGTATATAGTGGACAGCGCCGGTGTGTACCTGCCCATGCAAGACGAGATATTTCCTGATAAGGAACACTTTGGGCGCATCTTCCGCAACAATGCGCAGATGAGCGCAATGGGCATTACCCAGATAGCCGCCGTAATGGGTAGCTGTGTGGCGGGCGGAGCGTACCTGCCCATTATGAGCGATGAAACGCTGATGGTGGAAGGCAACGGGTCTATCTTCCTGGCAGGGCCCTACCTGGTAAAGGCGGCCATAGGCGAGGACGTGGATATACAAACCCTGGGCGGCGCAAAGATGCACAACGAGGTAAGCGGCATAGCCGACTACCGCTTTGATACAGAAGCGGAGTGCCTGGACCAGGTGCGCCGGATAATAGATAAAATAGGGGAGCAGCCCCGCGCCGGCTTTGACCGGGCCAAACCGGTGGCACCGGCAAAGGACCCGAAAGATATATATGGGCTGGTATCGGTAGATAACACCAGGGCATATGATGTGGTAGAGGTGATAGAGCGACTGGTAGACAATTCGGAGTTTGACCAGTTTAAGGCCGACTATGGCAAGACGATAGTGTGTGGCTACGCGCGCATAGATGGCTGGGCCGTGGGGATAGTAGCCAACCAGCGGAAAATAGTGAAAAGCGGAAAGGGCGAGATGCAGCTGGGCGGTGTAATATATAATGACAGCGCCGACAAAGCGGCCCGCTTTATACAGAACTGCAACCAAAAGAAAATACCGCTGGTATTTCTCCAGGACGTGACCGGCTTTATGGTCGGCAGCCGCAGCGAGCACTCCGGCATCATTAAAGATGGCGCCAAGCTGGTGAACGCCGTGGCCAACTCGGTAGTGCCAAAGATCACCATCATTATAGGCAACTCCTATGGCGCGGGCAACTACGCTATGTGTGGCAAGGCCTACGACCCCCGCTTCATCTACGCGTGGCCGAACGCCAAAATAGCCGTAATGGGCGGCGAGCAGGCCGCCAAGACACTGCTGCAGATACAGGTGGCATCGCTGAAGGCAAAAGGCGAGGAGATAGACCCGGAAAAAGAAAAAGCCCTGCTGAAAGAAATAACCGACCGGTACACCAGCCAAACCTCTGCCTATTATGCCGCCGCCCGCCTGTGGGTAGATGAGATAATAGACCCGGTAGATACCCGCCGCGTGATATCGGAAGGGATCAATGCCGCCAACCATAACCCCGTGGTGAAGGAATTTAAGATGGGGGTTTTCCAGGTGTAGGATTTAACATGAAGAACATCATAGAAAGGACGGAATTTCCGTCCTTTTGTATGTATATTGATTAGTGCTATTGCTGAAAAGTGACGCTGGTACGGAGAACCAGAAGTTTATAAAGTTGTAGTGTACTATTAATGGATGTATATAGTAACGCCGGGCTGTAAGGGCCCGGCGTTGCTATTGTATGGTAGCGTAAGTATTATTTAAGGGTGCATTGGTTCCTGGCGGCGGCGCAGGTATTTTCCCGGCAGAGGTCCAGGGCGTTTTCCGTGTTGGTGGCTTTTACTTCAAACTCCAGGCTGCAGCCCTCCTGTACCGGGGCAATGGGCACACAGCGGCACTCGTAGCGTTTGCTGCACGAGGCGAATAGTAAGATAGCGATTGCGGAGAGTACAAAGGTTTTCATTGTTTGCATTTGTGGCTACCTAAAGTACTACAAATTTCCGTTGAGTGTATGGTTTAGCCGGGTTGTTTTTCTATAAGATACTTCCAGTAGCGTACCGGCATGTGGCGAATGTGCAGCTTCGTGTTTTTCCGGGCTTTGATATTGGTGCTGGTGAAGTAGTCTTTCCAGAGTTGCTGGTAGGGGAATTCCTCCTCGTTGAGGATGGCTTCCCGTTCGGCCCGGGTATCGGTTGGGTTCCAATCCAGTTCCACGAACGACACTTTATCAAGGTCGTAGCAGATGCCGTATTTTCTTTTTTTATCGTAGATGAGCCAGCGCTGGTCGGCGTAGCGGTCGCTGAAGTGTTTGGCTATAAGCGGCAGTACGTTAAAGTCAGGCTCCACGGTGGCGAAGTATAAATCGTCTTTCGTTTTCTGAAAGCGCACAAATGCTTCCATGCGGTGCTTCTCCCGGTGTACCTTCTGCGCCGTGTCTGCAATGTATTTTACCGCCCGGTGGCTGAAGTCTTTTTCTACCGGCTGCTTCCGGGCGAGTGCGTACCGGGCGTACTCCAGCATTTGATCTTCCCTGCCTGGCAGCTCCGAGAGGAAGGTGTCGCTGAGTTGTTTCATCGCCCTGCCGGACAGGTATTGCTGCAGCCCCCGCCACACGCGCCCGGCTTTGGCATCGCTGGTATATACGGTGTGCGTTGGGGTGAATAAGCTATCCTGCCGGTGGCCCTCCGGAACAATAGAAGCGTTGGTGAACCGGTACTCGTAGACTTCGAAAACGGCCGTCAGCCAACCGGCAAAGCTGCCATCATATACCAGTACCTGCATCAGAACAGTGGGATTTGACGGGAGAAGGAGCTTTCGTATTTGCTGTTCCCTTTGGCCAGTATAAATTGTTTTATCTGCTGTGGCTGGTAGTCTTTTCGTTCAAAGTCGGGGCTGTTGCAGGTAATGAAATAGCGGGCACGGTTCATGGCTATGCCCAGGCTTTTTAAGTGTTCCCAGCTAAGCTTACGGAATTTCCGGGCCGCGACAATTTTTTGCGCGGAGGTGACACCTATGCCGGGAACGCGTTTGATGAGTGGCAGTTCGGCTTTATTAATGTCTATAGGGAAGATGTGGAGATTGCGGAGCGCCCAGGCCAGCTTGGGGTCTATGTCCAGGTCCAGCAGCGGTTGTTCCGGCGATATGATCTCATTTACCTTAAAGCCGTAGAAGCGCAGCAGCCAGTCCGCCTGGTAGAGGCGGTTCTCGCGTATCATAGGTACCGGCGTGCCGATAGCGGGAAGGCGGTTATCGTTACTGATGGGTACATAGCCGGAGTAGTATACCCGCTTTAGCTGCATTTCCCGGTAGAAGTGGTGGGCAGTGTACAGCACCTGGAGGTCAGTTTCGGGGGTAGCCCCTACCACCATTTGCGTGCTTTGCCCGGCGGGGGCAAAGGTGGGGGCCTTCCGGTACTTTATCTTTTCTTCATTGTTCTGTATTATTTCGTCCTTTATATAATTGATAGGGTGCACCATGTCTTCCCGCTTTTTGTCAGGGGCCAGTAGTTTCAGCCCTTGCTCAGTCGGCATTTCCAGGTTCACGCTGAGCCGATCGGCATAGAGCCCCGCTTCCTTAAGCAATTCAGGGCTGGCCCCGGGAATGGCTTTCAGATGTATATAGCCATGGAAGTTGTGTTCGGTCCGGAGTTTTTTTGCGATGAGTACCAGGCGTTCCATAGTATAGTCGGCGCTGGAAAAAATGCCGGAACTAAGGAACAAGCCTTCTATGTAATTCCGACGGTAAAAATTGATGGTGAGATCTACCACTTCCTGTACGGTAAAGGCGGCGCGCTTTACATCGTTGCTTTTGCGGCTCACACAGTAGGCGCAGTCGAAAATGCAGAAATTGGTCAATAGTATTTTCAGCAGCGATACGCACCGTCCGTCTTCGGTGTAGGCATGGCAGATACCATTGCTGGCATTGCCCAGTCCTTTGTTTTCGTTCTTTCGCTTGCTGCCGCTGGATGCGCACGATACGTCGTACTTGGCGGCATCCGATAGTATCTTTAGCTTCTCGCTTATCCGCTCCCACATAAAAATTTCCTCTTATTACAAAGTTCCTTCACCACCGGCTGTAAAAGAACACCTGTTTCCGGAACATATCCACATTCCAGGGAGTATCCTATAACCGGGATTGTCGCAAAATGCCCTGTAATTTGTCCCAACTGCCCATCAGGGAAAGCGGAGGAATAGTCTAGATTTGTGTTTATAAAATTTACTAAAAAAAATGGCGAAACTCAATCCGTACCTGAATTTCAGCGGCATGCAATGCCGCGAAGCAATGAACTTTTACCGGGAGTGCCTCGGCGGAGAACTGACCCTGCAGCAAGTGAGCGAGATGCCGGAGATGGCGGCTATGATGCCGCCCGAATACAAGGACCACATTATACACGCCACACTGGTGAGCGGCGATATGGTGCTGATGGCATCGGACCTGGTGCGGGGCGAACCGGTACAGGGCAACATGGGTTCTGTAATCATTAACTGCGACGATGAGGCGCAGATAACGGCATTTTTTGAAAAGCTTGCGGCGGGTGGCAAGGTGATACAACCGCTGGCGGATATGCCGTGGGGAGCGCGCTATGGCGAACTCACCGACAAGTTTGGCAAGGACTGGTCGCTGAACTGGCAGCGGGGTTAGGTATTATTTATATTAAGGTGGTGAGCCACTGTTGCTATTGGGAGACCTAACCATTTCCCAGGCAGCAGTGGCTTACGTTTTTCGCCCAGGGGCATGTTAATAACATGTGTATTACGCATTACCTCAGCCATAAGATAATGCGGGTGTTTATTGCCCGTTCCATATATCCTGATTAATTTGCAACAAATTATAAATTGATGAGGATACCTTTGGAGAGAGGGGTTATCTGTGCATTTTCTTTAGTGTTTACTGTGTTATTCCTGGGCGGCTGCAGCACCAATAAGCGGGTCGCTTATTTTAAAGATGTCTCGGAAAGCTATGATAGTCCGCAAATGTTGGCGCGTGTGCAGGCTTCGGAGCTGAAGATACAGCCTGATGATATACTGCAGGTAACGATACAAAGCATTGATCCGGAGCTGAATAACATAATGGGTGCCAACAGTTCCACAGAGCTGGCGCGTACCTCGGGCGGCGCTGCGGTGCCCACTGCCCCTTCCGATAATATCCCCGGCTTCCGGGTAGACAAGCAGGGCGATATAGAGCTGCCACTGGCGGGCAAGCTGCACGTAGCCGGCCTTAACACCACGGAGGTAAAAGAGCTGGTGAAGCAAAAGGCGATAAAGTACTACAAAGACCCGGTGGTGAATGTGCGCCTGGCCAACTTTAAGGTGACGGTGTTGGGCGAGGTGCTCCGGCCCGGAACCTATTCGGTGGCCAACGAGAACATAACCCTGCTGGATGCAATAGGCATGGCCGGCGACCTGACTATCTACGGAAAGCGGGAAAATGTGCTGCTCATCCGCAAAGAGAATGGCGGACAACTTAGCTACATCCGCTTTGATATGAACTCCAGCAATACGTTTAAGTCGCCTTACTTCATATTGCACCAGGGCGATGTGATATATATAGAACCTAATAAGAGTAAAGTAGCCTCAACAGACGTGGCGAAGCTGCGCAGCTATTCCCTGATAGCTACGGGCATATCGCTGCTGATAGTAATACTGAGCAGGGTGAATTTTAACTAAACGGTAAGCCGCCTGCGTAAAGCAATACAGGCGGGCCTACACAGAGAAGTACCTATGGCTGCAAGAAAAAAACAGGGGGATGGCCCCAGGGCGGTAGAGGAGAACAGCGTGCAGCGGCTGCTGGGTAAGGTATTGCGCAACTGGCCGCTTTTCGCGGGCTGCCTGGTAGTATCTATGGCGGCCGCCTACCTGTACCTGCGCTATACCACGCCGGTGTATAAGATAAAGGCCAAGGTGATGATAAAGGACGAGAAGAAGAGCGGAGCCGGAGCTGATAACCAGGTGCTGGCCGAACTGGGTATGGGTGGCCGCAGCAATGTAGATAACGAGATAGAGGTATTTAAAAGCCGCTCGCTGATGGAGCGCGTGGTGCGGGGCATGCAGCTGAATGTGCGCTGCTACTCAAGGGGCGCGATTCACCAGTCGGAGCTGTTTGATAATAAGCCTTTTGTTTTCCGTTATTTTCCGGATGCGAAGGATACCGTAGATAATAAGACCTACGACTATGAGCTGACCATGCTGAACAACAGCGAGATAGAGCTTACCCGTATGGACAACAAGTGGAAGGCCCGCTATGGCGATACCCTGGTGCTCCCTACGGGAAAGGCAGTGGTAGACCTGAATACCACTGACAAAATAGAGGAAGCTAAATTCCGCATCAACATTACCAGCTACGACCGTATAGTAGATAAATATGTAGGCTCGCTGACGGTGAATGCCGTAAACAAGCAGGTGAGTGTCATATCGCTCACGCTGCAGGAGACGTTGCCGAAGAAGGGAGAGGCGGTGCTGAACCGACTGGTAGAGGAGTACATGAAGGCCAACGTAGAGGACAATAACGTAATTACCGACAGTACTATCTCGTTCATAGATTCGAGGCTGGCGCTGGTGGGCGATGAACTGACGGGTATAGAAAAAGAGATAGAAGGCTTTAAAAAGAACAATGAACTGACGGACATAAGTGAGCAATCGCGCCTGCTGCTGAATTCATCGGACGCGTATGTAAAACAGCTGACCGAAAAACAAGTGCAACTGGAAATAGTGCAGTCGCTGGAAAAGTACTTATCGGATAATGAGAACAACCAGAAAGTGATACCCGCATCGCTGGTGGTGCAGAATAGTGTGCTGTATAATATTATAGATAAGTACAACGACCTGCAGATGAAGAAAGAGCGCCTGCTGGTGGGTAGCACAGAGGCCAATCCGCTAGTGGAGAACATGGATACCCAACTAGCCACCCTGCGCGCCAACATGACTGGTGGCATCTCCTCTATGAAGCGCGACCTGCAGATAAATATTGATAAACTGAAGCAGTATGCCGGCGGTGTGGAAAGTAAAATACGGCAGGTGCCGGCCAAAGAGCGGGTGTTCCTGGAGTTCTCTCGGCAGCAAAATATAAAGCAGGAACTCTACCTGTTCCTGCTGAAGAAGCGGGAAGAAAGCGCTATCTCCAAATCCTCTTCCCTGGCCAACGCTAAAGTAATAGACAGCGCCCGCAGGGACAATTCCCCCTTTAAACCGGTGAAGACCTTTGTACTGCTGGTAGCATTGCTGGCGGGTATTGGCGTGCCGGGCCTGGCGCTGAATATTAAAGAACACCTGAACAACAAAATCTCCAGCCGCGCAGACATTACCGCTTATACATCGGCCCCCATAATAGGGGAGATATGCCATAGCGAAGGCAACCAGATAGTAGTGGTGCAGAAGAACACCCACACCGTACTGGCGGAGCAGTTCCGGGCGATACGCACCAACCTGCGCTTCCTGCTGCCCGACCCGGAAAAGAAGGTGCTTATATTCACCTCCTCGGTGAGTGGGGAAGGTAAGTCGTTCGCCTCTACCAACCTGGCCGCCGCACTGGCGCTATCCGGTAAGCGGGTAGCACTCCTGGAGTTCGACATGCGCAAGCCCGGTATTGCCAAAAACCTGAACATCTATACTAACAAGGGGCTGAGCAACTACCTGGTGGGCGACCTGATGCTGAGTGAGATAATGGTGCCCTCGGGCATAGTGGATGGGCTATACATACTGCCCTCGGGACCCATACCACCTGACCCCACCGAAATCATATTGCTGCCCAAGCTCAATGAACTGTTTGAAGACCTCCGGCACCACTTTGACTATGTAATTGTAGACAGTCCGCCGATAGGGCTGGTGACCGACGCCCAATTGCTGGCCGACCATGCCGATGCATCGCTGTACATGGTGCGCCTCGGGTATACCCCCAAGCATCGCCTGCAGATAATACATGATGTGTATGAGCAGCGCAAACTCCCCCGCGTGAACCTGGTACTCAACGATGTACAGGCCGGCGCAGGATATGGCGGTTATGGCGGCTACTACGCCTATTATGGCAAGAGCAACGAAAGCGGTTACTTTAAAAACGATAAGAAAAGCAAGGGTGGGGTAGTTGATTTCATAAGAAAGAAACTTAAAGTATAATTCCGTCAGAAACAGCACAGTTTTATCACGTGTTGTTTTATAATTTTTTTAGCAGTATCATTATACCAATTCGCTATTTTTGCGGCAGTTGTAAAGGCTCATAGTCCCTATTGAAGATTCTACGCAATCATGATCTTCATAACAAAAGAGAGAGAAAACCACAGGCGGTGCCTGCGGGAAACGGGAAGAGCTAATTGGAAAAGAGGAAGTCGCTAAAAGCAAATTTTGTGTTTGCGCTGGCTGGTAATTTACTGTATACCGTCAGCCAATACCTTATTCTTACCGTTCTCATCAAGAATTTCAGTTCCGGTGAGGTAGGTACTTATCTCTATGCCTTATCGTTTGTAACGCCTATCGTTATCCCGTTCGATATGCAGTTGCGCTCGTTCTATGTTACCGAAAAGAAAGATGGATGGAGTTTTCATGATTACCAGGGTTTCCGCCTCGTGTCTAATGGCATGGCGCTGCTGGTGATACTACTGGCCGCGCTGGTGCTGAAGCCCGCTATGATGCTGACCATTTGCCTGGTGGGCTTTAGTAAAATCATTGAATCGCAATCGGACATGTACTATGCCGCGGCGCAGAAGGCCGAGCGTATGGACTATATTTCTTATTCCAAGTTTGCTAAAGGTATCTGTGCGCTGGCACTGGTAGGCGCCTGTATCTACGCCGGTTTTAGCATTGACCAGGTGCTGGCGGCATGGTGTGGCCTGTGGCTGGCGGTACTGCTGTTGTTCGACTCGCGTATCTCGCTGCGGGTAGCGGGCATAGGGCGTAAAGCGGGTATTGTTTTTCGTAAAGACGCATTCCTGTCGCTGTTTAAAATAGCGCTGCCGGTATTGCTCCTCAGCTTTGTAGATAAGTTTGCCGCCAGTTATCCTAACTATGTGGTGGAAAACAAACTGGGCCTGTCCGCCGTTGCGATATTCGGCGCCATTATCTACTTCCGTTCCATAGGCGCGCAGGTGATCAACCCCATGGGGGCTGTAGTGGCCCCGAGGCTGGCCAACTACTGGAGCGAGGGGAAGCACCAGGACTTTCTGCACCTGCTGCGGCGCACTACGCTGGGCGCCCTGCTGCTGGGTGTGGCCGGTATAGTGGTAGCGCTGCTTTTTGGCAAATGGATACTGCCGCTGCTGTACACCGATGAATATGCAGCCTATACGCAGTTGCTGGTGCTGGTAATGGTGTATTGCCTGGTGACCTACCTGTATGTATTTATAGGTACGGCCATCACCTGCCTGCGCGTACACTGGGTAAAGCTGCCGATACACCTGGTATCGTTCGGGGTGCTGGCGGCATTAATGTTCTTTCGCTCCGGCGATCTGAACGGAATAGTTGTGAATATGATCATTGCCGAAACGGTAATGTTTGTTTTATATACCGCATCCTTCTGGGTGCTGTTTAACAAGATAAAAGGAAACGGATATGTTCCGAAGGGCTTATTTAAGAATGTTATCTAGGTTTTACCCGCACCTGTTTATTGCGAAGGTAGGTGTGAGGATAGGGAAAGGGACCCGTGTAATGGGCTCGCTGTATCATATTTTCAGCGAGGAGGCCTACCTCATTACTATAGGTGAGAACTGCCTGCTTTCCAGCGAGGTGACCCTGCTGACACACGATGGCTCTGTAGACGTGTTCCGGGGCGAGTTTCCCAGGGCCGACCGTATTAAGCCCATAACCATAGGCAACAACGTATTTATAGGTCACCGGGCAATAGTAATGCCGGGGGTGACCATAGGCAGCAACGTGGTGATAGGCGCTGGTTCGGTTGTAAACAAAGACGTGCCGGACAATGTAGTGTATGCAGGGGTGCCCGCCCGCTTCATAAAAACGATAGAAGAGTATAAGGGTAAGATACTGAAGGAAATGATAGAGACCAAAGGCATGAACGAACAGGATAAGCGCGCCTTTTTAGAAAAGTATTATAACAGGTAATATGTCGTACGCTACCAGGATAATTATCAGTTTGTTGCTCGGCATAGCCGCGGTAACACTGTATATGCTGGCCCCGGATTTTAAAGATGCGGGTTACTCGGTGTATGTGTCGCTGGTATCGCTGGCTTGCCTGTACATGAACATCAAGTTCGCTATACGGGGTATCTGGTCGGCCAGCTCCATCTTTATCGCCATTTTCTGGTGTTTTCACTTTGGGGTCATCCTGGCCAATGGCATAGGTATAGACGTGGCCAACCTGACCGGTAATGATATTATCTGGCGCTGGATAAACAGCCCTTATTACCCGAAGGCGGAGGCACTGGCGGTGCTGGGCATAGCTGCATTTACCATGGTGACTATTATCCGTTCGCGATTGATCGATTTTGACAGTGAGGAAGAGGAGGAAGAAGAGTACAGCGACGAGGTTCGAACTGACAATACCGCTTCTCCCTACTACCGCTCGCTGCGGGCGCTGGCATACGTCCTGCTGGTAGGAGGCATTGGCTACTGGACGTTTATCATGTCTAGCTTGGGTGGCATCACCGCGCTGTTTGCCGGCTATGGTGTTTACCTGAAGTTTGTGGAAAGCTATCCCATCATTTCTACTATATACTGGGCCATTGGCGTAGGGTTCGCCCTGCTGGGAGTATTGGGGAACAGGAAAGATATACTGCCGGGTTTTGTAGTGTTTGCCTTGTGGGGCGGGATAGCTTTTGTGATGGGCCTCCGTGGCGAGGTGATGTATCCCGCCAGCGCGTTCCTGGTAACGTATGCCCGGCAGTTCCGGCTTCCCTGGCGGCCGAGGTACCTCATTACGCCGGTGTTGCTGTTGTCGCTTATCTCTTTTGTGCGGGAATACCGCGTAGACGGTACCATAAAGCAGGAAAACTTCAACCCCGTATACGGACTTCTGGAAATGGGCGGCTCGCTGCAAACGGTGGTGATAGCGGAGGAATGGGTTGCCAATGGGCTGGACAAGTTCCGCTATGGCGAAACCATCTATGCTCCCTTTGAGCGCATCGTGAACCGGGTGACACTAACACCTGCTGATGCATCGCAACCCGATTTCCGGCTTATGAACGTGGCTATGGCCGACCGAAACGGCCCCTATGGCTTTTCACCCATAGCCGAAGGCTTTATGAATATGGGAGCCGTGGGCGTTATCGCCATCATGATGTTGTTATCCTTGTTTCTAAACTACTTTGATACCCGTCCGGTATCGATACTGGCTGATTCCTACTTTGGCGGAATCATCTATATCCTGTTCACCTTTATCAGGAATTCATTTACGCACATACCAGGCCAAAGCCTGCTACTGGCGGCCACTTTAACTATCGTCTATGCATTCTTCAAACGGAAGGGTTGATCATCAGAAAAAGGTACTTCACATTTTCGGCATCCTGAACCGGGGCGGAGCGGAAAACCGCACCCTGGAATTTATGAACCGGAACAAAGAGACCGGCGTGGTGTATGACATGCTGGTGCTGTCTGGAGCGCGTGGCGTACTAGACAGTGAATTTGAAGAAGTGATAGGCGGGCAGATACACTACATAAAACTGGATGGCTCTTTCTTTTTTAAATTCATGGGACTGCTGCGCGCCCGGAAGTATGATGTGGTTCACTCTCACGTACTGATGGTGTCGTCGCTGTTCCTGATGATCGCCTGGTTTATGGGGGTACCTATCCGTATCGCCCACCTGCGCAGCACCGGGAGCGGTTCGGTGCCCTTCAGCCGGCGGCTGCGCGATTTTTTCCTGAAGAGGATAATGCTCATTTTCGCCACGCATATAATAGCCGTGTCGGAAAGTGTGGCGCAGGCCATATGGGGCAGGAACTGGACCCGGCGCAATAAGCTGCGTGTTATCTATAATGGCTTTGTGCTGAACCCCAACCCGGCGGTAGCGTATAACCGCATCATCAAGATAGGGCACATAGGGCGTTTTCATGAGTCGAAGAACCACGTATTCCTGGCCGAAGTGCTGCAGGCGATATGCGACAGCAACGACAACGTAGTGTGCTCTATGACCGGCAGGCTGGATAACTCCATTTACCCGTCGGTGGTGCAGAAACTGAAAAAATATATAGACACCGGCAAGATAATAGTACAGGGAGATAACGCCAATGTGTATGACATGATGCGTAACCTGGACATTATGATTACTACATCGCGATGGGAGGGACTGCCGGGTATAATAATAGAGGCGGTATCCTCGGGCGTTCCCGTAATGGCCAGCGGGATAGAACCCAATAAGGAAGTGGCCCGTAAGGTAAAAGGGGTGCGGATAGTAGAAGGATGGGACAAGGCGGAATGGACCGCCCGGCTTACGGATATGATTGCGGAGGTAAGCTCCGGTGATAAACGGCGGACGATAGACGAGATACAGGAATCGTTCCTGGCCAGCCCGTTCTATTATGATAATACCGACCAGCAATTGCTGAGCGTGTACCAGGTGAAACCCGTTGAACTATTAGTAACGCAGTGAGCAGTACCGGTGTAAATATCGTTTTAGAGTTTCGCTTCTACCGCGATGAGGACGGCGTGGTGTATACCGACGCTTCGTTCGACTATCCGTTCTGGCAGCGCTATCTTTTGGTCTTTAGCCAGGTGAACATCATAGCCCGGGCCAGGCAGGTGCCTAATAGTGACGTAAGTGATAAGTGGAAGCAAGTGACCGGCGACCGGGTTTCGTTCACGGCTATTCCCTACTATCATGGTGTGGGTGAGCTGGTGCGCAAGATGCCCCGGGTGCTGAAAGAAGTGAAGCGGATCATTGCTTCCAGCCAGGGTGCTTACATTTTCCGGATGCCTTCTATTATCGGCGCCTTGTTCTTTATGAGCGACCGGCATATGGGTGGCCGTGCATTCGGGGTAGAGATGGTGGGCGACCCGGAAGAAGTCTTCGGTTCCCTGTCGCCCCTATACCGGCCCGTGGGGCGGGCGTTTGTAAAGAATATACGGTCCATTATAGGCAGGGCGCGTGCCGTGGCCTATGTGGAACGCAGGATACTACCTGCCAAATACCCGGCATCGAACCCGCAGCATGTTTATTACTTCTCCAGTATCAATCTGCCCGATGGGGCTATTGCTGCTGCTCCACGCACCTTTGGCCATAGGGAATACCTGGAGCTCATTTCCATTGGCGCCCTGGACCAGATGTATAAAGGCCCGGATATATTGCTGAATGCAATACTGGACTGCAAGCAGAAGGGGATGGAAGTGCGCCTCACCTGGATAGGCGGCGGACTTCACCTGGAGAAAATGCGGGAACTGGCCGCTAACCTGGGCCTGGACGGGCAAGTGCAATTTACCGGTATGGTGACCGAACGGGAAAAGATAGACGCAGCACTGGACAAAGCCGATATATTCGTGCTTGCCTCGCGGACGGAGGGCTTGCCAAGAGCTATGATAGAAGCAATGGCCAGGGGGCTGCCGTGTATCGGGTCGGATGTAGGTGGAATTCCTGAGCTGCTGCCCGGCGCCTACATGTTTGCAAAAGAGCGCGTGGATGAATTGTCGGCGCTGCTGCAGGCCTGCGGCAGTAACACCAGCGAACTGGAACGGATGTCGGCAGCCAATATAGAAACGGCACGTCGCTATGCCAACAGCCGGCTGGATAAAGAACGAATTGAATTTTATAAATCAGTATCAGGATAAATGAGAGTACTACACCTGGTGAAGACAGCAACGGGCGCTACCTGGGCCTACCGGCAGATAAAAGTGCTGGTAGCGCAGGGTGCTGAAGTAGCTGTGTGCCTTCCCGCAGGCAAAATGGCCGAGCTGTATAAGGCGGACGGAATACAGGTGTATGAATTTACGTTCAGTATAAACCCGGTAAAGATGCTGGTGCAACTGGCACGGTTCCGAACTATAATAAGGGATTTCCGGCCGGATATAGTACACAGCCATTTTATAGTGACCACCCTTTTTGCCCGCCTGTACCGTTTTTTAGGGTCGCTGCGGGTGCCGCTGGTTTTCCAGGTTCCTGGGCCGCTGCATTTGGAGCACTCCTTCTTCCGGAATGCCGACCTGAAAACCGCCAACCGGAACGACTACTGGATAGGCACCTGCCACTGGACGAGCAAGCAGTACGTAACCTACGGCAAGCCGGGCAACCACGTATTCATGTCGTTCTATGGCACGGATATGAGCTTTGTAAAAAAGCACCCGCCGGGAAAGCTGCGTGCCGAGCTGGGTTTTGGCGCAGATGATTTTGTAGTAGCTATGGTGGCATATATGTACAAACCCAAGAAGTACATAGGGCAGAAACGGGGTATAAAAGGACACGAAGATTTTTTTGAAGGCGTGGCGAAATGCCTGCGCGAGCATAGTGGGATAAAGATAGTAGTGATAGGTGGTGCTTGGGAAGGGGCTCAAGAATATGAGAAACAACTGGAGCAAATGGGCAAAGAGCTTTGCGGAGCGGCTATCCACTTCCTGGGTTCCCGGCCGGATGTGCCCGAACTGTATGCCGACATAGACCTGGTGGTACACCCATCGTATAGCGAGAACCTGGGCGGTGCGGCGGAGTCTCTGTTGCTGGAGGTGCCTACGATAGCCACGAACGTGGGAGGCTTCCCGGATGTGGTGCTGCATGGGGAGACCGGCCTGCTAGTGAACCCCGGGGCTCCCGATGAAATAGCCGAGGCTGTTAACTATGCTTTTGGCCACCGGGAAGAAATGAAACAGATGGCGCGGGCAGGGCGGCAGCGGCTGCTATCGCTGCTGGACGTGAACAATACCGGCAAAGAGGTGTATGATATATATAACAGGATACTAAAAACAACCCCGGAAAATGTACAGGTATATCAAAAGGCTGTTTGATATAGTGATGGCGCTGGTGCTGCTTGCATTGTTATCTCCGGTAATGATAGTGACCGGCCTGTACCTGCTCTGCGTGCTGGAGGAGAAGAAAGTGCTGTTTGTGCAGAAACGCGTGGGGCTTAATGACAAAATATTTGACGTGTACAAGTTTAAGAGTATGCTGGATACCCGTGATGACAATGGGCAGCTACTGCCCGATGAGCAGCGGTTGACTTCCGTGGGGAGGAAACTCCGCCAATACTCTATTGACGAACTACCCCAGCTGTTCAACGTGCTGAACGGTACGATGAGCTTTGTAGGGCCCCGGCCATTGCTGGTAGACTACCTGCCACTGTACAGCGAGCGGCAACGCCTTCGCCACCGGGTTTTGCCCGGCATCACCGGTTGGGCGCAGGTAAACGGGCGAAACGCCATAAGCTGGGAACAGAAGTTTGAGTACGACGTATGGTACGTGGAGCACATGGGCCCGGCACTGGACCTTAAAATACTATGGCGCACGGCGGGAAAAGTGCTGAAACCGGAAGGAATCAATTCGGCCACGAGCGCGACGATGGAACGATTTACAGGCTCAAAATAAAAACACACAACAACATGAAAAAAATCGCAGTTTTTGGAGCGGGTGGATTTGGCAGGGAGGTGAAGATGCTTATTGACCAGATAAATGAGCAGGCCCCTACTTATGAATTTATCGGCTTTTTTGATGACGGAGAGCCGAAGGGTAAATTGATAAACGGATTCCCGGTACTGGGGGGCAAAGCAGAACTGAACAGCTACGAAGGGGCACTCTGCGTAGCCTATGCTATTGGCAACCCGGCTACCAAAAAGAAAATTGTTAACAGCATCACCAACCCGGGTATAAGCACCCCAACGCTGATACACCCCAACGTGTATATAGGTAAGGATGAAGTGACCATAGGGGAGGGCTGCATTATCTGCGCCGGCTGCGTGATAACGGTGAACATAAGGATAGGCAACTTCGTTATCCTTAACCTGGGCTGCACGGTAGGGCACGATACGGTGATAGAAGACCACGCATCGTTCATGCCCTCGGTAAATATATCGGGCGAGGTATTAATAAAGGAAGGAGTGTATGCCGGTACGGGGGCTAAAATCATTAACCAGTTGGAAATAGGCCTATATACCGTAGTGGGTGCGGGCGCCGTGGTGTCTAAAACGCTGCCCGACTATTGCACGGCGGTAGGTATACCGGCCAAACCCATCAAATTTCATAACGTTGTAAATAACTGATACTATGCAACCAAAGATATGGCTCTCATCCCCGCATATGGGTGGCAAGGAGCGCGACTATGTAACCGAGGCCTTTGATACCAACTGGGTAGCGCCCCTGGGCCCGAATGTAAATGGCTTTGAGAAAGACCTGGAGCAATACCTGGGCGATGGCGTGCATGTGGCGGCACTGAGCGCCGGCACCGCAGCGCTGCACCTGGGCCTGGTACTGCTGGGCGTGCAGCCGGGGGATGAGGTGATTTGCCAAAGCATGACCTTTTCGGCCTCGGCTAACCCGATTGCTTACCTGGGTGCCATCCCGGTATTTGTGGACAGTGAGCCGGACACCTGGAACATGTCGCCCGAATTCCTGGAAGCGGCCATCATGGACCGGCTGGCGAAGGGCAAAAATGTAAAGGCCATTATTCCCGTACACTTGTATGGCATGCCTGTGAAGATGGATGAAATAATGGCCATAGCGCACCGGTATGGCATACCCGTGCTGGAAGACGCAGCGGAGGCCCTGGGCTCGTCCATTAACGGTAAAATGTGCGGCACCTTTGGCGATATAGCTGCTCTATCCTTCAACGGGAACAAAATAATCACCACATCGGGTGGTGGCGCGCTGGTTTCGGCCAATGCCGAAATAGTAGAGAAATCCCGTTTCCTTTCTACCCAGGCCAGAGATACGGCACCACACTACGAACATTCTCACATAGGATATAATTATCGCATGAGTAATATTTGTGCGGGTATTGGCCGTGGCCAGATGGAAGTTGTGGACAGCAGGGTAGAGCGGCGCCGGGCCATTTATCAATGGTACCGGAACGAGATGAATGGCATGCCGGGTATCAGCTTTGTAGAAGAGCCCGAAGGGTTTTTCAGCAACCGGTGGCTGAGCACGATACTGATAGACCCGGAAAAGACCGGTGGTATGACCCGCGAAACCCTTCGCCTGGCGCTGGAAGCGGAGAATATTGAATCGCGCCCGCTGTGGAAACCGATGCATATGCAGCCGGTATTTGAGAAATATCCTTATTTTGGCAACGGCGTATCTGAACGACTGTTTGAAAACGGGCTATGCCTGCCTTCCGGCTCTAACCTGGAAGAGGGAGACCTGGCCCGGATAAAGACCGTATTGCAGAATTGCGGATGTGTTGCAGTATAATCCCGTAAGGGCTAGCATTTCTGAATTTTTCAGATTATCTTTAACCAAAATCTTTTTCTACATGACCAAAAAGTTATTCCTTGCTCTGTTTGCACTACTGGCTGGAGAGCAAGCTATGGCACAGTATGGTAACTATAAGTACGATTACCAAAGCTACTTTGAACCGGATAAGCGAGTGAAGGTTAGGTATTATTATGATGATTTTGGCATATACGTGAATGTCGGTGCCGGCTATGCGATGCCAGGCGGAAAGGCTACCAACGTTATTGTTGGGGTTCCCCACGCAGGCGGTGTTACAGCAGGCAATACGTTCAACCAGTCGCAGCGGGTGTCTTTTAACTCCGGCGTACGTACCAACCTGGCATTGGGCTTCATGTTTAACAGTTATGTAGGTTTTGAAGTGGCGGCCAACGTAGGCGCTACTGCTGATAAATATACCATGAGCATATCGGGTCCACAGACCAGTGCGTACGGAACTGATGTAAAAGTTACCGCCTACTCACAGTACTCCAGCCTGCTTACGCCACAACTGGTATTTCACTACATTACCGGTGTCCGCTCGCACATCTACGCCAAGGTAGGTGCGGCAGTGCCGTTTATGAGCGACATCACTTACGAAGGTGAAACAAGGGTGGTAGACGGCCTGGGCAACAGCACCTTCTACAACAGTAAAGCTGTGGTAACTCCTGAAACATTTGTTGGGTTCTCGGGTACCATAGGTGGTTATACCATGATCAACAAGAATTTCCGTTTATACCTGGATATCAACTACACATCGCTGAGCCTTTACGCCAAAGAAATGGCTATTAAAGAGTACAAAGTGCAGGGCATAGATGCTATCACATCCATACCCGCCGATGATGTAAAAGTAACTTACGACCAGTCTACCGCTACGCGCGCCGCTGTGCCTAAGTTCGTGATACCCTATTCCATACTGAGCGTGAACCTCGGTATGTCGTTCCGCTTATAATGTAACTACTAACTACTTTACAGAGGCTACCAGTGAGGTAGCCTCTTTTTTAATGGAGGTATTAGTGTATTCCCGTTAAATTCAGTAACTTAAAGAGTGTTTAGCCTGTACCGGCAATGAAGAGATTTTTTGTTGTTTTACTGCATATAGTTTGCTGGCTGGTGCTGCTGGCCCTGCCTACATTGTTCCGCCCCTATGCGCCGCTGCGCAATGGTTTTGATATCTTCAGTGATATATTCACCGGCCCGCGCCTGCCCAATAACCTGCTGCTGATAGCGGTGTTCTACCTCAACTACCACGTTATCATTCCCCGGTTTTATTTTAAGAAGTATTACATACTAGTTATCGCCTTTGTGCTGATGTGCTTTGGCGCGCTGCTGCTGCTCAACTATAACCTAACCCTGCAGATGGACCAGAAGATGGTGCAGGCGGCGAATGCCGGGCGGGTAATGGGGCAACAGCCCGGAACAGCCATGCTGCCTACCTTCCGCTACGTGGGGCCAGACTACAACCTGTTCCTGCTGATCATAGTACTGGTACTGTCGTTCTCGCTCAGGATATACGGGCAGATGCGGAAACTGAACGATGAAAAACTCAGTACAGAAATCGCCTTCCTGAAAGCGCAGATAAACCCGCACTTCCTGTTCAATACCCTGAATAGTATTTATTCGCTCACTCTTTCAAACTCAGAAGCGGCACCGGAGGCAGTGGTGAAACTCTCCGGCATCATGCGGTATGCCATCAGCGATACCACGAAAGAACTGGTGGCGCTGGAGCGGGAAATTACCTACATCAGCAACTATGTAGACCTCCAGACCATGCGGGCGGGCGACAAAGCCAAGATAGAATGTGTGATAAAAGGCAGCCCCTCGGGCAAACAGATAGCGCCCTTCATCCTGATCCCGTTCGTGGAGAATGCATTTAAGTACGGAGTGAATCCTGAAGAAGACTCGGATATACAGGTGAATATATGGATGGATAAGAAGAAAGTGATGATGGGCGTGCACAACAAGAAGGTATTTATCCGCAGCGATAAGGATACGGGTACGGGCCTGGGTATCAATACCACCATTCAGCGGCTGGGCCTGGTGTACCCCGGTAAGCACAGCCTTACTATTGATGACAATGAAAAGAACTTCAACGTTTCACTAGAGATTGACTTAGCATGATAACAGCTATCGCAATAGACGACGAACCACTGGCGCTCAACGTGATTGAGGCCTTTTGCCGGAAGAATGAAGAGGTAAAGCTCCTGGAATCGTTCACGGAAACCACTGCGGCCCTGAACTACCTGAAGAATACTCCGGTTAACCTGCTTTTCCTGGATATTAATATGCCGGCTATTTCCGGTATTGAGTTTTACAAACTGGTGCCCCGCGATACGATGGTCATCTTTACGACCGCCTACAGCGAATATGCCGTGGAAGGCTTTAACCTGAACGCCATCGATTACCTGTTGAAGCCTTTTGACTACAACCGGTTCAGTTCGGCGGTTGAGAAGGCTACGGAGCATTACCGCTTTAAACTGCAGGCGCAAACACCGCAATACCTGCTGATAAAAGTGGACTACAGCGTAATGAAAATACCTATAGCCGACATAGAATATGTGGAAGGGCTGGATAACTACCTGAAAATACATCTGCCGGAGAAAAAATCGGTGATGGCGCGAATGAGCATGAAATCGCTGATGGAGAAACTATCGGAGAATGAGTTTATACGGGTACACCGTTCCTACATCGTTCCGTTCTCCAAAGTGCAGGCCGTGCGGAACAAGACCATATACCTGAAGAACATTGAAATACCCGTAGGGGCCAACTATGTAGACCAGGTGCAGCAACTCTTTAAGCAGAAATAACAGAAACTGAAAGGTATAGATATAGTAAAGGCGGGAGATTTCCCGCCTTTACTGTTGTATTGTGCCAGATATGCCTACTGATCGCGTACGCAGCGGATCGCGTCTTTGGTATATGTATTGTATATCTGTGAGCCATTCACTGATTCGTGCTGGTCTATATCGCCCTGTGTTTTATCGCAAAGACGGGTAGTGTCAGTTTTGATAATTGTTGGCGTGGTGTCTGTGGAATTGTAGATAAATCGTTGTGTGCAAGTCCAGCAGAATGCCGGATTGGGTGGCTGCCGGCAAGATACCAGTAGTGCCATGATGCTGAAAACGTACAATAGTTTCTTAATGTCCTTCATGCTGATTGAGTAATAACAAGCCAATTTAATGAAAATATTGATTAGTAGGCATGTGGAAGGGGCAATTTATTATTCGTGCAGCAGGGTAGGGCGATTCGGTCTTGGTTGCTGAGGCGTGAAAATGAGGGGGATTTTGTACCGGCCGCTGGCCGGAACTGCCATTGTGCCGTAATTTTTCAGCAATAGTAGTTATATGAAAAAACGATTGTTGCTGCTGGTTTCCGGAGTTGCGAGCCTGGCGCCGGCCCGCGGGCAGGAACCCGCACGGAAGGCACTGGTGGGCGCATACGGAACCGTGACGGAGAAGGGAATGGCCGTGGACAGTATAATGGCCGGCAGTACCTATGCTGTGCTGGGAGTGCAGAAGGGAGATACGCTGCTGACCCTTAACGGGCAACCTGTATCGCAAGCACCGTTGTACCACCGCCAGGCCAATGGGCTCCGTGCGGGAGCCGCGGTATCCATCACCTACCGGCACGACGGAAAAGTAATTTCGCGCACGGGCACTGCACCTATGCGGCCCTACGATACCCGGAGCGATGGTGAAGTGGTGTATGGGTGGGCGTATATGGGAGCGTGCCAACTGCGCACTATCGTGCGCAAGCCACAGGGAGATGGCCCCATGCCGGCTATATTGCTGATACCGGGATATACGTGCAGTTCGGTAGAAAGCTACAGTAGCGGATTTACCGGCAAACTGGTAGATACCTGGATAAGAGCGGGATTTGCAGTGGTGACGATAGAAAAGACCGGGATGGGTGACAGCTATGGATGCACAGACTGCGCAGATGCCGACCTGGCTACCGATATAAGCGTTTTTGATGCCGGTTACCGGTATATGCAGGCGCTGCCTTGTGCAGATAAAAACAACCTGTTTATCTGGGGCCACTCCATGGGTGGGGTTATAGCGCCCCTGGTGGCAGAGCGTTACCAGCCCCGCGGGGTGGTGGCATTCGCTACGGTATTCCGCCCGTGGAGCGAATTTCTGCTGGAAATGCACCGGGTGCAGGCTCCGCTGGATGGCAAAAGCTATGGAGAAACTGAAGATTTCGTGCGGCTGATGCAGAAGGTGTATTACGAATTTTTCCGGCTGAAGAAGTCGCCGCAAGAACTGTATCGTAACCCTGAGTACAAAGAAATAGTAGCAAGTGAACTGGAATACACGCCCGGCGCCCGGCATATGTGGGGGCGGCACTGGCAGTTTTGGATGCAACTGGACTCTGTAGACCTGGCGCGTAGCTGGGCGAATGTGAAATGCCCCGTGCTCTCCGCATTTGGAGGGGCTGACTACATAGCCTGTTCCCGCGTGGAGCATGAACTGATAGCGAGGGCCGTGAACAGTACCCACCCTGGCCATGCCACCTACCTGGAAGTGCCCGATGTGGACCACCTGCTTACCCGGAATAATGATTGGGTAAGCGCACACAAGCACATTGCAGACGCGGCCTACCGCGAGGCAAACTTTCACCAGGGCTTTGCCGATAAGGTGACGGCATGGATGCAGAGCCAGCTAAAACGGTAGCCTCAAAGGGCAGCTTGACTTATATATAATAATGTAGTTCCTTTATGGATATTTTTTATACATAATCCGGCTTCCCGCACATGCGCAGGTTATTATTGTTGCTCCCGTTGCTCTTAGCGTTGCCCGCCCAGGGGCAGAATGCTTATTACGACAGCAAGTTCATTATTGACTGGCTAAAGCACGAGCCGGGGGATAACCGGGAGGTGGAACGCAGGTATGAGGCCCAGGTACTGAATAAACTGGAGAGCTACATCCCTTCCTCTGTACTGAACTCTACCTCGGACAGTGCGCGCTATACTATCGTTGATTCCATACTGGCATTGATACTGGAACGTAACTACGTTTCCATTAGTGTGGGTAGCATAGATACCCTGCTGGGTAGCGGCAACAAATTGAGAACCCTGCTGCATGATCACCCGAAAGACACTTCTGTGTTCCGGCAACTGAACGAGATGCCCGACCGGAAGAAAACAATGGAAGGCTACCTGGCAAGAAACAAAGCATCGCTGGCGGCGCTTAATCGCCTGCTGGCGGGTAATGTTGCCGGTGTAAAAGTATACTTAGGCAGTGCCATAGTGATACAAACGGACAGCGCAACCATGACGGTGGAGGAATACACACGAATTAACCCCGATACTCTGTCGCTGCTGGGAAAGACGACTTTTGCGCGGGCTATGCTGGAAGAGCTGAACAGCATGGAGCCGGACACTACTAACCGGAAACTATACATATTGCATTGCCTGAAGCGAACGCTTGAGGAGGGGAATACGTGGATGGAGACCCGGATACACTATTATGATGTAATAGCTCAAAAACTGTTCAAAAACCTGAGCAAGGAAGCCCAGATGGCGCTGGTAAAGACTGCCAAGCCGGGTAAGGGAGCCAGGGAGCCCGAAGGCTTGCCCGCGGTATCGATGGAAGAGGCGAGGAACGAGGCGATACTCCGGATAGAGGCCCAACAAAACCAACCGACCATGCAACTGGCCAATTTCAAAATGCCGACGCAGGCGGAGATGGTGGATGCATTGGCGACCTATATCGCTAATCGCTTTAAGCAGGAGGCTATCTTGTATATGATAGACCAACTGAAGAGCAACCTGGCGGCAGATACCTTTACCACGGTGCTATTTCCTGAAACGAAACGATTGCTCTTCCGGCAAAGTGCTTTCACGACACCGCACTTTGGGTCGGAGTGGCGCTACGCGATATCGAAAGATTACGCCTACATGGCCGACCACCTGATGGGGAGTGGTTACATAACTAATCGTATTAATTCCCGCTCGTTCAGCTATATGCACGATGCCTGGCTGCTGGCACGCATGATAGAGAAGAAATACAGCTTTGTAGAGATAGTGCGTAACTATGCCACTATCGATGTTGACTCTATCAAGACGGCACCCATACAGAAGTTCCTGCAATGGTCGAATATTATTAATGAGCAGCTTTTCTCTGTAGTGAATCCGCAAGCTTTTGTGGAGGGAGACGGGAAGCCGGTTGCGAACTTGAGCGCGCAGTCGGACTATTGGATAGCTCCTACCAAGTTTATGGCTGAGATGACAGCTGAGCATCTCTCGCTGTTCCTGTCGATGGTGGGTGAGAAATATAAGATAGACATAAAGAACGACCTGGGCGTGAACTTAGGAAGCGCCCTGGACGTGCAGCGCAGGCGCCTGCCGGTTGTTCAGAAGTGGTTCTCTAAGAACCTCCTTATCCTTAACCGCTTCCAGAAGGGGCAGGGGAAGATGATGGAAGAACATACAGCTTCGGACCTCTTTAACGGGGCTACCTACTGGACATTTATGAACGATATTATCCGGTCTATGACCGATACCGGTGTACTGCGCAGCCTGCGCGGAGAAGATATTGCCGCTCTATCGAACGTGGCAGACCTGAATGAAATATACAGTTCGTTCCAGGCTAAGAATTACTCTGCCGCAATTGGCCAACTGCTGGCAGTGACTGAACGCGTGTGCCAGGAAAGCAACGGTGATATGGTGGCACAGGGGCTGACAACGCCGGACGAAGACTACCTGGCACAACTGGAGCAAAAGTATGGCGTGCAGGCACTACGGGTGTATAGCTCCTATTTCCAGCCAACGACCAATGCGCATGACCTGGATAGCCTGAAGAAGGAATTTGAAAGCCGCGCCAAGAAGCTGGCTGCTATTGCGCCCGGCAAGAAGACGCAGTTGGATGAACTTACTGCCAGGTATGCATCTTATAAGTGGATAGATGAAGATGAGTATGAGGATATGACGAAGTATATGGAAGGCCTGAGAGCGGCAATGGCAACAGAAGGCACATCGGCACTGGCTGCGATGGATGGCCTGGTGCGCTATTACGACACTTCTATCCATGAGCTGATAGCGAAGAAGCGGACACGCCTGGCCGGGCATAATAGCTGCTTCTGTTCTTCGCTATCGCGGGCGAAGGGGTTTGCCGCACTGCTGAATGACGTGATGTTTGCCGGCAACAATCCGCAGGCGCTGAGCCGTGTGCTGGAATCGCATGCCGCGCCACCTACCTCTTACAAAGTAAAAAGGTTTACCCGCGCCACCTGGGACGTAGGCGCCTACCTGGGAATGTATGCGGGAGGAGAGCTACTGCCCCAACAGAGGAACGCAGGTGACAGCATTAGGTTTGTATATGGCCTTACCGTGCCGCTGGGCATCAACTATACCTGGGCTACTACTAAAAAGGCAACAGACGGCCAGGTAAAGAACCCGTATAGCCACAGACGGAAGGGGGTGCGTGAATACCGGGGCGTATCGCACACACTGAGCCTGTCGGTAATAGATATAGCAGCGCCGGTGGCTTTCCGGCTCACAAATACGTATGACGGTGCGTTGCCGCGCGATGTAAAGTGGTCGCAATTACTGTCGCCCGGTTTCCACTACCGGTACGGGTTCCGGAATTCGCCCTTCTGCTTTTCAACGGGTGTACAGTACACCCCCCAGCTTCGGAAAATGGATGCCCACACGCAGCTAAACGCGGTGCGGGCATACCTAGGCGTGGTGTTTGATATGCCTATGTTCTTTATCAGTAAATAAGGAGATTATTTATTTCTGCCGGTGAGCATGGGGACAAAGGAGAAGTCGCCGAGTTCCTCCTCGTGTACGCTCCCGTCTTTATCTTTGGTGATGCGCATCATCTTCTGTCCCTCATCGTCTCCGACGGGAATAACGGCGATACCTCCGGGTTTCAGCTGCTCTATCAACTTAGGCGGGATGTAAGGAGCCGCCGCAGTGACAATGACCTTATCGAAGGGGGCGAAAGAAGGAGCGCCTTCGTAGCCATCGCCATACATGCGTTTGATATTGGGGTACTTCTTAATGAAGAAGAACTCGCCTATGTAGTCGTATAGTTTTTTCTGTCGCTCAATGCTGTAAACTAGTGCGCCTAGCTCGGCTAAGACGCAAGCCTGGTAAGCGCTGCCCGTGCCTATTTCCAGTACCTTGTCGAACTTTTTTATTTCCAGTAACTGCGACTGGTAAGCCACGGTATAAGGCTGTGAAATTGTCTGGTCGGCAAGTATAGGGAACGCGCGGTCTTCGTAAGCCTGCCGTTCAAATGCGGGGTCTAGAAAAAAGTGCCGGGGAATGGCTTCTATTGCCGCCAGTACCTTTTCGTCCTTTATTCCTTTCTCCCGCAGTATGTCTACCAGCTGTTTGCGAAGCCCTTTATGGCGGTAATCATCCTGTCTTTCTACCTTGTGCAGCATAGGGCAAAGTTACAACGGGGCGGGGGCAAATAAAAGTTGCAATTCAGAAGATGTCAACAGTAGCTAACGAAGAACATCGTTTTTAGAACTGGAATGCAAGACCAAATCCTCCTCCTCCATTGGGCATGGCCATTGGCTTGAAGCGAACGGAGATATCGGGGGAAATGTCAAAGTTTTTCAAGTGGGCGAATACTACGGCATCCATCACCTGTAACATGTATCCCAGCGAGGTGATAAGCACGGTCATGTCCAGCCATTGTTTGTATTGGTCCTGCAACTGTTTCAGATCGGCAGAGCTGTATATTTCGGTGCTGATGGTATTGGGGTCGGTATCTATAGTGGCTATGTAGGCGGTGCGGTACCTGTTGTAGTTGCGGTAGTTGAAATTAATAAAGTACGCTGCGGCTCCCAGCCCGGCATATACTACGGGTACTTTCCAGTACTGCCGGTTGTACACCTGTCCTGAACCCGGGAGCAGGGCAGAGTAGAGGCCCGCTTTCTTGGGGTCGGGCTGAAAGGGCGTTTTCTTTTTCACCGTGTCCCCCGCTGAGCGTACCGAGTCGGCCGTAGCCTGTCCGTGCACGGTGTTGCCGGTAAGGATACTACCCGCCAGGATGAACAAGAAAAAAGAAAGTTTCAGCGCCCTCATACTTGCGCGCAAAGGTACTATAAATGCGGGAGAATGGAAGACAGGCTGACAGCTATGCCCAGTAAACATAAAGCCGGCGTATAGCCGGCTTTATGTTTTGGTATCCAGTTTATAATTTATCTCATACCCGTGCCCATATTGAGCCTGGCTGCGGGTTTGGCCATGTCGTGTATGATGTTCACTGTTTCTGAAAGATAAATATCATTCTTCCGCAGCTTCATGAAGTCCTCATTTTTACGTATGGTCACGGAGTCTTTATTAATGACGGCCAGATCTTCCGCAGGGTTGGTAAATACCAATGGTATGATATTCTTCTCTTCCGCTTCTATTTTTTTAGAAAGAGCGTTCGCTTCTTCCAGTTCCTTGCGGTACTCCGCCTCGTTGAGCGAATACACTTTGTCGTCTTCCTGCTTTTTTACCCGTTGGGCGCTTTGCTCTATCAGCATGAAGTTGGGGTTCGTGTTCATGCGTTTCTGGCTGGCGGCGAGCAGGCTACCGGTATTCACCGGGTTGTTCCACAGCTTGTACGGTTGTGCCGGTATGGTATCCCAAGGCAGTGCTGCTTTATCGCGACGCTCTCCAATGTCAATGTATTTGTACACATCGGGGAAGGTGATATCCGGCACTACTCCTTTTAACTGAGTAGAGCCACCGCTGATGCGGTAGAATTTCTGCATGGTTATTTTCAGCGCACCAATCAGTGAGTTGCTGTTGCCCGCATCGGGAGACGTAGCCAGCAAGTCGCGATAGGTAACGGCATCTATCATATCATCTAGCGGCACTACCTTCTGTACGGTGCCTTTACCATAGGTAGTAGCGCCCACTATTACAGCACGCTTATAGTCCTGCATAGCTGCCGCCATAATTTCAGAGGCGGAGGCGCTGCTATTGTTCACCATGATAGCCAATGGGCCATCGTACAGTACACCTTTGGTGAGGTGATTGCGGTCTTTGTACACGCTGGCTCCTATGCCGCTGGTTTTTACCTGCACCATAGGCCCTTCGTCTATGAAGAGGCCGGCCATTTCCACTACATCCTGCAGGGAGCCACCACCATTGTAGCGAAGGTCGAGAATGATACCTTTCACCCCGGCGGCTTTCAGCTTCTGCACTTCAATGGCGACATCCTGTGCACAACTGCGTCCGTTGTTGATGCCTTCGAAATCGGCATAGAACGAGGGCAGGTAGATATAGCCTACCGGACCTTCCTTATCGTTAATAATCAGCGATTTCGCAAAAGTTTCCTGTTGTTCTACCTTGTCGCGGACGATAGGAATAACTTTTATGCTGCCGTCCGGTTTCTTTACCGTGAGGCGAACTTCCGTTCCTTTCCTGCCTTTTATCTTGCTAATGACTTCGTCTATTTCCATACCCTGTATGTCTACAGGTTCTTCCGCTCCCTGGCCTACTTTCAGTATCAGGTCGTTGGCTTTCAGATCGCCCTGCTTTTGCGCGGGTGTACCAGGCAGTACTTCCACTATGCGAACACCTTCGTCTTCTTCCTTCAGTTGGGCGCCGATACCAAAGAACGCGCCGGACATAGACTCATTAAAGCGTTTCTTTACTTCCGGGGCCAGGTAGTCGGTATGTGGGTCTTCGGTACCGGTGATGGCGTTCATGAAAACAGAAAAGCGCATATCGTCTTTCATGTTGTTCAGCTTCTTGAAGTAGCGGTCGTGCATTTTGGTCACACTCTGGCGGGCTTCCGCTTCCAGTTCCTGGTCTGTTTTCTTCTTTTTGTCTTTATCGGTTACGGCTTTCTTTTCACCATCCAGCCCTTCGCCTTCCTGGGCCTTTTTCAGTTCCACATATTTCTGGAGTACTTTCAGTTTCAGTATCTTTCTCCAGCGTTCTTTCAATTCGGCCTCGTTGGCTGCATACTGTAGCTTTTCGGGGTCCATCTGTATTTCTTCCTTGCTGGTGAACTCAAAGGGCTTATCCAGCAGTTCCTTATAGAAACCTTCAGTCAGTTTTATTTGCTTGGCAAACAAGTCGAAGGCCTTGTGGTAAAATGCGAGGTCTCCGGTTTTAATTTCGTCGTCTATCTTAAACTGGTACTCATTGAGCTGGGCCATTTCCTTTTGTGTAAAGAAACGCTTGTCGTAGTCCAGTTGCTCCATAACGGAGTGAAAGACCTTGGCTGAAAAGGAGTCGTTGATGTCGCGTGGCGCATAGTGCTCGTCCTTGATTTTTTTCATTACTATCTCCAGGGCTACGCGCTCTTTTTTGTCCACCCCACTATCATCGCCGGTATACTTAAAGGAGAAGAAGGCAGCCAGCCCACCCAGTATCAGCAATGGTATCAAAATTTTATTCTTCATGAATTGCAACATATTCGTTCCTCGTGATTATTTAAGCCTAACAAATGTAATTTATTTACTGTTAAGAAAACGATAATCAAAAAGCAAGCCACAGGTTAGTTAGAGGGGGATTTTTCAGCTGCGAAAGTGTTAAATTGCAGCCGTGAACCAGAGTGAAAAGCAAGTGTATTACCACGACCTCGGAGTGGTAGAGTATGGCCAGGCCTGGCAGATGCAGGACGTGTTCATGCAGGAGAACCTGTCCCTGAAGTCTCAGTGGTACAGTTCGGGTGCGTTGCAGCGCCCGGAAACGCTTAATACCGCAAATTACCTGCTGCTCTGCGAGCACCCCCATGTCTACACGCTGGGCAAGAGCGGCCATATGGAGAACCTGCTGGTGAATGACCACCGGCTGAAAGAACTGAACGTATCGTTCTATAAAACCAACCGGGGCGGTGATATTACGTATCATGGTAAGGGGCAGATAGTAGGTTACCCGATACTGGACCTGGAACAGTTTTTTACGGACCTGGGTAGATATATGCGTTGCCTGGAAGAAGTAATTATTCGTGTAATAGGCCATTATGGCATAGCGGGCGGCAGGCTGGAAGGTTCTACAGGCGTGTGGCTGGATGTAGGTACCCCCCGTGCCCGGAAGATATGCGCGATGGGAGTACGCAGCAGCCGTTGGGTTACGATGCACGGCTTTGCGCTGAATGTGAATACCGACCTGAAGTACTTTGACTATATAGTGCCCTGTGGCATCACGGATAAAAGCGTCACTTCCGTGCAGAAGGAGCTGGGCCGCGAAGTAGACGAGGCGGAAGTGAAGCGGCTGATATTAAATGAATTTAGCAATGTGTTTGAGAGTGAACTGGCGCCCCTGCCGGCAGCAGGCCAGGAAAAGCTAAAGGAGGCACATGAAAAGCAACATAACGTATAAATGGGGGCAGGATACCTTGCTGATAGAACTGGGAAACCGGACCAGCCAGCGTATACAGGTACTTTTCTGGGGAGAGTTCCTGTTTACCACGGGTATGGCTACTATATTGCTGCTTCAGGCACTGCCGTTGGTTAGCTTTGCGGCTACCGCAACAGGAGTAGGGGCTGCTGCCCTGTATGCACTGGCCGCTTACCGCTTCCTGGCCAGAATGTTTGCCCGGGAGAGCATCCTGTTATCAGTTACTGATATATCATTAATAAAGAAAACACCGTTCGGGTCGCGGGTGCGGTCGTATAAATGGGGCTCCATCAGCCCGCTATTTTACTGGGGCGTCCCGCAAAAGACCGATCATCCGATGAAAGGCCAGTCGTTCGACTACTTTGGCTTTGACACCCACGAGCACTTGATACAGCAACTGCACAACGAGGGCAACCTGTACTTTAACCACGACTGCGAAGCCATCCATTTTGCGGCCGGTGTGTACTCGTGGAACGCCGAAGAGATGGTATCGATGATGAAGCTCTTTGCCGGCGACAATCTCCGGCTGGGCCCTGAACTGACCCACATTATTAAGAACCAGGAAATAGATAGTTAGCAGGCCCCGGTTGGCTAATAGATAGTAATATAGCCGGTCTCCAGCGTAGTGTTGTTGCGCTTTAGTACAAATTTGTACATCCCTTTCCGCTGAAAGTTCCTTTTGTCTATAATAGCGGGTGAAGCCATTACACGCGGCACCTCCAGCACCTGCTTCTCATTTTGGTCGAAAAAGCGTACACTGTAGCGCTGGCTGGTGATATCCGGCAATTCCACATTTACGTGGCCGGTAAGGGGATTGGTAAATATGTATTGCGACTTTACATAGCTAAACCCATAAGGGTCGTTATCGGTAGTGCTGATGTAGGTCACTTTGTTCATAATATCTTTCAAGGGGTTGCCGGGGTCTTTATCGGAAATGAACCGCTGCAGCGAGTCGTTGGGGGGCAGTTGCAACCCCTGTGTGAGGAGCACGTTGCTGTCTACATTAATGCGTATCCGGTTGCTGTACCAGGTAAGGTCGCTATTGAAAATGATATAAAGCCGGTAGTAGTTCTTGCCGGGTAGCGGGTGCCCGTCTATGTATGCCTGTACGCCCTGCTTCAGGTTGCGCACATAGCCCACCGTCACGTAATTGAAAATACTGTCATCGGAGCGCTGCACACTAATGGACTTGATGCCGTCGTACTGGCAATTCCAGGTAAGGAATACAATACCCTGCTGCGTGCCGAGGTTCATATCGGGCAGCAACGGTGGCTGTGCATGCGTACTGGATGTAAAAAAGAAAGAAAATATAATAATTCCCAAAAGGGAAAGATATCTCAAAAACATGGTCGCAAACCTACTGAAAAAACATCAATAACGGGTTCCCTCCGGGAGGGGTATGGGGAGAGTTTAACACCAAATTGGGGGGACTTATGCACAAGGGGAGACATGTGTTTGAAGTTTACACAAATTTGCCCTAGTTTGGTAGCATATTCATCTATAATAATATGGGATTATTTGTCAGGAAGCCGATCAACCAACTTTTGGCGGAAGCCTCTGAGTCGGAAAAAGGCTTGAAGAAAACGCTATCGGCCCGTTCGCTCGTTGCGCTGGGTATAGGTGCCATTATTGGTGCGGGCCTGTTCTCCATAACGGGGGGCGCAGCGGCTACTAATGCTGGACCGGCCATTACCATTTCGTTCATTATTGCAGCGGTGGGCTGTGCCTTCGCCGGGCTTTGCTATGCTGAGTTCGCCTCTATGATACCTGTTGCGGGTAGCGCCTACACTTATTCCTTTGCTACCATGGGTGAGTTCATTGCATGGATAATTGGCTGGGACCTGGTGCTGGAGTATGCCGTGGGAGCCGCTACTGTTTCTATCAGCTGGTCGCGCTATTTCGTAAAACTCCTGGAAGACTTTAATATCCATATAGACCCTGCCTACACCGCCTCGCCCTTTGATGGAGGGATGATAAATGTGCCGGCGGTATTTATTGTTATGCTCATGTCGCTGTTATTGATGCGGGGTACGAAAGAGTCCGCTTTTTTCAACGGCCTGATAGTGGTGCTGAAGGTTGCCGTGGTATTGATATTCATTACCCTTGGCTGGCAGTATATCCGCCCTGAGAACTACACGCCTTATATACCTGATAATACCGGTGACTTCGGCAACTTTGGTTTTAGCGGGGTAGTACGTGCCGCTGCCATAGTGTTCTTTGCCTACATAGGATTTGATGCGGTTTCTACCGCCGCACAGGAAACGAAGAATCCCAAGAAAGCAATGCCCATAGGTATATTGCTGTCGTTAGGTATATGTACCATCCTGTATATCTTATTCGCGCACGTAATGACCGGTGTCGCCAACTACCAGATGTTTGCCGGCAAAGACGAAATAGCGCCCGTAAAAGTAGCCATTGAGCAAATGGGCCAAATGGGGGCTGACGGCGTGGTGAAACCAGACTATCCCTGGCTGAATATGGCGATTGTGATTGCAATACTGGCAGGCTATTCCTCCGTAATACTGGTGATGCTGATGGGGCAATCGAGGGTATTCTTCTCTATGAGTAAAGATGGATTGATACCGAAGGTGTTCTCAGATGTACACCCCAAGTTCCGGACACCAGCCAAGAACAATATGCTGTTTATGCTTTTCGTGAGCCTGTTTGCCGCCTTCGTTCCCGCCCGCGTGGTTGGGGAAATGACGAGCATAGGTACCCTGTTCGCCTTTATACTGGTTTGTGTAGGGGTAATGGTGATGCGGGCGAAAATGCCGGATGCACCCCGTGCTTTCCGCACCCCGCTGGTGCCGTTAGTACCAATACTGGGTATTGCCACCTGCCTCTTCATGATGGTGTTTCTGCCTACCGATACATGGATACGGCTTATAGTATGGATGATACTGGGCCTGGATCTATACCTGTTTTACGGAATGAAGAACAGCGCCCTCAATTCCGGCTCATTCTTTAAGAACAGCTACAAGACTGTTTCGCTAACGGGAGTAGTGCTGGCACTGCTGCTGGTAGTGGTAGCGCTCATTCATCATAATGATCCTAAGGCGGACGATGATGTATTATTCCAATTTTCTATGGGCTTTGCTATCCTGCATAGTTTGCTGTTTATCTTTACCAGTACCATGGGTAAAAAGAAGCTGGATTAAGCGCTAGTGAATAAAAACCAATAAGCCGTCCCGCGGAGAGTGGGGCGGCTTTTTTATTGGAGTTGGGTGACATGATTTACGAGGCAACTACTGAGCTGGATGGTTTGTGGGTTTCCGTAGACACAGTGCTCTGATGGCGCGTGGACATGTTGCAAACGGGTTTCCGGGACATCTACGTTGCAAAATTGGACGAGTGGGAGATTTATTAATTGTTTGATTAGTTTTAATGAAGCAGGACGCTTCGATTAGCGGGAAGGTGAATCAAATAATATAGAGTTTGCTGAATGAAAATGGTTAGACGGTTTATTGTAGTGTTAGCAGTGTTTGCTGCATCATGTAGCGCACATAAAAAGAATGCACACGAAAGCAAGATTGCTGGCTATGCGGGGTCGACCCATAGCGACTTTATGAAACTTAGTTTTATTTCCGTGCCCATACAGGTTAGGCTCGAAAATGATACATTTTCATTGGAAAACAGGTATGGATATGGATATGTTGTAATGCGTAGCGAACAACTGTATAATTTGTTGTTAGACAAGCTGTTCTCGGAACAGTGTTATGGTGATTATCTATTTCGTTTCATTGTCGAAGGAAGAAATTTGATGGTGAGCCAGGAAGAGTACGAGAAGTTGAAGCCTTACCTAATTTCCTTAGAAGATGGTGATCGCTTTGTGAAAATGAATAGTAATAAGATAATTAAGACTTATTCCATCGATCAATACCTACCGTCAATAGATGTATCAGCGCCTGACTATCATGCCAGATGTTTAATACACCACTTCTTCAACAATGGATTTTGGGTTAAGATAGACCATGATTCAGGTTTCTTGCATTTTGTACAATTCAAGCGATAGGTGGGCTTTTTGTTGGGGTTGGGTGACATGATATACGCGGCACCTACTGAGCTGGATGGTTTGTGGGTTTCCGTAGACACAGTGCTCTGATGGCGCCTGGACATGTTGCAAACGCGTTTCCAGACGATCCTCATTGGAAACGAGGATTAGCGGAGAGAGGGGCGGCTTTTTTATTGGCAAGGTTTTTTATCCTGGTTACCTGCAAAACCTCTGAATTATGAACAAGAATGTAAGAAATGCAGGTATCGCCCTTTTGGCAGCCGGAGCGCTGGCTTATCCCGCTATGCGCCTGTACCGATTTGTGAAACAACGCCGTGAGGGCAGCCCTGAGACGACAGGGGCGAATAACCGGAAGGCATTCAGCCCATCATACCTGGGCGATAACAAGCCGCACCGCCGAAAAGCGGAGCCTAACCAGCCATAGCAGCGAAACAATTTATTATTCATAACTGGAATAATACACATGACGGGCTTTCCGGGGGCGGGAAGCCCGTTTTATTGTGCCTCCATGGATGTGGCGATGGAAATTTCCAGCCCGGCAGCCAATAGCCGCACAGAATGCGGCTCCTTTTCCTAAAAAATAAACTACATTTGTCCGGTTATATTGCAAAGCTTAAAACTTTAAAAAATTTCCTCTTTATGGCATACGACGTGATCGTAATAGGTAGTGGCCCCGGTGGATATGTGGCGGCTATCCGTGCATCTCAATTAGGTTATAAAACAGCGATAGTAGAACGCGAAAATCTGGGCGGCATTTGCCTGAACTGGGGATGTATACCCACTAAAGCGCTGCTGAAATCGGCGCAGGTGATGGACTATATGAACCACGCAGCCGACTATGGCGTGCAGGTGAAAGACTTTAAGGCTGACTTTGGCGGCATGGTAAAGCGCAGCCGGGGCGTGGCCGATAAGATGAGTAAAGGTATCCAGTACCTGATGAAGAAGAACAAGATAGATGTGCTGAACGGTAATGGAAAAGTGAATAACAAGAAAGAAGTAGAAGTGACCGGGGCAGATGGCAAAACTACCGCCTATCCCGCGAAGCACATAATACTGGCTACCGGCGGCCGTGCACGCCAACTGCCCAACCTGCCGATAGATGGCAAAGCAGTAATAGGCTACCGTGAAGCGATGGTGCTTCCCGAGCAGCCAAAGAGCATGATAGTAGTGGGCTCCGGCGCGATAGGCGTGGAGTTTGCCTACTTCTACCACAGCATTGGTACTAAAGTGACGATAGTAGAGTTCATGCCGCGCATAGTGCCGGTGGAAGATGAAGACATCTCTAAAGAGCTGGAAAAAATCTACAAGAAGAAAGGCATGACCATTATGACCAACGCCTCTGTAGAGAAAGTGGAGAAAACCAAGACGGGTGTGAAAGCCACGGTGAAGACCGCCGCCGGCGAAGAAACACTGGAAGCTGATATAGTGCTGAGCGCCGTGGGTGTGGTAGCGAACATAGAGAACATAGGCCTGGAAACAGCCGGAGTAAAAACCGACAAAGGAAAAGTAGTAGTAGATAAGTATTACAAAACGAATGTAGATGGTATCTACGCTATAGGCGATGTGACTCCCGGACAGGCACTGGCGCACGTGGCATCGAAGGAGGCTGTGATATGCGTGGAAGCTTTTGCGGCGAAGGATGGCAAGCACCACCACACACCAGAACCACTGGATTACGGTAACGTACCGGGCTGTACCTACTGCTCGCCTGAAATAGCTTCTGTAGGTATGACTGAAAAGCAAGCCAAAGAAGCCGGCTACGAAGTGAAGGTGGGTAAGTTCCCGTTCTCTGCTTCGGGTAAGGCCTCAGCTGCCGGTGCTATGGAAGGTTTCGTGAAAGTGGTATTTGATGCTAAGTACGGCGAATGGCTGGGCACGCACATGATAGGCGCTAACGTAACGGAGATGATAACCGAAACAGTAGTGGCCCGCAAACTGGAAACAACCTGGCAGGAAGTGCTGGACAGCATTCACCCGCACCCGACAATGAGCGAAAGCGTGAAAGATGCGATAGAGGTGGCGCTGGGTGAAGCGATACATCTGTAAAAAACTCCCCGGCTCCTCCACAAGTGGAGGGGAGATGGTTTTGATATTTAGTAAGTACAGAAATAGCTGCTCGTTTGGGCGGCTATTTTTTGGCTTCAGAATGTGAGGAGCGTAGCCTGTGAATACCAGCACATGACCCGGTGCCTGCCGCCAGGCAGGCTTAAAAGGGAGTGCCATTTGAGAACGGAGAGCGGGAGAGTGTGGCTGTATTTGTGTATATTTATCAATATGAGGAATGTTGTATTACTATTGGTGCTGTTGTGCTTTTCGGTTTCGGGTTATGGGCAGCTTTACAGCAAGGCATTTGGCAAGAAATCGGACCCGGCTATTATTTTTCTGCATGGCGGGCCGGGGTACAATTGTGTGAATTTTGAGCTGACCACCGCGGCGAAACTCGCGGAAAGCGGTTACTACGTTATCGTGTATGACCAGCGCGGCTGCGCCCGCTCTAAGGAGATGAAGGACAGCAAGTACACCATGGAAGAAGCGCTCAATGACTTGAAATCGGTGTACGAAACGCATAAGGTAAAGAAGGCGGTATTGGTGGGCCATAGCTGGGGTGGTACGCTAGGTACTTACTTCGCCGCCAGTGAGCCCCAACTGGTGAGCCGCGTGATACTGGTGGGTTCTCCCTATTCCTACCCTATGACCATCCGTTCTATCGTGAGTAACTCTGAGCGGGCCTACCGGGCAAAGGATGACACTACCAGCATTAAATTCATAGCGCAGATAAAGGCTATGGATACCGCCTCGCTGCAATACAGCTCGCTGGCCTTTATGCAGGCCATGCGCGCAGGGCTGTACACTACCCAAAAGCAAACGGAAGAGGCCAAAGCACTGGCCGCATCCCTTCGGGAAGCACCAGAGGCGAAATACCTGAGGGCATCGGAGTTTCCGCCGGTGCAGGGGCTTTATACCAACGAGAAGTACACCACCATCCATATAGGAGCAAAGATGAAAGAAGCGCGCGCTAAGGGGGTAAACTTCTATGGAATATATGGCGATGAGGATGGCCTGTATGACCAGGAGCAACTGGACCTGCTGCGTAAAGAGCTGGGCGAGGAGCATTTCCGGGTGATAAAGGGAGCTTCCCACAATGTGTTTATAGATAAGCAGCCTGAATTTTTACAGGCTGTAAAAGAGTACACTAAGTAACGACACACGCAGTACCTGCCAATGAATGCAAGAAAACCTATATCCCCGGTTCTGTCGTTCCTGGTAGCGGGAGTAGGTTATTTTGTGGTGGCGCATGTGCTTTATTCGCTCTGTAACTATATACTCCTGAAGACCATAGGCGCCCCGGCACGCCTCCAGGCGTCTGGCGTGTATATGTATTGTGCGGCGAAGGAGCGTTACGTTCAGACTCATAGCGGGTGGGCGAGTTTCTTGCTGCAAAGTTCCTTTCTATTGGTGCTTGTGCTATTCTGCTTCGTGGGAGCAATTATCCTGAAGATCTCAAACATTCGCCGGCGTTCCGTGTTGTGGTGGTGCGCAGTTTTGCTATTGGGTACGCCATTGTTTGTTTCGGCCGACGCAGTGTTGAGGATCGTGCTCCGGGATTTGCACTCTTACTTATTGATGTGGGTGAGCATTGTGGTGGTATCTGCGGGAATAGCCCTGGTCACTTACTTCAAAGTGTTGGAGCGTAAGGAACGGGTGTATCTCTGGCTGGTTTCCTTACCCGCTTTGGTGGTTACTTATTTCGCCTGGTATGCTGTTATGGCCCGATGACGTTTCGCTAAAAGCGGAAAATCATTTTCGCGTTTATCAGGCGGGCAGTAAGGCGGTTGGGTACCGCGTAGGTATTGCCTGTGGACTGGTCTTGTATCCATGAATAGGAGATAGTATTGCGGATGCCAAGCAGGTTGAATACCTCCAGGCTCAGCCACACGCTTTGAAAATTGCGGAAGAAGCTGTGCGCCGGGCGTTCTTTTTTGGCCCCATCAAGCAGCAGGGCTGAGAAGCCGATGTCTACCCGCTTGTAGTCGGGCAGGCGCAGGGTATCCCCGTAGCGCTTCTGGTCGGGTGGCCCGAAGGGCAGGCCGGAAGAATACATCATATTCATGTGCATCTTAAAGTTCTTGTTCCGGGGCAGGTAATCTTCAAAGTACATACCCAGCATGAAGCGCTGGTCGGTAGGGCGGGGGATATACCCGGGAGATACCGAGGCGCTGTCGGCACCGGCTACGGACTGGTAGACAATGCGGTCGGTCTTCACGTCCTCTTCTGTTTTGAGCAGGCCGATGCTTATCCACGAGGTAGCATCGCGCACGATATCGCCAAACAGGCGTACTTCTCCTCCGTAGGCGTATCCTTCCGCACTGTTTTGCCCGAAATAGCGGATGCGCACGTTGTCGTACTCGTAGGGCACGAGGTCCCACAGTTTCTTGTAGTACACTTCGGCGGTTACCCGGAAGGGCCGTTTAAAGGCGGCGAAGTTATATTCGGTGCCCAGCACGAAGTGCGCTGATTTTTGCGCTTTCAGGTCTTTGTTCACCACACCATTCAGGTCGCGCATTTCGCGGTAGAAGGGCGGCTGAGCGTACATGCCGGCCGATGCACGGAAAATCACATCGCGTTTCCATTTGGGGCTGTATGCCAGTTGCGCGCGCGGGCTGGTGATGAGCTCGTTATTGAGCATGTTGTAATTGATGCGCACCCCCAGGGAAAGGGTCAGGTCCAGCGAGTCGCTGAATTGTATGTTGTCTTGCAGGAAAGCGCTGAAGCGGCTGTAGTTAAATGTAGAGGAGGAGCTATAGAAGTAGCGCATGTTAATGGAGTCGGGGCTGTATGGCTGCGTGAAGCCCGCGGAGTCGCGCCGTTCCCACTCGTGCAGCTTGTCGGAAATGCTGGTGATCATTCCGTCTACGCCCCATTGCAGAAAGTGTTTTTTTGCATCATAGGTTCCGCGATGCGCTACGGTGCCTACGTTCACATTCAGGTAGTTGCGGGCGTGCGTTTGTATGATGCCCGTACCCAGGTAGGTCTTTATCTGTCCGAAGTTCTCTTTTCCCAGGTCGGTCTCCAGTTCGCCCAGCAGGTATTCGCCGCCTATGTCGTAGGTCTCGCGTTCGTTGGTTTGGAAGGCGGAGGCCAGCAACTTCAGTTTCAGGCGTTTGTTGGGCCGGAAGGTGGTGGAAATTCCCCCGAATCGGGAGTCGAACTGGTCGGTTTCGCTGCCGTCGTAGAATACTCGTACCTGGAAGGCCTGGTTAACCAGCCCGAAGCTGCTTGTTTGTTCTTCCGGCACAAAGTTGAAGCGGTTGCGGGCGTAGTTGCCTATTACTTCTATTTCCCACTTTTTACTTACCTGGTAGTTGGCCAGGAACTGGATATCGGTAAAGGAAGGATTGTAAATGCCTTTGGTGGGCTGCGATTGCAGTACATATTGATTACTCTTCTGGCGGGCGCCGAAGAGGTAAAAGAGTTTATTGTTCTTAGAAGCCCCTTCCAGGTGAAGGCTGGCGCCCAGCATACTCAGTTGTACGGAGCCGCCGAACTTGGTGGGTTTCTTGTAGGCTACGTCCAGCACGCTCGACATTTTATCGCCGTACTTTGCCTGGAAACCACCAACCGAGAAGTTCACGTTCTGCACCAGGTCGCTGTTCACAAAGCTCAATCCCTCCTGCTGGCCGGAGCGAACAAGGAAAGGCCGGTAAATCTCGAAGTCGTTTACATACACCAGGTTCTCGTCGTAGTTGCCACCACGCACCGCGTATTGCGATGTCAGCTCGTTGTTGCTTCCTACCAGCATTTTAATGCCGCCCTCTATGCCGCCCACGATGTCGGGCCGCTCACCTATGCGGGTGGTGTTGAGCGATATCATATCGTTCTTGCGGTCGCGTATGATGACCTCGTCTATTACATTTGATTTTGTCCTGAGTACAATGTCAAGCCGGAACTCTTGTTTGGGGCCGAGATTCAGGTCTCTCTTAAAGTCGGTATAGTCGAAGCCGAAGGAGGCTACCAGTGTTATCTTTTTATCGGCGGGTACTTCCAGCCGGTACTTTCCACCGGGGCCTGTTTGTGTGCCGATGGAGGTGCCCGCTACGGCTATGGTGGCAGATTCTACCGTGCTGTCCGTTTCGTCTTTTACAGTGCCGTATACAATAGCGGTCTGCGCGTGTGTACAGATGGTGAAAAGTAATAAGGTAATTACAGCGGCTAATCTACGGAGCATATGCTTACTAAAACGGTATAATTTACGTTTTATTTTTCGATGGCCTTGAGCTTTTTTATTGTGTCGGCGGGGTCGGGGGAGGAGAAGACCGTATTGCCGGCTACCAGTACGTCAGCGCCGGCACGCAGCAGGTCGGCAGCGTTATCCAGCGTTACGCCACCATCTATCTCTATGAGCGTGGAAGCGCCACGCTGTGTGATGATGCTTTTCAGGTCGCGTATCTTCTGCATTGTATTGGGGATGAACTTCTGGCCGCCGAAACCCGGGTTTACGCTCATCATGCATACCACGTCGGTATCGGTAATCACATCGGCCAGCAGGCTCACCGGAGTGTGCGGATTGATGGCGATACCCGCCTTCATGCCATTGGCCTTTATTACCTGAAGGCTACGGTGCAGGTGTGTGGAAGCTTCAATGTGTACGCTCAGTATATCAGCGCCCGCTTTAGCGAAATCTTCTATGTACTTTTCCGGCTCTACTATCATCAGGTGCACGTCCAGCGTTTTCTTCGCCTTCTTTTTCATCTGGGCGATGATGGGCATACCAAAGGTGATATTGGGCACGAAGCGGCCATCCATTACGTCGAGGTGAAACCAGTCGGCCTCGCTGTTGTTGATCATTTCAATGTCGGCTTCCAGGTTCAGGAAGTTGGAAGAAAGCATAGAAGGCGCAATGATTGGCATAAATGGAGCTATATACGTTTGGAATAATAACCGCGAAGTTATTTAATTGAACGCTACTTTACGTACAGAAGCCGCTTCAATTCTTTGGTGCAGAGAAAATTGAGGTTGCGGCCGGAGGGATGTTTGTATTTTTTGTTTGCAAAGCGTAACCCTACTATGTACTTACTGTTCCGGTCCATTTTGTATTCAAAAAACGCATCATCCGAAAATTTGAATTCGTATTCCGCGTTCGGCTCTATCAGTACAAATTCAGGATATTTATAACGCTTTACGAATGTAAGCTCCCGCAGCCTGCGGGCTGGCTTGTTGTTCTGGTCGTAAATGGCAAAGCCGAAAGAACTGGTATTGACCCAAACTTTTGATTTACAGGTGTTTTTCACCGAGAAGCGATAGTCGAGGTAGGTATTGGGAGCCAGTGTATCGGCCGAGCCGACTTTCAGCTTTACACATTCGCAGACATCTTCGCCGGTGGCGGTGGCTTTTTGGGGCAGCAGGCAGGTTGCGGCCAGGAGCAATGTTATTTTTAATAATATCCTCATGTATAAGGCCGGCATATCCTTAATGCCGGTGTTGCAAAGGTGGAATCAGGCGGCAATATATAGCTTTTGGGCGCAATATTCATGTGCCTGGTGTAGCGCCTCCTTTAATGTGGAAAAACAATGTATTATTTGCCTCCCAGCCTTTTTTTTGCTTCTGCCGCGGGCTGATAGTCGGGGTTGAAGCGGAGTGCCTGTTCGTAGTCTTCCATAGCTTCGGCTTTGTTACCCATCATTTCGCTGCAAAGCCCCCGGTTGAAGTACGCCTCTACATTGTCGGGCTCGGTGCCTATTACGATATTGAACTGCCTGCGTGCTTTTTCCAGCGAGTCCTGCTGCATCAGCGCGCGCCCCATGCCAAAGAAGGCGTTGGCGTAATTCTGGTCCTTGAGTATAGCGTTGGTGAATTCTTTTTTTGCTTCCTCTACTTTCTCCTGGTTCCAGTAATACATACCCTTATTGTAGATGGGCGATACATCGGTAGTGTCTTGCGCAAAGGCGTTGTCGTAATATTTCAGGGCTAAAGGGTCTTTTTTGGCGGCGTAAAGCAGGCCCAACTGCATCATAGCCTCTTTGTAAGTAGGCAGAGCGTTGAGCGCTGTCTGGAAGCTGGATAGCGCCTTGGCAGTATCTTTCAGGTTTTTGTAAGCGATGCCTTTCAGCAGGTAGCCCTCTGGATTGTACACATCCTGGCGGAGCACGGTATTTATAGACTCGAACGCCTTATCGTATTCATTGAGTATGATATGCATCTTGGCAATCTTCAGGTGTGCTACGGGGTCTTTGGGGTTTAACTGAATCGCCTTTTGCAGCCAGGTGATAGACCCGGTTATATCTTTGTGCTCAAACAATAAATCGCCCAGGGCGCTGTAGTAGTGCGATTTGGTGGAGTCCAGACTGATGGCCTTTTTATAGTCGTTGAGGGCCATGGAGTCCATTTCCAGGCGGTGGAGCAGGTTGGCCCGCTCAAAATAGAGTACCGCATTACCGGGCTCTTTCTGTATGCGCTCGGTAACTCCATCTATTATGGGGTTATCCAGTTTGGGGAATTCATCTGAAGTTTTTGCTTCTTCCCGGCACGCGGCCAGTGCTACTAACGCTGTAAGCGCCAGGGCTATAAATTTTACCGTAGGGGACATCATGCTGCAAATTTAACTGAAATAGAAATGCCCCGTATAAACGGGGCATTTTCTGTGAATTGTGCTGACAAAATTATTAATCTACCACCAGCATTTGCTTGGTAGCCGCATGTTCGTTGCCTTTGGTCATACGATAGAAGTAAGTGCCGGAAACGAGGCCATCGCGATTGATGGTGATTTCGTGCTTACCACGATCGAAAGTTTGGTTACAAACTGTCTTAACCTTACGCCCCGCCACATCAAAGAGTTCTATGGTTACGGGGCCGTTTCCGTCTGTACCGAAGTTGATGGTTGTTGTTTTGGTGAACGGATTCGGGAAGTTTTGTCCCAGTGTTTCGTCCATACCTGTTACCACCGTCTCGGTACCAACCGTGGTTGGGGCAAATACCGGTAGTATCGGGAAGTTCTGCTGCAGTACGTTGGTCATTGTCTGCTGCGATACCTGGAACCAGTCGGCCAGTATAGCGGCGTAAATAGACCTGAAATCGTGCTGCATCGGTATGTTGTCCGATACGTTGGAACCTACCTGTATGGTGGGGTTGTTGCCTATGATAATAGGGTTAACGCCCGGGCCAAAGGTCATGATTGGCTGGCCGGTACCGTGGTCGGTACCACCGCTACCATTGGAGATAATACGGCGTCCGAACTCGGATATGGCCGTTGCCGCTACGCGGTTGGCATGCCCCAGCAAAGTAAGATCGTTGAAGAAAGCGGAAACAGCTTCCGACAGCGTAGTAAGGAGGTTGGCGTGTGCACCTATGGTGTGGTCAACAGCGTCTACCTGCTCTGAGTGCGTATCAAATCCGCCCATGCCTACTACATATACAGGCGTCTGGAGGCCACCGGCTACCAGGCGCGCCACTATCTTCAGCTGGTTGGCCAGGTAGTTATTGGCGGGGTAGGTGCCGAGGTTGGCGGCACTTGCTGCAGCATTCTGTATAGCAACGGTGTATTGCTGTGTTTGCTGGGCAATGAAGCGAATGAAAGTCAGTTCGTGGCCGGCGGGAGTATTGGGTGCCGGGCTGACGGTGTTATTAATGAGGTTGTAGAAATTGTCTATGTCGGCAATAGCCATACCCATGTTCACGTTCGGGCCCTGCAGGAGGTTCGATACGTTGCTGCCTATCTGTATCGCCAGCGGGTCGGGCATATCCGCGTTGGGATAGCCATTGGGGAAGCCGGGGAATTCTTCTTCCAGGTAGCGGCCTACCCATCCTGTTTCCAGGTATTGGTTAGCGCTGGAGCCGGTGAACCATATATCCGTAGCACGGAAGTGGGAGAGGTTCGGGTTAGGGTACGATACCCCCTGTACTATATTGACCTGCCCGTTGTTGAACATGGTCTGCAGGCCGGTCATTGCCGGGTGCATACCTGTGGCGGCATACCCGTTGAGAGGAAGCACCTGGTTGGCTGGTATCATTACATTGGCACGCGCCGTAGAAAGGCCTGCGTACTGGTCGAGCGGAATGATGGTGTTAAGACCATCATTACCGCCGGAGAGCTGTATGATGACCATTACACGACCGTTCTGCGCCGCCGATTTAGCGAGCAATTTCAGGAGCGGACTTTGCGCGTAGGTACCTATGGGTGTACCATTTATCATTAAGGCGAGACTGGCCGCCGGTGTTGCTTTGAGGAAATCTCTGCGTTTCATGAATTGCAGTTTTTTAATGGATTAACATAAATGATGTTCAGCTAAACGAGTCAGTTCAAGCAGCACGCTCCGTATGCGTTGGGAAACAATGTTCGTGTTGGCAACGTTAGGAACGGCGACGTAAGCATTCCATGCATTCGTCCAATAATAATTTTGGCTTTGTCCGGACAACAAGATACTCTTTAAACTATCGTGGTGTGCTACGGATATGGGCAAACCTAACAACATTTTAACATAATAGTTTATTAAAGCATCGGGGTCGTCGGCATTGGCAAAGTTGGCGGTATAAGTAAGGTAATCTATCCTTATAGTGGCACTGGTACCGGCCGTAAAGCCACCGCTCAGCATCATATCGGTAAACGACTGCCTGCGCGGGTAAGTAGTGGAGTTTATCCAAATCTCGTGGAATTCCGGTGTCTGGTAGTAGGCGGGCCATCCGGCTACGTTAGGTGGCTGCCCCACGCTCAGGTTCATATTTCCAGCGTAGTTAGACAGCGCCCTCCAGATGCTGTACTTCTCATTTACAGAGAGGTTGCCCGGCACCTGTACATTGAAGGTGCGCATAGTACCCAGTATAAAATCGAGCGGGGTACGGATAAAGCATCCCTGGCTCAGCATATCAAAGAAGTGCTCGCTGCGGAACAGCGCGGAAAGCACGGGTTTTATCTCAAAGTTGTTGCTCACCAGTATGTTCGCCATGGGTATGATGATGTTGTTCTCTACCGTGGCGTCTATTACATAATATACAAAGAAGCGGTACAGCTTGGCGCAGATATACTTGGCCGTCTGGAACTTGCTGAACATCAGGTCTATCAGCTGGTCGGTTTCATTGGCCCCGTTCATACCGCTCTGCCCGTTGATCACGGCATTGTTGTAGTAGAAGGAGAAAGGCTTGTTGCCGGTATCGTGGAGGCTGGGCTCAAAGTAGCTGAGGAGCGTACTATTATTGATGCGCCACCCGGTAAGTACACGGGCCGCCTGCTGCACATCGTCTTCGGTGTAGTGCGGCAGGTATTCCTTACTTACGGTGAAGAGTTCCTGCAGTTCGCGGGAGTAGTTCTCGTCGGGTGCGTAGTTCACGTTCAGGTAACCGTTCAGGTACACGAGCATGGCCGGGTCGGTAGTTACTGCCCGTACCAGGTCTTTAAAGTTGCCCAGCGCAAAAGCACGAAGCAGCATGTAATAATTGTACGATTTGCGGGCGTCGCCTACAATGTCGAACTCGATGGCGAAGTGATTGTGCCAGAAGTAGACCATTTTTTCGTAAACGCTGCTGTTCTGGTTCAGCATCAAGCCTGTCCACCAGGCCTTCAGGCTTCCCTCGCGGCCGCTGTCTGTCTGCTGGTCGCCATATTGATTGGCTACCCAGGGCTGGCCAGGGAATACGCCGGTAATATCCGGGAGTGTACCGGAGTAGTTATTTAATGGTGCAGTGGGTATAGCTGGCACCGTATTGAGCATATAGTCAACGGTTTGAGCCATCGTCATGGAAGTGAATGCATCCACATCCGATTGCTTTACTCCAAATGTGAGTCGGCGCAGCAGGTGTATCACCTGTACTTCCGTCCACGGACCAGTGTAAGCGGAAAGCCCTGAAGTAGACTTCGCCAGGTTGGTGGGGAGTGTTTTGTTAGCGTACTTTTTGTAGACTTTGTCCTCTGAAAGACTCATCCGGTCACCTGATTGGATCTCGATCATTTCTTCCAGAAACGTGCGGCGTTGATTTGTACCCATGACACGACTAGTTTTTAATATATTAAGTGTTCGCTTAAAGTTAATAAAGAAAATCTAATAAGTTAAAGGATTGACAATAACTTTTTTGTTATTTATAGTATCTGAAAGTAATATTTCAGAATAACTTATTAGTAATCTTTAACTTTTAGCTAAGCTGGTGCTCACCCAGTCGTGTAAGGGCGGTAAGCATAGATGCCAGGCGTGACTTCACGATGTTGGTGTTGGCTACATCCGGGTTGCTTACGTAGTTGTTCCAGGCATTGCTCCAGTAATAGTTCTGGCTTTGGTTAGAAAGCAGGATAGCCTTCAGGCTGTTGTGCTCTATCTGGCCAGGTTCTATTCCCAGCATCATGCTGGCGAAGTGGTCTACCAGCAGGTCCGGGTTTTCGGCCTGGGCAAACTGTGCTGCTACCGCCAGTATATCAATCTTAATAGTAGCGCTGGTGCCGGCTGTGAAACCCTGGTTCATCATCATGTCGGTAAAACGCATGCGGGCACCGAGTGTGAAGGAGTTCAGCCAAATTTCATAGAACTGAGGTGTTTGGTAGAAGCAAGGCCAGCCGGCTACATTGGGCGGGTCGCCCAGGTCAAGGCCCAGGTTTACTGCCTGGTTGCGCAGGTAGTTCCATCCCAGGAAGTCTTCGTTCAGGCTAAAGTTGTTGGGCATGGTAAGTCCGAAAGTACGGGCGGTACCTACCACCAGGTCGAGGGGGGTACGGATGAAACATCCGCGGCTATCCATATCAAAGAAGTGCTGGCTTTTCAGCAGTGCTGCGAGAACGGGTTTTATTTCAAAGTTGTTAGCTACCAGTATTTGCGCCAGCGGGTCGATAACCGAGCTCATGATGCTGCTGTCTATATTATAATATACAAAGTAACGGTAGAGCTTTTTACAGATGTAACGGGCTGTTTCAAACTTGTTGAACAACATGTTGATGAACTGGTGGGCTTCGTTGGCACCGTTAGAACCTGCCTGGCCGGCCACTACGGCGTTGTTGTAGAAGGCAGAGAACTGTTTGTTGCCTGTATCGTGCTTGGTAGGGTCAAAGTAAGAGGTGAGTGTGCTGGTGTTTATTCTCCATCCGGTAAATATGCGGGCGGCCTGCTGCACATCAGCTTCGGTATAGTTTACGTTGTTCTCTTTGCTTACGGTAAAGAGCTCCTGTATTTCGCGGGCATAGTTCTCGTCGGGGGCTGTATTGGTATTCAGGTAGCCGTTCAGGAACTTCAGCATCGCCGGGTTAAAGGTTACTTCGGTTACCAGCGTTTTGAAATTGCCCAGTGCGTTTGAGCGGAGCAGCTGGTGGTAAGTGTAGCACATGCGGGCATCGTTCACATCGGCATAGCGAACGCCAAAGTGGTTGTGCCAGAAGAAAACCATCTTCTCGTTAATGCTCAGGTTCTGGTGTACCATTTGCTTCAGCCACCAAACTTTCAGGCTGGCGCGGCGCTTGCCGTTCACGTTGCCATCACCATAGGGAGCGTTTATCCAGGTTTGGCCGGAGGGTACGCCTGTGGGGTCAGTATAAGAGTTGGTATTGTAGTCGTTGATGGGAGCGGCGGGAGTGCCGGGAATATTGTTCAGCAGGTAATCTACCGCCTGGCTCATACTCATGCCTGTGAGCGCCTGCACATCGCTGTGCTTTACGCCAAACATGGTACGGCGGATGAGGTGTGTCGCTTCGGCTTCGCCCCACTGCCCGTTGTAGGGGTTCAGGCCTGCGGTGCTTTTAGCCAGTACAGTGGGTAGCGCGCTGTTGGCGTATTTCTTAAAGATCCTGTCTTCGTTGTTAGCGTTGTGTGCTTCGGCCTCTTGCTGGGCCAGCGCTTCCAGGAAGCCTCTCCGGTTGGTGCTCATGTTTTTTATTTTTTGTTTTTAACACAATGCAGCATTACTGCTTATCCTCTTTTCTCTTTTCTTTGATAGGTAGGTGGTGGTTTGTACTCTACTCAGGGCCTGTTGGTATGCTTGTTTTTGTTTGTGATGTAAAAGTAGATTGGCGTTGAACGTATACGGGTTAACCGTATGTAATTGTGTGGTTAAAGGCTCGTTATCGGCGATTGCGGGGAGCGGAGGGGAATGGATGAAAGTGTTGACTGGTAAGGGTTTAGCTCGCTCGTACGTAATAGTTGTGCTTACGGCACAATATTTAAATAGCATTATGAAAACGATAATTATGAAACGGATTTTCCTCGTAGCGGTATGGCAATGCCTCACATTATTGGCCAGTGCGCAGAGCTGTTGTGTGCAGCAGGGTTCTGACTTTCAATTACTGGCTATGAACGACGATTTCCAGGGCGCGCATTTGTCGCCGGAGCCATTTGCCTATACCCCTAAGGAGTTCAGTTCCATGATCACTTTTAAAACGGATGACGCAAAAGACGGGAGGGCATTTTATGTTCCCTCCAGCCAGGCTACCCATAACGTACTCATTATTTTCCACGAGTGGTGGGGACTGAATGACTACATAAAGAAAGAGGCGGAGCGCTGGCAGGAATTGCTGGGTAATGTAGACGTATATGCAATAGACCTCTACGACGGGCAGGTGGCTGCGGAAGCTAAGGACGCAGCACGGCTGTCACAGGCACTGGACAAAAAGAGGGGAGAAGTGCTGGTGAAGGGCTTGATAGCAAAAATCGGCATCAACCACCGGATAGCTACCCTGGGTTGGTGTATGGGAGGCAGTTGGTCGTTTACCGCTACGCGTATGCTGGACAAGAGGGCTGCGGGCTGCGTGATGTATTATGGTTTTCCGGAAAAGGATGAAGACAAAGTAAAGGAGCTGAAGACGGACGTATTATACATATATGCCACACAGGATAAATTCATTACCAAAGACGATGTGGATTATTTTGAAAAGCAGGTATTAGCTACCGGAAAAGGATTTGAACGGCACGATTATAATGCCGTACATGCTTTCGCCAACCCAAGTAACCCGCAGTTTGCCGCAAAAGAGGCCAAAGCGGCGGAAGTATTTGCCGTTGAGTTCCTGAAAAAGCGTTTGCAGCTATAGCATCCGGATACTTTACTGACCGTTGAGGGCGGCCAGGCTGGCTTCCTTATCGTGGTGCAGCTGCTCCTTAAGGGCTTCCAGCGAGTGGAACTTCACCTCGTCGCGCAGGCGACGGACGAAAAACACTTCAATGATGTCGTCGTAGATTTCCTCGTGAAATTCAAAAATATTGACCTCTATTTTTATCGAGCGGTCGGTGGTAACGGTAGGGTTATATCCTATGGAGAGCATCCCCCCATACAATGTGTCGTTGTGCAATATGCGTACAGCATACACACCTATCCCGGGAATGATGTGCTCCGGCTCATTCAGCCTTATATTGGCGGTAGGATAGCCGATGGTGCGCCCCAGTTGGGCCCCCCTTACTACTATACCCCTCAGGCTATGCTCCCGCCCCAGCATTACGGTGGCTTCCTCCACTTGCCCTTCCTTCAGCGCTTTGCGCACTTTAGTGGAGCTTACTGCCGCTTCGTCTATCAACTGGGCCTGTATCTCCGTCAGCTCGTAATTATACTTCTGGCGGAATGTTCGCAGTAACTCTATGCTGCCCGTGCGGTCGTGCCCGAAGCGATGATCGTAGCCGATAATAATGGTATGTGGCCGGAATGTCTTTACCAGGAAGTCTTCCACATAGTCGTCGGCCGATAATTCAGAGAATTCCCTGGTGAATGGCACCACAACTATATTCTGTATTCCCGCTTCTGTAATAAGTGTGAGTTTCTGCTCCAGCGGGGTAATGAACCACAGGGGCTGGTTGGGGAACAAGAGTTTGCGCGGGTGGGGCTCAAAGGTGATGAGCACGCTTTCGCCCCCTACCTCCTGCGCCCGGTCTACCACCTTTTGCAGTATGGTGCGGTGCCCGAGATGCACCCCATCGAACGTGCCAATGGTGATGACCGCATTGCGGAAGGCCGGCAGAGCGTCAATATTGAAAAATACAGCCATGTTATTAGCCGAGGTTTTTCAGCACCTCGTAGAAGCGATAGCAATCCTCGAATGTATTGTAGAGCGGCACCGGGGCGATGCGTATCACGTTGGGTTCGCGCCAGTCGGCTACCACCCCGGCAGCAGTCAGTTTATCAAACACCTCTCTGCCGCGCTCGCTAAAGAGCAGCGAAAGCTGACAACCTCGCTGTGCGGGGTTGTGCGGGGTGATGATGGTAAATGACAGGCCCGTAATCTGCCGAAGCAGGAACTCCATATAACCCGTCAGTTTCTCGCTTTTGGCGCGAAGCGCGGCCATAGATGTTTTGGCATATATGTCAAGCGAGGCATTGTGGGCCACCATGTTGAAGACCTGGGCATTGCTCATTTGCCAGCTTTCGGCGGTGGGCTTGGGTACAAAGCCCTTTTCCATTTTGAAGCGGGTGGCTTCGTCGTTGCCCCACCAGCCTGCCAGGCGGAGGGTCTTAGGGTTTGCTGCATGATGCTCATGCACATACACGCCCCCTACGGCACCCGGCCCGGAATTGAGGTATTTATAGGAACACCAGCAGGCGAAGTCTACGTTCCAGTCGTGAAGTTGGAGCGGAGTATTACCCACAGCGTGTGCGAGGTCGAACCCTGCGTAAGCTCCGGCTTTATGTGCGGCGGCTGTTATAGCCTGCAGGTTGAAGAATTGTCCTGTGTAATAATTTACCCCGCCAAACATGACGAGGGCCAGGCTGGGGCCGGCCTCGCTGATTGCGGTATATATATCCTCCTCGTTGATGGTATGTTCGCCATCGCGGGGCTTTATTTCTATAATAGCGTCTTCCGGTTCATAGCCGTGCATACGAACCTGGGTTTCCACAGCGTACTGGTCGGATGGGAAAGCCCCGGCCTCCATGATTATTTTATACCGCTGGCTGGTAGGGCGGTAGAAAGAAATCATGAGGAGGTGAAGGTTCACCGTAAGCGTGTTCATGGCTACTACTTCATTAGGTTTTGCCCCTACTATGCGGGAAAGCCGCTCGGTAAACAGGTGGTGGTAGGAGAACCAGGGATTGCGCGCCCGGAAGTGGCCCTCTACACCATGTGCCGCCCAGTCTTCCAGTTCGCTCTGCATTAAGTAAGAAGTGCTCTTAGGCTGCAGGCCCAGGGAGTTGCCGCAGAAATATACCACATCCTTCCCCTCGTGTTTGGGGAAAAGGAAGCGTTCGCGGAAGCTGAATAACGGGTCTACCTGGTCCTGGTCTTGTGCAAAAGATAATGAAGCCTCGTATGTCATGCGGCAAAGATATAAAACCGGCACCGCCCCCTGAATAGATAACGAATAATATTTGTGTACCACTGACAGCGGCTGTTAACATTCTGTGAAAGAGCGGAAATAGCAGCCAGCGTTGGCACGGCTTTATAATATCCGTTAGAAAAAACGAGCATTATGAAAAAGGCAATACTAATCCTGTTCGGGATGTTAGCAACGGTAGGAATGACAACAATGGACGCTTCGGCGCAAAACGGTAGTGTAGCCCTGGGTATACGCGCTACACCCGATGGAGGTGGCTTCAACGCCCAGTTTTACCCATCGCGGCACTTTACCATAGAAACGCAAATAAACGCGGGTGGCATTATGGGTGGCTATCGCGGAGAAAGCTTTAACGCGGTGCTGCTGTTCCAGGGACGTATCTATATGCCCGACCCATCGTGGCAGATATACCTGGGTGGCGGTATACACGGCGGCGTGTGGGACCATGATGGCCGTGGCCGCTACTGGAATGGCGACTATTGGGTAAACGATCGCAATACAGAAGGCATCTTCGGCCTGGATGCTATTGGCGGCGTACAATACAAATTCAAGCGTATTCCGCTGAGCCTGAGCGCCGATATGAAGCCCGCCATCAACCTGGTGGAGGAGCAGAGAGCGTTCTGGCATAATTTCGTTGGTTTGAGCGCCCGTTTCCACATCAGGTAGTACAAAAGGAAAACATTCACCTACAAAGCATCGGTATTCGCCGATGCTTTTTTTGATTTAAAGGGTAAAACTCTACTTTTGGTAAAAATCACATAGAAATGAAATTATCTAGTATAACACTGATTGTTGTTTTGGTACTTATTGTACTATTTGACGGATGCGGTGTTTCTTCCTACAATGGAATGAACAAATCGAGAGTGGCTGTAAACAAAGCCTGGGGTAATGTACAAAGCGCCTACCAGCGCCGTGCCGACCTGATACCCAATATAGTAAGTACGGTATCGGCCGCCGCTGATTTTGAAAAGAGCACCCTTACGGAAGTGATACAGGCCCGTGCCAGCGCCACACAGATAAAAGTGGACGCGGATGACCTGACACCAGAAAAGATGCAACAGTTCCAGGCTTCGCAGGGACAGCTGAGCCAGGCGCTAGGCCGCCTGATGGTAGTATCGGAGCAATACCCGCAACTGCGCACTACCGAGAACTTCGGTGCGCTGCAGAAAGAACTGGAGGGTACGGAAAACCGCATCAAATTCGCCCGTGATGAATTCAATACGGCCACGGAAGAGTTTAACGTAAAAGTGACCTCTTTCCCGGGCAGTATAATAGCTGGGTTCGCCGGCTTTAAGGAAAAGCCCATGTTTGCGGCTGACCAGGGTTCGGAAAAAGCGCCGGATGTAAACGCGGGTTTTAATAAGAACAAATAAGTATAACAGCAGCATATGTCATTGTTTTCCCGGAAGCCATTGCTGAATGGCGAAACACAGCATAAGGTTGTGGAAGCCATTAAGGCTGCCGAACTGAGAACCACTGCGGAAGTGCGGGTATTTGTGGAAGCACATTGCGAATATGTAGACCCCATGGAGCGCGCAGTAGAGGTTTTCGGTAAGCTGGGAATGCACCAGACAGAAAAGCGAAACGCCGTAATCATATACCTGGCGGTGAAAGACCACCAGTATGCCCTGTATGGCGATGCTGCTATATATGAGTTGGCCGGAGGGCCGGCCTTTTGGAAGACCGCAGCAGAGCACCTGGTAGCCTACCTGAAAGAGGGGAAAATAGGCGAGGGGCTGTGCGCGTGCATTATTGAGCTGAGCAATGCCATGGCATTGCATTTTCCCTACGACCCCAACATAACCAAGAATGAACTTCCTGACGAAATAGTATTTGGCAAATAATGCATCTGATAAGAAAGACATACACGGTGCTGCTGAGCATACTCCTGGTAGTATGCTCAGCGGTGGCTGTGCAGGCGCGTGAAGACGACCGGATTCCCGCAAGGCCGGTACCGCCCCGCCTGGTGAACGACTTTGCCGGAATGATGAGTAAGGGAGAGGCCAGCGAACTGGAGGCGAAACTGGTAAACTATGATAATACCAGCTCGGTACAGATAGCGGTTGTTACCGTACCCGACCTGAAAGGCTTTGCGCCGCCAGACTTCGCCGTAAAGGTGTTCAATAAGTGGCAGGTGGGGCAGAAAGGCAAGGAGAACGGGGTGCTGATACTGGTCTCTAAGCAGGAGCGTGAGATATTTATAGCCACAGGCCGGGGAATAGAGGGTGTGCTCACCGACCTGCATTGTGACGAGATCATCCGCCGGGAGATAAAGCCCCAGTTCCGGAACGGAAATTTTTATGCCGGCCTGGACAAGGCCTCAGACGCTATTATTGCCGTTACCAAAGGCGAGTACAAGGCAGAGAAGAAAAACAAGGAGGAGAAAGGGGGCTCCGCCGCAGGTATTATTGTAATAGTTGTCATTATTATTATTCTATCCATTTTCCGCAAAGGCGGAGGTAATAACCGGGGCGGGCGCTACATGAGCGGCCGCGGCGCGGGCGACTTTATGACCGGCTGGATAATAGGCAGTATGCTGGGCGGCCGTGGTAGTGGCGGAGGCAGCTGGGGCGGCGGTGGAGGCGGCTTTGGCGGTGGGGGTGGCTTCGGCGGCTTCGGTGGAGGCAGCTCCAGCGGCGGCGGTGCCGGGGGTAGCTGGTAACGGAAAACGCTTTCAACGTGAATGGTTGGCGCTCCTGGTGCCAACCATTTTTTGCATAAAAGGCGGGATGTTGCCGGATATAGACATTTCTGTGCTATATTTAGCCCTTGTATAACCTAAAAATCCCCGCGTATGTACCACCTTTTACGCTTTTTTCTGTGCTGTCTGTTAGTATCGGCCTTCGCACCCGCCAGTATCAATGCTCAAACTACCGAATGGGGCCACAAGATAGGCACCGGCGGCACCGGCAGGGGCTATATGGTAAAAGTAGCGCCCAATGGTAACGTATATGTAGCCGGCTATTTTTCCGGCACCACCGACCTGGACCCGAGTGCCGGAGTTTACAACATCACCAGCGCAGGCTCAGAAGATGCTTTCCTGGCGTGCTATACGCCCGCTGGAGCCCTGCTTTGGGGGTTCCGTATAGGCGGCACCAGTATAGATGCGGTGATGGGCCTGGATTTTGACCAGCAGAACAATGTAATTATCGTAGGATACTTCCGGGGAACCAACGTGGACTTCAACCCTGCCGCAGGTACCGCATTCCTTACGGATAATGGTATTATGGGCAGCGCCAACTGGGGAGGCGATGGATTTGTGGCCAAGTATGACGTGAACGGCAACTACCAGTGGGCTTTCCAGATAGGAGGCCCCTGGGTGTATGACGGAGCAGAGTCGGTAGCTACCGACGCACAGGGCAACATATATGTAGGCGGCTGTATACTGGATGATGCCGACCTGGACCCTTCTGTTAATACACTAATGATCAATGGCGCCATCAATGGCCGTGGCTATCTGTGTAAGTACACTCCGGGCGGGCAAATCATATGGGGATTTGGCTTCCTGTCGCAAGGGGTGGGTGGTACCGACTGTGGTGTCCGCTCTATGGTACTACGCGGTGGTGAAATATACATCAGCGGGTTCGTGGAAGAATTTTCTGATTTCGACCCGTCGGCAAATGTAGCCAGCTGGACCACCAATTCTTTGGGTGACCCCTATATCGCCAAGTACGACACAGCGGGCAACTACATATTCCACTACGTGGCCAGCGGTAATACTTTTGAGGACGCACAGCACCTGACGCTTGACCCGGCCGGGAACATATATGTAACCGGCTACACCAGCGGCAGCAACCTTGCCTTTGGCACCAATGTGGTAACTGCTCCTGGCGGCGGCGGTAACGCAGATATATTCCTGGCAAAATTTACCAATGCAGGCGCGCTTATATGGGCCAGGATGATGGGAGCCAACCAGGAAGATGTGGGTACGGGCATTACCTATGCAGATAATCACTTTTTTGTTACCGGCTACTTTAGCGGCACCGTGGACTTTGACCCCGGTGTAGGCGTGCAGAACCTGGTGAGCGCCGGCTCTACTGATATCTACACGGTAAAGTATGACTTGAATGGGAACTATGTGTGCGGTTTCCGTACGGGCTCTACCGGTGCTGACCGTGGCTGGGCCATCAACCCGGACGCGCAGAATAATATTTACGAGTCAGGAGAATTTATCAACACAGTGGATTTTGATCCCTCGGCTCAGCCCTATAACCTTACGGCAACGGGAACGAATAACGCATTTGTTGTGAAGTATCTATACGCCATAGGTAGCCCCGATATTATTGTAGCAGGCGATACCATCTGTTCCGGGGAGCAGGCCTATATTACCGTAACTGATACAGCGAACGGAGGGTCTATAACGATAACTGTAAATGACGGCAGCAGTAACTATACTTTTACTGTACAGAGCGGTGTTCCGTTTGCGCTGGTGCCATCGCCCACGGTTACCACAACCTACACCTGGAGTGTGGGTGGCGGGCAGAGCGCTTGCCTGTCATCGGGCGGCTCGGGTAGCTTTACTGTAACAGTAAATCCCAATCCAACTGCCAACGCCGGTCCTGACGTGACCGTATGCAACAATACTCCCGTTCAACTTAGTGGCTCGGGAGGCAATACGTACAGCTGGACGCCAGGGGGCTTCCTGAGCAACCCGACGGTAGCCTACCCTTCCGTAACGGCAACGGATACCACTATCACTTTTACCATGGTAACCACCAACGCATTCGGTTGCTCTGATACCGATCAGGTAGTTGTTTCTATACACCAGGGCGTTGCTGTAGCGAATGCAGGACCCGATACATCGGCCTGCCCCGGAGTAGCCGTGCTATTGCAGGGTAGCGGTAACGGCAGTTATTTGTGGTATCCCGCCAACGGACTGAACAATACTACCATTGCCAACCCTGTATTTACCGGCGGTACCACATCCACCATATACCTGGTAGTGACCGACCAGTATAATTGCCGCGATACCGATGACGTGGTCATTACCATGCTGCCGCAGCCGATTGTTGATGCCGGCCCGGACCAGCAGATATGCCCGGGTACTTCGGTAACGTTGCAGGCCAGTGGAGGAAACTCATACTCGTGGTATCCCACTGCGGGAATGGCAGGCAGCAATACCGCCAATCCTACCGTAACGGTTACCAATAGTACCACCTATTACGTGGTCGTATCCAATGGTATAGGGTGTACGGATACGGATGCGGTGAATATAACTGTTATTGCTGCTCCGCCCTTTGGTGTAATCCCCGACCGCAACTTGTGCCCGGGAGACTCGGTATGGCTTTATGCCACCGGTGGCAGCAGCTACCATTGGTATCCTGAATTTAATATTTCCGGCAATGGAAACGACAGTGTGCTGGTATGGCCCGGAGCAACTACCACTTACTACGTAGCAGTAACCAGCACTGTTTGTAATGTAGCTGATACGCTGTTTACCACCGTGAATGTGCAACCCAGCCCTAATGTGTCCATAGTTCAGGCCGGCCCTAAGTTGTGTGGTGCGGCCTATGCGCAATTGTCCGCTACGGGCGCGCTCAGCTATACATGGTCGCCTGCGGCCACGCTGGATTCTCCCGGTATAGCCAGCCCTCGTTCTACGGCGCTGACCGATACCTGGTATAAGGTGACCGGGTACAGCGAACACGGCTGTGCCGCCATAGATAGTGTATTGCTGCGCGTAGAGAGTGATAACTTCCACGGCTTATTTGTACCCTCGGTGTTCAGCCCGAACGATGACGGCAAGAACGACTGTTACCGGATATTGCTGCCGCAGGGGATCAGCGACTACGAGCTCCATATTTATAATCGCTGGGGGAATAATGTGTACAATGCCGACGACCCCGGTGACTGCTGGGACGGCTACTACAATGGTGAACCCTGCGATGTAGGCGTATATTTTTATTATTACCGATTCAAGTCTGATAAATGCCGGGCAGTGAAAGAGGGCAAAGGTGACATAACATTGTTGCGCTAAGCGAAGCTGCCTATTGCCGTTCACAATGCTGTTTTTCCGTGCTGTCGTTTGCGTATTTTTACCTGATGACCATCATTAAAGATATACAGGTTGCCGGGAGTGCAGGCAGGCCCATGCTGACCGACATATTCTACACTGGTAATACAGAAGGGAAGCCAGCCGTAATCTATGCGCACGGCTTTAACGGATTCAAAGACTGGGGCAATTTCGATATCATAGCAAAGCAGTTCGCGGAAGCGGGATTCGTTTTTGTGAAATTCAATTTTTCGCATAACGGCACTACCGTGCAGCACCCGGAAGATTTTACCGACCTGGAGGCATACGGCAACAATAACTACACGAAAGAACTGAATGACCTGGGAGCGATAATGGACTGGGTAGCAGAAGCGAATCCGGCCATTACCGGTATTTACCTGCTGGGGCATAGCCGGGGTGGCGGCATAACGCTACTGAAAGCCGCAAGGGATGCCCGGGTGAAGGCCGTGGCGACCTGGGCCTCCGTAAATGAGTGCAAGACCCCCTGGGGTGGCTGGGATATTGATAAGATGGAAGCCTGGGAAGAAACGGGTGTAGCCTATTATACCAACGGGCGTACCGGCCAGCAGATGCCGCTCTATTACCAGCTCTACCAGGATTATCTCCGGAATCAGCTAACACTGAACATAGAACGGGCGATAAAAAGCCTGGAGGTGCCCGTGTTGCTCTGCCATGGGTCAGGTGATAACGCCGTAAAGATGGACAAGGCGCTTCAGCTAAAAGAATGGCAACCGGCAGCGGACCTTTTTGTGGTGGACTCTGACCACGTATTTGGGCGAAAGCATCCCTGGCTGGAAGATACGCTTCCCGGAGCTATGCAGCAGGTATTGGATAAGACAATAGGGTTTTTCCGTGCTGTGTAGGTATGCTGCGTGTAGAATGATTGTAGGGCGGGCGATGGGTGAAAGGTTAACCCTGTACTATTTTTTGTAGCTCTTCTGGTTTTACTTTTACCATATAGAGTTGGTAGTTGGTGCCGCTTTCGGTGAGTTTTATGATTTTAATATCATAGAGGCGGCAGATAAAATTGGTATGGACTTCCAGCTTCTGGATGTTTTTTATTTCAAAAAGGTGTTCTTTATAGAAGACGTCACGTAATAGCAGTTTTTTATCTTCTTTGGCAATGTTCTGTTTGGAGACAAGATTAATGTTATAGATAAGCAACAGGAGTAGCAGTGCGATGAAGACGGATATGATGATATTAATGGCCGCCGGGAAGATGAAGAGGGCTATAAGAGTAAGCGCTATGGCTATACCGCCGGCGGGTATTACATAGGTAAGGGCTTTGCTACGTACGCGTATCTCCATGTTCGTTCGTTTGTGGGCGAAAATAAGCAAAAACAAGAAGTGTGTGCCAGCCGCATGCCGATAAAGTAATGCACCCTTATGCAGGCATTTCTCCGGTCTTTTTGCTCACATTTATTCCTGAAAATACTTATGTTTAAGGAGGCAATCTATTCTATATGCGAAAGGTTCTATCATTTCTGTGTATTATGTTTTTCCCCCTTTGGGGCTTTGCGCAGCTTACGCAGGCTATAAAGGGTACGGTGAGGGATAAGGAATCACGTTCTCCGCTGGTGGGTGTGGTGGTGACAGTTATCAGTACCGGGGGTGGGCTGGGCAATGTAACGGATGAAAGCGGCCGCTTCGTAATTGCCAATGTACCGGTAGGGAAACACTCTCTGCGCCTGAGCTACCTGGGTTACCAGGTAGTGGAGTTGAATGATATACTGGTTACTTCAGGCAGGGAAGTGGTGCTGACGGTGGAAATGGAAGAGACCGCTACCAAAATAGAAGAGGTGACCGTAAGTGCCAAGCGGGGGCACATAAACGAGATGGCCATAGTGAGCGCGCGCACTTTTGACGTGCAGGAAGCGGAGCGGTATGCGGGCAGCAGGGCCGACCCCGCCCGTATGGCTTCCAACTTCGCGGGTGTACAGGGCGCAGATGATTCGCGGAATGATATAGTGATACGCGGTAACTCACCGCAGGGTGTTCTCTGGCGGCTGGAAGGGGTGGATATACCGAACCCCAATCACTTCTCGGTGCCCGGAACTACCGGCGGACCGGTAAGTATGCTTAACAGCAAGACACTGGGCAACAGCGATTTTTTTATGGGTGCTTTCCCGGCTGAGTATGGCAATGCTACCGGGGGCGTATTTGATTTGAAGTTGCGAAACGGTAACGCCGACCGGACAGAAGTGACGGCGCAGTTGGGCTTCCTGGGTACGGAGCTGGCTGCCGAAGGCCCTATTTCCCAAAAGAACGGCTCTTCATTTCTTGTTGCCTACAGGTACTCTACCTTAAAACTATTTGAAGGGCTGAATATAAAAATTGGTACCAGTTCAGTACCCAATTACCAGGATGCCACCTTTAAGCTCAACTTTCCGATGGGACAGAAGAAGAAAGCCAATCTCTCTTTTTTCGGCATTGGCGGACTAAGTAAGATAGACCTGATAGTAAGCAACCTTACGGAACAACCAGAGGAACTTTATGGCGAGTCGGACCGCGACCAGTATTTTTATTCCAATACGGGTGTGGTGGGCAGCTCCTTTGGCTACATCATTAATAGCAGCACCTATACCAACCTTACAGTAGCATACACTGCTAACCGAATTGGTTCGCACCACGATAAAGTTTTCCGGGGCGCTGATTTCCAGGTAGATTCCCTGAAGAGTATTCTTGACTATACTTACACTACCCGCAGCACGGTTGCCCATTGGTACATTAATAAGAAGCTATCTGTCAGGCACACGATAAAGGCGGGCCTTGTGAATACTTACTATGACCTGGACCTGCTGGATAGCAGCCGCCAGTATCCGCCTACCCGGCAGCAATGGGAGCATCGCAGCAATTTCAGCGGTGGTACCAACCTGGCACAAGGGTACGTACAGTATAAATACCGTCCGAATGACAAGCTGACCGCAACAGCGGGTGTACATGGGCAATACCTGTCGCACAATGGTGCAACCGCAATAGAGCCCCGGGCAGCGCTCCGCTACCGGGTTAATAACAGTAACTCCCTGAGCCTGGGCTATGGCCTGCACAGCCAGATGCAGCAGTTGTACCAGTATTTTGCACACCTGCCGCAGAATAGTGCCGCGCAGATGCACAATTATGATATAGGGTTTACCCGCAGCCATCACCTGGTGCTGGGCTACGATCACCGGTTCAGCAATGTACTGAGAGTAAGCAGTGAGGTGTACTATCAATACCTGTTCAATATACCCGTAGAGAAGAGAGCGGGATCTTCTTTCTCCGGTCTGAACCAGGGAAACTCTTTCAGCCGGATATTTCCCGATACACTGCAAAATACCGGAACCGGCTATAACTATGGTATGGAGGTAACGATAGAAAAGCAATTCAGCAAAGGCTATTATTTCCTGCTAACGGGCGCCGTTTTTAACTCTGAGGCAAAAGGCAATGATGGTGTGTACCGCAGCACCGACTACAATACACGGTTCGCTACCAATTTGCTGGTGGGGTATGAACACCGCCTGGGGAAGAACAGCACGCTCTTTGGCGGGTTGAAAGTAACCTATGCGGGTGGGCAACGATACTCGCCACCGGACATAGCCGCTTCCAACACCATAGGGGACTATGTAGTGGTAGATAGCCTGAGAAACACCCTTCGTTTCCCGAATTATTTCCGGACGGATGTGAAGGCGGGTGTACGCTTCAACCGTAAAAAAGTGACACACGAAATTGCCGTTGACCTGGTGAACGTAACCGGGCAGAAGAACCTGCTTAACCTCACCTATAGTTCCGACCTGGCCATGCAGGGCTCTACATACCCTTTCCTGGAGCAGTACCAGCTCGGTTTTTTACCCCTTTTTTATTACCGGCTGGATTTTGGCTCCGGGAAGAAATGACCTTAAACAGGAATGGTTTATTGGTGGCCTTTATACCGGGATTTGCGGTTGAAGGATATTTGGCGATAGGCCAGGAACTATAATATTACCTATAGTTTTAGCGTTAGCTGATATAGTCGTGATAATTCTACGACAGATTTATTAAATTGCTTTTGCAAAACCTCAATATCCCTGTTATGTGCATACACCGCCTTATCTATCCGGTTATTTTGCTGGCTATCGTACTTGGTTCCTGCGGAAAAAAGAAATCGGGTTGTACTGATCCCACCGCTGATAACTTTGACCTCTTTGCAGATAAAGACGATGGAAGCTGCCGGTACAGCAACTTCCTTGAAGGACCTTTTCTGTACACCGGTAACAGGTCTGGTAATGGCGGTACCATCCAGGTTCAGGATTCGTTCACGGTAGAGCCTTTGGGCAATGGCGACTATCGCCTGGTTGGGCTGGCGGGCTGCAATAATATTAAGGTGTCCTCACAAAACGCCACCTGGCGCCTGTTTGATAGTGATTGCGGCATGCAGAGCTTTAACTGCAACTTTAGTGGTTCGTTAATCTTTATGTCTTTTAGTACATACGATGGTACGAACTTTTACAACTACTCGGGCCAGGCACGGAAGTTGTAAATAATAGTACTTTTTAGAAAGGCAAGGCCTGCTGGTATACAGCAGGCCTTGCCTTGTAGTTTCATTTTATTAGTGCTACCAGCCATCACCATCCAGCATATTGCCGAGTCCGCCCAGTATGCTGCCTTGCTCCTTGCCACCCCTGGTTCCGTAGCTCAGTATACGGCCCGCCAACCGGCTGATGGGCAGTGTTTGTATCCATACCGTTCCCGGGCCGCGGAGGGTTGCAAAGAACACACCCTCGCCCCCGAACAGCGTATTTTTAATACCGCCTACAAACTGTATGTCATAGTCTACACCACGTGTAAAGGCCACTATACAGCCTGTGTCTATCTTCAGCATTTCGCCCGGCTGCAGGTTGCGTTGCAGTACATGTCCGCCGGCATGCACAAAGGCCATGCCGTCCCCTTCCAGTTTCTGCATAATGAAGCCTTCTCCGCCGAAGAGGCCGGTGCCTAGTTTTTTCTGAAACTCTATACCTACGGCTACGCCTTTGGCCGCGCAGAGAAAGGAATCTTTCTGGCATATCACGCGGTTGCCCAGTTGCTGGAGGTCCAGCGGAATGATCTTGCCCGGATAAGGGGAGGCAAAGGATACTTTCTTCTTGCCCTGACCCACATTGGTATAAGTGGTCATAAAGAGGCTTTCACCGGTGAGTATCCGCTTTCCGGCGCTCATCAGCTTGCTGAAGAGCCCGGTTTGTCCCTGGCGGCCATCGCCAAAGATGGTTTCCATCTGTATGCCGTCGTCCATCATCATAAAGGCGCCCGCTTCAGCTATCGCCGTTTCGTTCGGGTCCAGCTCTACCTCTACGTACTGCATTTCTTCACCGTGGATGATATAGTCTATTTCGTGGTTATTACGCATGTGTTTAGTCTTTTGTACGCTCAAAATTAAAAAATCCCGGTGAAGCCGTACTAACGGAAAACCATGAAATCGGCTGGCATGGCTTTTACGTCGGTAAGTAGAAATAAATAACAGGTTATGGGATATCCGGGAAAAGAAGGGGAGGGTAGAAAGATCCCCGAAACAACACAAAAAAAGGACGGTGCCATCTCCGCATACAGTGCGGCTACTACCGAAAAGAATGAAGGCAAGGAAGAGGTTCCGCATTTCTCTACCGGGGAGCAGGGGCGCGCCACACATGCGCCGGGCAGCACCACGCAGGGAGGTTCTAACCACGGGCAGGGCTCTGCGGCATTAGGGGCCTCCAGCTACGGTCAAGGCGCTGAAAGAAGCAGCGGAGCTAGTTATGAAAATGAACACCAGCGATTTGCTGAAACCGGTACGGGCGCTGATGGTACAGATAAGGAAGAGGCCTCGCTGGAGCAACCCGATCCTCAACTGCAAGGAGGTACGGAAACGGAGAAAGACGAGCAGGAAGGAGCTAAAAGCAAAGATGTGGGTACCGGCAGCGACTCCGCCGGGGTGCCTTAATGGTTATTTAAAATAGGGATGCTCGGCCAGTTGCGCGCGTATCTTGTTTTTCCACTCTTCCTGCTGTGCGGTGTCCAGCCCATGGTTGGTCGCCTCGTCGTACTCGGCCTGTAGCTGGTTTTTCATTTCCTCAAAGTACCCATGCAATTCACCCATTTTTTTGTCGTAGGTATCGGGGTCAAAATCAAATTTTCCCAGCGCCTCTATCAGTTCGCAGGCTATCAGCGCAGTAATGTCGAAGTGGAGCTGTTCGTGTTCCAGCACATAATCGTGCCGGGCGTCATCACGAAACCACGATTCATTTTTATGGAAGAAGGCCCCCACTTTTATCTTTAGCTCGGTATGTTTTTTTTCGGTAACCGACGAGGTGGCCAGGCTGATGCCACTGGAGGTGGCTGCGGCGAAATCGCTGTGCCGGGAGGCCCGCCCCTGGAAGTCATTATAAGTTAGCGGCCGCTTCCGTGAGTAGGCTACCAGGCCATTGTCCGGTTTGTTGTCAACCGAAATCGTCACGGAAATAGAAGGCTCTGCCAGCACATGTTCCTTGTTTTCGTCAAACCATTTCCCAAACTCCACCATTATCTTATCCATCTGTCGGCGGATGCTTTGCTCTATGTTGCGCTCGCCGGTGAGGGTTTCTCCCTCCGATGTTAACTGGAGGTAGCGCACGCCGTCTACCACGAAAACACACTTAATAAGACTTGTGGCTATGGTTCTTCCCTGTACTTTCCGTTCGCCTATCTGCAGTTGGGCGATGGCAACCTGAACGGGAGTTTGTTCTTTTACCTGCGTAGCGGTAGACAGGTACTGGTACAGCGATGATGCGGCACCATTGCAGAGGGTAAGCGGCACTTTTTTCTGGCCATTGCGCAGGTAGCCTATGGTGGAGGTGTCAGAGCGTTCATCCGTAACGGAAGTGACCAGGTAGTTGGTAGCGGTAAAGGAGGGTTTGCTCTTGTCGAGCCGGATACAATTGCCCGGCTGCGCCCATGCGCGTGGGGCAAAACACAATAGGAGACAAATCAGGAAACGTACGCTCAATGTGGTAACAACTGTTGGCTAAAGTTAACGGAATGTACCTATAACAGCAACAGACATCCCGGGAGAACGGATGAGGCTCAATTATATAAGTAGCAGCTTGCTAGACACATCGGATTTGCCAATATTTAGAAATATATTTGCAGTGCGGCCACGAATGATAACTCTTTTAAAGGAAGACGCAGTCTTCGCTACTTCATGAAAACAAACACCATTCTGATCGCTGACGACGATAGAGAAGACAGAGAGCTACTGGAGGATATTCTTACTTCGCAACACCCCGGCATACATATACTATCAGTTTCTAATGGTAGTGAAGTTTTTGATTTGCTGGATGAATGCGATGCTGCAAAATTACCCGAGGTTTTAGTGCTCGACTACAATATGCCCCTGCTCAACGGGGCAGAGGTGCTATCGCGTATGACGGCCGATGAGCGCTACAAAGGTATCTGTGTAGTGATGCTCAGTACGTCTAATGCGCAGATACATGTGGATCAATGTAAAAGTATGGGCGCGCGCGATTACCTGGTGAAGCCAACCGATATTAATGGACTGCAGGCGCTGGGACAGAAGATACTGGGCTATTTCAGGTAGTTTTACTTATCGGCTGCCGGAAAGTAAAGAGCGAAAGCAGCCCCTTCGTTTTCGTTACCGGTGGCTTCTATGTAGCCATTGTGGTTCTGCATGATTTTTTTACAGATAGATAAACCGATACCGCTGCCACTTTGGTCATCTTTAGCAGCCAGGCGCTGAAATAATTCAAAAACCTTTTGCGCATATTCCGGGCTGAAGCCTATACCGTTATCGTGTATGGAGACCCGGTGATAGAAGGCGGTGGTTTTGTCGTCGGGCACCATCAGTGAAAGTCCCGCTATGGATTCCCGGGTTACTTTTTGGTACGTCACATTTATGGCCAACGGAATTTCGGGCTTCCGGTATTTAACAGCATTGCTGATGAGGTTATCAAAAAGCTGGCGCACCTGGAAGCCAATACCCTTTATGGTGGGTAGCACGGCTGCCGAAACAGTGCCATTAGCTTCGTCAATCGCTTCCCGGTAAAACTCAACTGTTTCAGCCACCAGCTGGTTAAGGTTCAGTGATTCGGTGCCTTCCGCATGGAAGGACGTTCGTGAGTAAGCCAGCAGGTCTTCTATCAGCCGCTGCATCCGCGCCGCCGCGTGCTGGGTGCGCTCCAGGTATAGGTTTTCCCGTTCGCCTACCTGTCCCGATATCCGTTCGGCCAGCATGTTGCTATACAGCATTATTTTCCGGAGGGGTTCCTTCATGTCGTGCGATGCGATGTAGGCAAACTGCTCCAGTTCTTTGTTCTGCCGCTCTAGTATCTCGGCGTTCTGGCGCAGTTTATCCTCTGCCAGTTTGCGCTCGCTCAGGTTACGGGTTAGTTTGGTAAAGCCCGTTACATCACCTTGGGCGTTGTGCAGTGCTGTTATTACTATACTGCCCCAGAACTGGCTGCCGCTTTTCGTCACCCGCCATCCTTCATGTGCGGCTCTTCCTTTTACCGTTGCTTCCGTTATCAGTCTATCGGGCAGTCCGTTCGCCTGGTCTTCCGGCAGGTAGAACAGCCGGAAATTCCTCCCTAGTATTTCTTGCTCGCTGTAGCCCTTTATCTTCTCCGCCCCCCGGTTCCAGTTCAGTATATAACCGTCCTTGTCCATTAATATAATAGCATAGTCTTCCACTTCCTCCACCATGCGGTGATACCTTTCTTCACTTTCTTTCAGCTGTGCGTTTCTCATTTCCAGGTCGTGGGTGCGTTCCTGCACCTTTTGCTCCAGCGCGTTGTTCAGGTCTTGAATTTCTTTGCTCATTTCATCTAGTGCGCTTTCGGCCCTTCGCTCGCCGGTAATGTCGTAGAGCATACCCAGGTAACCAATTACCGTTCCATCATTTCCTGTCTGTGGAGTATACACCGCGCGCACGGCAATGTTGTTCTTATAAGGAAGGTCCACCCGGGTTTTGTACTCCACATTCTGACCGTTGAGGGCGGCATTTACCCGGTTCCTGATTTTTAAATAAGCATTGCCGGGTAACACCTCTTCCATGCTTTTGCCCACTATAGAGCCCATCGGTTGCCCCATCCAGCGTTCATATTCGGGGTTGGCATATTGGTATATATGGTTAGCATCCACATAGTAAACCGGGGTAGGGATAAGGTTTAGGATAGATAAGGATTGATTATCAGATATTAATATATTTTGCGTTTCAGGCATGTGATTTCTGGCCGATATTTAGGGGAATTTATTTGTTATAAGCATAACAAAACCGTGCCACCTATTGATACTGAATGGGTTAACCCTTTATTGATAAGGGGTAACACTGGGCTTTGTTAGGGTAGAATAGGAAGTACAACACCAACGCTTTTAAAATACGGACTACAGCCCGGTCTCTACTTTTTCACTATTAGTGATAGTGAAAGAATAATTATTGCAAAACAGAAAATTATGGTGTAGTAAAGGAGATAAGTATATAGGTTATCGGCCATGTTAGTTGGTAGCCTTATAGTAAAAGAAATAGGCTCGCAAAATGCGAGCCTATTTCAAGTAGTCCGACCTGGATTCGAACCAAGACTAACTGAACCAAAATCAGTTGTGCTACCTTTACACCATCGGACTATCCCGTTTGGGGTGGCAAATTTACACTGCGTTTTTTAAAAAGGCAAAAGATTTTCAGAATATTATTTTTTACATACGCTGTGCATAAATTATGCGGTGCCGGTTGGTGTAGGCGCAAGTTAAATCGGTTTTTTTATGGTAGGTTTGTATTCACGTTCCACAAACCACAATAAGCATGTCCCTCGCGCAAAATCCGCGCCAATACGTTATCCGGTTCCTGTTGATAGGTGTCGCCGCTGTTATCCTGCTGCGGCTCTTTTTCCTTCAGATATTTGAGGATAAGTATAAAATAATGGCTAATGACATAGCCATTTACCGCAAAGTCGTCTATCCTCCGCGTGGGGTTATTTACGACCGGAAGGACAAAGTGATGCTCTACAACCAGGTGGTGTATGACCTGATGGTGACCACCAGCAACGTGCCTAAGTCGTTCGATACGCTGAAGTTCTGCGAGGTGCTGGGTATGGACAAACCTACGTTCGATAAGCTGCTGCATAAGGTACACATTAAAAGTGGCCCCCGCCGGCAGGGCGCCTTCCTGGAGCAGCTCAGCCAGGAGCAGACCGCGCGCTACCAGGAGAATATGTACCTGTTCCCGTGCTTTGAGCTGCTGGAGCGCAGCATACGTACTTACCCTAACGCCAGCGCCGGCCTGATATTGGGCTATGTGGGGGAGGTATCGCCCGCCATGCTGAAGACCGAGCGTTATGCCTCTTACAACCAGGGCGACTATACCGGCATGAATGGCCTGGAGCGCAGCTACGAAGAGGTGCTGCGGGGGCAACGGGGCGTGCACTACCTGGAGCGTGATAACTTTAACCGCCCGCGAGACCCCTACAAAGGAGGCTCGCTCGACACGGCCGAAATAGCCGGCCGCTCGCTGCAACTGCACCTGGATGCAGAGTTGCAGGAGTATGCCGAAAAGCTGATGGCCAACAAAATAGGCAGCGTGGTAGCCATAGATCCATCTACCGGCGGCATCATCAGTATGGTTAGCAGCCCCAGTTACGACCCAAACCTTCTGCGCGGCAGAGACCGCTCCAAAAACTTTTCCAAGCTTTACAAAGACGCTACCCATCCGCTCTTCAACAGGGCTACACAGGCGGCTTACCAACCGGGCAGTACTATTAAACCCATGACGGCGCTGGTGGCGCTGGATGTAGGGGTAATAGGGCCTCGGTATGGCTTCCCGTGTGGTGGTGGCTATGGCTATTGCGGGCGGCATATTGCCTGTACCCACTCCGGGGGCGGTCACGCCGCCAACCTGAGGCTGGCGCTTGCCAACTCGTGCAATGCCTATTTCTGTCACATATTCCGGATGGCAGCCGATGCCAAAAAGTTCGGCAATGTCAAAATCGGTTTGCAGAAATGGTACGACTACTTTTATTCTTTTGGTTACGGACACCCTACCGGTGTAGATATCCCCTTTGAGGGAAAGGGCTTGCTGCCCGACTCAGCGTATTACAATAACCGGTATAACGATGTTTGGAACTCCTGCACGGTGGTGTTCGTAGGCATGGGGCAGGGGGAACTGGCGCTAACGCCCCTGCAACTGGCTAATAGTATGTGCATTGTAGCCAATAAGGGATTCTATTACACACCGCACTTTGTGAAGTCGATAGGCGGCAACGAGAAAGACCCCGTGCTGAAGCCCTACCAGGAAAAGCACCAGGTGACCCATATTGCCGACAGTACGTTCGAGATCGTTCAACTGGGTATGCAGGACGTGGTGGATAAAGGTACCGGTAAAGTTGCCCAGCTTCCCGGTATAGAGATATGTGCCAAGACTGGTACAGTTGAGAACTATGCCATAGTACACGGCAACCGGATGAAGATGCAGAACCACTCAGTGTTCGTAGCCTTTGCGCCCCGTAAAAATCCTAAGATAGCTATCGCCGTGATAGTGGAAAATGCGGGCTTCGGCGCTACCTGGGCCGGCCCCGTGGCCAGCCTTATGATAGAAAAGTACCTGACCGACAGTGTATCTTCTAAACGCAAACACCTGGAGGATAAGCTATACAACGCCCACCTTATCAGCAAATACACTTATATCATCGACTCGGCCCAGCGACTGAAAGACCGCCTGCGCTGGGAGGCGCGCCAGGCAGAGAAGAAGTACAGTGATAGCGTGCAGGCGATCATTTACAACCAGAAAGCAGAAGCATGGCTTCGTAAGAACTATCTGAAAAACGGAGGGAACAGGTAATGGAAAATATGCGCAAAACCATATTCGGCAGGCTCGATACCTTAACGGTACTCCTTTACTGCGCACTGGTGTTTGTGGGGCTTACCGCTATTTTTTCAGTAGAGCACCGCACCGCCGATACCGTATTGTGGAACATGAGCAAGAGCTATACCCGCCAGTTCATCTGGCTGGGGGTTTCCTTGTTCGTAGGCCTGCTCATCATCATGACCGAGAGCCGTTTTTTCTCGTCCATCGCCTACCTTTCTTACACCATCGGTATATTCCTGCTCATCATCACCATTTTTGCAGGGGTAAATGTAAAGGGTTCTCATTCGTGGCTGGGTACTGGCAGTTTTCGTTTTCAGCCGGGAGAGGTGTGTAAGATATTTACTTCCCTGGCCATCGCCCGTTTCCTGTCCTCGCCGGAAACGAATTTCAAAACCCGCAAGCACCGCATCATCGGTATAGCCCTGGCCCTGGCTCCGGCAGTACTGATACTGGCCCAGCAGGAAACTGGCCTGGCATTGGTGTACTTCTGTTTCTTCCTGGTAATGTACCGCGAAGGACTGCCCAATGCCTTCCTGGTAGTAGGTGGCTGCGTGGTAGGGCTCACCATGGCCACCCTGCTGCTGGACAAATGGGTGCTCTTCGGGCTGGTAACGGTTATCGTGCTGGTAGCTGCATTTCTCATGCGCAATACCCTTCGCCGGAATGTAGTAGCCATCATTGGCCTGGCCAGTATATGGATAGGCTGTGTATTGTTCTCCATCGTGCTGGTGCCGTTCGCCTTCAAGAACGTACTGCAAAAGCACCAGATAGACCGTATCTACTCTACCATAGGCCAGGATGTTCCCGCCGAGTATATGAAAGACCTGAAGCCCGGGGAAAAGGTGGTGCGCAAAGTAAATGCTTCGGAGTATAACGTCAATCAATCCAAGATAGCTATTGGATCGGGCGGTTTTTGGGGCAAAGGCTTCCTCAATGGTACTTCTACCAAGAACCAGTTTGTGCCCGAGCAGAATACTGACTTCATCTTTTGCAGTATCGGCGAACAGTTCGGTTTCTTCGGTAGCTTCGTGCTGGTAGGCTTGTACCTCTCGCTGATGTTACGGATTATATTTCTGGCGGAGCGGCAGCGCTCGCATTTCAGCCGTGTGTATGGTTATTGTGTGGCCGCCATCCTGTTCTTCCACTTCGCCGTTAATATTTCTATGACGATAGGGCTCGCGCCGGTAATTGGCATCACCCTGCCGTTGCTGAGCTACGGAGGTTCGTCGTTGTTGTCGTTTAGTATTTTGATTTTTATAATGATACGCCTTGATTCAGACAGGCAGGTGTTGATTCGTTAGATATAGATTTTATGGCTAAGGTTTTTCCGTTATCAGAAGGAGTATTTACAGTGGGGCACGATAAGCAGTTCGTACCCTTTAATATGCAGGCAGACGAGCTGACAGAGCGGCCTACGGGCTCGCTGCTGGTGGAGATACTGCCTTTCCTGGTAGTGACCAGCCGCGACGTGCTGGTGCTAGATACCGGGCTGGGCTACGCGAACGCCAATGGAGAATTACAGATACACGATAACATCCGCCACTGCGGTTATGAACCCGGTGACGTGACCAAAGTGCTGATGAGCCACCTGCACAAAGACCACGCCGGCGGGCTGATGTATGAGGATGGCAGTAGCCTGCAGAAGCCTACTTTCCCCAATGCTGATTACTATATCTATCGCCCCGAGGCCGATTTTGCGCTTAGCCAGGGGATGCCTTCTTTTCACACACCGGAGATAGAGCCGCTGCTAAGCACGCCACAGGTAAAGTGGCTGGATGATGCGGAAGGAACTATAGATGGCTATATACACTACATGCACTCGGGCGGCCATTCGCCCCAGCACATCGTGTTCCTGGTAGATGATGGTGAGGATAAGGTCTTCTTTGGCGGCGACGAAGCGCCGCAGCTTAAGCAGATGAAGATGAAGTATGTGGCCAAATACGACTACGATGGTAAGAAGGCCATGCAGCTACGGGAGCAATACGCGGAGCGGGGCAGGGCAGAGGGATGGCAGTTCCTCTTTTACCACGATGTGAAGACACCTACGGCAAAGCTCTAGCGCCGCGCTGGCCGTCCATGATGGTCGCCCTCGCGGTGATGGTCAAGCCGGCGAATCAGCATTTCTTTAAAATCAGCCTCTGCCTGGTAAAGTTCCGCCAGTTTGGTAGCGGTTATTACTTTCAGGAATTGCTGCTTATACTTCTTGCGCAGTTCCAGCATTTTTTCGCGGTATTCAATATCCTCGTCTATAAAGCGGTGCGCTTCCCCGGGGGAGAGGTGTCCATTATTGGCATCCATGTATTTCTTGCGGTATTGTTTTCTTACGCTCATGAATTCACGTTCATAAGCATTGTAAACAGGCCAGAAGCCTTCCGCTTCCCTGGGCGACAAGTTCAGCCGGTCGGTCAGGTACCCGATTTTAATGGCGTGTATCCGTTCCTTTTTAGCGTGTTCTGGCTGGGCCATCGCCGTATTACCGAGCAACAAAAAGAGCGCTATATAAAACAGTTGTTTCATGGTCTTAATTTTTAGCAGAGGTATCCCAGCCCCCGTCGTTGAGGTATTCTATTATTTCGTCGTTGTGTAGTTGTTCCAATTCGTTCAGTTCGCTGTCGGCCAGGTTGCCTGCCAGCAGGTCGGCGTCCATATCGTCCAGGTAGTTGCCCAGGTATTGATGTATTTCTTCGGCGGGTATGGCGGCTAGTTGCTGCTGGGCTGGTAGCACGGGCTTATCGTAATGTTTATATCCCGCCCATCCCGCAGCTAACAGCAATGCTGCCGCAGCTATGCGCGCCGGTAGCGGAAATGCGGTTTTTCTTCGTTTAAGCTGAGGGATTGTTTCCTCGCTTTTCACGCGGGCCAGTATATTGCCGGCCAGGGTTTCAAAATAGCCATCGGGAACGGGGTGGGGCATAGGTTTCTTCCCAACTTCGGAGTCGGCTATACGGCTGCTGAGCACCTCTGGAAGCGTGGTAAAGTAGTCCTCTTCCACTACAAATGGCATATGCCGGGGCATCTCTGCCAGCGGGCTTCCCCATTGCCTCAATTCGTTCAATAACTCACTGTTCTGTTCCATCGCATTTGTTTAGACAGGTTATCTGCTTGCGGGTTTAATCATTCAAAAGGTACGTTTCCACTTTTTTAACGGCATGGTGGTAGGAGGCTTTAAGCGCTCCCACTGATGTCTCCAGTACCACCGACATTTGTTCGTAGGGCATTTCATCGTAGTAGCGGAGTGTGAATACAACCCTCTGCTTTTCCGGCAGGGCCAGCAACGCCTGTTGCAGCTTCCATTCTATTTTACCGGCATCATAGCCCTTTTCTGTCACCAGGCGTGCCGATAAGAAGTCTTCGGTTTCGCTAAGCGGTAGCGCCCGGCGTTTTTTCTGTTGCTCTATCCAGTTGAGGCTTTCATTGGTGGCTATCCGGTAGAGCCAGGTATACAGGTTGGCTTCTTCCCGGAAGCCTCCCAGGTTTTGCCACACCTTCACGAACACATTCTGAAGTATATCATTGGTGTCTTCGTGGGCTATCACCAGCCGGCGTATATGCCAGTAGAGGCGCTCCTGGTACTTACGTACCAGTTGGGTAAATGCGGTATCTTTTGTCGCTTCATTCCTGAAGGCAGATACCAGTATGTGGTCATCTTCTTTATACATGTGGCATTGCCCGAGTAAATTTCAGACCATAGGAAATTAAGAAAGTTTAATGGATAGGGTATAAAGTTATTGTAATGTAGCTTTGCGTTGTCTATGAGATCATTCCAGGAATTGAGAATCGTGTTTTTTGGTACACCCGACTTCGCCGTTGCTTCGCTTGGTGCGTTGGTGGAGGCCGGAGCCAATGTTGTAGCCGTAGTGACTGCGCCGGATAAGCCCGCCGGCAGGGGGCAGCAATTGAAGCCGTCGGCTGTAAAGGAGTATGCCCTGGGGAAAGGCCTGCCGGTATTGCAGCCCGAAAAGCTGAAGGCCACAGACTTTATAGAAGAACTGAAACGCTACCAGGCCGACCTGCAGGTGGTAGTAGCATTTCGGATGTTGCCGGAGGTGGTATGGAGCATGCCGCCCCTGGGAACCATTAATGTACATGCCTCGCTGTTGCCCCAATACCGCGGCGCTGCCCCCATCAACTGGGCCATTATTAATGGTGAAACAGAAACAGGTGTCACTACCTTCAAACTGAAGCATGAGATAGACACCGGTAATATCCTGATGCAGGAAAGGGTGGCCATACTGCCCGAAGACAATATCGGTACCCTATACGAAAAGCTGATGCAGGCAGGGGGAGCGCTACTGGTAAGAACAGTAAAGGGTTTTGCTGACGGAACACTTAAGGAACTGCCGCAGCAGGAAGCGACAACAGCAGAACTGAAACATGCGCCTAAGATATTCAAAGAAGATACCCGCATTGACTGGACTAAGCCCGTGGTGGAAATTCACAACCTCGTGCGGGGTATGTCGCCGGTGCCTGCTGCGTTCACTATGCTGTCGGATAAGTTCCTGAAGATATATAGTTCGCACTATGAGCATTCCGCGCACGGCAAGGAGCCGGGTACATTAGATACTGACGGGAAAACATATTTCCGCTTTGCTGCGGCGGATGGCTGGCTGTATGCAGATGATGTTCAGTTGGAAGGGAAGAAGCGAATGGGAGTGGAGGATTTTTTGAGAGGGTGGAGGCCTTAATATACGATTGAGGATGGCTGCTGGGTTCGGCCCGGGCATTTACTTATTCAAAAAATATTCCACAGCCAAAGCATATCCCTGTAATCCCAGCCCACTGATGCACCCCACGGCTTTTGCGGCCGTGTAAGATACCTGGCGGAATTCTTCGCGGGCGTAGATGTTGGAGATGTGTACTTCTACCACCGGGATGTCTATTGAGGCGATGGCATCGGCAATGGCGATGCTGGTGTGGGTGTAGGCGCCTGCATTCAGGATGATCCCGTCCACATTGCCGCGACAGTCGTGCAGGAAATTGATCATCTCCCCCTCTACGTTGCTTTGGAAGTAAGAGAGCTGTATGTCCGGGTACTTGCCGGCCAAGCTGTCAATATAGCTTTCCATTGAAGTGCTTCCGTAGATGTGCTGCTCCCGGCTGCCTACCAGGTTCAGGTTAGGTCCGTTCAGTATAGCAAGGCGTAACATAGGGCTAAGATAGAGAAATAATGTCTTACAAATCTTTCAGCGTTGAGACATGTTTGCTCAGTACTGGGTGTTGTCTCATTATCTCTTTAATTTCATCCAGTTTGTCTTTCCCCGGCCTTGGCTGCCTGCTTATAATATCTATACCTTCAGGTGTAAAGAGTGTTTGGGAGAAGTGTATCACCGCCCAGCCTTCTTTTTCGTTTATCAGGATTACCTGCCATTCGCTTTTGGCGATGCTAAGGAGCCCCTTACCCCTCCAGGTAAAGGCACTGTCGTTCTCTGGGTTAGGGTAATCGTATCCAACTATGGACTTCTGCTTTCCATTCTTAGTGTACGCCACTTTATCTAGTAGTAGCTGTTTCCCTTTCTTTTCGGTAAGGGTATAGTGGAAGGTAGGGTTCTGTTTATCACCTTTTAACCACATTGGGAAGTTGGTGCTGCAAATAAACCAGGTACCGATAAGTAGATGCATGAACGTTTCCATTATTACTTTATTTCAATGACTACCTTGCCGGTAAAGCTTTCATTTTCCACCATTCTGTGCGCGTCAGCTATCCGTTCCAGCGGAAAAGTCTGGTGTACGCTGTGTCTCAGTTTTCCCGCTTCTATCAGTTCCCGGAGATGGCTAAGGTCAGTTCCGGAAGGTTTTAGCACTACAAACTTCATGCGTGGGTTAAACACCAGGTCCACCGCTGTTTTGAATATGCCGGTGGCACTACCCAGGTTTCCCTTTGTGGTCACAAACATAGCATCCTTTTTCAGGCTCTCTTCTACATCCGATAGGGTCAGCTTCCCTGCACAATCGAAAATGAGGTCAAATTGCTTGTTTTTCGGTATGTATTCGTTCTTATAGTCAATGATATAGTCGGCGCCTAGCTCCCGCGCGTACTCGGCGTATTTTCCATTGCAAACACCAGTCACTGTCGCGCCATAGCTCTTGGCAATCTGCACGGCCGCGCTACCCACGCCGCCCGTGCATCCGTTAATGAGGATATTCTGCCCCTTTCTTAGCTTCCCAAACTTTACCAGTCCCTGGCAGGCGGTGGTAGCTACCAGCGGGAGCGATGCTGCTTCCGTATACGATAAGCCGGAGGGCATGATCGCCGCTTCACGGGCGTCAACAGCTACCAGTTCCGCATAGGCTCCGCCTTTCATAGCGCGGTTAAATCCATATACCTCATCCCCCTCTTTAAATAGCGGACTTGCGGACTGCTCTACAATACCGCAGAAGTCGCTGCCAACAACATGCTCTCCAAACAGGCCTGTCACCAGCCGGAACATACCTGACCGCACCAACGTATCTACCGGGTTTACCGATGTGGCCTTGTTACGCACAAGTATCTGGCCGCTCTTTATGGATGGGGCGTCTATGTTTTTTATTTTGAATGCGTCTGCGGGGCCGTATTGTTCCAGTACTGCTGCTTTCATGCAATAGCCAACAAAAGAATAGTACCATCACTACTTCGCAGTATCTTTACCGCGTGTGGGACGCATACATAAAGGGCTTTAAAGCCTACCTCCAGCTGGAGCGGAACATGTCGGATAATACCGTGGAGGCTTACCTGCATGATGTGGCCATATTAGCCAACTATATAGCTACGGATGAGAGTGGGCTGGCTTTGCAGTCGGTGGAGCTGAAGCACCTGCAAACCTTCATCGGGCATATTCATGAACTGGAGTTATCTGCCGGCACACAATCGCGTATACTGAGCGGCGTGCGTTCCTTCTTTAGTTACCTGGTGCTGGAAGATGTAATTAAAAAAGACCCGACCGAATTGCTGGAGTCGCCTAAGCTCAAGCGGACCTTGCCCGATGTACTGAGCATTGCTGAACTGGACCAGTTGTTTGCCGCTATTGACCATAGTACCCCCGAAGGCCAGCGCAACCGGGCGCTGTTGGAAACTATGTATAGCTGTGGCCTGCGGGTGAGTGAGGTGGTTTCACTGGCTATATCACACCTGTATCTTGATGTGGGTTTTGTTCGGGTGGTGGGTAAGGGTAATAAAGAGCGCCTGGTGCCAATAGGCGATGACGCGGTGAAGTATATAAAGCTATACCGCGAGCATGTTCGGGTGCATGTGCCCATAAAGAAAGGCCAAGAAGATACCCTGTTCCTGAACCGGCGGGGCAGCGCCCTCTCCCGGGTCATGGTGTTTATGATACTAAAAGACCTGGCGGCAAAGGCGGGAATAGAAAAGAATGTACACCCCCATATATTGCGCCACTCATTCGCTACCCACCTGGTAGAGGCCGGCGCCGACCTGCGTGCTGTGCAGGAAATGATGGGCCACAAAAGCATCACCACTACCGAAATATACACTCACCTGGACCGCGGGTATCTCCGCCAGACGCTGGAAAAGTATCACCCCCGGTTCGGACGTTAGTAAACCATGTTCGGTTTGTATTCTTTCTTTCTCTTTGCCTTTATTATGTACACGTATTTCAGGTTGGCAAAAGCTACATCCCACTCGCTCCTCCTGTTAAATTCGTCTATCCATACCAGTTCCATTCCCAGGTCGTGCCGTTTTTTGTACAGGTAGCTGCTGCCCACTCCATACCGCATCCGGTAGGCCCGGGTCCGGTTATTCTTCCAGGTATGGTATATGTCGGCGTATCCGTATAGCCGGGTCTTTTTATTGTATTTATATTTCAGGCGCAGCATATTCCGGGTCACCAGGTGCGGGCGGAACTCCCGGAGGTAATCCTGGTTGAACCGGGCTATGTCGGTCTGGAAGAGGGTACGCCATTGCAGGTGGGTCTTACGGAATATTTTCTTGTCGGCTACCGCATACAGCCAAAACCGGTTGAAGTCTTCTTCGTAAGAGGTGGTGTAGCGGTACTCCGTCCCTACCCGGAGCCATTTATTCACATCTTTGTCTACCTGGAGCGAAAAGGCACTCCTGCTGAATTCCGTCAGGTTCAGCCGGTTGCCGACAATGTATTTGGCTGCAACAGAAAGGTCGGGTGAAGCCACATAGGATACGCCTATATTGTGCCAGCTCTCAAAATCGTTGATGAGCTGGCTTTTCGCACTTTCCGGAAGAGTGGTGCCGCCTAGCCACAGCAGGACTGCGTATAATTTTCTTCGCATAGCAAATGGTTCGGGTTGGTTGTGTTCCCCGCCCGTTTTTCGTGTCGGTTAATGGTGTTTGTTGCCCGGCTCCCATATCAGCCGGAGGAAAGAACTGAACCGCTCGTTTTCGCGCTGCACCGGTATGCCGGCTACTATCCCCACCAGCAGGTTGTCGGCTACGCTCACCCTCAGCTGCGGCCGTATCGTCATGTCGAAATCATTGTGCGTAAACTCCTTATTGAATTCCATACCTATAAAATTCCTCGTGCCGGGTATCATGTAGTGTATATTGGTGTTGAAGTCGAAACGGTTGTGCCAGTGAGCGTTGTTAAACGGCTTTTCAAACCTCGGCCCGGTGTATACCAGGGTGTGGAAGTTGTTTCCCCAACGTTTGGCCGCTACAAAGAAGGGGTTGAATACATTGCCTTGTACCATATTGCTGGTGCTCATCCTGCTTAGGTCTGCCAGCTCCAGTTCGTTAATGTACCCTATTGCCAGGCTGGTATTGGCGCGTTCCGACACCAGGAAGGTGTACTGCATAGCCGTTTTCAGGCTTTCCATCCGGTGAGAAGGCACTTCATTGCGTGCGGTTCCGTTCACCGGTGTATGAAAGGTGAAGGGTACTTCTATTTCCAGTCCCAGCCGGTCCAGCGGGGCCCATTCGTACTCCACCAGCATCTGGTAGGCGTCATATTTCTGGTTGTCGGTAATGCCCATACCCACGTTCCATTCGTGTTCTCCCTTCCGCGCGCCCAGGTCGCGGATGAGGTCTATATATAGTGGTTCGGCATGCAGCACTTTCGGTAGCTGCGTTTTGTTTTCTATTTCTTCTATATACAGGCTGTCTTTCAGGTTGTTTTCTTCGCGTGTCTCTTCCCTGTCCACCTGTGCCGATGTAAAGTATGGAGCGCATAGCAATGCTATGGCTAAAAGGTATTTTACCATTGTTGGTTACAATTATAGTTACTGAAAAGGTGTAATCGTTCCGCGGTTGCGGCAAGGTTAGCAACTATGGTCGGGAGGTGGCAGGCAGATTTCCCGTGCTATAAGAGGGTATTGCTTTTCTATATGTGTAGGGTAAAGGCGGTGTACCGTATGGAAGAAGGACAGGTGTACGGCCGGAGTAGTACAGGTCCAGTCTTTAAGTGTTTTTCCTATTTCGTAGCCGTCGTTATCGTCCTGTTCCGGCACAAAGTCATCGTCCATATCCAGCAGGCATTCTGCTACCAGCTCATATACCGATTCTATGTCATTAAACGAAAGGTCCTCGGTATATTCCTCGCCGTTCCACTTCATTGGTACGGGGTCGTAGGCCGTATCTACCGAGCAGTTAAGTACCAGCAGGGCAATAAGCGCCACCAGCGCCCTGCTGAGGCGCCATTTGAGCTTTGCGGTGTACGTTTTGCCATGCATGGCTGCGAAGATACATAATGACCTGATAGCAAACTGTTAAACTCCCCCCGCGAATAGTATCTTTGCGCCATGGAATTATCAGCGCTTACTGCCATCAGCCCCGTAGATGGGCGTTACCGGTCTCAATTGTCTGTTTTAGCCCCCTACTTTTCCGAGTTTGGCCTCATCCGTTACCGGGTAAGGGTAGAGGTGGAGTATTTCATCTTCCTGGCCGAGAAGAAGGTTTTTAAATTGCCAGCCTCCGTTAAAGCGGCCAGGCTACGCGCTATCTACCAGGACTTTACCGAAGCGGATGCGCAGCAAATAAAGCTGACGGAACGCACCACTAATCACGATGTAAAGGCGGTGGAGTATTTCCTGAAAGATAAGCTGAAAGCAATGGGCGCCGGTGATGCCGTGGAGTGGGTGCATTTCGGCCTCACCTCGCAAGACGTGAATAATACCGCCGTACCCCTGTTGTGGAAGGAAGCGGTAGAGGAGCAATACCTGCCCACCCTGCAAAACACCGTGTTGCAGTTGCGCCGTATGGCGAAGGAGTGGGCTAAAATCGCCCTCCTGGCGCGCACGCATGGGCAGCCGGCATCGCCTACCATGCTGGGCAAGGAGATAATGGTATTTGTTGAGCGGCTGGAAGGGCAGATACAACAGCTATCGCATGTGCCTTTTGCGGCCAAGTTTGGCGGTGCTACGGGCAACTTCAATGCCCACTACGTGGCCTTCCCCGGAAAGGATTGGATTAAGTTTGGTAATGATTTTGTTAACAACCGGCTGGGGCTGGAGCGCATGCAGTATACCACGCAGATAGAGCACTACGATAACCTGGCGGCGCAGTTTGATGCGCTGAAACGGATTAACACCATATTGATAGACTTCTGCCGCGATGTATGGACCTACATCTCCATGGAGTACTTTAAGCAGAAAGTAAAAGAAGGTGAGGTGGGCTCTTCCGCTATGCCGCATAAGGTCAACCCTATAGATTTTGAGAACGCGGAAGGGAACTTTGGCATCGCCAACGCCCTGTACGAGCACCTGGCCGCGAAGCTTCCCATCAGCCGCTTGCAGCGCGATCTTACAGACAGCACCGTGCTGCGCAACATAGGCGTGCCCATGGCGCATGCTATGCTGGCGTTACGCTCGCTTGATAAAGGTTTGGGAAAACTACTCCTCAATAAAGAAAAGCTCCATGCCGACCTGGAAGATAACTGGGCCGTAGTAGCTGAAGCCATACAAACCATTCTTCGCCGTGAGAACTATCCGCAACCCTACGAGGCGTTGAAAGCGCTCACCCGGGGCAAAGCAGGTATTAATAAAAAGGGGATGCACGCCTTTATTGACAAACTGAAGGTGAGCGCTGCTGTAAAGAAGGAATTAAAAGCTATTACGCCGCACAACTATACCGGTGTTGACTTTAAGCTGTAAGTATTGAGCCAGCTGCCACAGGAACTATTACGCGACCTACAGGGGATACGGGGCTTTGATGGGGATGCCTTACAGGCGGCCCACCAGTTGCCCGCTGTTACTTCTGCCAGGTTAAATCCCTACAAGCCATCGGGTGTGTTCGCAACGGCGGAGCCGGTTCCGTGGTGCGCTACGGGCAGGTACCTGGTGGAGCGGCCCTCCTTTACGCTCGATCCGCTTTTTCATGCAGGCGCCTATTATGTGCAGGAGGCATCTTCCATGTTCCTCCACCACATGGTACATACGTTGTTGCCGGAAAGGGACAACCTGCGTGTGCTGGACCTATGTGCCGCACCGGGAGGGAAAAGCACCCTGCTGGCATCGCTGCTGGGGAAAAGCAGTTTGCTGATATCCAATGAAGTTATCCGCCCAAGGGCCTCTATACTGGAAGAGAACATGACCCGCTGGGGCTATACCAATACCTGGGTCACCAGTAACGACCCACGGGACTTCTCAGGGCTACCCGGCTACTTCGACCTGATGGTGGTAGATGCGCCGTGCAGCGGCTCCGGCTTGTTTCGAAAAGACGAGCGCGCCCTCGGTGAATGGAGCGAGGCCAACGTGCTGCTTTGCGCGCAGCGACAGCAGCGCATATTGGCGGATGCATGGCCCGCGCTGAAAGAGGGTGGTATACTGATATACGCGACTTGCTCTTACTCGCCGCAGGAAGATGAAGAGATACTGGACTGGCTGTCTGAAGATTTTAGCGCTGAGCCCCTCAGCGTACCCCTGCCGGAAGAGTGGGGGATAGTGGCTACTTACTCGGGCAAGGCAGGCTTTACCGGCTACCGTTTTTCGCCGGATAAGGTAAAAGGCGAGGGTTTCTTTATTGCCGCCCTACGCAAAACATCAGAAACTGACGCCCTGCGCCCCGCAAAATTCAGGTCGGCGCATGATAAAAAAATATACGCACAGGCATCCCATCTTTTACAAGCACGCGATTTTGCTTGCCTGAAGATGGGCGATGAGTATAATATGATATACCCGGAGCACGAAGCGGATATAGCGATACTGCAGAAAGCAGTGTACCTGCGGCGAATAGGAACTCCGCTGGGCCAGCCAACCGCAAAAGAATGGCTTCCCGCGCACGATATAGCGTTAAGTATAGAGCGCAGCGAAAATATTCCTTCCATATCGCTGGATAAAGACCAGGCTTTGCGCTTCCTGAAGAAAGAAGAGGTGGCGATGCCGATGGTGGAAAAGGGTTGGCACCTGGTGTGTTACGATGGCCATTCGCTGGGTTGGGTCAAGTCCCTGGGCAACCGCTTTAACAATTATTTACCGAAACATTGGCGTATTCGCATGGATATACGCGAACTGGAAGGGTAGCAACAGGCATAAAATTTGTATTTTACCCCGCTAAAGTAACCGGCCATGCTCAGATTAGTCTCTTTTCTATTGGGTGTGCTCTTCGCTACGGTAGCGACGGCGCAAAGCGAAAAATACTTCGTTCGTTATAAGAACGGGCAATTGGTGATAGAGCACACCATCGCTCCGGGAGAAACAGTTTACGGGCTGGCGCGGCGCTTTCACGTGCCCCCTGCCCAGTTGACCGATTTAAACCATGTAGGCTACCAGGCCAAACTTACTCCCGGCACTACTATTGATATTCCTTTGGCGGTTTACAACCACATAAACGAAGCGCCTGAGTATATGAATGATGTCCGCGAGTTGTATTACCGGGTGGAAAACAAGGAGAACCTGCCGCGCGTAGTACGCTACACCGGCGTGCCCCAGCGTAAGATTGAAAAATGGAACAATCTCACAGGCTCTTACCTGCGGGATGGCCAGGAACTAATGGTGGGCTGGGTGCTCTACGATGCTACCCCTATCGCCAGCCAGGTGAAGCAACCCGATGCGGTGGCCCGCACTACCGGCGACTGGTCTACGCGCACGGCCAATCAGCCGCAAGAGGAGACACCTTCCCGTACCCTCGATGACCTTCGTCCGGATACAGTGTCGGTGCCCGTCACCCGCGTAGTGGCAGATACGGCTCATGTGGTTACCCCCGAGGAAGAAACCTATATGGCCCAGACCCTGCAGGAGCAGCGGATAATAACCGAAAAAGGTCCGGCCGCTTTTTTTACTCCCAAAACCGCGTCAAAATCGTACTACGCATTTCATAATACGCTTCCCCGGGGTACCATTCTTAAAGTACTGAATCCCGGTTCCGGCAAGTGGATTTTCGCTAAGGTGATAGGCACGGTGCCCGCTACGGCCCAGTACTACAACTGTCTTATAGGGCTCACGGCCACCGCAAAAAGGGAATTGGGTGTACGGGAGAACAAGATGTTCTGCGAGATAAGTTATGGGGTTCTCTAAGCGTTTTCTGCCATAGTCTGTATATTAGCGCAGCATGAAGGTTCTGTTCATTCGTTTTTCGTCTATAGGGGATATTGTTTTAACTACACCGGTTATCCGCTGCCTGAAGCAGCAGGTGCCCGGGGCAGAGGTGCATTTCCTCACCAAGTACACCTTTACTTCCCTGCTCCAGGGCAACAAGTATATTGATAAGATCCATTTCCTGGATAAAACCAATTACGTACAGCTATTAGAGACGCTGCGCGGCGAGGAATACGATTACATTCTGGACCTCCATCACAATCTGCGCAGCCTCCGCTTCAAGCAGAAGATCAAGGGCAGCAAGACCACCGTATTCTCCTTTCCGAAGCTCAACCTTAAAAAGTGGCTGCTCACCAACTGGAAATGGAACCTGATGCCGGACAAGAGCATTGTAGAGCGCTACTTCGAAACGGTAAAGCCTCTCGGCGTAAAGAACGATGGGCAGGGGCTGGACTATTTTATTCCAGGGGACGTGACGGTAAGCAACCGCGATATACCCATGAGCCACTGGGCGGGATATGTTGCCTGCGTTATTGGCGGAAGCTACTTTACCAAGCGCCTTCCCGCCGCGCAATGGCAGAAATTCTGCGAAATGGTGCCTTACCCGGTGATGCTGCTGGGTGGCCCCGAAGACCGCGAAATGGGCGATATGATAGCCGCGCAGGATAACATAAAGATTTACAACGCCTGTGGTAAGTTTAGTATTAATGAGTCGGCCGGGCTTATCGGATTTGCTAAGGTAGTGGTCAGCAACGATACCGGGCTGATGCACATAGCCGCTGCTTACAAAAAGCCGCTGATATCACTGTGGGGCAATACCTCGCCCGAGATGGGGATGTTCCCTTACTACGGTTACAACAATCTGAAGACCAACATAGCGCCGCAGTCGGTGATGATGGAGAAGAAAGACCTGAAGTGTCATCCTTGCAGCAAAATAGGCTACGATAAGTGCCCGAAGGGCCATTTCAAATGCATGACAGAGCTTGATGTTTCAGCCATGGTAGAGCAGGTGCGGAAATTCTGGAGTTAGGTTGTTTAATTGAAAATTAATCCGGCTCAGGCTTTTATAAAGCCTGGATATCTATTGGCGGTTGATAGGCCTCTCTTAGTGGTCTGCTTGTTCTATTCATCCCAACTTTTATTGAATATTCCTCTGTCTTTTTGGGTAAGGTCAATACACCATACGCACATTTAAATTCTATTCCCGATGAGGAAACTTTCACACTTATTTGCAGCCCTGCTCACGCTGCTCAGTTTCGGCCAGGAGGCAAAAGCTACCCACGCCGCCGGCGCAGAACTTGTTTATACCTGGATAACCGGTTCCACGTATCGCTTCACCTTTAAGTTCTACCGCGACTGTTCCGGTGCGGCCACCGCACCCCTGGGGGTCAACCAGAACACTGCCACGGGACTCAGGTTTTGCTATTATAATTCCTGCAACAACGTAACGGGAGATGTGGGCGCGGTACGCCCTGCCTTGTATCCCGGTACTAATGTTCCCAACGGTACACCTGTGAGCCTGGGGTGCCCCGGTTTCCCTACGGTCTGCGATGGTGGTACCATTCCCGGTTATGAAGAGTGGATATACGAGGCTGATATTACGTTCCCCAGCCAGTGCGACCACTGGACGGTGTACACGAGCGTGAACGCCCGTAATAACTCTATTGACAATCTCGGCCAGAATCCCGGCAGCAAGGTGCTCCGTGTAGATGCCACGTTGAACAATGCGTATGCACAGGGCAATAACTCGCCTAAGTTCACCATCAAGCCGGTGCCGTATACCTGCGTGAATACGCCGTTTACCTACAACAATGGCGCGATAGACGCCGACGGCGATTCGCTGTCATTCGAGCTGGCTTATCCCCTCCACAACCCTAACCTGCAAGACAACCAGGGTGGCTGCCCCGGCGCCGCTACAGTTCCTATCGACTATGCGCCTAACTGCACTGGTTGTGCAGATACGTTCAATAATGTAGACAACCCCTTTGCAACCAATTATACTTTCTCGCTCAACCCCTTTACCGGGCAAATGAGCTTTACGCCTATAGTGCAGTCAGAGAATGTCGTTTCGGTTAAGGTAAGCGAGTACCGTAATGGTGTGCTTATTGGTACGGTTATCCGCGATTTGCAGATGATCATTCGTCCATGTAATGTGCCGCCACCCGATGTAATTGTAGACCCCGCTTCAGTTTACGTGGGTACCTACATTAACGGACAGGTAGAGGGCTGCGCCAACCAGCCGATGCACTTCTGCTTCAATGCCGTGTCTTTACCCAATCGTATATTGGTGGTAGATGATAACCACGAGTTTATAGATAACAACATAACAGTTACCTACACCAACCAGGCTACCGATACGGTTACCGGCTGCGTGGATTGGCTGCCCACAACGGCCGATACCGGGCTGCATATATTTGTAGTTACAGTAAAGGATTCTACGTGCGAGCCTCCGGGCATACCCATCACCAATACCTTCACCATCCCCATACATATATGGCCGGCTACAGAGGTGCTTATAATGGGCCCCGATACGATATGCCCCGGTGAACTGGTAAACCTCATAGCCACGGGAGGCGCCGACTATGTATGGACGGTATTGCCAGGCGGCTCTGTGGGTAGTGTGAACGACCCCAATGCCGATAGTGTAATGGTAAACCCTACGGTCACCACCACTTATGTGGTAGAGTCCACCATTAACACCTATTGCGATAAAAACCGCGATACCATTACTATTGTCGTTCGTCAGCCGCCGGTATTCAGCCTGGGCCCTGACTTCACCACCTGTGTGAATAATGCTACCCAGCTCAATACGAACCTGGTGCCCGTAACCGGTACCAACTATTCCGTTACCTGGAGTCCTTCCACATACCTGGATGACCCCAACAGTAACACACCGGTAATGAACCCCGACGGAGCGGATATTACCTATATTGTGACCATAATACCCGATGGTTTTATTCCTTGCGGACGTACGGATACGTTAAACGTAACCATACTCCAGGGCTTTGATGTTACCAACAGCGACACGGCTATTTGTATAGGCGATACGGTATATGTAAACGCTACCGGCGATACGCGCTACACCTATACCTGGAGTCCCGCGATAGGTGTATCCGACCCCACCATTGTCAATCCATACATTGTGCCCGATACAGCGCATACCTATATTGTTACCGCTACCTATCCGGGTTGCGCCGACAGTATCCAGCTATTCAATATAGATGCGCAGCCGGTTCCGGTGGTAGATGCCGGTCCTGATGAAATGATTGTATGCCGCGGCAGCCGCACGCAGCTCAATGCTACCTACACTCCGTCGGGCTATCCTTACTATACACTTACCTGGACTCCGGGTACCCAACTGACCGCTTCCGACGATCCTGCGCCTGTATTTATTGCGTACGATACTACCATGCTGCATTTTGTTGTAACCACGCCGGCAGGTTGCAAGGGCGAGGATTCTATAAAGATGAACGTGGTGCCCAACGATTTCCTTGAGGTATCGCAGGACGTAACCATGTGCCCCCGCGATACCGTCCAGGTTTTTGTACAGGGTAATGGAACTACGCCACTGGTATCTGTTCTTTGGCTGCAGGATTTCAACTACCTGAGCGACCCCACCAGTCTCAGCCCATTCGTATCGCCCATCGCCTCGGCCTCCTATGCCGTAGTAGGTACTGATATTAACGGCTGCACCGATACTGCGCTTGCCCAGGTAATTGTTAAGGCGGCAGCAATAATTGAATTGCCTGACTCTGTAGTTATCTATCCTGGCGAAAGCTACCAGGTTGACCCAACCGGCAACTGCCTGTATTTCACCTGGTTCCCGCCAATGGGCCTGAGCGATGATAAGATAGCCAACCCGGTAGCTACCCCTGAAGTAAATACCCGCGACTATGTAGACGCGGCTGCTGAAACAGGATGTGCTACCCGCGACTCGATTGATATCATTCTGGCACCGGACAGCTACATAGATGTACCGAATGCGTTTAGCCCGGGTTCACAGCCTAATGCTATATTCAAGCCGGTATATC